>JAFDGC010000024.1:0-46265 GCA_019309485.1 Deltaproteobacteria bacterium | reverse complement strand
CATTTTCCATGAAATCGACCAGATCACAGATCATGTTGATTTCCAGGGCAAAGGGTTCGAAATCCGAGTATCCTTCGAGCGTCTGGAGGTATCGGCCGTAAAAGGCAAAACCCGTTTTTCCGGCCATCTGAAAGGAGGCGGCCTGGGGAAGGGCTCTCAGCCAGGCCCTTTTCGGATCCGATAAAGACGCCGACTCCGGCACCTTGCCCTGGGCAAGGGCCCATTCCTGTTCGCCGGCCACGGCAAAAAGCGACTTCTTTTCAATCACTTCGATGACGGCGTCATCCCGTGGATCCCCGATGAGGTTTCCCAAACAATAGATGCTTTCCACCCCGTGTCTTTTCATGGAGCGGAAGACATGCTGCAACAGATCCATCCGGCCCCTGGGTGCGCCGATCAACCCGATGCGGCTTCGAGGCTGCGGATCCGCCTCGATTTTAAAGGAAACCGCAGGCGCTAAATCTCCGGCAAGGGCGGCGGCCATCCCCATGGCCAACTGGTCCGGGCAGGATGTTCCGTTTCGACAGGGGACGCCCCGGGCAAGGGACATTACTTCCTCTGCGGATCTGCCTTCCATCAACCGGGCCGCCAGAAGTGCGTTTCCCGGACATCCGCCGCCCATGAACCGGACGCCATGGAGGCATCTTCCGGACAAACGGAAATGGATCTCCGGGCAACAGACCCCCTGGGTACAAAAGACGTATCGACGGGAGGTTTCTTCCACAATCCGGCTTCTTTCCGCTTTTTGGCACTTCTAATCGTTGACGGCTTCGTAAGAAGCCCGATCTTGTTATCGTCTATTTGTAAAGGATGGGAAAGGGGACTGAAAATCGTCTAAAAGACGATTTCCATAACAAGATGAGATGATTTTTTATCCGTCCAATGAAACCGCTTTTTAAAAAGAATACGACCTTTCGCCCCGGCCTTATTTTCTTTTTGGTTTTCGATTGAAAAGGAGCATGCCGGAGAAGATCAAGAGCATGCCCATGGCGTGATGGGCTTGGAGTTTTTCTCCCAGCCAGAAGACGGCCAGGATCGATGCAAAGACCGGAATGAGATTGATGAAAAGCCCCCCGCGATTGGCGCCGATGAGCTCGATCCCACGATTCCAGCAGAAATAGGCCACGATGGACGGAAAAACAGCCACATACAGAATGCTCGCGAGGATGCCGGTATCGACCGGAAACGGCCCGGTGACGAAACGTTCCCACAGATAAAGGGGGAAAAGCCCGGAAAGCCCGAGAAAAAAGGTCAACAGCATGAAACTGACGGGATGGATCGGGGGCCGGCTCCTTAAAAACGTGGAATAAAACGCATACAGCACCACCGCCACCATCATCAGGACATCCCCATGGACCCATTCGATGGAAAATATTTTAAACCACTCCCCCCGGACCACGACCCAGGTCGCGCCGATCATGCAGAGAATTGCGCCCGTAATCTGAACCACCGTTACGCTTTCCCTGAAAACGACCAGGGAGATGAGAATGATCACCGCAGGCATGGCGGTTTGAATCAGGGCGCTGTTGACGGCCGTCGTGGTATGGACTGCTTTGTAAAGGAGGGTATTGAAACCGGCGATGCCGGTTAGGGACAAAAAGATCAGAATTTTCCAGTGCCGGCCCGTGGTGTGCCAATCCCGCCGGAGGGATCGATATCCAAAAGGCAACAACAGGCAGAACGCTGCCGTCCATCGCCAGAAGGCAAAGGCCACGGGCGGGATCTGTTCATGAATTCCCCGGGCCAGAACGACGTTCCCGGCCCAACATAAAGGCGCGATCATCAAATAGAAAAAGGGCGATAGGCGGGGTATCCGGCTTCCCCGCCTTCCGCCGGTGTTCAACGGCATGGGCTTTTTCCTTGATTCCCTGATGGTGCTTGTGCTTCAAGCCGGACAAGATCGTAAAAGGGTGACGGTGTGAACAAAATCGGCGCTTTCTACGATTCCATCTTCATGGATCCTTTTTTTCGGCATTTTTTCCATCGAGGCGTGTGGACCACCCGGTTTCAAGAAAAAAACCCGCGCGTTTCCATCGCGGGTTGGATATGAAGACGGTGAAGTCTTCAACGAATGAGGCGTCAGTCGGAAAGCGCTTCCTGTACGGCTTGTAAAAATACTTTAAGATCGAAGGGTTTGCTGAACACCTTCACGGCGCCGAATTTTTCCGCCAGGTGGAGATAGGATTCCGGACCAATCCGACCGCCCCCGGATACGGCGATGATCTTGGGGCGGGGTATCTTGCGCCTCAGTTCCATGATGGTTTCCAGGCCCTCTTTATTGGGCATCACGATATCCGTGATGACGAGATCCGCTCCCTGCCCCTCAAAAAGTTTGATCCCCTCTTCGCCGTCCGGGGCTTCCAACACGAGGTATCCCTGCCGTTCCAGGAGCCTGCGGATCATGGAACGAAACTGTGCTTCGTCATCGATCACGAGAATCCGTTGCATGGATGTCCGTCCTTTGTTTGTTACCAAGCGCTTATTTTTTGGCTCTTTTATACGCATCTATTGCCTCGAATTGCAACCGATTTCGGCGCTTCTCTTTCTTTGACCAAAAGGTTTCCCGCAAGCCCCGCCTTTCAGGACGGCTCCACACATTAAAATTCGATGCCTTTTTGCGCTCGAATCTTCTTTTGATATGGATGCTTGATTTCTTTCATCTCCGTGACCAGATCGGCGAGATCCATAAATGCCGGGGGCGCGTTTCTTCCGGTCAAGACCAGATGCAGATTCGATGGCCGCATCTTCAAGACCGCAAGGACTTCGTCAACCCGAAGAAGTCCGAAATCCACGGCGACGTTGATCTCGTCAAGGACGATCATTTGATAAGCGCCGGCGGCCATTTGGGTGCGGCATGCCTCCAGGGCTTGGTGAGCCAGGTAAACGTCCAAGGGCTCGCACGCCCGGCTCTGGACAAAGCCCGGTCGGCCGTATTGCCGAAAATGGATCGGAAGCGGGTTTCGTTTAAAGGCGAGAATCTCCCCGATGTGTCTTTGCCCTTTCATGAATTGCAAAAACAAGACCGGAAATCCGTGACCCGCGGCGCGGAGGGCCAGTCCGACGGCGGCAGTGGTTTTCCCTTTGCCGTTCCCCGTAAAGATCATCAGAAGTCCGTTGGTTTGCATCCGTAACCAGATCCGATCAAATGGATCTACGTTTCCTCTTGCACCGACAAAACGCCGTAAAAAGAGCCTTCGATCCGACTTTGAAACGATAAACCCCCGGGTGCTTGATCCCATGGGCGGGGTCTGATAGGCATCCTTAAACCGATCAGGGAGCCATGACAAGGAATTTAGGGTGTCTTTTCTTGACGATTTTCATTTGATCGAACTGTAAACCCTTTATTTTCAAGTTGTTATACCATTTAAAAAAGCGGAAAAACCGATGGCGCTTTGGGAAATGATCGCAGCCGCATTTGTCCTGGATTTTCTTTTCGGGGACCCGCGATGGCTTCCCCATCCGATCCGATGGATGGGAAAAAGCATCGAGGCCCTGGAGGGGTCTTTCCGGAATCTTTCTTTGAACCGGGTGCTCTCCGGCGCCCTCTTGGCGGTCTTCCTGATCGGAGGGACATGGGGTGTTTGCCGGGGGCTTCTGGTCTTAGCCGAGGGGCTTCACCCTGTTTTGGCCGATAGTTTGGAAACGCTTTTGATCTATTACAGCATTTCCGCCCGATCCCTGGCCGATGCGGGCGGGGCCGTTTTTCAGGCTCTGCAAAAAAACCGGTTGCTGGAGGCGCGGGAAAAAACGGGGATGATCGTCGGCCGGGACGTCAACGCGCTGGATAGGGAAAAGATTTCCCAGGCCACCGTCGAATCCGTTGCCGAGAACCTGGTGGACGGCGTCATCTCCCCGTTGTTTTACACCGTCCTGGGCGGAGGGGCCTTGGCCATGGCTTTTAAAATGGTGAACACCCTCGACTCAATGATCGGATACAAAAACGAAACGTATGGGTCGTTCGGTAAGGCCGCCGCCAAAATCGACGATGCCGCCAATTTCATCCCCTCCCGGATTTCCATTTTCGTCATCACCCTTGCCGCCGCCTTCCTTGCCGGGACCGGGAAAAAGGCGCTGAAAACCGCCCTGCGGGAAGGAAACCGGCACGCCAGCCCCAACGCAGGGTATCCCGAAGCCGCCTTTGCAGGGGTGTTGAGGATTACCCTGGGCGGACCCGGCTGCTATCAGGGCGTCCGGGTGGAAAAACCCGTCATCGGCATCGGCCTGGGGAGGGCCAGGCCTTTTCATATCCGCCAGGCCTGTGATCTCATGCTCCTGTCCGCAGCCCTGTGGACCGTCGTGGCCATGGTCCTTGCCACATTCCGGATGATTTGATACCTGCATGACAATGGATGAAGCCGAAAAAAGGAGGGGATGACCGCGTGATTGTCAGGGGCATCCTTGGACTGGCGGTCTTTGCCGCCATCGCGGTACTTCTGAGCGAAAACCGGCGGCGGATATCGATCCGAACCCTCATGACGGGTATCGGGCTTCAGGTTGCCGTAGGCGCATTGGTCCTGAAGCTGCCGTTTTTTCGACAGGTCTTTCTGGCCCTGAACCGTATTATCCTTGCCCTTCAAGAATCCACCACCGCCGGTACCGCCTTTGTCTTCGGGTACCTGGGGGGTGGACCACTTCCCTTTGAAGCCAAGTTCCCCAACGCCACATTTGTCCTGGCGTTCCAGGCGCTGCCTCTGATCCTGGTGACCAGCGCCCTATCCGCCTTATTGTTCTATTGGAAAATACTCCCCGCCGTGGTCAGGGCCTTTTCCTGGACGCTTCAAAAGACCATGAAGATCGGCGGGGCGGAAGGGTTGGGGGTTTCGGCCAATATCTTTGTCGGAATGGTGGAATCGCCTTTGTTCATCCGCCCGTATCTGAAAGACATGACAAAAAGCGAACTCTTTTCTCTGATGACCTGCGGCATGGCCACCATTGCCGGTACGGTGATGGTATTGTACTCCAGCCTCCTTGCCCACGTCATCCCGGATGCCATGGGACACATCCTTACCGCCTCCATTATCAGCGCCCCGGCAGCCGTCACCGTTGCAAAGACCATGGTCCCGGAAACCGGAACCCTGACGGTGGGGACGATCCGACCTCCGGAGGAGGCTTCCAGCGCCATGGATGCCGTTACCAGGGGAACGATCCAGGGCGTGCAACTTCTTATGAACATCGTGGCCATGCTCATCGTCCTGGTGGCGCTGGTGCATCTGGGAAATCTGGTGTTGGGATTTTTGCCGGACCTCAAAGGGGAACCCGTCACCCTGGAACGACTGATGGGTTATGTCATGGCACCGGTGGTCTGGATCATGGGGATTCCATGGGACGAAGCCACGACGGCGGGAAAACTCATGGGAATCAAAACCATACTCAACGAGCTTTTGGCGTACCTGAATCTGGGGAGACTTCCAGATGGAGCCCTCTCTCCCCGCAGCCGCATCATGCTGACCTATGCCATGTGCGGATTTGCCAACCCCGGAAGCTTGGGCATCATGATCGGCGGATTGGGGACCATGGTCCCGTCCAGAAGAGACGAAATCGTCTCCTTGGGCATCCGCTCCATCTTGGCCGGAACCCTTGCCACCTGTATGACCGGCGCCGTCGTGGGCATGCTGATCCGATGAATATGCCGGTCCGCTCCAACAACTGGCTAAAAAATCGATTATCGGGACTCGAGGGGAATCCTTAAATGATAGACCCCTCCCCCCAGCTGGGCGTGGACGGGATAATCTCCTTTCTGGAACACCTTCATCATTCCCAGGTTGGTAAACAGGACATCCGCGACGAATCCTTCGATCCCCCGTTCTTTGGCCAACCGGGTGAGAAGGCGATATAAAAAGGTGCCGATCCCGTATCCCTGATACGCTTCATCCACGATAAAGGCCAATTCCGCGTCCCCGCTGCCGGGGATTCTGAGATACCGTCCTTCGGCGATGATACGGCCCTTCCCTTCTTCCCCTGTCAGCCCCACGATGGACATGTCTTTGCTCCAGTCCACATTCACGTATTCCTGCATCCGCGAATGGGGCATACTCCTGAGGGAATGAAAATAGCGGGAATAGTTCGTTTCATCGGAAAAACGGTAGAAGAGACGCCGCATCCCTTCTTCATCCGATGGCTTGACGGGCCGGAACCGAACCGTGATGTCTTTGAAGGCCTGTTCAACGAAAATGTCTTTGGGATACAGCCGCCCGCTTTCTTTTAAAAATATTTGGTCTGCATACAGAATCCGTTCGGCTTTGGCCTGTTCCACCAGATCGGCCCGATCATCCGGGTGAGCGATTTCGATGAGGGCCTGGGCACGTTCCCGCAAGGTGCGTCCCTCCAGATGGGCGGTGCCGAACTCCGTCACCACCGTGGTCACGGATTCGAACATGTCAAAGGCATTGGGCATATCCCTGATGGCCAGGACAATATTGGCCTTCCCCGAAACCTCCCGGCTGGCCAGTGCGAAAATGGTGCGCCCGTTCTCGGAAAGCTCGGCGCCGTGGAAAAAATCCATGACTTCCGCGGGACCCGTGGCCACGTTTCCTTTCCCGGTTTTGAGGGCAACCCGGCCGTAAAGATCGACCTTTTTGGCGGATATGACCGTGACGAAGTTGGGATTTCGGCCGATGATCAACGGATCGAAAACCTTGGCAATGCGCTGGAATTCCACCAGGGGATTCCCGTTGAGCCAGGCCATGAGCGCGGCTGTCCCAAAGGCGTAGGACGTAAGGGATTTCCCTCGATAGCTTTCCTTTCGGCGGTTGGTGACGGCGCCGCTTTCCATCAGTTCCATCAAAGGATCCGTGAAAAAAGGAGAATGGATCCCCAAATGCCGCTTGGACTTTAAATGCGTCGCCAGGGCTTCATACAGGGGCCCGATGGAAAAGGCCAGGCAAGCGCCGTCTTCAATGAGGGCGGCCACATTTTGCCCCACCTGATCCATCACCGGATCCACCGGCCAGCGCTCAAAGTAAATGGGGGGATCTTCGGAAAGAATCAGGTCATCGAATTCAAAGATGGGGACAAAGGTGTCTCCAAAGGTGATGGGGATTTGGGGATTGATTTCCCCCACCTTGATGGCGGCGCGTTCCAGGGCTTCCCAGGCCACATCCACGGAGATGCCCAGGCTACAGTAACCGGCATCGTTGGGCGGGGACACCTGCACGATGGCGGCATCGAGGGGAATCCGCTGGTCCGAGATGAACCGGGCGATCCGTGAAAACCGGCTCGGAATCAAATCGACCTGCCCCTGTCGAATGGCACGATCGGAGACCCATCCCGAAAAAAAGGTCTTTAACCGGAAATTTTTCGATTGCAGCGCTTCAAGGGAAATGGCGTCCCCGAAGCTGACCAGCTGAATCAGTTCCAGGTCTTCCAGGTTCGCGGACTTGGACTTCATTAAATGCCGGACCATGGTCCGGGGTTCGGCCACACCGGTACTCAAGAAGATCGCCATCCCGGGTCTGATCTTTTGAATCACGGATTCGGGGGGTACCAGCCGGGATTTCCACTCCGGATTTCTTGGCTTCACGGACGGCTCCCTGGATTGCCGGGCGTTAAAGACACGGAACACGCACTATAGCTGGGGCGATTCCGTAAAAGACGACAGCACCTCGATGTATTCCTTCTGGCCCTGATAGAGCCGGGTCATTTCGATGAGGATGCCCACGATCTGGGCCAGTGCCTGGACGAAATTGACATCGTCCAGGGTGAATTCCCATTTTTCCGCCGTATACACGCGGATGGCACCGATGGCGGCATCCCCCATCATGATGGGCACGGCGAGAATGGAGGCGATCCCTTCTTTTTCGGCTTCTTCGGGGTATTGGATTCGGGGATCGTCCCGGACATCATAAATGGCCACCGGTCCATCCTTCAAGGAATCGGAAATGGAGCGCAGGGCGCTCACCGGGCCTTTCGTCAGATAATCCTCGCTGAGTCCCACCGAGGCGGCAAGCTCCAGTGCCTTTGTTTTCGGGTGGATTAAAAAGAGCGCACTTCCTTTAATATCCAGGGCGGATCGGATGCTCTCCACCGTCATCTTGATGATCTTTTCGGGATCCCTGGATTGTGACAAAGAGCGGGAAATTTTGACCAGCGTATCATAATTCAACCGAAGGTTCTTCATTTTTCCCTCCTTCCTCGTATACCCGCAAATCCGCACCGGAAATGCATGCATCGGGATACGCTCCCATATTGCAGTCCCCCCAGGGTCTATGGCGGAAGACGGCTTCCACCCCCCAGAGGCGAAACGGTTCTATCCGGGTTTCGATTTCGGCAGCGTCAGGGTGGATCCAGGACATGATCAGAGAAATGAGAGATTCCGGCAAACAGAACAAAATGACGGAACCCGACGCAAGCGTTTCGGCCGCCTGGGCGAAAGGGTTGCCGCGCGGATTTTCGGGTCGGTGTTTCACACGGCCTTTTTTTAAGACCCTGCATTTAGTTATCCTGTTTTTCTTGAAATGTCAAGAAGATGGAAAAATTTGGGGACAGGATTCCCGGGGATGAACATTATGGATGCCGCTGCTGCACCTCAGCTCTTGTCTATCGGCGGTGTAGCACGGAAAGGGCTTGAGTGAACTTATCGGTGGTGGCTTCGGTCATGGAAACCGCCTCTTCGAGTCGGTCCGCCGCCGCTGTCAATCCCTGCTTGCGGGCTTGGGCGATCCAATCCCGGTAGGTTTTGACATGGTCTTCATTATGCTTGATCCAATGCTCCACGAGACGGATGAGTTTCTCTTCAAATGACAGCGCATTTGGCGTATGATGTGCATGGGTGTGCTCATGATCCATGGTCGCCCTCCTTTTTCTCTGATTTTAGACCGCTCCTGGATTTTCGTCAAGCACTATGGGAAAGAACCAAACCAAAAAATCAAGGCACGTGCTGTCCATGGCACTCTTTTTTGTTGGGGCGTGTTTATTCGGAGCGACGGCCGGCGCCTTTTTCGCGATCACACGGGATCTCCCTCAAATCCGTGCTCTTCAGGAATACAAACCGCCGGGGGTCACCCGTATGTATTCCACGGAAGGCATCTTGCTGACCGAGTTGTTCCATGAGAAAAGAAATCCGGTGCCGTTGCACCGTATCCCGGAGACATTGAAATCGGCAATCTTTGCCACAGAGGACCGGCAGTTTTACGACCATATCGGCGTGGATCTGAAGGGCATCCTCCGGGCCGTGGTGAGAAACATCGTCGCAGGCGAGTTTGTGGAGGGCGCTTCCACCCTGACCCAACAATTGGCCAAAACCCTTTTCCTTACCTCAAAAAAAAGCCTTTCACGGAAAATCAAAGAAGCGGTTTTGGCCGTCCAGATCGAACGCCGATTTTCAAAAGACGAAATCCTGGAACTGTATTTGAACCAGGTATACTTGGGCAGTGGCGCCTACGGGGTGGAAGCGGCGGCCCGTATCTACTTCGGCAAACCGGTTGAATCCCTCAACCTTGCCGAGTGCGCCCTCATTGCGGGGCTTCCAAAGGCGCCATCCCGGTTTTCACCGCGGGTCCATCCGGAAGCGGCCCGGAAACGGCGCAACGTGGTTCTCAAGCAGATGCGGGAACTGGGCATCATCACGGAAACGGATTTTCGGCACGCCTTACAAGCACCGGTCGTTTGTAAAAATACTGTTCATGAGATCCGGCGTGCCCCTTATTTCGTGGAGTACGTCCAAAAACACCTTGAAAGGCAACTCGGTGCGGACCTGTTGTATAAGGGCGGACTGATCATCAAGACATCCCTGTCCATGCCCCTGCAGGCGGCCGCCGAAAGCGCCGTGGAAAACGGCCTCTCCGCCCTCGAAGACCGCATGGTCCGCGCCCGGATCGAAAACCCGGACCCCCAGGGCGCCCTCGTCGCCATCGATGTTTCGTCCGGCGCCATCCTGGCCATGGTGGGGGGAAAGGATTTCACGGAAAGCCCATACAACCGTGTGACATCGGCGAAACGGCAACCCGGCTCCGCGTTCAAGCCTTTTGTCTATGCCTGCGCCGTGGAAAATGGTTTTCTCCAGAATCAGATGCTGCTCGATACCCCCCTTGTTTTCCGGGGCGGTCATGACGGCGGAGAATGGCGGCCCAAGAACTTTTCCCGGGGCTTTCAGGGGGAAATGACGATGCGAAAAGCCCTGGCCGTATCGGAGAACATTCCGACCATCCGCCTCATTGAGCGGGTGGGACCGGCATGTGTGGCCCGCTTCGCCAGGGCGGCGGGGATTCAATCCCCCCTTGCTCCGAACCTTTCCCTGGCCCTCGGGACTTCCGAAGTCACGCTTCTCGAACTGACGGCCGCCTACGGCGTTTTCGCCAACAAAGGGGAATGGGTTCAACCCGAATGCCTGGCCGAAGTCCAAAGCGCCGACGGGCGCATCCTCTGGGCACCGAATCCACAAAAACGGGGCGTGATGCGCCCCATGGGGGCGGCCATCATCACAGACATGCTTCGGGCCGTCATTGAAGAGGGGACCGGGAAGCGAGCGCGGGCGCTGGGCCGCCCCGTGGCCGGGAAGACCGGAACCACCGATGATTGCCGGGACGCCTTGTTCATCGGCTACACGCCATTTCTTTTGACCGGCGTCTGGGTGGGGCAGGACCTCCCCCGGAGCCTCGGAAAAGGGGAGACCGGCGCCAAAGCCGCGCTTCCCATTTGGATCGATTTCATGGAAGCGGCCTTGGCAGATTCCGGCTACGCGCATTTCGACGTTCCCGACGACGGCGTCTTCCTGTTTCTGGATCCGGACACAGGGCGCCTTTCCGAAGCGCCCTTCGAAGGCGCCGTCAAGGCGCTTTTTCCGAAAACCGTTGAGATTCTCCCGGAATAAATCCCAATATTGCAAAACCCGGGAGGCTCCGGATCCTGCGTTGCAAAGGGTTCGCCGTAGACGACTACGGTTCCACCCTTTGCGTCTTGGCCCTGAAGCCTCCCGGGTTTTTCGGTCTTTTTCGGCCTGGCGGTCATTGACCCACACGATATCCCGCCGGTCCATGTTGCGGACCTCCTTGACCTTGAGCGGGGAGGGATCCTTGGCTTTGGATCCGATGGGATGCACTTCTCGATACCGGCCGCCGCAGGTAAGCAGATTTTTGAAAACCGGCAAAGGCAAAGGATTACTTGGCCATGCGTTCCCCTTGAATAGATGGAAAGAGGCCTTTGATCTTGCTGAACAGGGCATGGCCGGCAAGATCTTGCGGACTCCGAGTAAGCCTGTTGTTCTAAGCGATGGATTTGTGGCGCTCAAGGACTTCCAGGACCGAGGCTCAACAGCGCAGGACGTCATCTTCTATCTTTTTTCCGGCGTTCAAAATGGGTATGAGAAATACGACGAAGGCAACAAAGAACGCGATGCTGCCCAAAAGTGTCAGGATGTCTTGATTCTTTATCCCGGAGGCGATGAAAAAAACGCGCATATCAAAAAGAGTCCTCACCCCGCCAACTGATACAGGTTTTCTTTTTTCATTTGAAAAGCCCACCAAGGTTTTATCGAAAACATAATGGCCCTGTTGAACAAAAAGGATACTATTTTACGCGATCAATGAGCAACGAGCACACGTCCGTCCCGGAACAATACTTTTCCGTGACGGTAACCCTCATCGGGCTCTTTATCGATGAGCAGGCTGCGGTCTTTGCTCAGCAATGCAAAAACGGTTCGAAAGAGATTGACACTGGTTTTTACTGCGGCAATCTCTTCGGTGCCCTCTTCCAACGGCCACCTGATCGCCGCCAACACCCCGAATATGTCCATGCAGAATTGGTCGGCATCCATGGGCGCTCCTTCAACGTCGTGGTAGAGCCGGAAAGCCCAGGGGCCATGGTCGCCGCAGATCATGATGACGGCATCTTCATCGAATTCCCGGATGCTTTGGAGGATGCTTGCCAGCAGTTTATTGGCACCTTCGAGATACCGGGGATAGTCCCGGAAGAATGCCTCCATGGTGTCGCTGACGTCCGATGGGTTTTTCAACTCCTGTAAAGTGGGGGAATGACCCGGCAGTAAGGTGTAGATATAAGTAAAATGCGGCCTGGACAGGGTCCGGACATGTCGTATGCGTTGTTTGATCAAATCCAGGAACGCTTTTGTAGGGATATCGGGTATTTTATGCTCGCTGACCGGGTTCCAAAAAAATTTGAGGCCTCGATAAAGAGAATATTGAGGAGCATAAAAATCAATCCCCGCTCCCTTTCTGAGCTGGTAGTCGCTCTGATGCAAGTACTGAATATAGTAGCCGTTGCGTCTGAGGATATCCACTACCGGGTTGTATCGTATGGCCCCTATGATTTCTCTGGCGCTGACGGCCTCATTGTTCCCGATGGCGATTTTCAACCGGTGATGGGCCATGGCGAACAGCGAGGACACCGAGGCCAAGGTATAGGTGTAATTGCTGAAGAAGTGGTGGTTGATCTGGAAACCATACTTTTCCAATTCCCGGTAAAACGGCCTGTTGTCGATATGGAAACTCTCCTTTAAGTGCCGCCGGTTGGGGTAGCTTTCGGCAATGATAAAATAGATGTTTGGCGTCTGTTTCAAAACGACCTTTTCGAAGCGTGCTCTTTGCCGGGTATGCCAGAGCTTTTTCCCCTCAGGGGCATACCTGAGGACCTGATATCCAAAATGGGCGAAGGCGGCGCTGTTGAGAAAAACCATCAGGATAATAATCGGTTTCAGGCCTTTCTGATAGACCAACGACATCAAAACGGCCATCACCAGCGCAATCGCACCCCACAGCATCCAACCGGACACGGGCATGCCAGAAAGGGGCTCTTTCAACAGGACGCTCAGCAGGATCAAAGGGGGCAGACCCAGCAGGAGATTGGTGATCCGGGGAGATCCTTTGTGGATGCTCCGGATGAGAGGGCGGGATAAAAAAAGCCAAATTGCGCCGCCGGCGAGCATGGCCGATGGAATCACCAGAAAAAGGAGCCCAATCTGCGGCCAAGAAAAGACATACCAGTTCACACTGCAAAAGAGCAACACCGGATAGAACCCGCAAAGCAGCCACAATTGCATGGCCTTCTTAGAGCCGGTCGTTTCGGACATTGGGGTTTCTTCTCACCTCGGGGATGTTTTTATCGCCATTGTTCGCCGCTCATGCTCCAGGGTCAAGACCAAACCGGGACCCTGTTGGATTCGGCCTATCGGTGCCCTGGAAATTATTGATATTGAATTGAATTGACAGGAGATGTTTTTATAAATCGTTCCTTGAGCGCATCGGCAAAACTATTTGTCCCTAACCCTACAACGCAACTTAATGTTCTTCGACAATTTCACCGATTCGCCGCCTTCTGTGTGACAGGTAGGCGCGATGGTTTCGGGCTTGTATCCAGGCGATCTGATCGAGTAGCGATTCAAACGTTTTTCGTTTCAGCGGCAGGATCATTTCGATCAGAATTCTAAGCTGCGACAGCGTAATGGACGGTGCTTTTTTTCCCCAGCCTGATTTTCAGGTGCCAGAGGAAGAAATGGGCCAACATGCACGTGAGCATGTGGTGGTGCCATCCTGGAAATTTTCGTACTTCGTAGTGGTCCATGCCCAGTTCGGTTTTGGTTTCTTCGAAACACTGTTCGATGGCCCATCGCAGGCCGCTGAGCCATACCAGCGTTTTCAGCCGGATGGACGAGGCGACGTTGCTGATGAAGTAGCTGTATTCCGGTTTGTCCCCCAGGGTCCGACGAATCAAAAGCCAGACCGTTTTTTGCGGCAGGCCGGAACCGGAAAGGAGGATCCGGCGGCGGGTAAACTCATAGACAATCGGCCCCTTGGTGCCTTCGGACACCTGCCGGCGGTACCAGAAATAGTCGTTGATGCGTCGACCCAGCTCCTCTACGGTCATCGGCTTGCCGGACGGGTCGGCCAACACCGTTTTTTTCCTTGCTTTTCCGCCCCAACGGTACTCTTTGGTAAAGAGCATCGGTTGCTTCAACCAGCATTGCGTGTCTTTCGGTATCGATACAAAATACGTTTTATCCGGCAATCGCTCAACGGTTGAAATAAACTCCTGGCTGGCGCCGTAAATCGAGCCGGCCAATACATACGAAAACGGCAGCACATTTTCTTTGCTGATGGCCTCCAACATTTCCACCGCCAACTTTGGCTTGGTCCGGAAAATCGTTTCGGGAGGCAATTTGCACTTTCTGCGCCGTTCCCGGTACACTTTTGTAAACCACTTCTCGGGGATAAACAGCCGTTTGTCGACCAGGGCGTACCCGTATTCAGATACATAGCCGGCAAAAACACCGACCTGGCAATTATCGACTTTGCCGACAGGCCCACAATATTGCCTGGCAACCCCGATCGAATCTTGACCTTTTTTGAGAAAGCCCGTTTCATCGAAGATCAGTGCGCCATCAGGGCTCCCCAGATCATCATTGACAAAGCTACGATACTTGGCGATCATTTTGGCCTCATCCCACGGCGCATCGCTGACAAACCGTTGCATTGATCGGACATTGCTGTCTTCCATGGCAAGGGCAATCGGTTCAATGGATTTGCGCTCCAGTGGGCTGAATTGTCCGGCCATGTAGTTGCCGTGCTCTTCGGATAAATCGGTACCCAAATGAAGATCGGCTGTCAATATAGAAGATTTGAGCAGGTCAACGCTTCACCAAACGGGTGAGTCTCAAAACGCGTTTTACCAAATTGAAAACCCTTCGGGATTTCCGATTTCACCACATCTGTTACGTTACCGAAAGCTCGACGTACGAATTGTACGCCTTCGCTTCCGGATGCCTTGCAGATGCGACAAACTCGAAAATCGTTCAATTCAGGTTATACAACATTGGGGGGTTGCACCGGTGCGGAAACGTGATATAAGAGCCCTTCAAATAGACCTTTTTACGATCTTGCCAAACCAGATCACGATAAACGAAAGGTTTCGGAAACGCTGTGAAGCCGTTTCAGGCGGCATCCCCTTTGGCCTGAGGAAATGGAATTGAAGACGACTCGAAACGAAAAGAACCTCCCGGCACCCCATATTCGAAAAGCAAGGCTTTCCGATATTCCGGCCATCCATCGCCTCTTGCAGGACTACAGCCAGAAGGGGGAACTGCTGCCCCGGCCCTTGAGCAAGCTTTACGACCATATCCGGGATTTTTTCGTGGCCGAGGAGGAAAGGACGGGCCGGATCCTGGGGTGCTGCGCTCTCCAATTCTGCTGGGAAGACCTGGCGGAAATCCGTTCCTTGGCGGTCCATTCGGAATCCACTCGGCAGGGGATCGGGAGCCGGTTGGCCCGGGTGGCTATTGAAGAGGCGAACGCTTACAACGTAAAAAAAATTTTCACCCTGACCTACCGGCCGGGGTTCTTTGCACGCTTCGGTTTCGTGCAAATCGATCGGTCGGAACTGCCCTACAAGATCTGGGCCGACTGCATGATGTGCGTGAAATTCCCGGACTGTGACGAAATCGCCATGCTCCATCAGGTGAAGGAAACGCCCCGCACACTTCCCTGACTTACACGCCTCCGTCCTCTTCGATGGGCCCCAAGATCTTGGAATAGATCACGTTGAGAGGGATGGGAGCGTGCTTCCACACACCGGGCTTGGGAAGCAGATGCTGCGCATCCACCCGAATCCAGTTCAAATCCGGTTTGATCTCCCGCAGTTTTCCGTCATCGGAGGGACGCGCATGGCTGGTGTGGGCGTAAGTGGTTTGAAAAATGCAAACGTCTCCGTCCTTTTCGGAGGCCACCCCGTACGTCTGGCGGAATCGTCGGACGGGTATCCCTTTTTCCTGACAGATCTGTTCCACTTCTTTTCCGGAAAGCTTGATCAGGACCGCCTTTGACACCCCCCTTTCGGAGATCCGATACAAGGCCCGGGATTCGCAACTCCCCGCATAAATCGTCGTGATACTGGGAATCCGTCTGAGATACTGGGCTGCCACAATGGCGGCGGTGCGCCGCCCCCCTACCATGGCCGGAAGGGCGTAATATTCAAAAAATTTTTTCTGGATATCCTCGGCGTATTTGTCTCCTTTTTCATAGATATCCTTGGAGATGTATCGCAATCCGCGGGCCAGGTCTTCGGCGGCTTCCACAATGGGCCAGTCGATCTTGACATGAAAATGGGAAAGGACATACTGATTCCGTGCTTTGCGTGAAGAATCCCGCTGAATCAGAAGGGCGTAGTCCGCAGGAAGCAGCTCTTTTAAAAAATCGGCGAAATGGACCGACTCCAGATATTTTTCGGTTCGATCATATTTATCGGACAGCGTCAGGGCGGCGGACCGCAGCAGGTTGGATTTGGTGGTTTTGTTGTCTTCGAAAAACCGGATGTATTTTTTATGGGCGCTGGAAAGACTGTTTTCCAAAAAGATCAGCAAAAAAGCGTTCTGGCAATCCCATTCCACGTCTGGAATTCGGCCTCTGGGCTTGAGTTCGCGCTTTTCCACAAAAGGGTAAGGGATTTTTTTGGAGACAAAGTTACGGTAGGAATCCATCAGCGCATACTGGAGTGTGTAACCATCGAGATCATCCCGAAGCAGTTCGTAGTAGGAACGCCTTAACCGTTCGGCCTTGCTGAGTTCTTCCCGATAGAGCCAGTGCGTCAAAATCGCCTCCCTGGGTGCATTTCCACAGATCGCCGGAATTGTTAAAATTCTTGCATACTATACGCGCAACTTGGCGTTCCGTCAATACTGAATCTTCACAGTCTGTTGTTCATTCGTTCAATCCACCGATAAAGTCTTTCCCGGTAAAGATAGACACAAAGGATCATAAGACCGCCGAGGAAAAGGACCCCCAGAAAAAAACCGTATCGCTTTTCATATAAAAAGGCGCCCTGAATACTCAGCATCAGGGTGCCGGGCATGCGCCCCGCAAGAGCCATCAAAACAAAGGCCTTAACCGGGATGGGGGTGATCCCGAGAAAAAGACTGAAGAAATCCTTGGGAAAACCCGGAATCAAAAAACAGATCAATACAACGATGAGACCCTGGTGCCTAAAAAAAGCGTCAAATCGGTCCAGTTGGGGTTGGGGGATTGCCCTGCGGACGTATCGCTTTCCTAAAAGCCGACCGATGAGAAAATTCAGGTACGAGCCCGCGGTCAACCCGATGGTGGAAAAGACAAACCCCTTGACGGAGCCGAAGAGGAACCCTCCGATGAATCCGGTGGCTTCTCCCGGAATCGGTGCAAAGAGAACCTGCAAAAACTGGATCAGGATAAAGACCACCGGTCCTAATGGGCCGAAACCGGCCACCACGCGCTTGATTTCCTCCCGATCCGCGAGAATACGATACAGATGGGTCAACTGCTCCCACAAAAACACCCGGTGGGCATAAGCGACCCACGCCAGAACGGTAATCAAAAGGAGGACAAACCCGTAGCGTTTCAAAGGATGTTTTTTCCCTGCATCCGAAAAAGATCCGCACGGCACATTAAATCGATCCCGGACTCCCCGCCTCTTTTAGGGCGGTGACGGCCGGGAGTTCCTTGCCTTCCATCAATGCCAGAAAGGCACCGCCTCCGGTGGAGATATAAGAGATCCGATCGGCAAGACCACTCTTCTGGACGGCTTCCGCGGTTTCCCCCCCGCCGACCACGGTGAGTGCATGGCATTCGGCCAGGCAGTGAGCCATGCCGAGGGTTCCCCGGCTGAAGGCATCCTTCTCGAAAACCCCCAGGGGACCGTTCCAAACAATGGTTTTGGCGTCGTAAAGGGCCTGGGAGAAAAGGGTAAGGGAAGCCGGGCCGATATCCAGGATCATCCATTGGGAAGGCACCTCCTGCACCGGCACCCTCCGAACCGGCGCGTCGGTATCGGGCCCCTCGGCCGCGACTCCATCCACGGGGAGATAGACGGGAATCCGCTTCTTTGCCGCCCGGGTCATGATCCCGGCGGCCGCCGCCACCATATCCGTTTCCACTTTGGATCCCCCCACGTCGGTTCCGGCCGCCGCCAGAAAAGTGTTGGCCATGGCCCCGCCGAGGATGAGCTTATCCACCCGTTCCAGGATGTTTTCCAGGGCCCTGAGCTTGGTGGACACCTTGGCCCCTCCCACCACGGCAGCAAAAGGCCGCCGGGGATTGTGCAACGCCTGGTCGGCATAACTGAGTTCCTGTTTCAAAAGGAATCCCGCCACGGACACCGGCGCATGGCGGGTGACGGCGGAAACCGAAGCATTGGCCCGGTGGCACACCGCAAAGGCATCGTTGACAAAGACATCGCACAAAGCGGCCAGGGCGGATCCGAAGGCGTCATCATCCGTTTCTTCTCCTTCGTGAAAGCGTAGATTTTCCAAAAGGAGCACCTGCCCCGGTTTCAATCGAGAGACCATGGCTTCCACTTCCGAACCGATGCAGTCCGGCGCCATCGCCACTTCCTGGCCCAGGATCCGGCCCAAATGGTCTGCCACTGGTTGCAAGGAGAGTTCGGGGACCTTTTTCCCCTTGGGCCTTCCCAGATGGGAGGCCAGAATCACCCTGGCCTTTTGGCCCGTCAGATGCTTCAGGGTCGGTAATGCGGTGCGGATCCGCAGGTCATCTCGCACCTGTCTTTGCTCGTCCAGGGGGACATTGAAATCCACCCGGACCAGGACTCTTTTTCCGCCCGCATCGATCTGATCAATGGAGTTCATGATTCGCCTCCTTGTTTGGATTGGGATCGTCTCTCTTTTTGGCGTTTTTCCATCTCCTGTCGAAGCGTCTTTTTTTTGGACCAGCGCGCCCAGAAACCGATCACCCCGGCGGCATAGGCCCGGTCCACGGTTTCCTCCCGGACCGTCAATCCTTCCGCTTGATCCATGGCGGACCGTAAACATTCGACCCGAAAGATACACGGGAAACAGGACTCGGGGGTCTCCCGGAGCCCCTGTTCGCCCATCGGAAAAACGCTTTCAATCTTGCCGAAACAAAAGGGTTTGGCCCCTTTTCGGGGATTCATGACAGGGAATCCTTCGGTCTTATCACCGGTGAAGGGGTTCTTGCCTGCTGTTCGTATTCTTGTCTTATTTTTGCCATGTGTCCCTCATCCGCGAAGCTGAAATACCGGTTGTCGCCGATGACCAGATGATCATGGACGTGGATGCCCATCACCTTGCAGGCGAACACGAGTTGCCGGGTCACGGCAAAGTCCTCCGGAGAAGGTGCCGGATCCCCGGAAGGATGGTTGTGGACGAAGATCACCGCCGCCGCCCGGTGATGCAACGCCGATTCCACCACTTCCCGGGGGTAGACCTGGCTTGCCGTCAGTGTTCCTTCGAAGAGGGTCTGCACGGCGGTGATTCTGTTTTTGGCATCCAGAAAAAGGACCATGAACGATTCCCGGCGCTTATCCCGCAGGGTGTGGTAGAGATATTCAAACAAGGTTTTCGAATTACAAACGGGATCCTTGTGGAGAATGGCCTTTTCCAGGTACCGATCCGCCACCGCCTTGATCAGTTTTATTCCGAAAAGGTTTTTGGGACCGATTCCCGGAACGTTGCACAATTCCGAGGGATGGGCCTCAAGGACCCCCTGAAGGGACTTGAAATGCCTCAACGCCGCCTTGGCCGTGTCCTTGCAATCTTTCCGGGGTGTTCCCAGGGTCAACAAGAGTTCGATGACTTCGTAATCGTGGAACCCGGAGAGTCCGGATGCCAGAAACTTCTCCCGCAGCCTTTTCCGGTGCCCTTCTTTCGAGTCGGGCGGGGCGTTCGCTTTGGCGACCCGATTATGCTTCATCCTTTTCCTGTTTCAGTTCCCGGGTCATGAGGCGGTGCAGCGCCTCGGCCGGTGAGGCATCCTCGTACAGAATGCGATAGACTTCGTCACAGATGGGCATTTCCACATCGAACCGGCGGGAGAGGGCATGGACGGATTTGGCGGTCTTCACTCCTTCGGCCACCATGCGCATCCCGGAAAGGATTTCGGACAGGGGCATGCCTTCCCCGATCTTTTTCCCCACGGTGTGATTCCGGCTCAGGTCCCCCGTGCAAGTCAGGACCAGATCCCCCATCCCTGCAAGCCCGGTGAAGGTGTCCGGATCCGCTCCCAAGGCGCAGCCCAGCCGCCGCATTTCGGCAAGCCCCCGGGTGATCAGGGCGGCACGGGTGTTCAATCCGAGCTTCAATCCATCCACAATGCCGCTGGCGATGGCGATGATATTTTTCAAGGCACCGCAAAGTTCCACCCCTACCACGTCATCGGAGGTGTAGACCCTGAAAAAGGGCGTGGCCAGAACGTGCTGGACGAAAAAGGCGGTTTTGGGATCCAGGGAAGCGACGGTGGCCACCGAAGGGACCTGCCGCGCCACCTCCGCGGCAAAGGTGGGACCGGACAGAACCGCGATCCGATCCGGTGTTATAGTGGACACCGACGCCCGCAAAAGGGCGGACATAGTGAGATGGGTCTTGTTTTCGATCCCCTTGGACGCCGATACCAAAAGCGTCTTTTCCTCCACAAAATCCGCCATTTGACGCGCCACGTCCCTGAAAAAATGGGAAGGGATGACCACCATCACCACGTCCTTTCCCTTTACCGCCTTTCCAAAGTCATCCGTGGGCGCGGCGTTTCTGGACAAGAGAACGCCGGGGAGAAAAATCCGGTTTTCCCGGGATTCACGGATTTGCTCCCGCACTTCGGCCTCCCAGATCCACCAGTCGACCCGGAATCCCTTGAGCGCCAAAAGGTGGGCTACGGCGCTTCCCCAGCTCCCACCACCGACGACACCCACTTTGATATCCGCAATCGGAAGATGCATGCCCTTCTCCGGATCACTCCTCCAGGGTCTCGGAAATCCGGACCGCCCCGGTCACCCGTTCCTCCGGCTCCATCCCCATCAACTTGACGCCCTGGGTGTTCCGACTGATGACCGATACACCGCTGATGGGGATCCGGATCAATTTTCCCGTATTGGTGATGAGCATGACTTCATCCGAATCCTCCACCAACAGAATGGAGACGACCTTCCCGTTCCGGGCGGTGGTTTTGATGGTGATCACGCCTTTGCCTCCCCGCCGCTGGACAGGGTATTCGTCGATGGAGGTGCGCTTTCCAAAGCCGTTCTCCGTGGCCGTAAAGAGCGTTTGCCCGTGGCTCAACACTTCCATCCCCACCAGTCGATCGTCGGATTCAAGATCCATGCCGCGCACCCCCATGGAGGTGCGGCCGGTGGGGCGCACATCCGATTCATGGAAGCGGATGGATTTCCCCTTGGCGGATCCTAAAAAGACATTGTAGGTGCCGTCGGTGATCCGGGCGCAGATGAGGGAATCTCCCTCGGCCAGGGACATGGCGATGATGCCCCCGGAACGGGGCCGGCTGAAGGCCATCAGATCGGTCTTTTTAACGGTCCCCTTTTCCGTGGCCATGATCACGTAGGTCCCCGGTTCGAAGGACGGCACCGAAAGAATCGCACTCACCCACTCTTCTTTTTCCAGGTTCAACAAGTTGACGATGGCTTTCCCCCGGCTCATCCGGCCGGCCTGGGGAATTTCATAGACCTTGAGCCAGTAGGCCTTCCCCAGGTTTGTGAAAAAGAGGAAGGTATGATGGGTGGAGGCCACGAAGAGCAAAGAGACGAAATCCTCTTCCTTGGTCCCCATGGCAGTCTTTCCTTTGCCGCCCCGGTGCTGGCTGGTATAAAGGGAGACCGGATTCCGCTTGATGTAACCGCTGTTCGAAACGGTCACCACCATATCCTCTTCCACGATCATGTCTTCGAGGGTGATCTCCTTGGTTTCCTCCACGATCTGCGTCCGGCGCGCATCTCCGAATTCTTCCCGGACTTTGTAAAGTTCTTCCTTGATAAGCCCTAAAACAATCCGGTCGCTTGCCAGGATTTCCTTGAACCGGGCGATATCTTTGATGGTGGTCACATAGTCTTCGAGGATCTTTTCCCGTTCGAGCCCGGTCAGGCGCTGGAGGCGCATGTCCAGAATGGCCTGGGCCTGAAT
Source organism: Deltaproteobacteria bacterium (assembly GCA_019309485.1). Lineage (GTDB taxonomy): Bacteria > Desulfobacterota > Desulfobacteria > Desulfobacterales > UBA2156. The sequence goes on along the minus strand of JAFDGC010000024.1, from coordinate 24,409 downwards.
CGCCGTCAGGGCAAAACGATCTATGAGCCCCTCCTTGGCCTCTTTCGGGGACGTGGATTTCCGAATGAGCGCCACCACGGCATCCAGGTTGTCCAGGGCGATCTTGAGCCCTTCCAGGATATGTGCCTTTTCTTCGGCCTTGGCCAGGTCGTAACGGGTGCGCCGGAGGATCACCGTTTTCCGGTGGTGGATGAAATGTTCCAGGAGCGCCTTTAAGTTCAACAACTCGGGCTGATTGTCGACGATTGCCAGAAAGATGATCCCGAAACTCGTCTCCATCTGGGTCTGCTTGTAAAGCTGGTTCACCACCACATCGGAGATCTGTTCCTTCTTGAGACCGATGGCGATGCGCATTCCCTCCCGATCCGACTCATCCCGGATGTACCGGATCCCCTCCAGTTGCTTGTTCTTCATCATCTGGGCGATTTTTTCGATGAGCCTGGACTTGTTGACCTGATAGGGGAGTTCGGTGATGACAATGGTTTCGTTTCCGGTCCGCTTGTCCTTTTCAACGATGGCCCGGGCACGGGTGCGGATGATGCCCCGCCCGGTGCGGTAGGCTTCCCGGATTCCGGAGGTGCCATAGATGATCCCGGCCGTGGGAAAATCGGGTCCCGGGAGGATTTCGATAATCTCCTCGATTCCGATATCGGGCCGATCAATGACGGCGCACAGAGCATCGATGACCTCTGTCAGATTGTGGGGGGGAATGTTGGTGGCCATCCCCACGGCGATACCCGATGACCCGTTGATAAGCAGAGAGGGGATGGCGGCTGGCAACACCGTCGGTTCTGTCAGGGATTCATCGTAGTTGGGAACGAATTCCACCGTTTCCTTGTCCAGATCGGCCAGCATCTGGTGCGCCAGGCGGGCCATCCGGATCTCCGTATACCGCATGGCGGCGGGCGGATCCCCGTCGACAGAACCGAAATTCCCCTGCCCGTCGACCAGAGGGTACCGCATGGAAAAATCCTGCGCCATGCGGACGATGGTGTCGTAGACAGCCACATCGCCGTGGGGATGATATTTACCGATGACATCCCCCACGATCCGGGCGGATTTCTTATAAGGCTTGTTCCAGTCGTTTCCCAGTTCGTTCATGGCGAAAAGAATCCGCCGGTGGACAGGTTTCAGTCCGTCCCGCACGTCCGGCAGCGCCCTTCCGATGATCACGCTCATGGCATAATCGAGATACGATTTTTTCATCTCGCTCTCGATGCTGACTTCGGGTGATCTTTCCTTCTGAAGCAGATCCATGGATGTTCCTTTTCCCTTTCCAGCGTTTCATCCCACCCGAGGGATCCGGGAGGGTAAAGCGTGGGATTATCCTTCCGTAGGCTCCACCAGTTTCTGGTAACTGGTGTGGTAGATGTCGGTCAGCGTGATAAATGCGGTGACCACCAAAGGGCCGTAAACGATGCCCAGGATGCCGAAAAGCTTCAGGCCGCCCATAATGGAGAGAAAAACCAAAAGGACGTGCATCTTGACCCGGTGTCCCACCAGTTTGGGTTTCACCAGGTTCTCGATGCCGATGGTCACGATAATATACGTCACGATGAAAAAGACGGCGGCCTCGACTCGGCCGGATAACGCCAGGTAAACGGCGGTGGGGATGAAGATCACCCCGATCCCCAAAATGGGTAAAAAGGCCAAAATAGCCATGATCAATCCCCACATGAAGGGGGATTTCAGCCCGAAGAGGGCAAAAACAATTCCGCCGAAGATTCCCTGGGCAATCCCGCTTAAACTGTTGACCACCAGGATCGCCCCTGCCATGTCCTTGAACTTCTGAATGATCTTCCGGTCCTGTTCCGCCGGAAGCGGGGACAAATCCATGATGAAAGAAACGATCCGGTCCCCGTCGATCAATAGAAAATACATGATGAGCAGCATGAAAAAGAAATTCAAAACAAACTTGAAGATATTGGAAGCGATGGAACTGGCCTGGATGTAAAGAAAAAGCCCCACGGATTTTCCGATCTCGGAGATCGCCTGGTTTAATTCATCCCCTGATAAGGTGAAATCGAAACGGGAAAGTAAAAGATTCGCCTGATCCAGAATACGGCTCTTTTCAAAGAGTGCCTGGATTTCTTCTTTCAAAACCGCGTCCCTTGCCATGAGATACAGATCATAGGCCTCTTTGGAAAGGATTCCCACAAATAAAACGATGGGGATGAAAAGGATGACAAAGACCAAAAAGCACGTGAAGACGGAAGCCACCGGTGCTTTCATCCCCTTTTTCAGAAAAAGGGAATAGACCGGGCTGAAAATCCCCGTGAGAACCGCCGCCATGATGATGATGGAGATAAACGGCCAGATGAGCCATCCGAGCATGAAGATGGAGGCCAGAAAGAGCGCCAGGAAAAACCACAGGATCATGTTCTTGGGTTTCAAGTCTTCCACCCAACCACCTGTCTCTTTAATGCTTTTCTCCGAATTTGCCGCTTCTTTTTCGGGCGAAACGGAAAGACCCGTTTCGCTTTCCCGGGTGCGGTGCGGATCGGTATTTGAATTTTCATGAGATTCCGGCATCCCGGACCTCTTCACCTGCAGGGAGCGGAATTGGGCGTCACGGCAGCCCCTCTTTCTTTCCCATGCAAGGGGCCAAGGGGATCCCGGGACGGTTCAAGGAAGGGGTTCGCTACAGACCGCCAGGTCCGTCGCTATCGACTGAGAAAAGCGCCGGCGGTCAACAGGAGAAGAATTTCATACGCCAGCACCGCCGGATAGCTGTGAAAAATTCCATAGACGATGCCCCCGCCGATGATGGCGGGAACGGCACAAAAAACCACGATTCCCAGTTTTCGGCTTGCATTCATTGGCCTGTATCTCCCGCATTTAAGATGAGCGACTGTTTTTCCGTTTCCGTTTGAACATCCTTCCCTTCCGGCAATGGGGCATACCCTCCTTGAATCGACGAAAAAGGCTGCCACGTGCCTGACGTGAAGTGTTCCCGGTGCCCCTGTTTCAATTAACCAAGGATTTTATCAAATCGGAGGCCGTATGGCAAAGGAAAAACGTTTGGAAGCGGAAATGGCGGTTCAACGCTCGAGCACCATGGCCATTCCCATGCCGCCGCCGATACACATGGTCACCAGACCCGTGGTATACCCTTTGCGGACCATCTGGTGCATGCCGGTGACCACCTGTCGCGCGCCCGTGGCACCGATGGGATGCCCCAAAGAGATACCGCTTCCCAGTTCGTTGGGTTTTTCGATATCCACGTCCAATTCCCGCATGCATCCGATGGCCTGGGCTGCAAAGGCTTCGTTGAGCTCGATGAGGTCCACATCGGCAAGGACCATGCCGGCCGCCTTCAAGGCTTTTTTCACCGCCGGGACCGGTCCCAGCCCCATGTATGCCGGATCCACACCGCCGGCGGCAAAGGACCGGATCCGGACCAGGGGTTCCAGTTCAAGGGACTTGGCCTTTTCCTTGCTCATGAGGAGCACGGCGGCCGCCGCATCGTTGATCCCGGAGGCGTTTCCGGCCGTGACGGTCCCGTCTTTGAGAAAGGCCGGCCGGAGTCTGGCCATTTTTTCCATGTCCGTTTCAATGGGGCGTTCATCGGTGTCAAAAATCGTTTCCTTTTTGCGGGTTTTGACGACCACCGGCACGATTTCCCGGGCGAAAAGCCCTTCCTGAATGGCCCGTATGGCCCGCTGGTGGCTGAGTACCCCCAGGGCGTCCTGTTCCTCCCGGGTAATCCCGTATGCTCTCGCGATGTTTTCGGCGGTCATGCCCATATGATAGCCATAAAAAATTTCGTAAAGGCCATCGAAGACCATCAGATCGAGGACCTCACCCTTTCCGGTCAACTCCATGCGATGCCCCCATCGGGCCTTGGGAAGGGCCATGGGAACCGCGCTCATGTTTTCCAGACCCCCGGCGATCACCACGTCGGCCTGGCCGGTCTGGATGGCCGCGGCCCCTAAAGCAATGGCCTTGAGTCCGCTCCCGCAGACCTTGTTCACGGTGACAGCCGGGGTTTCCTTCATAAGACCGGCCCGGATCATGGCCTGACGGGCCGGATTCTGCCCCATACCGGCCTGGAGAACATTCCCCATGATCACCTCATCCACAACTACGGACCTTAAGTCTTCTCCCCACCCGCCGTACTTTTTTTCCAATTCCGTGAGCCGGTCTTGTTTCAGGTGTCGGGGGGCCCAGTCCGACATCCGGTTGTCATGTATCGGTTTGAGCCCCACCCGTTTCAATACCTCCCGAATCACCCGAGCACCCAAGTCCACTGCGGAAACCTCTTTCAGGCTTCCACCGAAGGTGCCGATGGCCGTCCGGCATCCACTGACAATCGTTACGTCTTTCATGCATCTTCCTCCTGCTGAAATGTGACGCTCCCGCTCTGAAAAGCGGAACTCCCCGGCAAGGAAACTGTCTGTTTTTAGAGAACTTCCCGTTTTATCCTTGGCCAACGAAAAGGAGCCTTTTGGATCTTACTCCTATCGGTGATGGTGCCGGGATGTCAATCCTCATTCGCACACCCATTCCTTCCATGTCCATAAAAGAGGCCGGCTGTGGATCAAGCGCCTTGCAATTCCGTGATGCCTGTCGTAAAAAATGCGAGGAATCTAACCAAGATGCGATCTTCCAAGATGGGAAAACGTGTGTAACGAAACATGAAAGGATCAAAAGAAATGCCTTTTTTGGAAGCACTCCAGGAATCCCAACGCCGTTTCCTGGAACAGATCCAGGAACAAACCGGCGGGGATCCCGCCGTCAATGTGTCCATGTACGCCATTGGAGAGCAACTGAATCTGGATCGTGATTCCGCCAAGCATACCGCCGAATCCCTCATCGGGTTCGGCTTTGTGGAAATCCGAACCCTTGCCGGTGCCATCGGTATCACGCCCGAGGGCGTCGATGCCGTTCAATCCGGTCAGGATCCGAATGGCCCTGCCCCACCCGGTACCATCGCCCTGGGGGAGAAGCGGGTTCCGGATGCGCCGGCCCTTGGAACATTGGAAACCCTTATGGGCGCCCTTGGAAACCGTACGCCGGATTTGGGCCTTTCCTTTGAAGAATTGGGTGAACTCATGGCCGACATCAAAAGCATCGACGCCCAGCTATCTTCCCCGAAACCCAAGACCGCGGTGTTCCGGGCATGTCTGGAATCCATTCGAGACCTTTTAGAGAAAGCCGGAGAAAAGGATTGCCGGACCCGGATCCAAGGACTGCTCGGCAACCGAAAGGTATCCTGATGGATTCGGCTTATAAAAAAATCGTGCGGGAAAATGTCCGGCGCCTTTTCGAAAAAACGGCAACCCGGAGGCTGGAATTACAGGCCTTCGGAAAGCCCTGTGTCATCCGTCCGGACGGGATATTGCTGGATGGAAAAAAAGAAGAAGATGTCTTGGGGATTCTCATCTCCCTTTACGCCCTCCATGCCGGGAAAGAGGAAATGGTTTTAGAACCGTTTCATGCATTCAAGGATCTCCCCCACAGCGCGCCGTACGCAGGGGCGTTCGCCACCCGGACCCAGCAGGTGCTGGTCCCCCACGTGGAAGCGATTCAAAAGGCCCGGGAGACCATCCTCGGGCATTTGGGTGGAACTCCCGGCCCCGCATCGGTGGGGGGGGACTTCTCCTTTGTCCTGTACCCGTTTCTTTGTCCTGTACCCGTTTCCCAAAATCGCTTTGTGTTATATTTTTTACCTTGCCGACGCGGATTTTCCGGCGTCGGCCACCTGTCTGTTTTCCAACAACGCCTTTAGGTTTGCGCCCATCGACGCTCTGGCCGACACCGCCGAGTACACCTCCAAAGCCATACTGGAGATCCTGGACTGACCGGCCTGTATCAAGAAAGATGAAATCGTAAAAATCCTGATTCGGGATGGCAGAGTAAAAACGCCAGATGCAAGGCGCGCAAATCCTTCAGGATGCAGCGTACTCATCGGTACGCCGCAATGGCGAAGGATGCAGCGCAACACCGCAGGTGGCCTTTCTATGAAGCCATCAAGAAATGAAGATGGATCGAATTGCCGCATAAGACGTCCAAACCCCGAAGATGATGAAAAAGGCGCCGGCGGCCAGCTTGATATAGGTTTGCGGGACAAAACGGCTCACCGCCTCACCCAGGACGGTGGCGATGAAGGCGCTGATTACCAGGGCCACGGCGGATCCGATGAAGACCGATATCCTCGACGATTCACAATCGGCGGAAAGACAAAAGGTTGCCACCTGGGTCTTGTCTCCGAGTTCCGCAAGAAAGATCATGCTGAAGGTGGTAAGCATCAATTTGAAATCCATTCACGCCTCCTATCCATGGATGTCTCAGGAGATTAAAGCGCCCGCAGCCATTCCGGTTTCAGGGGGACATCCCCGCCCAATGCCTGGTCGATGAGCGCCAGCGTCGCCGCCTTGTCCCTTGGAAGTCGTGCCTTGATGGGAAGATAATTGGAAGCGTGATTGGCGTGAAATAGTCCCCGGGAAAGATCCGTATGTTCCAAAAGTACCCGGAGTTCTTCCAGCATTTCCCGGGAGGACAACAGCTCGAACCGGCCTGCGGTGTAATCTTCATACAAGGGGGTCCCCGGGATCAGCATGAGACTCAAGGCCCCCACATAATCCGGCTCCATGGCAGACAAGACCGTGCCGGTGGCCTTTGCGTGGATGGAGGAACGTTTTTTTCCGGCGATCCCGAGGATCACCGTGACGGAAAGCTTGATCCCGGCAGCCTTGATCTTTTTCCCCATCTCGATCATCCGTTCGGGCGTGGCCCCTTTGTTGATATTTTTCAGGGTCACGGCATCGCCGGTCTCCAGACCCATATAGACGATCCCCAAGCCCTCGTCGCGAAGGGCTTCGAGTTCCTCCGGCGTTTTCATGGCAATACTCTTGACATTGGCATAGGCCCCCACCCGAGTCACCCAGGGGAGTTGTCGGCGGATCTCCTGGAGGATGCGCATCAAGCGCTTTTGGGGGATGATCAGGGCATCTCCGTCGCATAAAAAAAGCCGGCGCTGCCGCCGGCAGTACCGGGCAGCGAACGCGATGTCCGCCAGGATCACCGCATCGTCTTTGATTCTGAACCGTTCTCCCCGGTATGTCCCGCAGAAGCTGCATTTATTTCGGGAGCATCCCACGGTCACCTGGAGGAGGATGCTGTTGGCTTCACTGGGAGGCCGAATGATATTGCCCTCGTAATGCATGCGTTCAATTCTCCTTTAAATTTTTTATTATAATCGTCCCTGTCGCCGTCCGCAACCCTTTGGCGGGATTTCGGTTCCGCGACGGCTGCAGCGACCGGACCGGGAGCGGTTTCGGGAAGAAATGTGCTGCCTTTTTACTTGACACATGCCGGCCCCATCGTATTTAATTTTATTCCTTTAAAAAAGGATGAAACTGATTTCTTACACGTTCATCGGATTGAAGCCTTGCCATGGAAAGGGTCGGCCTTTGGAAAAACAAACCGTAAGCATAGAAAATCAGGATCCTGTGGCGGTGTTGCGTCTTTCCAACGGCGTCACCAACCCCATCGGCTTGGAACTGCTGGAATCGCTTTCTGATTCCCTGGATCGGGTCCGTGCGTCGTTTGGGGGGGCGGTGTTGGCCGGAGGAAACAAGTTTTTCTCCATCGGCCTGGACATTCCGAACCTGCTTGGCTTGGATCGATCCCGGATGCGGGATTTTTGGAATGCATTTGATCGCGTAGTGTTAAAACTTTTTTGTCTTCCCATGCCCACGGCCTGCGCCATTTGCGGGCATGCTGTGGCTGGAGGCACCATCCTGGCACTGGCCTGTGACTTTCGCTTCGCCGCTTCCGGAAGAAAACTTCTGGGGCTCAACGAAATCCGGTTGGGGCTTCCTGTCCCTTACATTGCCGATCTGATGCTCAGGCAGGTGGTGGGAGACCGAGATGCCACGAAACTCCTGTGTTTCGGAGAGCTTGTGAAATCGGAATCCGCCCGGTCCATGGGCATGATCGACGGCGTGTTTCCGGAAGGCGACACGGAACGGTTGGCCGTGGAAAAAATCGCCCAACTTTCCCATTTCCCAAAGGCGGCCTTTGCCGCCATTAAGGAGAATCGCGTGGCGCCCCTGCGCGCGCGCTTTGAAAAGCGCCGCAAAGAAAAAACCGAGCAGCTCCTGGACTTATGGTTCAGCCCCCATGTCCGTGTCTTGCTGGAAGAAGCGGCAAAGAAGTTTTAATTTTAAACCATGACGCAGTTTGCGATAACGTCTTTATCGAAATCGGGAAAGCCCAAGAACCGGTGCCTTTCCTGCGGAACGACCCAAAACATGGGGCGCCGAAAGTATTGTTCCCCGGAATGCCGGCAGCGGCTCAAGCGGATCCTCACCATGCGGACCGGCCTCCTCCGGGCCCTGAACACCCGGTATGCCACCTTCTATTTCACCGATTCCACGCTGGTTCTGGATGTGCTGACCCATCACTCCGAGACCCTGTTCAGCTTTTTTTATCCCCGCACCGGGAACGCCACGCCGGCCGACGAGTTTTCCCACATGACCAACATCCTCGGGAATACCTGGTGGGCGGAAAAACGGCGCACCCAAAAACGGTATCTCGCCTCGCGGCATTTGCTGGAGATCGCCCGGAAAAATCATGTTTCCTGCGAATCGGTGAAGCCTCTGACCACCCGGCACCCCACCCACATCAACAAATCCATCACGTATCTCAAGCTGAATCCATCCGACCTGAACGATCCGGATTTGAAACAAAAAATCAAGGCCGCCTACCGCCGACAGGCGAAAAAGCACCACCCCGACAGCGGCGGCTTCGCCACTCTTTTCAGAAAGATCCATCAGGCCTACATGGATCTTGTCAAATGGTCGGAACACCCCACATTCATGAACCGCCGCGGATTTCCGGACAAATGGTTCTACGACGGAGAGACCGACCGGTGGGTGCAGCCCACGGCCATCCGAAACGGGAACCTTACACCCGGGACCGGTAACAACTACAGCCGATAACAGGCAGCCGCCAGGATGAAGGTGCTGACGGCCTGGAGGGTTCGTCTTCCCTTGGCGGTCAATCTCCAGGGGGGGAGCAGGAAGGCCATGCAAAAACCTCCTGCGGCATAGAACACGTTGAAATAAGAGATATTTTCAGGCCGCCAGGCCAGAATCAGGACCATGGCATAGACATAGACCAAAAGGGCCACGGAAACGGCTTTGAGACGCCGAGGGCCCCGGAAAAGGGCCCATAAAAGGGCGGGCCACAAGAACAACACGCCGAAGGGACCGAATCCGGGAAGAAAACAGGCGCCCGGCGAAGAAAGGAGTAACGCACCGGTCGGCATCGACCCGCCCTGAAGGGTTTCAATGGCTGCGGTGATGATGCGCGCCAAAAGATCGTTCCATCCGGTACCCGTTACACCCGCCAGGAAACGATCGAGAGATTCGGGAACCTGAAAGGCTTGGAGAAGGTACCGGAGAAGGTTGGCCCCGGCCCCGTAAATCCCCTCCGTATTGTACCCTCCGCCGTGGCTTCCGATCCACGGGTTCCCCGCATGCGCCCCGGCGATGAGACGCCAGGCTTGAGAAAAGAGGATCACCGGGACCACGCTCAAAGCGGCTGCTTTCCGGTTTCGGAACAAAAGGACCCGCCAGGAAAACATGCCGTGGCGGTGATAACTCACCTTAAACGCCAGGGCCGTCAGGACAAAGGGGAAGACGAGTCCCATCGGCGACGAGGACACTTGAAAAAAGACCGCCCACGCCAGCAACACCAAGTCGTGCGTCTTGAGTTGCTCCACCAATCGATACATGGCCAGAACACTGAATGCCGCAAAGGCGGCAGGAACAATTTCCGTTCCAGGGGAAACCGCATGATGGACGAATCTCGGAAAACTGAGCACCATGAGGGTGACGCAGGCGGCTGTATCCGACCACGCGTATCGTCGGGCCAAGGCGTATGTGGAAAATCCGATCCCCGCATAGGCCCATAAGCCGATCCAACCCGCTCCCAGACCGGTCCGCCACCGAAAAAATAAATAAGGGAGCGCCTGAACATTGACGGCGCCCGGATCCCAGGGCGGTTCCGGTGTCCCCGGCATCATTTTTCCGATGACCGGACCCGTTCCCTGAAACCCGTGGAACGGACGCGGCCAGAAAAACGTCTCCGTTCCCCCCAAAAAGGCCTTTGCCGCCAGATAGACGAAGGCGGCGCCGAAGACCCAAAATGCGAACGGCCGGCGCCGAAGGTTTTCCCGAAGACTTTGCCGGAACTCTGACAGAACCTTTTTGTTTTTTGCGATCACCCGCACGGCCCACCCCAATCCAACGGATTCGACCGCCAGGGAAACAAGGGGAAAGCGGATCAAAAAAACGCTTTGAAACAAAAAAGAAAAGGCCATAAAGACACCGATCACGGCATAGGCGCCCGACTCGGCAAGGGTAAGCCCGGCCCGGCGGAACAGCACAACCGCCGCCACCAAAAAAACTCCCATTTCACCGGCACCGGCCAACGCCGCTACTGCGGATTCATGCCCTCCCATGGATATTTTCCGTCAATTCCACTGCGGAGCCCTCCCGCCCTGAAGGCGGAATCCCCCGGTAAGGGTAAAGGTCTTGATCGTTTCCCTCGACCCTGCCTTAAAAGGCGGGGCGTGCGGGAAGCGATCCGGTCACGCCTTTGGCGGAGATGCCTCCCGGCGGTTCTTTTTGTCTTCTTCCGCGTCCTTTTTTTTAAGGTGTTCCACGATTTCAATCATGAAATCCCGCATATCCGTGGCAAGGTGGAGGCATTCGGGACAATAAATTTTTTTTCGCATGTATCCGTGGGCTTCGATCTGGTGCCAGTACCATGCACCGTAGGGGCTTCCTTTGCAAAATTTTTTCCCGGTGTAGTCCGCGATGGGACACCCGAAACAAATCAGCACGTAAAAAATGCGGCAGGGGGGACAGTCCAGGACGCCGCCGTCGGTGCTTTTCCCGTCGATGATCCGCTGCCACTTGGCCACGGAGGCTTCCATGATCTTAATCTTGTCCATGATTCCCCCTACAGGGCCTCGAGACACTTCCAGAAAGGCCGGTGGGCGTGGATACATCGTGAAAAGGCATACCCCAATCTCTTAGGATCCGCTTCTTGGGCCATGGAGACCGGATCGCTTGCGGTTTCTTCGTTTAATTCCCGCAAGACAGCCCGTACCGATTCCTTGAGGGCCCCCAGATGGTATCCTCCCTCCAGGACCATGGCGATTCGACCGTTGCAACAGGTGTCCGCAATCTCCATGAGGATACGGGTCAGCGCTGCGTACCCTGCGGAGGTCATGCGCATCCCCCCCAAAGGATCGGCAAAGTGAGTGTCGAATCCCGCGGAGACAAGAATTATTTGGGGTTGAAATTCCAGGGCCACCAGCCGAAGGAGTTTATCGAAGATCACCGCGTAATCCCCGTCACTGTAACCGCTGGGAAGGGGCAGATTCATGGTAAACCCCTCCCCTTTTCCGACGCCAGTTTCCTGGAAAAGTCCGGTTCCCGGAAAAAGGGGGTATTGGTGGATGGAAAAATAAAGATAGGCGGGATCCGCCTCGAAGGCGTGCTGGGTCCCGTTCCCGTGATGTACATCCCAGTCCACGATGAGAATCCGCTCCATGCCCAACTCCATGCGCGCGAAGGCGGCCCCGATGGCAATGGTGTTGAACAGGCAAAATCCCATGGCCCGGTTCCGCTCGGCGTGGTGGCCCGGGGGGCGGACCAGGGCCATGGCATTGTCCAGCATGCCGGAGGCCACCCGGGACACGGTCTCCATGAACCCGCCCGCGGCCAGGAGGGCGGCCCTGTAAGAGCCGGCGGAAGCCGGCGTGTCGGGGGTGAGCATGGAAAGTTCGCAGTCGGCGGTCCGTGCCATTCGGTGAATGTGCTCTGGGGAGTGAATCCGCGCGAGCGCATCCTTGTCGACTGCTTTGGAAGGAACGAAATGGAAACGGGCCTTCGTCTCCGGTTCATCGAATAAAGAATACACGGCCTCCAACCGCCGGGGGCTTTCCGGATGCCCCTCTATGGTCCGATGCTCCAGGTACCATGGATCCATCACAATTCCGGTGCGTCGGCGCATGGCCTTCCCCCTTTCATCCGGAAGCCACACTCAGCACGGCACAGGGGGCATGCCGGATCAGAAATTGGGTGGTGGAACCGATGATGAAAGATCCCAAGGGGCTGTGCTGCGGGCCGCCCACGATCACGAGATCCACGGCGGATGCTTCGATGAAATCCCGAATCTGTTCGCCCGGAACACCCAACAACACCTCGGATCGGACATTGACGCCCTGCCGTTGGTCACGGGGAACAAGCGCCTCCAGGCGCGTGCGAACGCGATTCAGCATCTTTTCCTGGGCTTCCTCATAGGAGCAAAGATCCGGTTCCATTCCGTTTTCCACGGGCGGGGCTTCCAGGGAATGCACCAGGATCAAGTCGGCTTCCCAGCCTTTTGCCAGGGCAACGCCGTATTCCACAAGGGTCGCGGGCGGCGGCTCAAGAAAGCAGCAGACAGCGATGCGGCCGAGTCTGAAAGCGTGTCCCCTTGACGCCGGTTCTACACGATGCCGCGGTCGAAGCACCATCAGTGGTGTGTTTTGCAAGCCGGCAAGACGCTCCACCACCGTCCCTAAAAAAAGCCGCTTGAAGCCGGACATGCCGTAGCTTGCAGCCATGATCATATGGATGCCTTCGGTTCGAGCCGCCACGGCAGCGTTTTCCACCGGATCCCCGACCATTACGAGCGGTTTCCACGGCACTTCAGAGGCTTTCATGAGGCTTTCGATCTTCCCTTGAGCCTTTTCGACGGATTCCTTTTCCCCCTTTGTCTTTTGTTCATCGAAAACATGACTGAACCGTTCCCGTGGAAAACAAACGGAATGAAATACCCAAAGGGTGGAACCGAATCGCCGGGCCATTTCTTTTCCGGCGTGAAGGACCTCTTCCGAAAACCCGGAGAAATCCACTGCACACATGATTTTATCAAAAGCCGGAGTCATTGGAAGTCGAACCCCTCCACTCCTTCGACGGCCACGAGTTCGCCCACAAAACTTCCCACGATGACCTTACTTTTGATCCGAACGGGAATCCGGTGAGGATCATCGGTGAGCCAGACCTCGATTCTGGCGCCCGGACTCTGCTCGAAAACGCCCCGTACTTCTTTGCATTCGGGTTCAAACAAGAGCGTGGGGACGGACCGTTCCCCCAATTGGATTGCGTCCCGCCGAACCACTTTCCCTTTACCGACGACGCATCGTTTCCCGTCGGTGACCCACCTCTCGATCACCTGACCCGGCGCCATCTTCTTGAGCCGGGCGAAATAAAAGACAGAAAGGGGGTCGAAGGTGCCAGGAGGGATCAGGACGGGCGGGCGCTTTTCTCCATAGTTGACGTGCCGGGCTTGGTTATTTTCCCAGTCGAAATAGACGGTGATGTTCCGCCGGGTGGATCCTTCCCGCTGTTTTTGACGGTAGTGCAGGGAACGGGTCATCCCGATATCCGCAAACGCATCGATCTGATCCCGCACCTTATAGAAGATGTCCACGAAGGCGTTGCTTTTGGCGCTGACGGAAAAGTGATACGACGGCAAGCCGTTGAAGGTCGTTACGGGATTGACTTCCAGCACTGCCTCCCCCACCGGAATAAAGCCCCATTTGAGTCGAAAAGTGAGCCTTTCCCCGGGTGAGAAAGGCATCGCGGATACCGGCGTGGAAGAAAAACCGGCCTTCGGCGCAAGAAGGCCGCACAAAAAAAAGACGGTAAAAAGATACGCGGGAGCTCTATGGGGTATCAAAGCGCTGACCGGAATGCTTCCCGCATGCCCCGCCTTTGAAAGCGGGGAGGAGGGAAGCTTTTTAAAAATAGATTATTTCCTTACCGGGGAGCCCCGCCTTAAGGGCTGGGGCTCCACATCCATGTTTTACCGGAAGCGATGCGCGTTTCCGGCGGTTATACGATGGATCGGGCCCTGTCCTTCACCATATTGTTGGAATCCCAAAAAGGCTCATTTTGTTCGCGTTGCCCTGCCCGCCCCGGACGGAAACTCTGGCCCCCGCCTTCAAAGGCGGCGCGCGCGGGAAGCGCTCCGGTTAGTATTATCCTCGATCATGGGAACGATGTCAATGCACGGACACGATCCCCGCCGCTTCGAACCGGCAATTTCACCCGGTTCATATAGGGATTATGCGCGCCCCAACCGGCAAGCGCGCAGTGCAGCGCCCCGGGCGAACTTTTTCAAATTCCAGAGCACTTCATGGACAGATGCGGGCGTTTATGCTAATCAATCCGGAGCCGCATCCGGAAAACCCTCAACCGAAAGGAAAAAGACATGACTGCATCCTTTAACGCCTTGGAAGTCACGGAAAATCCACCGGGTACCTTCACCCGGCGGATTGTCCGGAAAACCCCTGCCGATCTCCCGCCGGGGGATGTCTTGATCCAGGTCCATTTTTCCTCTCTCAATTACAAGGACGCCCTTTCCGCCATCGGGAACAAGGGGGTCACCCGGACGTACCCCCATACCCCGGGCATCGACGCCGCCGGCGTGGTGGTGGAAGGGAAAGGGGCTGATTTTTCGACCGGGGACCCGGTACTCGTCACCGGATACGACCTGGGCATGAACACGGCCGGAGGATTCGGGCAATACATCCGGGTCCCCGCCTCATGGGTGGTCCGCCTCCCCGCGGGACTCTCCATGGAGGAAAGCATGATTCTGGGAACGGCGGGATTCACCGCGGGGCTTTCCGTGGACAAGATCGTCTCCCACGGTATTTTTCCGGGACAGGGAAAAATCCTGGTGACCGGCGCCTCCGGTGGCGTCGGGAGCCTGGCGGTGGCCATTCTTTCCCGCTTGGGACACACAGTCGCGGCGGCCACCGGAAAGGTTGAAGAAGCGGATTTTCTAAAAGACCACGGGGCATCGGAAATCCTTTCCCGGGAAGAGGTCCGGGACGCGCCCTCAAAAGCCCTCCTCAAGGAACGCTGGGCGGCCGTTGTGGACACGGTGGGGGGAGAACATCTTGCCGCCGCCCTCAAGACCACCGCGTACCGGGGGGCGGTCACCTGTTGCGGGAACGTGGCCTCGGCTTCCCTTTCCCTAACGGTATACCCTTTCATTCTCCGAGGCATCACCCTGTACGGCGTGGACTCGGCCAACTGCCCCATGGAACCCCGAAAATCCATCTGGGAAAAGCTGGCCGGACCGTGGAAACCGGCTGCCTTGTCCCGGATTGCCCGGGAAATCCCCATGGATCAACTCGATTCCCATATCGACCGGATCCTTGAAGGAAAACTCAAAGGAAGAACCCTTGTCCGCATGAAAGAGGGAACCGCTTAAACACAAATCCACCCGGAGAGCGCAAACACCATGGTATCCTTTGGGACTGACGACACTGAAGTGTTGAACGAATTCGAATCCAAGCGATTCCTCAATGCATACGGCATTCCGATCCCTCGGGAAACGACGGCTGCCGACGAGGCTCAGGCCCTTGCCGCCGCAGCTTCCATCGGTTATCCCGTCGTCGTCAAGGGATTGGGGACGGCCTTGACCCACAAAACCGATCAAGGGCTGGTTTATCTGCACCTTCAGGACGCAAAAAGCGTCTCCGCCGCCGTCAAAGGGATTGCGGCAAACGCCGGAAAAGACCTGGAAGGTTTTTTGCTCCAGCCCCAGGTGGCGGGAAAGCGGGAACTGGCGGCCGGACTTTTCCGGGACCCCCATTTCGGGCCCGTGGTGATGTGCGGTGTCGGCGGTGTCTTTGCCGAAGTCTTTTCGGATGTTGCCTTCCGGGTGGCCCCCTTTGATCGGGAGGAGGCCCTCGAAATGATACGGGAGATCCGGGCCCAGGCGCTTTTGGGACCCTTTCGGGGGGAAAAAGGGATCCAAATGGACCGGCTCGCCGATATTCTGGTCGCATTGTCTAAAATCGGGATGGAGCGTCCGGAAATCTTTGAAATCGACATCAATCCCCTGATCGCGGATTCGGAAGGCGCCCTTTGCGCCGTGGACGCTCTGGTCGTCAAGCGTCCCGAGGCTGGGAATGAACCGCTGCCCCCTTTCGTGGATCCGGCACTTTTGGGGAAATTCTTTCATCCCAAGTCCATCGCATTCGTGGGGGTTTCCTCCCAAATCGGCAAATGGGGGCACATGCTCTTCACCCTTACCGCCAGCGGTGGCTATAAAGGCGACATCTTTCTGGTCAACGCCAAAGGGGGCACCATCGCCGGACGTCCGGTCTATCGCTCCGTGGAGGAAATCCCCGATCCGGTGGATCTGGCCGTGGTGACGGTACCGGCTCGACATGTCTTATCCCTTATTGAGCCCTTCGCGCAAAAAAAAATCCGGAACATGCTGCTGATCACCTCCGGATTCGCGGAAACCGGACCGGATGGAAAGGCCCTGGAAGAACGGCTCGTGGAAGCGGCCCGGGATGCGGGCATCGTTGTGATCGGCCCCAATACCATGGGCATCTGCAACCCCCACATTCAACTGTATTGCACCGGAAGCCATGTCCGGCCTTTGCCTGGCGCCACAGCGGTGGTCTCCCAATCCGGAAATATGGGCACCCAGCTGATGGTCTTTGCCGAGCAACAAGGGATCGGCATCCGCGCCTTCTGCGGATCAGGAAACGAGGCCATGACCCCCGTGGAGGACTTCCTGAACGCCTTCGAGAGGGACACCCTCACGGGAACCGTCATGCTGTATATTGAAAGCGTAAAAAACGGGCGGCGCTTCATGGAGGCGGCCCGGCGCGTAGGAAAAAAGAAACCCATCGTGCTCTTGAAAGGCGGAAGAACCACCGGGTTTTCGAAGCGGCGTGCCGCCAGGCCGGGGTCGTCCAGGTGGAACACCCCATGGACCTGTTGGATCTCTCCGCGGCGTTTTCCTCGCTTCCGCTCCCAAAGGGAAATCGGGTGGCCATTATGACCTTGGGCGGCGGATGGGGGGTGGTGACCGTAGATCTTTGCGCGGAATGCGGCCTTGAAGTTCCGGAGCTGTCCGGGGAAATAAAAAACGCAATCGACGGGTTGCTTCCGGACTACTGGAGTCGGACGAACCCGGTGGACCTGGTGGGGGAACGGGATCTTCACATCCCCCTTGCCGTCATGGACCTGCTGATGGCCTGGGAGGGATGCGATGCAGTCATCAATCTCGGGATTTTCGGGCGAAGTGTCCTCATCGACCGGTTGGGGGAATCGGTTTTAAACGCCGATCCCACTTATTCGGTGGGGGTGGTAGCGGACATCACCCGGCAGTTTCATGAATTCGAATCCCGATATATTGTGCATATCGTGAACTTAATTCAGCGGCATCAAAAGCCCGTATTCGGCGTGGGCCTGGTTTCGGGCCAGAAAGAGCGGACCGTCTATCCCGTCCCGGGAACCGAGACCAAGTGCATCTTTTTCCCCACCCCGGAAAGAGCGGTCAAGGCCCTGGGTAAGATGGTTGAATATAATGAATTCATTAGAAAATATCGACAATAGCTGAAATGGTAAATCCTGTTTCCCTTCCAATTACGGGGAGCATGCCCTCCCCGCACTCCACGACGCCCTGATACCCCATTTCTTTTTGATATTCCAAAATTATTAAAAAAAAGCTTGACTGTTCAATAATTTTTCTTAAAATGGTTCATAGTATGAACTTTGATACCGCTTTCACATCCGAAAAAATTACCGGATCGCAGCTTCGACAGTTCAAAGAGGTGATCGCCAAGCTTTTCAAGTACTGCCAGGAGCGCATGCGATACCAGAGCGAGCGCTTCGGGCTTCCGGAGGCCGAACTGCGGTGTCTTCTGCTCTTCGGAGACGAGCGATATCTGACGGCCAAAGGAATCGCGCGCCGCATGAATGTGGTGAAAAGCCGGGTCACCAAGATCGTCCAGGGACTCGTGAAGAAAAAACTGATCCAGCGGGTTCGGGATCCCGAAGATTCCCGTATCACCCTTTTGACCCTCACCCCCCGCGGCCAGAAGAAATTGGCGGAAGTCAACCGGTTTATCGACGATATCCACAAGGAAGTACTGATTCAAATGCATCCCGAGCAGCGGAAGATGCTGTTGAAAGACCTGGACCTTCTGGCCGCCGGCATGGAGGCCGTGAAGGACTTGATGGTTTAGCCAGGGGATTGGGCATATCCCTTTTCAAATAAATTGTTCAGCCACCCATGGGCGGATTCAAACGGATACCCGTCAGGCGTTAAAGGAGGATCCAATGGAAGCACTGGAACAACAAATTCAGGAAATGAAAGCCCGACTGGAGGGTGTCGAAAAACGGGTGCCCTCCAACAAGATCTCCATGATCGTCTTCTCGGGAGATCTGGACCGGGCGCTGGCCGCCTTTATCATCGCAACCGGTTCTGTGGCCATGGGGGTGGATGCGGTCATGTTCTTCACGTTCTGGGGAACCCCGCTGTTGCGCGACAAGAAAAAACAAGCGGGCGGCAAGGATCTAATGAGCACTATGTTCGGGACCATGCTTCCCAAGGGCGTGGAGCAGCTCAAGCTTTCCAAGATGAACATGGCCGGTATGGGCACCGCCATGATGAAGTCTCTCATGAAAAAGAAAAACGTGGCGTCTTTGGAACAGATGGTGGAAATGGCCGGCCAGCTGGGGGTGAAAATTTATATCTGCGAAATGTCCATGGACCTCATGGGGTTCAAGCGGGAAGAGATGATCGATTATCCGGATTTGACCTTCTGCGGCGTGGCCAAGTTCCTGGAAGAAGCCATGGACAGCCGGATTCAGCTCTTTCTTTAAAAACCCGTACAATTAAGGAGGAAAAAAATGACTGAAACCATCAAAGCCGACAAAGTCATGGACCTGAAAGGGCTCCCCTGCCCCATGCCCGTGGTTAAGGTGAGCAAGGGCATCAAGGAGGTGGCGGTGGGTCAAGTCGTGGAAGCCATTTCCACGGACCCGGGGTCCTTAACGGATTTTCCGGCCTGGGCCAAAACCAGCGGAAACGAAATCCTGAAGACCGAGCAGGACGGCAAAGAAATCCACTTTTTCATCAAACGGGTAAGCTGAACCTCGACAGCCGCCTGAAAAAGGCAGGCCCCTGCAGATCTCTTTAAACCCTTATTCCCTTTAAGCGAAATTCGGCGACCCGGCAGAGATCGACGGATACCGTCGGGCCGTTTCAAATCGATCGGAAGAGGAAAATCCATGGATACGCTTTACTATATCATTCTCGTGCCCATGGTGTATGTGGCATTTGCCGTTTTCATCACCGGCATCGTGATTCAGACGGTCCGGGTGCTCCGAAGACCCAAACCAACGACTCCTCTTCATATCCATCCGGGAAAAAGACCAGTATGGCTCTGGACCCTCTTCGACACTTTTCTGCTCCCCACGGTGTTTCGCCACAATCGGCGCCTCTGGGTCTTTTTGATGATGTTTCATATTTGTTTTTTTCTCGTGATCATCGGACATCTGGAGTTGATCTCCGAAATGGAATGGATCCAGGTCATCGAACATGACATTTTTCTGGGACAGGGGTTCCTGGGGCTTTTTATGGCCGTGGCCCTGCTTTTTTTTCTCTTCCGACGCTTTGTTTCCCCCACCAAAGACCTGAGCGTTCCGGAAGACTATTTGCTGCTGATTCTCCTTTTTTTGACCGTGATCTTCGGAAGCGAAATGGATTGGGCTCGGCGGTGGTACTATTATGAGGAAATGTCCGTGGATGCCTACCGGGCGTATCTTTCGAGCCTCGTGTTCCTCAAGCCCGAGATCGTCGATGTTTCCTTTTCAGGACATGCCTTCATGCTGGTCCTGCATGTCTTTTTCGCGAATCTCTTTTTGATGTTTTTCCCCTTCAGTCCCCTGATGCATTCCATCTTCGCCGTTTTCGCGAATAAACTCAGGAGAGGATAATCATGGAACACGCCCTGCGCGACGAACTGCTCGCGTTATTCAAAGGAAAACTCACAAGACCCACGGCCCTTTATTTGGAAACCTGCGCCCGGTGCGGCGTCTGCACCGAGGCCTGTCATGCGTACGCCTCCATGCCCCTTCCGAAATACGCGCCGGCCCATCGGGAGGAAGTGGTGCGCCGTATTTACAAGCAGTATTTCAAGTGGCATGGCCGAATATGGCCGGCTGCCGGAGAGTGCAAAACCCTGGACGAAACGGCCCTGGATGAACTCAAGGAGGCGGCCTGTTCCTGCACCGGATGACGCCGGTGTATGGTCTATTGCCCCTTCGGCATCGATACCCAGCAGATCATGTCCATCGCTAAGCTCCTGCTGGTAGGCGCTCATGCGGAGCCTGGAACGGCGGTGTCATCGACGCGCCCCGCTATATTTTATCTCATCTCACGGACACCTATGTGGAAATGGCCCCGGATCCTCGATACAACTGGTGTTGCGGCGGCGGCGGACTGGTGGCCATGGGGGAGGAAACCCTCGATTTCCGGATGAAATCCGCCAAGGTAAAGGCCGATCAAGTCCGAAACACCGGCGCCCAGATTCTCGCCACGGCGTGTGAGAATTGTCATACCCAGTTGAGTAACCTGAACGATCACTACCGGCTGGGTGTGGATGTGCGGTTTTTGTCCTCCCTGGTGGCCGATGCGCTCGCGGCATAAAAGATCCAACGGTCGTCGTGGGCGGGCGTGGATCAATCCAGGCGCTTTTGGAACCTCAGCACCGCCCCGGCAAAGACCACCCCGCCCAGCACGGCCAATTCCAAGAATTGGGGCCACAGCACGGCGATTCCGGTTCCTTTCAGAAAAATCCCCCGGATGATGACCAAAAAATGCCGCAGCGGATCCAGGTGCGTCAGCCACTGCACCCCCAGGGGCATGTTGGCGATGGGAAAGACGAACCCGCTGAGCATGAAAAAGGGAACGATGAAAAAGAAATTGGTCATCATGGCCTGCTGTTGGGTCCTGGACACGGTGGAGATGAACAGCCCGATCCCCAGCGTGCTCAACAGGAAAATACAGGTGGCGGCCATGAGCAACGGCGCGCTTCCCTTCATGGGGATGTTGAACCAAAAGAGGGCGAACAGGGCCACCATGATCATCTGGGCCTGGGCGATCAGGATAAAGGGAATGGTCTTTCCCAGGATCATCTCGAAGGGCCTCAAAGGGGTAACGATGAGCTGCTCCATGGTTCCGGATTCTTTTTCCCGGACAATGGCCATGGACGTGAGCAAGAGCGACAGGAGCATGACCAAAAACGCCACAATCCCCGGGACGTAATAGAATTGACTGTCCAGGTTCGGGTTGTACCAGGTCCGCACCCGAAGGTCGATCTCCCCGTATTGGATTTTGCGTTTGATGTGCTCCTGCAGCAAGCGGGTGTTGTATCCATCCACCACGTTCGAGGTGTAGGCGATCCGAACGGCGGCCATGTTGCTCATGCTCCCGTCCGCGATCACCTGAACCGCAGCGGTTTTTTGTTTTCGGACCTTCGCCTGGAAATCGGGCGGAATCCAGATCCCCAGATCCACCTTTTGCCGGAGAATCAGCCGGTCAAGGGCCTTGGGATCTTCGAGTCGATACAGGATCCGGAACGTGGGGTTGGCGTCGAAGGATTCCAGGAGCCGCCGGCTTTCCGGGGTCTTGGAATGATCCACCGCGCCGACCCGGATATCCCGGACATCGGTGGTGACCACGTACCCGAAAAGGACGAGCTGGATCAGCGGGGAAAGGACCAGGATGGGCCGGTTCCGTTTGTCCCGGAACACCTGGATGAATTCTTTGCGCACCAATTCCCGCACCCGTAACCAACGCATCTTACAAACCCGCTTTTTTCAAGGCCCGGATATTGAGAAAGAAAAGGATCCCGGCCATGACCGCCAGGACCGCGAAATTCTCCCACATCTGGAAAAAATCCAGATGCCGCAAATACAACCCGTTGAGGATGTCGATATAGTAGGTGGCCGGAACGGCGAAGGTGACGGCCTTCAGGACCGCCGGCATGTTTTGTTGGGGAAAGACGAAATCCGAAAGGAGAAGGGAAGGCAGATACGTCAGCAGGATGGCCATCTGGTTGGCCATGAGCTGGGAGCGGGTCTTGACGGAAATCAAGAGCCCCAGGCTCAGGGCCACCGAGATGTAGATCATCGAAGCGAGGATCATGAGCCAGAAGTTGGACTTCATCACCACCCCGAAAAGGACCTGACCCATCAAAACGGCCACCAGCACATCCACCAGGGTGATGAACCAGTAACACAGGGCTTTGCCGAAGAAAAATTCCGACGCCCGGACCGGAAGGGACCGGATGGTCTCCATGGTTCCGTTCTCATATTCCCGGGCGATGACAAGGGAGGTCAGCAAGGCCCCCACGATCATGATGATAATGGCGATGATCCCCGGGACGATGAAATTTTTGCTCTCCAGCGCCTCGTTGAACCAGACCCGGATCCGGGCCTCCACGGGGACGGCGATGGGTTCCCGGCCCCGGCGGTTCAAAAAGGTCAACAGCCGGTTCTGATTCCTTTCACCCACGACGGCCATGAGGTACGCCCGGGTATTTCCGGCATAGTTGGGATCACTCCCGTCGATGATGACCTGGAGCGGTGCATCCTTTTCGGCCTTCAGCCGGGCCGTCCAATCCGGCGGGATGACGATGCCCACCACCACACGGTTTCCGTCGATGAGCCGCGTCATTTTCTCCGTGGACACAGGGTATGCCACCACGTCGAAATACAGGGATGCATTCAGGCGTTCGATGAAGTCCCGGCTTTCCGGGGTTTTGGAATGATCCACCACCGCCGTGGGGATCCGGTCCACGTCGAGGCTCAAGGCGTACCCGAAAAGGAGGATAAGGAGCAGGGGGATGAAAAAGGCCAGATACAGGCTCCGAAAATCCCGGATCAGATGATAATACTCCTTTCGGGCGATGGCCCCGATCTTTTTCAGGCTCACGGGCGCCCCCGCATCAGGGCCACGAAGGCCTCCTGCAGGTCTGCACCGGGTCGATCCGGAAGGGTCTTTTGAATGATTTCCGACGGTTTTCCGATGGCGGCGATTTTTCCGGCGTCGATCATCACGATCCGGTCGCAGTGCCGGGCTTCGTCCATGTAGTGGGTGGTGACGAAAACCGTCACCCCCTCTTCGGTGAGCTGCCGGATGAATTCCCAGAAATGCCGCCGGGTGATGGGATCGACCCCGGAGGTGGGTTCGTCGAGAAAAAGAAGGCGGGGCCGGTGCAGCAATGCACATCCCAGGGCCAGGCGCTGCCGCCATCCAGGGGGAAGGTCCCGGGTGAGGCGATGGCGCACCGATTCGAGCCGGGTCGCGCGGATCACCCATTCCGTGCGCGCTTTCCAGGATGACGGAGGGACGGCGTAAATCCCCAGGTAAAACCGGATGTTTTCCATGGGGGTCAGATCGGGATACAGGGAAAATTTCTGGGACATGTACCCGATGGATTCCTTGATCCGTTCGGGCTGCCGGAAAAGATCGAACCCGGCCACATGGCCGCTCCCGGAGGTGGGGGTGATGATGCCGCACAGCATGCGGATGGTGGTGGATTTTCCCGCGCCGTTGGGGCCCAGAAACCCGAAGATCTCTCCGGCGCGTACGGTGAACGTGACATGGTCCACGGCGGTGAAGTCGCCGAAACGCTTAACCAGATCCGTCACGGTAACGGCTTCAGAGTGCAAAACGCTCCTCCGCGAGGCCGGCATCCACGGTTTCGATGCGCTTAATCATGGCCGTTTCCAGATCCGGATAACCGGAACAGACGGCTTCCGGGGTGCCTTGGGCGAGGATACGGCCCTTGTGAAGGATCACGAGGCGGTCGAAGTTTTCCCCTTCATCCAGGTAGGCCGTGGAAACCAAAAGGGTCATTCCGGAAGCTTTCATTTCGGCCAAAATCTCCCAGAATTCCTGCCGCGATACCGGATCCACGCCGTTGGTGGGCTCATCGAGAATCAAAAGCCGGGGCTGATGGATCAGTACGCAGGCCAGGGCCAGTTTCTGTTTCATGCCCCCGGAAAGATCCCCGGCCTTGCGACGGACAAAGGGTGTCAGGTGGGAAAAACCGAGATACTTCTCCCGGCGCCGGGACCGTTCAGCGCCGGTGAGGCCGTAGATATCCATGAAAAAATCGAGGTTTTCATCCACGGTAAGGTCCGGGTAGAGC
Source organism: Deltaproteobacteria bacterium (assembly GCA_019309485.1). Classification (GTDB taxonomy): domain Bacteria; phylum Desulfobacterota; class Desulfobacteria; order Desulfobacterales; family UBA2156. The sequence goes on along the minus strand of JAFDGC010000024.1, from coordinate 360 downwards.
CCGAACCGTTGGGGCATGTAACCGAGAAGGGCTTTCACGGCATCGCGCCGGGTCACCGCGTCCATGCCGGATACAATAACGCTCCCCGAGGTCGGGGGGATCATGGTGGCGATGATGCGCAGCAGGGTGGTTTTCCCGGCGCCGTCCGACCCGATCATCCCTGCCAGCGTTCCTTGATCCACCGCAAAGGAGGCCTCCGTCACCGCGGAGATCTCCCCGAAGGTTTTGCTGACGTTTTTGACCAAAACCATTGGGGATTCCGAAGCCGGATCGCTCCGGCGGACATCATCGAAACCAGGCATCGGCGGGCATTCCGGGTTTGAGTTCCAGATCCGGGTTCGGGATACGGACTTTCACCCG
>JAFDGC010000023.1 GCA_019309485.1 Deltaproteobacteria bacterium | reverse complement strand
TCTTCAAAAGGGTGCATCTCCAGGCGTGTGATTTCCACCCCTTCGATTTCATGGAAAGGCAGATGCGGAATGTTGATATTCAAAACGATCCCCCTGGGAAGGGGTTGTTCCTCCATTTGCCGCACCACCTGTTCCAGGAAGGCCGCCGCATCGTCGACATACGGGGCGCCGTCTCCCGGCATGGAGACGGCGATGGCCGGAATGCCGTAGTATCCGGCTTCCCGGGCCGCACAAACCGTTCCCGAATAATTCACGTTGAAGCCGATATTGGCGCCGGGATTGATCCCGGAAAGGACCAGGTCGGGCGGCGGCACCATGAGTTCCAGGACCGCCAGTTTGACGCAGTCTGCCGGCGTCCCGTTCACCGCGTATCCGCAAACACCAGCCTCCAGTGTCACGGGGTCACAGCGGAGGGGCTTGTGGAGCGTGATGGAATGTCCTACGGCACTGCGCTCCCGGTCCGGCGCCACCACCAGCACCTCATGCTCCCTGGAAAACCGCCGGTAAAGGGCATGCAGCCCTTCGGCGTGGATCCCGTCGTCATTGGTCAGCAAAATACGCATGGGTGGTCCGGTCATTTCATCTTTCGATCAACTTCATGTTGACTTTTTGCCGCGACTCGGATTTATACATAAAACTTTACCGGCGTTCAAGAACGTTATCCATCACCGGGCCGGCCCCTTTAAAATCAGTCGTTGAGGCAATCTCCTCAAACCCGGGACGGCCGCCAGGCGACCCCGATGCCTCAAACGCGTTGCCGGCCGCTTGCGCCGGCGGGTGGGCGTCTTGTTTATGGCCGTGGTCCCGGTGTTTTCCGCCGCGCTGCTCCTCGACATGGCCGTTGCCGCCCCGTTGACGGGAACCGGGACCGCGTCCCTTTCTGCGGAACCGGGGAGCCCCTGGCAGGTCAGCGCCGATTCCCTTTTTTACGACCAGGGGGCCGACCACTACGTAGCCAAGGGGAATGTGGTTGTTATAAACAACGACATGCGGTTGAGCGCCGATTTCGTACAGCTGGACGACAAAACCGGCCAGGCCCTGGCCATCGGAAACGCCGTGCTGACCGACGGGAAGGACATCCTCAGCGGAGAACGCATCCGGGTCGACCTGAAAAACCGCACCGGCGTGGCCTTCCGGGGGACGATCTTTTTAAAACAGAATCATTTTCACATCCGCGGGGACAAGATAGAGAAAACCGGGGAGAAAACCTATCGCGCCGAATCCGCCACCCTTTCCACCTGCGACGGCGACAGTCCGGCCTGGAAAATCACGGCCCGGAATCTCTCCGTGACGCTGGACGGATACGGAACGGCCATCCACAGCGCCCTTTGGCTGAAAAAGGTGCCGGTTTTGTATTCCCCTTTTTTTGTTTTTCCGGCGAAAACGGACCGCCAGTCCGGATTCCTTCCTCCCCGCATGGGTGTCTCCGAACGGCGGGGGACCCAATACGAACAGCCCTATTTCTGGGCCATCGGCGCGCATTCGGATGCCACCTTTTACCTGGACCATATGGACCGGCGCGGGGAAAAGATCGGGGTCGAATACCGGTATGTCCTGAGCACCGAATCAAAAGGGGCCCTCATGGCGGATTTCCTGCAGGATCGGCAGGTGGACGACGGCACCGAGGACTCCGGGGACCGGTGGGGATATCCGGATGACCGTTATCCGCGGCCCAACCAGGACCGCTACTGGTTTCGGATGAAACACGACCAGTCCCTTCCCTGGGGATTTTCCGCCAAGCTCGACCTGGATTTTGTTTCGGATCAGGATTACCTGGTGGAATTCAAAAGCGGCTACAACGGGTTCGATGAAACCAACCGGTATTTCGAAACCACCTTCGGCCGGGGGGTGGACGACTACACGGACACCACCCGCCTGAATCGATTGAACCTGAACCGAAGCTGGGACCGGAGCAGCCTCAACATCGAAGGCCGCTGGTATGACAATGTTCTGTTCCGGCGGCACAGCGATCCGGAGGACAAAGATACCACCCTCCAACGCCTCCCTTTTGTGGAATACGATGTCTCCAAAGGACAATTCCTGGAGACTCCGCTGTACTATGACCTGGCCTCCGAATATGTGCGCTTCTACCGGGAAGAAGGACTCCAGGGGCACCGCGTGGACATGTTCCCCAAGGTGTACCTCCCCTTAAAACTGAAAAATTACCTTTCTCTGGAGCCCTATTTCGGTCTCCGGGAGACCTTCTGGTATATCGACCGGTTTAAAACCGAAAAAGAGGACCAGGACAGCACCCAGCTCCGGGATATTTACGAAACGGGCGTGACCCTCAGTACGGAAGTCTACCGCATTTACGGCACCGGAGGAAAGACCCTCGACAAGATCCGCCACAGCATTCTCCCCAAGATCTCCTATCGATACGTCCCGGAAAAAAAACAGGACCAATTTCCCCGGTTCGACGGCGTGGACCGGATCGGGAAGGTCAACCGTGTGAGCTATTCGCTGACCAATACATTTACTTCCCGCTCCCTCAAGGCGACTTCAACGGCCGAAAATCCCCAGTACAATTACCGGGAGTTTGCGCGCCTGAGCGTCGGTCAAAGCTACGATATCTTTGAGGCCACGGACAAGGACAAGGAGGAAAAACAACCCTTTTCCAATATCGATGGTCGCCTGGAGCTGCGTCCCATGGATCGGCTCTCCCTGGACGCAGACGCCCAGTGGTCGGTTTACGAACACGACTGGATGTCCTATAATGCCAAATCCACGATTTTTGATCGACGGGGGGACCGCCTTTTTTTGGAATACCGGTATCGACGGGATTCACGGGAAGGGAAATCGGACGGCAAGGAATCCGTCTACACCAAGCTTTCCGTGAACCTTTTTGCGGGCCTTTCCGGTTTTTTGGAATATGAGCGCAATATTTACGACAAAGAGGATATCCTGGAGGGCTTCGGAATCCTTTACGCGGCCCAGTGCTGGGCTGTTGATTTTCGGTATATGGACGAATTCGAAAACCGCACCTATTCGGTGATGCTCCACCTGTACGGCCTGGGTGGATTCGGAAGCAGCATGGCCGAACAAAAACAAGAATCCCAATAGGATCGCAGGCCGTTTCAGCGGAAAAGGAACACCGGTCATGGTCATCGTCAAAACCCCCCTCCGGTTGAGTTTTGTGGGCGGCGGGTCCGATATGAAACCCTTTTACACCCAGCGCCCCGGGCAGGTCATCTGCACGGCCATTGATAAATTCGTCTATGCCATCGTCAAGGAACGCTTTGACGACATGATTTACATCAATTACTCCAAAAAGGAATGCGTGGACCATGTCTCCCAAATCCGTCACGACCTCGTACGGGAGGCCATGAAAATCACGGGGGTGGAAAAGGGAATCGAAATCACCACCCTGGCGGATGTCCCTTCCAGCGGGTCGGGGTTGGGGAGTTCCAGCTCCATCACGGTGGCGCTGCTGCATGCCCTTTACGCCTACAGAAACATCCTTGTCACCGCCGAGCAGCTGGCCCGAGAAGCCTGCCAAATCGAAATCGAAACACTCAAAAAGCCCATCGGCAAGCAGGACCAATATGCGGCGGCCTACGGCGGCGTGAACCAGTTCGTCTTCTACGAAGACGGGGTCACCGAACGGATTCCCATCTCTTTGGACAATTCGGTGAAACGAAAATTCGCGTCTTCGCTCCTCCTTTATTACACCGGCATGACCCGGAAGGCGGATGCGATCCTTGGCCACCAGCAAAAAAATTTTTCAGACAACAGCGTATTCAATACCATGGTCCGGATGGCGGCCCTTGTGGAGCCGTTCAAGGCGGCCATGTGCGCCGGGGATATACTTGAATGCGGCCGGCTTCTGGATGAAAACTGGGACCTGAAAAAGCGGATGGCCCAGGGCATCACCAACACCCCCATCGATGAAATGGCCCGTCGGGCCAAACAAGCTGGCGCGCTGGGGACAAAGATCGCCGGGGCCGGCGGCGGCGGATTTCTCCTTTTGATCGCCCCCCGGGAACGGCAGGGGGATATCATGGAAACCATGAAGGCTTACCGGGAGCTTCCCTTCATGCTGGAAGAAAGCGGGTCAAAGGTCATATTCGATGATCGGTCCTATTCAAGCAAATGATGGCAAAGGAAAACGCCCATCTGCTGCGTTGCGCGGCATCCTTCGTCGTTGCGGCGTATCTGTAAGTACGCCTCATTCCTCAGGATTTGCGCGCCTTGCATATGAACTTTTTCCTTTGCCATCCAACGTTACAGACTTTGAAAAAAGCTAAAACCGTCACGCCGGACTGAATCCCCGCCTGTATCGGGATCTTTGGCCGGCATCCAGAAGGATTTAAGAAAATGGCGTATCGGATCCTGGTGACGGGGGGCGTCGGGTTTATCGGCTCCCATACGGTGGACGCCCTTGTTCGGGAAGGAAACCGCGTCCGGATTGTGGACAACCTTTCAAAACGGGTGCACCCCCACGGCACGCCGGAACATCTGAACCCCAAGGCCGAACTGATGTTGGGAGACGTCCGCGAAAAAGGGATTTGGGAAAAGGCGTTGAACGGGGTGGATGTGGTGTACCATTTCGCCGCCTACCAGGATTACCTGACCGACTTTTCCACCTTTTTTCATGTGAACGCCGTCTCCACGGCACTCCTTTATGAAGTACTGGTGGAAACGGGTTTGTCCGCAAAAATCAAAAAAGTCATCGTGGCCGCGAGCCAGGCGGTGATGGGAGAAGGCCGCCACCGGTGCCCGGCCTGCCATCCCCACGGAGGCCTTGACCTTTATCCTTCCATCCGCCTGGAATCACAGCTTTCCCGGGGGGACTGGGAGCATCGATGTCCTGTCTGCCGGGGGGTTATCCAGTGGATGCCCTCGGATGAATCGGTGGTGCATCCGTGCAACCCCTACGCCCTTTCGAAGCATTCCCAGGAGCAAATCGCCCTGAACATGGGCAAACGATACGGCATCCCCTCCGTGGTGATGCGCTACTCCATCGTTCAGGGGGAACGCCAGTCTTTTTACAATGCCTACTCGGGGGCCATGCGGATCTTCGCCTTGAGTCTTTTCTTCGACCAGCGCCCGGTGATTTTCGAAGACGGGAAACAGGTCCGGGATTTCATCAATATCCATGACGTGACGGCGGCCAACCTGAAGGTCCTGGAAAACGACGCCGCCGACGGGCGGGTCTTCAATGTCGGGGGAGGCATCCCCTGGACCATCCTGGATTTTTATCAAACGATGCAAAAAACCGTGGGGAAGGCCCTCCCTCCCCGCACACCGGGATGTTACCGGTTCGGAGACACGCGCCACATCGTCTCGGACATCACCCGGCTTAGATCCCTGGGGTGGTCACCCCAACGCACCGTCAAAGACAGCATCGAAGCCTACTGGTCGTACATCACCGGAAAAGCCGTGCAAAAAGAAGCCCTGGAGCGTGCCCAGGCCCAAATGGCGCAGATGCAGGTGATCCGAAAAGTAAATCCCCAATGTTTTATAAAAAACATGGCAAAGAATGCTTAACATCCTTCTTTTACAACACGGGGGGGCAACCCCAATGAACCGGAAAAGGGACTGAACCCATGGATTTCAAAGGATTCGCCCAACGGTACCTTACAGAACTTATCCAAGCCCTTTCCGCCTTGGACCGGGAGGCCTTCGAACAACTGGTCCGGCTGATTCTCGAGGCCTTTGATCACCATCGCCGCATTTTTATCATGGGAAACGGCGGAAGCGGCGCCACGGCATCCCATTTTGCCTGCGATCTGAACAAGGGGTGCTGTCTGGATATTCCAAAAAAGTTCAAGGTCGTTTGTCTCAATGACAACGTTCCGATGCTTTCGGCGTATGCCAACGACCTGTCCTACGCGCACGTCTTCGTGGAACCCCTGAAGAACTTCTTCGAAAAAGAGGATGTGGTGATCGGCATATCGGCCAGCGGAAACTCCGAAAATGTCTTGCAGGCCGTATCCTTTGCCAATCAAAACGGCGGAAAAACCGCTGGTTTATGCGGGTTTTCAGGCGGGACGCTGGCCCGGATCGCCCAGGTACCGGTGGTGGTCCGCATCAACGACACCCAAAAAGTGGAAGACGCCCATGTCATCATCACCCACATGATCATGCAGGCCGTCCATGCGGTACTGCATTCCGGAAGCGGAAGATGATGAAATCCGACACCCTCGTGAAACAGTGGTATGTCCTGCATACCAGGAGCCGGTTTGAAAACGTGGTCGCCGACGGCCTGGCCAAAAAGTCCCTGGAGGTCTTTCTTCCCAAGATCCAGGTCAAAAGCCGGCGCAAGGACCGGAGCTGCGTCATCCGGGTCCCCCTTTTCCCCGGGTATACCTTTGTGAAAACGGACCTGAACCCCTATGAACACCTGGAAATCGTCAAGACGGTGGGGGCGGTCCGGCTCATCGGGAATAAACTCGGACCGGTCCCGGTTCCGGATGAAACGGTGCATTCCCTCCAAATCATGGTGGCCGGAGATCATCCCGTCGCCACGGGAAGCCGCTTGAAAAAAGGAGACCGGGTGATGGTGGTGGCCGGCCCCTTCAGCGGGGTGACCGGAGTTTTCATGCGCTACAAGAGCCAGGGCCGGGTGGTGGTCAATATCGAGGCCCTGGGCCAGTACGCCGCCGTTGACGTGGACGAGGAGGATGTGGAAAAGATCCCCCATTTCGTTCGGTAAATCTTGCCTTATCGCCTCTTTTCCTTTACACTGCGCCCCGTATGTGCTTCCAACATTGTTAAAACCGACAGGATGACGCCCTTGATCAAACCGGACCTCGATCTTTTGAAGGACCAGAAACTTGCCCGCCGTCTCATGGGGGCGTTTCTTGCCAGCGGCCGCCTCCCCCATGCCCTTCTGTTTTCGGGAATCGGGGGATCGGGAAAAAAGGCGGCCGCCGTGGCCTTTGCCATGGCCTGCAATTGCCGGGCAGCGGAGGCAAAGGAGATGCGCGCCTCCGGGAAAGCCCTGTGGAACGGCCTTCCCTGCGGCGACTGCGCGCCTTGCCGGAAGATCCTTTCGGGGAATCATCCCGATATCCTTGTGGTGGATGCCGGGGGCAACACGATTAAAATCGAACGCATCCGGCGTCTCTGCCAGGACCTTTCCCTGAAGCCCTATGAAGGCGACAGGCGAATCGCCGTGATCCTCGATGCTCCCCGGATGACGCCGGAAGCCGCCAATGCCCTTCTCAAGGTGTTGGAAGAACCCCCGCCGGAAACCCTTTTGATCCTGACCGCGACCCAGCGCTCGGACCTGCTGCCGACCCTGGCCTCCCGGTGTCATCCCGTGAATTTCCACCCCCTGTCCGAAGGCCGGATCGCCACGATCCTGGAACGCCGGTGCGGCATTTCCGCGGATGCGGCCGCCACCCTGGCCGCCATGGCCCACGGAAGCCTCTCCCGGGCCCTGGCTTTGGCGGACAGCCCCGCCGACGCGGCGGAATGGCAGCATCGCCGGGAAGTCGTCTTTTCCGCCGCCGGGCTGGATCATCCGGACGCACGGATCTCCCAACCCCTGACCGTGGCGCTGGTATTCGCCGAGCGCCTCTCCTTGGAAAAGGCGGGCATTCCGGAGACCCTTGAAATCCTGCAATCCCTGCTCCGGGACACGATGGTGCTCCACTGGAGATCCGGCCATGTGTTTAACAAGGACTTGATCGAGAAGCTGCAATATGCTTCACAACACATCCATCCGGATGTTCTTTTGGCGCAGATGACTGCGGTGCAGCACGCCGAAAGGGATCTGACGGCCAACGTCAATCCCCGCCTGGTGCTGGAAAAATTGATGATTGAACTTCGAGACGCCTGTGATGAAAAAGATCGTCGGCATCCGCTTTAAACCGGCCGGGAAGGTCTATCACTTTGATTGCGGCGCTTTTGTGCTGAACAAGGGGGATGCCGTCATTGTGGAAACGGAACAGGGTCTCGAACTGGGTTTGGTGGCGGTGGCCCCGTTCACCCGCGAGGAAAGGGATTTGGAGAAACCCTTGAAAAAGGTTTACCGGCTCGCCGTGGAAAACGATTACCACCAGTTGGAACTCAACCGGGAAACGGAGGGGCGCGCGTATGCCTTCTGCATGGAATGCATCCACACCCTGGGGCTTTCCATGAACCTGTTTGCCGTGGAAAGTACGTTTGACGGGAACAAGCTCACCTTCTTCTTCACCGCGGAAGGCCGCGTGGATTTTCGGCAGCTGGTGAAAATGCTGGTGAAAGAACTCGGTGTCCGCGTGGAGATGCGGCAGGTGGGGATCCGGAACCAGGCCAAGATGTGCGGCGGCATCGGTCGTTGCGGGAGGGTCCTTTGCTGTTCCACATTCATCGAGAAGTTCGAGCCCATCTCCATCCGGATGGCCAAGGAGCAGGGACTCTCCTTGAATCCCACCAAAATTTCCGGACAATGCGGGCGATTGATGTGCTGTCTGACCTATGAAAACGATACGTATGTCCAACTGAAAAAAGCATTCCCGCCCCCCGGCCGGACGGTCCAAACCGATCGGGGGGAAGGGAAAGTCCTCCGCCACAACCTGATCTGCGATCGTCTGGTCATCCAGTTGGCCGACGGCCAGGAGATTGAAATCCGGCGGGATGAACTCAAGGAAACCGAAAGAGAGGAACAACACCATTGACATCCAAATACTTCTACATCACCACCCCCATCTACTACGTAAACGCCCGTCCCCACCTGGGACACGCCTACACCACCCTCGTGGCCGACGTGTTGTGCCGGTACCACCGGATGAAGCAGAAGGAGACGTTTCTTCTGACCGGCACGGATGAACACGGAGACAAGGTGGTCCGGGCCGCAAAAGCGGAAAAGGAAACCCCCCGGGCCTACGTGGACAAGATCAGCGCCCTGTTCAGAGACCTCTGGCCGAAGCTCAACGTGGAATACAACGATTTCATCCGCACCACGGAACCCCGTCACATCGCCGTGGTAGAACAGGTCCTGCAAAGGATCTACGACGCCGGGGATATCTATTTCAGCGAGTACGAAGGGCTCTACTGCTTCGGATGCGAGCGCTTCTACAGCGAGCATGAACTCATAGATGGGAAATGCCCGGATCACGAAACGGTCCCGGAACCCATCAAGGAATCCAATTACTTCTTCAAGATGAGCCGCTACCAAAACTGGCTCATCGATCACATTCAATCCCATCCCGATTTCATCCGGCCCCAGCGGTACCGGAACGAGGTCCTGGCCTTTTTGAAGGAACCCCTGGAGGATCTGTGCATCTCCCGGCCCAAGACCCGCCTGCAATGGGGAATCACGCTCCCCTTCGACAACAACTTCGTAACCTATGTCTGGTTCGACGCCCTCTTAAATTATGTTTCGGCCGTGGGATATCCCGCAGGGGAGCGTTTTTTGAAATTCTGGCCCCATGCCCAGCACATCGTGGCCAAGGACATTTTGAAGCCCCACGGCATCTACTGGCCCACTATGCTCAAGGCCGCCGGCATCCCGGTCTATCAGCACCTCAATGTACACGGATACTGGAACGTGGATCACAGCAAGATGTCCAAGACCTTGAAGAACGTCATCGAGCCTTTGGCCCTGATCGAAAAATACGGACTCGATGCGTTTCGATACTTTCTCATGCGGGAAATGGTCTTCGGGCTGGATGCCGGCTTCTCCGAATCCGCACTCGTGGCCCGCATCAATTCCGATCTGGCAAACGATCTCGGGAATCTCTTTTCAAGAACCCTGGCGATGGCCCATAAATATTTCAAAGGTCAAGTCCCCCAAACCGATTCCGAGATCCGGGAGGAAATGGAACTGAGTCTGGAAAAAAAGGCCCGGGAAACGGTCTCGGAATATACGGACGCCATGGATGCCTTCGCCTTTCACAAGGCGCTCATGGCGGTATGGGATTTCATCAACCAGATGAACAAGTACATCGATGTCACGGCGCCATGGATGCTGGCAAAAGACCCTGCCCAACGGGACACCCTCGCCGCCGTCATCTCCAACCTGTTGGAAGGACTCCATGTGGTATCGCATCTGATCTATCCCGTCATGCCCGGATGCGCCCGGACCATGCAACGTCATCTGGGAATCGATCCGGACGCCTGTTCTTTCGATCTGCATGGACTCGGTGCATTCGACCGTCTCCGCGACGGGGTGCATCTTCCCAAGGCGGTGGCCCTTTTCCCGAGAGTCGATACTGTGGAAACCCAGGCGGAATCCGCCGATAAGGTCCATGCGGCAGAGGCGGTATCGCCCGTTAAACCCGAAATCGATATGGAAACCTTCCGGAAACTGGACTTGAGGGTCGCTACCGTCTTGAAGGCCGAACCCCTCCCCCGGGCCAAGAAGCTGTTGTTGCTGACACTTGACGTGGGGGAACCGCGCACCGTGGTGGCGGGTATCGCCCAGCACTACCCGCCGGAAGAACTGGCGGGCAAGCAAGTGGTGGTGGCGGCCAACCTGAAGCCGGCCAAGATCATGGGCGTGCTTTCCCAGGGGATGATCCTGGCGGCCGTAGACGGAAAGGACGTGGTCTTGCTGACTGTGGAAAAACCCGTCAAACCCGGGACTTCCGTGAGTTGAAAAACGGTATACACAACCCAACGAAAGCGTAGAAACACAAAAAAAGGCCTTTCACTCAAGGAGATCCAGTGCAGTATGCATTCATCGGGATCGGGATCAGGATCGAAAAGAAACGGAATGCCGACATGTTCGATCCCGAAAACACCACTTCAAACGCAACAAAGACTTGAGGCAAGGGCATTAAGACGAAATTTCTTCTGAAACCGGCACCAACGCCATGAAATCCAAAAAACTTCAGGAAAAGCCTGTTCCGGCCCGCGCCTCACGTCAAACCTGGCAGGAATACCAGGCGGCGTTGAAACGCCGAAACACGCGAAGACAACGCGCCCGGGGAATCACCCGCTGGGGCGTGCTCCTGTTGGTTCTTGCGGCGTCTTTTTACGGCCTGTCGGCGGGTATCGATGGATTCTCGAGCACGCCCACCGCACCGCCGAAACCCCGGCCCGCCGGCATGGAACCGGATGGACTTCAAAAGAAAAATACCGACCCGAGCGGTTTGAATTTACGGCCGGATCAAGGTCTGGCCTTGTGGCACACCGCTGCCTTGCCCAGAAAGATACAACCGGAATGGCGATTTGCCAAAGACGGGAAAGAATATTTGGTCCAAACAACGTTAAATCCTTTCCTACAGGCGTATCTGGATGACAAGCTGGATCGAGAACTCCCGAAACAGGTGGCCATCGTGGTTTTGGAGCCGTCAACGGGACGCATCCTGGCCCTTGCCGGTTACGATCGGGTGAATCCGGAAAACAACCCCTGCCTGGAAAGCGAATTTCCGGCGGCCAGTATCTTCAAGATCATCATCGCTTCGGCCGTTGTTGAAGCAAGGGGCTTTACGCCCGAAACCCCTTTATATTACAACGGCGGGAAATACACCCTGTATAAGTCCCAGCTCAAAAACAAAAAGAATAAATATACCCGCCGGATCACCCTGAAAAGCTCCTTTGCACAGTCCGTAAACCCGGTGTTCGGGAAGCTGGGGATCTATCATCTCGACATGTCCCAGATTGAAAATTACGCCCGGGCCTTTGGATTCGAAAAACCCATTGAATTTGAACTCGGGAAATCCCTAAGCCGCCTGTTCGTCTCAGCAGAGCCTTATCACCGCGCGGAAATCGCCAGCGGCTTCAACCGGAAAACCACCCTCTCCCCGGTGCACGGCGCCCTCATTGCAGCCACCGCTTTAAACGGCGGAAAACTCATGGCACCCACATTCATCCGCCGCGTCACCAACGGGAGGGGGGAGACGATCTACCGAAGCCGTCCGTCCGAAATCGGGCAGGCCGTCACCCCAAAGACCGCATCGGTTCTGGCGGAACTCATGCAGGCCACCGTCCGATCCGGAACCGCCCGGAAAGCCTTCCGGGGATACCGGTACGACAAGGTCCTATCGGATCTCGTCATCGGAGGGAAGACCGGATCCATCTCCAACCTGGCCCATACCTCTAAATACGACTGGTTCGTCGGGTTCGCCAGGGATAAAACCGGCGGGGACGGCATCGCCGTTTCGGTGCTCGTGGTGCACGGCAACGTGCTGGGCAGAAGGGCCGGATCGTACGCCAAAATGGCCATCAAGGCCTATTATGAGGATTCTTTCAGCCAAAAATCGGTCGCCTCCGGCAAAAGCGAACGCTCCTGAAAAAAGGAGGGAAGGAAAATTTCTTATGCCCGGATTTGAAAAATTCGACGACGCGGAACGAAAAGAAGTCCAGGAGGTCCTGGAAACCGGTGTCTTGTTTCGGTACGGATTTGATGCGGCCCGGCAGGGCCGGTGGAAAGCCTTGGAATTTGAAAAGGCCTTTTCAGAACGCCTGGGAGTCCGCCACTGCCACCTGTGCGCCAGTGGCACGGCGGCCCTGAGTATCGCTCTGGCCGCCTGCGGTATCGGCGCCGGGGACGAAGTCATTGTCCCGCCGTTTACCTTCGTGGCCACCGTGGAAGCTGTCCTTTTCGCCGGTGCCGTCCCCGTCTTCGCCGAAATCGACGAGACCCTGTGCCTGGACCCGGGCGCCGTTGAAAAGGCCTTTACGGAACGCACCAGGGCGGTTGTCGTGGTCCACATGTGCGGGTCCATGGCCAAAATCGACGCCCTTTCCGCATTGTGCCGCAAACGGGGCGTCACGCTTATCGAAGACGCCTGCCAGTCCGTGGGGGCGACTTTTCAAGGGAAGGCCCTGGGGACCTTCGGCCGGATGGGGTGTTTTTCCTTTGATCCGGTCAAAACCATCACCTGCGGTGAAGGGGGCGCCGTCGTTACCGACGATGAGACGCTGTACCGTGTCGCCGCGGGATTCGCAGACCACGGGCATGACCACGAGGGCACCGACCGGGGCCGTGAGGGGCACCCCTTTTTGGGAACCAACTTCCGGATCAGCGAACTCAACGCCGCCGTGGGCCTGGCCCAGTTGAAAAAACTCGACACTTTTCTTGCCATCCAGCGGGCCCACAAGGAAAAGCTGGTGGAACGACTTCGGTCGTTTCCGAACGTCACGTTGAGACAGATCCCGGATGAAGCGGGGGATTCGGCCACGTTTTTGTCTTTTTTTCTCCCGGATGAAGCCGCCGCCCGGAAGACCACCGCCGCACTGGCCGAAAAAGGCGTCGACGGGTGTTTCTACTGGTATGACAACAATTGGCATTACCTGCGCCAGTGGGATCATATCAAGTCGCTCAAGGCCCCGGCGAGGCTGCCCATCATGCTCGTGGAGCCGCGGCCGGACTATCACTCGGTGCACCTCCCCCGGTCGGACGCGATCATGGGCCGGACGATCTCCATGCAGATCAAGCTTTCCTGGACCGATGCGGACCTGGAAAACCGCTTGGACGCCATGGCCCGGGTCTTCGATGAAATGGGATGAAATTCAAAAAAGGACGACGCCTGTGTTTCGAAACTTCAAGACCGTCTCCCGGGTTCTTTTCGGCCGCGGGAGTTTTATAAAGATGGAGGAAATCCTCCGGGAACAGCGGAAAGCAGAAACCGATTTCGCGGTCTTTGTGGTGGACGATGTCTTTCGGGGCCGCCCGCTTCAGGACCGGATCCCCGTCGCGGAGACGGATTTCCTGCTCTGGGTCAATGTGGACGAAGAACCCACCACCGACTATGTGGATGCGCTCACGGATCAAATCCGGCGATTCAACGACGCGCTCCCTTGCGCCGTGGTGGGCATCGGGGGAGGGAGCACCCTGGATCTGGCAAAGGCGGTTTCACTGATGCGGACCAACCCGCAATCCGCCGCCGACTATCAGGGCTGGGACCTCATCCAGTTTCCCGCCGTCTACCATGTGGGGGTGCCCACCCTTTCGGGGACCGGCGCGGAAGTCTCCCGCACCACCGTGTTGATCGGCCCGAAACGGAAACTGGGCATCAACTCCGACCATACGGTCTTTGATCAGATTCTCCTGGATCCGGACCTGATCGCCTCGGCGCCCGCCCCGCAGAGATTCTACACGGGAATGGACTGTTATATCCACTGCGTGGAATCCCTCTCCGGAACCTATCTCAACGCCTTCAGCCGGGCCTACGGTGAAAAAGCCCTGGATCTGTGCCGGGAGGTATTCCTGGCCCCTGATGCGGATGCCGATGAAAAGCTGATGATGGCCTCTTATTTCGGCGGAATGAGCATCGTCTACTCCCAGGTGGGCGTGTGCCATGCGCTTTCCTACGGCTTATCCTTTGTCCTGGGGATCCACCACGGCATCGGGAACTGCATCGTTTTCAACCAGCTGGAAGCCTTCTATCCCGAAGGGGTTGCCGAATTTAGGCGGATGATGGACGCCAACGGCGTGATCCTCCCGGAACACCGCGTTTCCGGCGTCCCCGCCGACCAACTCGAAAAGATGATCGACGTGGCTTTGACACTGGATCCCTTATGGGAAAATGCACTGGGAAAAGACTGGAAAGAGGTCATGACCCGGGAGCGGATCCGGGAGCTGTATCAGAGGATGTAACCTGAAGATGAATTTTTTCGCTTTTTTTGAACATCGTTTGCGCTGCCGGTTCTCCCTGACCCTTGAAATGATCCGGAAGATCCTTTCGGCCCGGGTCTATTTCGCCAGGGCGTCGGGAAGCGTCGGAAAAAACGCCCTTGTCTTTTTTCCGGTTTCCCCAAACCGCCTGTGCTGCGGTATCGCCGGCATCGTCTCCTTCATTCCCCCCAAGGAACCGCTTGCACCGGATATGGCGGGTATGGAAGCCTTGTTTGATCGCATCCGATCCAACCCGGTTTCAATGCAGGCGCAAAAGGATCCCGCAGACCCCGAACGGGAAGGCCTTCGCAGGAAATTGCTCCACGCCGTTCGTCTCCTTAAACAGGACGCCTTCTTTTTTCACATTCTCCGGGATTCTAAGCTGCATGCCCGCCTGACGTCCCTGGGCCGGGAAATATCCGACTTTGCCGCCTCGGAAGAGGCGTGGCTCACCGAACAGATGGGGGTCCTGCCCCCTGAAGTCGTGGAATCCGCCGGCCACGGCATCGAACTCCTCAAGGACGCTTCCTGGTCGCTGTTATCGGAAATCGCCGACAACGCGGTGAAGGTGAAGACCCTTTTGAACCATAAAGAAAAGGAATGCCCTTTCCATGCGGTCCTGACAGCCAAGAAGATCAACGCGGTGCTCAACAGCATCGATCGCCTCGAAGTCCGGGGCCGGGATTCCGCCGGCATCTCCCTAATGGCCTTTTTCGAAAAACCGGTCTTTGCCGAGTTTGAAAAAACACTGGACGCCCAAAACCTCACCGCCGCCTTTCGAGAGCGCCTGGCCATGGAATATTTGGCCAACCGTGGAATCGACTGCCGGGAAACCATGGATGAACACCGCACCCCTATGGTGGGCCTGACCCTGACGTACAAGATCGCGGCGGAAATCGGAAAACTCGGGGACAACGTCCGTTTCTTAAGGGAAGAGATCCGAAACGATCCGGTTCTCTTTGCCCTGATGCAGTATCCCCCCCGGTACTTCACAATCCTCAGCCATACCCGATGGGCCTCCGTGGGAGCCATCACCGAGGCCAACTGTCATCCGGTGGACAGCCGGTGCATGGATGCCTTACCCCAGCCCTTCGGCATCATTCATGTCTGTTTAAACGGGGATATCGACAATTATCTGGAACTGAAAAGAAACTTCGACCAAAACGGCATCCGCATCCATCCGGACATCTCCACGGACACCAAGGTCATCCCCTTACAGATCGGGAGTTATCTCAAAAAGGGTTTCGGCGTGGCGGAAGCGTTCCGCCGGGCAGTGAATGACTTTGACGGGTCCCATGCCATCGCCATGCACACGGACATGGCGCCCGGGAAGCTCTTTCTGGCCCAGCGGGGAAGCGGGCAGGCCATCTTCGTGGGGATCGCCCCGGACCATTACATTCCCACCTCCGAGGTTTACGGCTTTGTGGAAGAGACGGTGTCATACGTGAAAATCGAAGGGGATAAGGAACCGGAAGGAAAGCCCAAGGGGCGGATCTTCGTACTGGACCAGGCCTGCACTGGCGGACTCTCGGGTATTACCGCCATGGGGTACGACGGCTCTCCCATCGCCCTGGCGGATGCCGATATGAAGACCACCGCCATCACGTCCCGGGACATCGACCGGCAGGGCTATACCCATTACTTTCTCAAGGAAATATCCGAAGCCCCCCGATCGGTGGCCCAGACCCTCCGGAATCGATGGCATCTGGAGGCGGGTCCCCATCGCTTCTACTCGGTGCGACTGGACGAAACGACCTTTCCGTCCACCCTGCGCCAGCCGTTTCTTGAAGATCGGATCCGGCGCATCTTTTTCATCGGCCAGGGAACCGCCGGCGTGGCCGCCGCCGCCTGCGCCGAAATCTTCAATTACTACCTCAATGATCCGCGGCTCCACATCAGCGCCCTCAAGGCCTCGGAGTTGAGCGGTTTCCGCCTGAACGAAGAAGACGGAAAACAGGACATGGCCGACGCCCTGGTGGTGGCCATCAGCCAGTCCGGGACCACCACCGATACCAATCGGACCGTGGACATGGTCCGGGAAAAGGGGGCCCATACCCTGGCCGTGGTGAATCGGCGGGATTCGGACATCACCTTCAAGGTGGACGGTGTCTTCTATACGAGCAGCGGCCGGGACATCGAGATGTCGGTGGCTTCCACCAAGGCCTTTTATTCCCAGATCGTGGCCGGCGCGGTCCTGGGGTTGGCCATCGCCGGGCTCACCGGGCGGAGGGATAAAACATTTGTTTCCAAGGAGTTGGAAAGCCTCCTGAATCTCCCGGAACAGATGGAGAACGTCCTTTCCCTAAAGGATAAGATCGCCGCCTCGGCCGAGCGGCTGGCCGTCACCAAAACCTACTGGGCGGTGGTGGGGAGCGGTCCCAACAAGATCTCCGCCGATGAAATCCGAATAAAATTAAGCGAGCTGTGCTACAAGACCATTTCTTCGGACTACGTGGAAGACAAAAAGCATATCGATCTTTCCGCAGAACCCCTGATCATTGTGTGCGCCGCCGGCACCAAGAACACCGTCATGGGGGATATCGTCAAGGATACGGCCATTTTTCACGCCCACAAGGCGACGCCCGTTGTCATCACCGATGAGGGGGACCATCGGTTCGACCCCTATGCGGCCGACGTGTTTCATGTCCCCATGGTGAACCCGCATTTGGCACCCATATTGAACACCCTGGTGGGGCATATCTGGGGGTATTACGCCGCCCTGGCCATCAACGACGGCTCCCGTTTCCTCTTTGATTTCCGGGAAGACCTTCAACATATCGTCGACGACCATGCCGCAAAGGGACTCGATATCTACGAATTGGTCCTGGACAAGGGTTTCCGGGAAAAAATCGCTTCCTTTTACCAGGCATTCCGGAAGAAAAAGGCCCAGCGCCGGTTCCCCAGCACCATCGGCTTCGATACGGCCGCGGAGCTCCCCTTGCTCCTGAAGTATCTCACCGGAAGGCTGCCGGTGACGGATTTCGAAATGGACTTCGGACTCAAGGGGACCGCCGCCAACATGCTGCGATCCCTGTTTCACTGTCTCGGCGAATCCATCAACCAGATGGCCCGGCCCGTGGACGCCATCAAGCACCAGGCAAAGACCGTCACCGTGGGAACCAGCCGGATCCGGGAAAAAGTGGAAGGCATCCTCTTCGATGCCCTCTTCGAACGGCATTTCATTATCTCTCAGATCACCAACAAGAACGTCATTGTTTTGAAAAACCTCCAGGCCGTCATCCACAAGATCAACGGGTCCACCCTGTACCGGATCGACGGATTGAACCTGTTGGGAGAACCCGCCGAGGAAACCACCATCGAAACGGTGGCAAAAGACGGAACGTCCCTTTCGATCCCCTCCCGGGTGGAAAAGGACGCCACCCTCAAGGGGACCAAACGCATCATCGTCCAGGAAGGAAACGTCTACATCGGCAAGGGGCGCAAAGACGACCGCAGCATCCTGATCATCCCCGTCATCACGCTTTCCAGCGACCGCCCGAACTTCATCGAATACCTGCTGCTTTTGGATGTGGCGTTTAAAACAACGGTGCCCTTGTCGGATAAGATCAAGGCCCTGGGCGGCAAGTACGAGCGGATCAAGAATATCGTGCAGGAAAACAGCCTGTCCTGGGAGGACGCCTTTCTGGAAGGCATTGAGACAGAGGAATTGTTCGGCAGATCCGCGGAAAAGGTAGGGGAGCCTAGGGCATCTCGAGCAAAAGCCGGAGATCCGGTATCGTCAAATAGGCTTCCCCTCCATGATGATAAAGCCAGTCCCGCCCCGCGGCGGCCAGGGCATCCACATCCGATTCGGCAAAAAGCCAGGCCGTTTCCGCGGAGTCCTCGGTATTAAGGATTCGGACCAGATCCGGAACCACGGTGTCTCCGAAAAGGTCCAAAAGGGCAAAAAGGGCGAATTCTTTTTTGCAAAAATCCCCCCGGGACATCAGCGAAAAGAACAGCGCCCGGATTTTGTCCGTCTTGAGCGCCGCTTTGCTTTCCGATAAATGAAAATCGAAAAAAACCTGGTCTTGAAATGTCCCGGGCCGCCAGTCCATACAGGAAAGGGCCCGTGCCGCAATATGGCCCGCCCATCGGTCCGGCAGGGCATCCACCAGGATCGGAACGACTCGGGGGTCTTGGATCCTGCCCAGCCCTTCCACGGCAAAATACCGAACCGCCGGGTCTTTATGATCCGCCGCCGACATCAGCGCCGGAAAGCCCGCGGGATCCCCGATCTCCCCGAGGATTTTCACCACCCTCCAGAGCCACCGCGGATCCCCCTTTTCGATCTCCGCCTCCAGAAACGGGATCCCAGGCCCACCGATGCGTACCAGGATTTCCGCACACCTGTTTTGCATTACCACATCCGGATGGGTCAGATGCGCCATCAGGTCCGGCACCGCGGCTTCTTTCATTTCCGCCAAAAGCCGGGTCGCTTTTTCCTGCAGCGCAGCATCCCCCTGATTCAGCATGTCGATCAGCGGCGCGGCCGCCGGCGCACCGATGCGGATCAAGACCGTTTCGGCCCGAAAGTGAAAGGGCGACTCGGGATCCGCCAGGATCCGAATCAAGGGCAAGACCGCCGGCGCACCGATTTTGGCCAGGGATTCTCCGGCGACTTCCGGGAGCACAGGCGCATCCGATTCGAGAGCATGGATCAACGGCGTCACGCATTCGGCCTCTCCGATCTCCCCCAGGGCTTCGGCGCATCGGATCCGCACGGCCAGTTCTCCGGCGTTCAGGCCTTCGGCCAAGACGGGGATGGCCGCCGGTCCCAGGGCCGTCAGCAGCCGTGCCGCCCAGTCGCCCTTGGAAAAGGGATTTCTTCTGAAGGCCGCCATGAGGGGTTTTGCCGCCGGTGCGCCCACGGCCGGGAGGACCTCAAAGGCCACGGCTTCGAATCGGTGGGGGTCCGATTCGAGGACCGCCAGAAAACGGGGGACGGCCGGAGCGCCGATTCCCTCAAGGGCCTCCACGGCCCGATTTCCGGCTTTTCCCGGGGCCGCCGCCCGTTGGATCAAGGGGACCACCGCGATCTCTCCCATGGCGATCAGGGCGTCCACCGCCGCTTGGACCAAAAAAGGATCCCTTCTTTCCAGGGATTCCAGCACAGGACCCACCGCCCGAGCATCCCCGATTTCACCCAGGGCCTGTACGGCCATCCGGGCGGTTTCCACGTCCGGGCGCTGCGACGCCCGAATCAGGGGTTCCACGGCAGGGGATCCGATTTTCGCCAGGGCGCGGGGAATCTCATGCAGTGCCGGGGAATCCTTTTCGTAAAGGGAGTCCATGAGGGGCCCCACGGCCCGTGCATCCCTCAACCGGCCGAGGGCGATAACGGCGGCGATGCGCACCCGGTCCGGGAAAGAGGGTTTTGTCGCCAAAAGTAAAGGAACGAGGGCGGATGGATCTTTAATTCTTCCCAAAAGCCGCGCCGCGGATTCCTGGACCCGGGGTCGGGCGTGTTTCAATGCAGCGGTCAAAGGGAAGACCGCATCCACCCCGAAACCCGCCAGCACCGTTTCCGTGACATACCGCACACCGGGATCCGGGTGATCCAGCAAGGGGATCAAGGGCCCGATCCCTCCGGGATGGCCCAAGTCCCCCAGGGCGGCTACCGCGCCCTGGACCACTTCGGGATCGGAATCGTGCAAACGGTCCAACAGCGCCGGCACCCATCGGGGGTCGTGGGTTTTCCCCAGGATCCGGGCCGCCGCCATGCGCGCCTCCGGATCCGGGTGTTCCAGTTTCATGACGGCCTGTTGCGGCCGGGTAGCGCATCCGTGCAGGAGACCCAAAGCCAAAAGGGCAATCGGCACCCATTTCCAGCCCAAAACAATGATGTTATACCGACTTGAATTCCCTTCCAAGTAACTCCACCCTGTTGATTTCCGACAAATCCCCTCAAAGGCGGGATTTTCGAAAAAAGTGTAAGGCGGTATTTTTCATCCCGCCGCAAGACCGACCGTCATTTTCCCGGCGGCATGCCAGTCCTCGCGCAAGCGGGATAAAATGCCGCCCTACAGGTACTTTTCGTTTTCGATACCATACCGATTTTGGTAACCGCTGTCATTGCGCCCGGAAGCGTCACCGGATCGTGCATCTTAGCGGATTTTCCCCTTGCCTTGTCAATGAAAATCCAAGAACGGGCTGTCTTGACCCCGGCGTATCGGGTTTTTCCCTTGAAATGACAAAGCGCTTTCCGTAAGATGCACTTATGGGGCATGTTTTTGACTTTCAGGATGCTCAGGCGTACAAAGCGTGGGTGTCGGATTCGAAAAACCGGGCCACCCTGGAGCATCAAACCCGGGTGATCCTTGACTTGCTCAGGCCCCTTCCCGGAGAAACCCTTCTCGATATCGGGTGCGGCACCGGATTTCACCTGTCCTTATTCGCGGAGCAGAACCTCCATGTCACGGGGATCGATCCTTCACCGTACATGCTCGATATCGCTTCTCAGACCTTGGGGAACCGGGGAGATCTACATCGGGGGGTTGCCGAAGACCTTCCCTTTGAGGATAATGCGTTCCATTATGCGTGCCTGATCACCACCCTCGAGTTCGTGGAGATCCCGGAAAAGGCCCTCGAAGAAGCCTTCCGGGTGGGCAAAAACCGCGTGATGATCGGCGTGTTGAACCGGTATGCCCTTAAAGGCGTCAAGCGCCGCATTCAGGGAATTTTTACCCCCAGCATTTACAATCGGGCC
The DNA here is from genome assembly GCA_019309485.1 of Deltaproteobacteria bacterium. GTDB lineage: Bacteria > Desulfobacterota > Desulfobacteria > Desulfobacterales > UBA2156. The sequence goes on along the minus strand of JAFDGC010000023.1, from coordinate 33,023 downwards.
CGCTTTTTCAGTGTTTGGGAGATCAAGCGGATGATCTTCTCCCTTTTGGGGAAAGTTCCCGTATCATGGCGGACCGTATGTGAACTTCCGATTGCCTCAGGGCGGATGGCACGCAGGATCGAAGCCTCCCCCATGATCCGCCGGTGCCCCTTCGGGGCCTTTGCCGCCGTCTCGGTGACCCTTTCCCCCCGTTTCCGGGCCCGCCCCCTCCCCCTGGAGTACGGCCAGCGCACCGCCACGCCACTGGCAGGATAAGCCCATGGAAGCCCTTTTTTACGAAAAATCGACGGACCAGGCATCGGTCCGGTGCCGCCTTTGCAATCACCGGTGCCTCATCGGCGACGGCAAGCGCGGCATCTGCGGCGTTCGCGAAAACGCATCCGGTGTGTTGAAAACCCGGGTCTATGGGAAGCTTGTCGCCCGAAACGTGGATCCCATCGAGAAGAAACCGCTTTTCCATTTTCTGCCCGGCACCCTATCCTATTCCATCGCCACCCCGGGGTGCAATTTCAAGTGCGATTTTTGTCAGAACGCCGACATCTCCCAGATGCCTTCAGCGCGGGGAGGGACGATTCTAGGGAAGAAGGCGAGCCCCCGGGAAGTGGTGGATGCCGCCGGTCAAACCGGATGTGCCAGTATTGCCTACACCTATACGGAACCCACCATATTCTTTGAATTTGCATACGATACCGCCCGCCTGGCCGCCGAGAAAGGGCTGAAAAACGTTTTTGTCACCAACGGGTATATGACCCGGGAGGCCCTGGACCGGATCCATCCCGTCCTGGACGCCGCCAACGTGGACCTCAAGGCGTTTCGGGACGCTTTTTACAAAGAACATTGCGGCGCCCGGCTCGAACCGGTCAAAGAAAACCTCGTCCACATGAAGAAAAAGGGCATCTTCGTGGAGGTGACCACCCTGTTGATCCCGGGCCTCAACGACGATCCCGGAGAGTTAAAGGAAATGGCCGCCTTTCTGTCGGAATCTCTCGGGCCGGGAACGCCGTGGCACATCAGCCGGTTTCATCCCACTTATCGGCTCACGGACCGCCCCGTCACCCCGGTGCAGACACTCACCCGGGCCCGACAAATCGGTATCGACGCCGGCTTGAAATACGTCTATCTGGGGAACGTCCCCGGCGAGAACGGGGAAAAGACCTTCTGCCCGTCATGCAGGGCCCTGCTCATCGATCGGTGGGGTTTTTTCGTGAACAAAAACACCCTCGACGCCGGGCGTTGTCCCCAATGCGATACGGTAATCGAGGGGGTCTGGGACTGACCGGCCGCCGGTCTTCTACCCCAACCCAGCCTCATAACGCCGGCGCTCCACGTACGTGCGGGTCTTCGTATCATAGACCGCTTCGTTTTCATGTATATACTTGGGACGGCCCTCCCAGGCGCCGCAGGCCAGCACCACCGTATCCCCCAGTGAAAACTTCTTCCCGCAGGCCGGGCACCCTTCGGCGTTGAGGGTATTGACCATTTCAAGATCGAGCATCATTTTTGCTGTTTTTTCCATTCGTCTTCTCCATAAAGCGTAAAACACGCCGCCGGTTGCTGATCTGCGGGCCTGCACGCATGACAAAACGCGTATTTCCCGGGCCTTACTCCTGAATGTTCGGCATGCGCGTTAATTTTCCCTGATAATTTCTTAAAGTATATTCTTTTTCGTCTTTGTCGACGATGTAGTAGTCGGGCATCAGCGGAATCTTTCCGATATTGGTGGCGATGACATACATGGGCTGTGCCAGCCCCGTGGTGTGGCCGCGGATGGCGTCTCTGATGAGTTCGGCGCCCTTTTCCACCGGTGTCCGAAAATGGTCGATCCCCGGGGCCGGCTCGCAATAAAAGACATAATAGGGCCGGATGCGGATGGACAACAGCTTTTGATGCAGGGCTTTAAATGTCTGGACATCATCATTGATCCCTTTGAGTAAAACAGCCTGGTTGCCCACGTTGACGCCGCAGCGCAGCAGGTCATAGACCGCCCGGGCCGTTTCCTCCGTGATTTCCTTGGGATGGTTGCACTGGGTATTGACCCAGATGGGTACCCGGTGAAAGCCCTCCAGCACGCGTTGGAGTCCCGTCGTGATCCGTTGGGGTAAAACAATGGGGGTGCGGGTGCCGAATCGGATCATTTCAATGTGCGGGATTTCACGGAGCTTGCGGATCAGATAATCGATCTTGTCGTCCGAAAGGATAAACGGATCCCCGCCGGTAATCAGCACATCCCGAATTTCTTCATGCTCCCGGATCCACCGGAGGCCTTCCTCCACATCCATGCGCAGTTTCAGATCCCGATCCACCACAAGTTCTTTTCGAAAACAATGGCGGCAGTAGTTGGCGCACATGTCGGTGACGGTGAAGGCAATGCGGTCATTGTATTGCCGGGCGATGCTGTCCGGACGGATCTCCTCGGTATCCCGGTTTTCCTTCCAAATTAAATAATTGGGGATTCCGTGGACGTTTTCTTTTTCCTTCAAGGAAGGAATCACCTGTTTTCGAATGGGACAACCGGGATCGTCGCGATCCATCAAGGATACAAAATAAGGGGTGGATCCCCACCGCGTCTTCAAAGCGGCAATGGCGTATTCCTCTTCGGCCGTAACATTGATCATGGTTTTGAGCCGATCCAAGGTATCGACGCTTTCTTGAAGCTGTTCCATCCATGCTTCCATTTGATACATTCCTTTCTATACGTTCAGATACATTCGGTGTTCCAGAGGGGTGACACCAGTGCGGTGCAATTCCCATTCCCGGATTTTGACGGCCAAATAGTTTTCAAAGACCCGTTCGCCGAGCACCTCTTTGAGAAACCGGCTCCGCTCGGCCTCCATGAGGGCTTCGAAGAGGGACCGGGGTAAAAACCGTCGATTGTACACCCGTTGTTGATACGCTTTTTTGTATGTGCTCCCCGTATCGGGTTTCCCGCAGTCCCGTTTTTCCTTGATGCCGCGTATCCCCATGGCGATCAAAACCGCCAACTGCAAATACACATTCCCGGCCGGGTCCGGGTTCCTCAGTTCGATCCGGGTGCTCTGGGGCGCCTCGCAACGGGGAATCCGCACCATGGAACTCCGATTGGCATATCCCCATCCCCGGACAACGGGGGCTTCCCGCTCGATGACATAGGCCTTATAGGAATTGTTCGTGGACGCCATGACGATGGAGGCTTCCCTGGCGTATTCCAATATCCCGCCGATGAACCGCCGGGCAAGTGGGCTGAGATCAAAAGGAGCGCCTTTTTCGTAAAAAAGATTCTTCCCTTGTCGATCCTGCATGGACAGGTGCACGTGGAACGCATTCCGGTTGAAGTGATCAAACGGTTTGGGCATGAAAGAGGCATAAAACCCCATTTCAGAAGCAATCGTATGGATGACGTGGTTGACCAGTACTGTCCTGTCGGCGGCCCACAGGGGTGCGGCGGGCTCCAGGTTGATTTCGTGCTGGGACGAGGTGACTTCATGATGCGTCTTTTCGAATTCGATGCCGCATCTTTTCAAGGTATCGACAATGCGCCGCCGGACCGGTTCGCCTTTGTCATGGGGAGCGGACTGAAAATATCCAGCAGCGTCGGAATGCACCGGGGCTTCCCGGCTTTCCTTTGACAGAAGGAAAAATTCATGTTCCGGACCGATCGTGAATCGATACCCATGATCCGCTTCGGCTTCGTTCAGGACCTTTTCCAAAACGGCCCGGGGATCCGCCGGAGATCGTATCTCCGGTGCATTGTAAATTTTTCCCGTAAAAAATCCAACGGTCCCATCGGAAAAAGGGATTTTTTTGAAGCTGGAAGGATCCGGAAACAACAGCCGGTCGCTGTTTTCCACCCGCGCATACCCGGCGATGGAACTGCCGTCGAAACCGATTCCGTTTTCCAGGATGCTTTCGATGCGCTGCGGGTTGAAAGACAGGCTCATGATACGGCCGTTGATATCCGTAAAAAAAATTTTTGCAACATCTATGTCTTTTAACTGCGTCTTCAGGATCATCGTGGGTTCCAGTCATTTAAAAAAAAGCCGTTTCCGGCAGCGAGAAATAAAAATGCCCGGCCGCTAAAAAGTGCGGGCACTCTTTGACCTTTTATCGATGCGTTTGATAATACCGGGCGGCACCGGGATGAAAGGGAATTTCCATGGTGCGTGCCCCGACCGTTTCGGGGAGCGCCGGGGACAAGGCCGGATGCGCGCTTCGAAGGCGTTCGGAATTGTTGTACAACGCCGTTACGATCCCAAGGGCGACCTTTTCATTCAGTTCCTCGGTCGTCACCAGCATCCCCTGGATCCCGAAGGTTTCCACGGCTTCGCCTTGCCCGAGATAGGTCCCCGCCTCGATAACCATTCTGGAATACGCCGGATGCAACGCGACCCGGCGTTGAATATCCGCATCATTCATGGGGATGAAGCGCGAGGCGCAAAGCTGCAACAACTGTTTGAGAGCGGCATTGGGATGCACGCCGATGGAGACCATCGCCTGGACCGTGCCATGGCAAAAGGCCATGGCATCTTGTCCCTGGGAATCGGGCAATTCCCCCACAAGGGAAAAATCGTTTCGGGTCCAGCCTTTGGCGGCGAACAATATATCCGCAGCCCCACGATTTGAGGACCCCGGGGCGCCGATGTTGACTCGCTTTTTCCTCAGATCATCCAGTACACGGATGCCGGCGTCTTTTCTGACCACCAGTGTCAGGGGCATTTCATACAACGGGCAGAGTATCCGTAGATTATCAAAAGGGATATCCATGTATCGAAAACGCCCCTTTTGCCGAAAAGCGTCAAAAAGTGTGCGGGAATCGACTAAAACGACATCCAGGGATCCGGTTCTCAGATTGGTGAGCATATGCACCGGATCGGGGGTCGGGACGCCGGTGCACGTCACCCCCTTGACCTCCCGATTGATGACCCGCGAAACCTTACGCCCCGCAAAATAAGAAAAAGTTCCGGGGCCATCGGTACCCAGGAGCAAGTCCTTTCCCCATGCGCCTTGAATGCCCGTACCGTGAACCGTAGAAAAGGCAACGGCGAAAAGACCGATGAAAAAAAGACGCTGCAAACGGACTGTTTTTGCAGGCTTTCGGGTACGCATCATTTCTTCCCTTCCATCAGGAACATGGGCATGGGGCGATCACAAACCTTGTATATTTCTCAAACGCAACACCGAACAATCGGCGTGATCGGTGACCCGTTGGGTACAGGAGCGACTGAACACCTCATTGATTTCCCGATGTCGATTATGATACACGATAATCAGGTCCGCCCCCCACTCGGCCGCCTCTTTCAGAATTTCCTCCCAATTCTTCCCCATCCGGATGTGATACGTTACTTCTTCTTTACACGTCTTTTGGATGAAGTCTTCCAGGGAGGCCTTGCATTGATCGTAGATTTCTTTTTGCAGTTGCTCGGAAATAAAGGAGGCCACGATGGGCATACCGAACCCCGGCATCACGATAAGCAGCCGTATTTCCGCCTTGCAGCACCCGGCAATCTCTTCGGCCTTGCGGTACACGGCGGTGGCGGCCTCTGAATGATCGATATCCACAGGCACGAGAATTTTCGTAAAGGGCGACAGGTGTTGATCGTTCATTTCTTTTTTTCCTTCACGACGGATTCCGGTCTTGCCGGATGCGTATCCCTTCATCCGGCAGCGGCCGCGGCGGCCGCATCCTGTTTTCTCAAACGGCCGCGCTGGAGCCGGTAGATCAGGGCCAGCAGGACAATGGCCGGAATAAACATGATCTGTTTGGGGGGGCGGTCATTGGGCACCAGGATATTGAGGATCTCTTGATCGAAATCCATGCCGGCCTTCTCCGCCGGACTGGCAAACGAGACGATATCCACCATGACCTTCCCCTCTTCGGTTCGAGTTTCAAAACCCATGGCGGACAGTCGTTCTTTTCCGGTAGCCGCGTCCCCGACTTGTAATACCACCACCTTGGAATACTTGGTCCCATCGAATTTTTCCCCCTTGACCCACATGGCCAACTGTGTACCGGGGGACACTTCCTCTACGATCTGTTCGAGCTGGGTCGGCGTCGCCTTCGTAAACTCCGGATACACCTTGTCCCACCAGAATCCGGGCCGCAGGAGGGTAAAGGTCACCAGGAGGAGCGCCACACTTTCCCAGATACGGCTTTTGGTCAACCAAAAGCCCCGGGTCGCGGCGGCAAACATAAGCATGGCAATTATGGCCGCCACCACTACGATGATAAAATGAAACCACGTGCCGATACCGATCATCAATAGCTCGTTGTTGAAAATAAACAGAAAGGGCAATACCGCCGTCCGGATGTCGTAACTGAATCCCTGGATCCCGGTGCGGATCGGGTCCCCCCCCGAGATTCCCGACGCGGCAAAGGCGGCCAGCCCCACCGGCGGGGTATCGTCCGCTAGGATCCCGAAGTAAAAGACGAACATGTGCACAGCAATCAGCGGCACGATCAACCCGTTTTCCGCGCCCAAGTTGACGATGACCGGGGCCATGAGGGTCGACACCACGATATAATTGGCCGTGGTGGGAAGCCCCATCCCGAGCATGAGGCTGATCACGGCCGTAAAAAGCAGGATCAGCATCAGATTCCCGCCGGAAATGAACTCCACAAACTGGGTCATGACCAGGCCGATGCCGGTGAGGGTCACCGTCCCCACCACGATACCGGCCGCCGCCGTGGCCACGCCGATACCGATCATGTTCCGGGCGCCGCTGACCATACCGGTGATTAAATCGGCCAGTCCACGTTTGAAGGCAAACTCGTCGCCCGTGGCCTTCCGGAAGACCCCCTTCAGGGGCCGCTGGGTCACCACGACGAAGATCAGGAGTACGGTGGCCCAGAAGGCGGACAACGACGGAGAAAGGCGCTCCACCACCAGACACCACATGAGCACCACGATGGGCAAGAGAAAAAAGTAGCCGGCCTGGGCGGTGGAGCCCAGGGGAGGCAGCTTTTCCATTTTGTGGCTGGCCTCCAGTTCCGGCACCCTGCAGGCATACCAGAGGAGCAGCAGGTATGCGCCGAAAATGATGACGGCCACGATGTACTTGGCCGCACCGCCGGCTGCAATCTTGATCCAGCCGATGCCGTAATAGGTGGCCCCGCCCATGACAATGAGAAAAAGGATCGTCATGACGAACATGAGCACCTTTTGGGGAAAGGACCGGGTCACGAGCTTTGGCAGCCCCTTGAGTCCCATCTTACAGGCTTCGAGATGCACCAGGTAGACCAGGGCGATATAGGAAATGACGGCCGGCAAAAAGGCGTGTTTGATGACTTCAATGTAGGAGATGCCGACGTATTCCACCATCAAAAAGGCGGCGGCCCCCATCACCGGAGGCATTAACTGCCCGTTGGTGGAGGCGGCCACCTCCACCGCGCCGGCCTTTTCCGGGGAGAATCCCACTTTTTTCATGAGCGGAATGGTGAATGTGCCGGTGGTAACCACGTTGGCGATGGAGGATCCGGAAACCAGGCCGGTCATCCCCGAAGAAACCACCGCCGCTTTTGCCGGACCACCGCGCAGGTGCCCCAGGCCCGCAAACGCCACCCGAATGAAATAATTCCCGGCGCCGGCGGTCTCCAGAAGGGAGCCGAAAAGAACGAACATGAAGACCATGCTGGTGGAAACCCCCAGGGCGACCCCGTAAACGCCCTCGGTGGACAACCAATAATGGGACATTCCCTTGGACAGGCTGGCCCCCTTGTGGGAGATGACATCGGGCATGTAGGACCCGCCGAACGTGTAGACGATGAAAATGCCGGCCACCACCATCAACGGCGGCCCCAGGGCCCGGCGGGTGGCTTCCAGGAGAAAAAGCATGCCGGCCACCCCCACCACCAGGTCGAAGGTGGTGGGATTCCCCGGCCGGTCGGAAAGCCCTTCGTAGAAAATAAACAAATATGCGGCGCAAAAGGCGGCCAAGAGCGCCACGGCCCAGTCCTGGACCGGAATGTAGTTTTTCGGTGACGATTTAAATGTGGGATAGGCCGTATAAGACAGGAACATGGCGAAGGCCAAGTGAATCGCCCGAGCCTCGGTGGAGTTGAAGACAAGAATGTTGAATATGAAGGGAAGGGGGGATGCATACCAGAGTTGAAAAAGACTCCAGGCCAAGGGTACGAAAAACAGAATCTTTTTGGAAACTGCACCGGTGGGATTGCGGGCACCCGATTCCACCGCTTCCACGATCTCCCGGGCGTCTATCCCGGATTTCTCGCGCAATTTCGATTCGGTCATGACGGGGGTCCTTCATCATGAGGGCGACGGCCACATGCTTGATGGCCCTTGGAATATGCGGATCTCATCCTTCTTTACGGGCGTTGCTCCCGCCGCACGGGTAAAGCCCTCCCGCCCTGAAGGGCGGGGCTCCCCAGTAAGGAAGATGCCCATTTAAAATCGAAAAAGTGCGCCGCCCGGAAGCGACGCACTTTTTCGGAGACATCTACATCAAGCCGGCCTCTTTATAGTATTTGATTGCACCGGGATGAAGCGGCGCCGAAAGACCGTCTTTGATCATTTCCTCTTTTTTCAGAACCCCGAAGGCCGGGTGCAGCTTCTTGAAATCCTTGAAATTCTCGAAGACCGCCTTCACCACGTTGTAGATAATTTCTTCGGGGACCTTGGCGGAGGTCACGAAGGTGGCACCGACACCGAAGGTCTTCACGTCATTGGGGTTCCCCCGGTACATGCCGCCCGGAATTGTGGCCCAGCGGTAGTAGCTGTTTTCTTCGACCAATTTCGCCACATTCGGTCCGGTGACGTTCACGAGCACTGAATCACAGGTGGTGGTGGCTTCCTTGATGGACCCGCTGGGATGCCCCACGGTGAAGACAAAGGCATCGATTTTGTTGTCGCACAATGCCTGGGACTGCTCGGCGGACTTGAGCTCGGAAGCCAGTTTAAAGGTTTCCTTGGTCCATCCATAGGCTTCCATCAGGACTTCCATGGTGCCGCGCTGACCTGAGCCGGGGTTCCCGATGTTGACGCGCTTCCCTTTGAGATCTTCAAAGTTCTTGATCCCGGAATCCGCGCGGGCGACCACGGTGAACGGTTCCGGGTGAACGGAAAAGACGGCCCGCAGGTCCTTGTTCGGACCCTGTTCCTTGAACTTGCTGGTACCGTTGTAAGCGTGGTACTGCCAGTCGGACTGGCAGACGCCCATGTCCAGTTCCCCGGCGGCAATGGCGTTCAGGTTGTAAACCGACCCGCCCGTGCTTTCCACGGTGCAGCGGATGCCGTGTTTGTCTCTGTTCTTGTTGACGAGGCGGCAGATGGCGCCGCCGGTGGGATAATAGACACCCGTAACCCCCCCTGTGCCGATGGTCACGAACTTGTCTTGGGCGTGAACAGGCGCCGGAGAAATTCCCATCATGACCACAAAACCGACGAGCATGAAAATGGTGACAAATAGACTTTTTTTCATAGAAACCTCCTTTTCATGTTAAGATGTTGTTCTTTCAGGCAGGCCATACGGTTTCGTTTATCCATCCCCCCTTTCCATCTCCTGTTTAAAAAAACCGTATGAAAGACAGGTAACAAAAGCCGGCCTGAAACGCAACCCTTTTTTCACTAATATCTATATAATACCTATAATATAGTATTATATTGAGTCCGGAAAGGGTGCATCGCCGACGGGCCCGCGGGGAGGGATATCAAGAGTGCCGGGAGACGGCCGGAAAGCAAAACCGCCCGATCCGGCCGGGGCATTGGGCGGTTGAAGATATACGCATATGGGAAGGGAGGACGTTTTTAATCCACCTTGGGGCGGGGGAGGACTTTGGCCATCTCGGCAATTTCCGGGACCTTGTGCTCCCATTCGATGGCCATGAGATGCACACCGGCCACCCCTTTCATTTCCTTGAATTCCTCGATCTGCTCCACGGCGATTTTGATTCCCTCTTCCCCTTGCTTTTTCTTGTCCACCCCCTGGAGCCGCTGGATGATTTCATCGGGAACATCCATTCCGGGGACCTTGTTTTTCATGTACTTGGCCATGCCGACACTCTTCATGGGGGTAACCCCTGCCAGGACGTAGGCCTTTTCCGTCAGTCCCATGTCGTTGGCCTGTTTGATGTATTCCCGGAACTTTTCCATGTTGTAGATGCACTGGGTCTGAATGAAGTCGACTCCGGCCGCAATCTTTTTGGCCAGGCGGTGCACCCGCCATTCAAAGGGATCTGCAAAGGGATTCGCCGCCGCGCCGATGAACATCTTGGGGGCACCGTCCAGTTCGGCGCCGCTTAGAAATTTTTCCTCGTCACGCATCTGTTTGACCATGGCGATCAACTGCATGGAATCCACATCGAAGACGCCCTTGGCCTGGGGGTGGTCTCCGAACTTGCAATGATCCCCTGACAGGCACAGGATGTTCCGGATGCCGTGGGCATAGGCGCCTAAAATATCCGACTGCATGGCCAAGCGGTTCCGGTCCCGGCAGACCATTTGATAGTTGGGCTCGATCCCTTCTTGAAGCAGGAGGATGCAAGACGCCCAGCTGGACATGCGGACCATGGCTGTCTGATTGTCCGTGATGTTCACCGAGTCCACGTTCCCCTTTAAAAAAGCGGCCTTTTTCCGCACTTCCTCGGCATTGGCGCCCCGGGGGGGACCCAGTTCGCCCGTAAACGCAAAATGTCCTGCTTCCAAAATCTTTTCCAAATTGCTTCCTGATTTCATGTTCGCCTTCCCCTGCTGTATTCCTTCTTAACGATGATATCCGTCTTGCGGCGACGGGCGGTTTCCCCTAGGCTATTTTTTTTGTCCTTCTTCCACGGTCTTTTCGTATCCCGGTTGAATCAGGGTTCGGGGCCCGATATCCTGCCAGTCGTTGGCAGGGTGCACCTTCATGAGCAGATCGAGGCGCCCCTGCTGGGAGAGCCGCTCATAAATCATGTGCCAGGCACAGGGTTGATCCGTGTGGATCTCGCAGCTCCCCTTGTTGGTCCCGCCGCAGGGGCCGTTGTAAAGGCTCTTGGCACACATGGTGACGGGACAGATGCCGGCGGTCCAGCCCAGGACACAGTTCCCGCAGGAGCGGCACCGCTCTTCGTACCACCCGATGTCCTGATTCACGGCAAGACCCGTGGTATTCACCGCCGGAAGGACCGGCTTGTCCGGGAACCGTTCCGCCAGAAACTGGATGCCCACGCCGCAGGCCATGGACATGAGGGCCTCGTACTCTCCCACCTTGTCGTCCAGGGCGGCCAAGAACTCCCGGTCGCACTGCCGCTCCACGCAGGCGGCCCCCATCTCGATGGGGTTGTCCTCCATTTTACGGGACATCTCGATTTCGGCGTTGAGGATGTTGACCTCCTTTTCCCCGCCCACCAGGCAGACGGAGACACACGTCCCGCAACCCACGTTCAGGACCTTTTGATACCCCGAAAGCAGTTCCTTGATCTCTTCGATGGGTTTTCTTTTTGCAACGATCATATCTCCTCCGCTATTTTTCCTTGCGCTTTTGATCTGCCAGCCACACCGGGGAAGGTCCCAGGTCTTTGACGGTTTTCGTAAACGTGGTGCAAATTTCGGCCCAGCGGGGACCCATGGCCGCTGAGAGATTGTACATCTCCACCCTCCGGGGATCGATCTCCACTTCCTGTAACAAGTGCTTGAGCCGGGCGACCTTTTTCTTGGCGTTTAAATTTCCTTCCAGGAAATGACATTGTCCTTCCAGTCAGCCGGCCACGAAGACGCCGTCCACTCCCCGCACAAACGCCCTTAACACATAATATTCATCCAGCTTTCCCGTGCAGGGGAGCCGGATCACTTTGACATTGGGCGGGTAGGACAGCCGCATGACCCCGGCCAGGTCGGCCGCGGCAAAGGCGCAGTAGTGACAGGCAAAGGCCACGATGGTCGGTTCCCACCCTTCGGGGATTTCGGCCGGTTTTTCCACGGCCGGATCCTCTTCAAAAGCGGCCGCTTGGGCTTGGTTTCCCATCAGACAATCCTCCTTAAGACGCACTCTCGGTCAGGGCGTCGATCATGGCCACGATCTGATCGTCCCTGAAATTATTGACCTGAAATGCCTTCATGGGACAAACGGATGCGCAGATGCCGCACCCCACGCATTTGACCTCGTTATGGCTGACCTTTCCGTCTTCATCGATATACGGGGAATCAAAGGGACACACCCGGAAGCAGGTCAGGCAGGACATGCACAGGTCCCGATCATGTTTGGAGATGATCCCGGAAACGCTCAGCCGGTCATGGGACAGCAGCACCCCGGCACGCCCGGCCGCAGCCATGGCCTGGCTGATGGTCTCGTCCAGGTTTTTGGGGGCATGGGCCAGCCCGGCCACGAAGATCCCTTCACTGGGAAAATCCACGGGCCTGAGCTTCACATGGGCTTCCAGAAAATACCCGTCCGGATTACGGGTCAGCTTGTACATCTCCCCCACCTTGTCCGTGGTGGGATGGGGCCTCAACCCGGTGGAAAGGACCACGTAATCGGTTGAGAAGGTGATTTCTTTTTGCAGAAGATAGTCGAATGCCGTCACCTTGAGACCGTAACCGCTCTTTTCCACCACCGGCTTTTGTTCCACCTTGTACAAAACGAAAAGGACACCCAGGTCCCGGGCCCTCTTATAGTAATCCTCCCGGAGCCCGTAGGTGCGGATATCGCGGTACAGAATGGTCACCTGGGCATCGGGCGCCTTTTCTTTGATGGCGATGGCGTTTTTCACGGCATCCTGGCAGCAGACCCGGGAACAATAGTTGTGGGGTTCCTCCCGGGAACCCACACACTGGATCATGACGTAGCGTTCTTTTGATCGGGGACCGGCCATGGCCAGCCGCCGTTCGAGCTGGCGCTGGGTAATGACCCGGTCGGTTTCGCCGAAGAGATATTCCGTGGGGGAATATTCCATGCCCCCCGTGGTGATGACAATGGCCCCATGGTCCACGTGGGTGTCGTCGGCAAGGGTGGTCTTGAAGTTGCCCACGAATCCGTCGGTTTTTTTCACCCGGGTCCCCATATGGACCGTGATGTTGGGATGGGCCGTGACCTTGGCGATGGTCTCTTTGAGATGGGCCTGGACATTGCCCCCGTCCAGGGTCCGGTACAGATTGTTGAGGAGTCCGCCGAGCCGGTCTTCCATTTCCACGATGTGGGCGTGGTACCCCTGGTCGGCCAGGGACAAGGCTGCCGTCATCCCGGCGATGCCGCCGCCGATGACCAGTGCCGCCGGCGTCACCCCCACCGAGCCTGTTTCCACGGGCTGGAGGAGTTTGGCCTTGGCCACGTTCATCCGTACGATGTCCATGGCTTTTTTCGTAGCCACTTCCCGTTGCCCCATGTGGCACCAGGAACACTGCTCCCGGATGTCGGCCAATTCGAAGAGGTATTTGTTCAGTCCGGCATCCCGGATGGTCTCCTGGAACAAGGGCTCGTGGGTCCGGGGGGTGCAGGAGGCCACCACCACGCGGTTGAGGTTCTTTTCCTTGACGAGTTTTTTGATTTTGTCCTGGCTGTCTTGGGCGCAGGCATAGAGCATGTCTTCGGCATGGGCCACACCGGGAAGGGTTTCGCCCACCTCGGCCACTTTTTTGACATCCACGGTCTGTGAGATGTTGATGCCGCAGTGGCAAACGAAAAGCCCGATGCGGGGTTCTTCCTCCCTGACATCCCGCTCGGGCGGAAGTTCTTTTACCGTCACTTCGGTGCCCCGGGCCTCTCCGAGCATCGCCATGGCCCGGCCGGCCACCGCGCTTCCCTGCATGACGGTTTCCGGGATGTCCTTGGGACCCTGGTAGATTCCGGTCACGTAAACCCCGGGCCGGGTGGTTTCCACGGGATTGAACGTGCCGGTCTTGGCGAACCGGTATTTATTGGGCTCGATACCGAAGGTCCTGGCAAACTCCAGGGCATCGGCATGGGGCTGGAATCCGATGGAAAGGACCACCATATCGAACCGTTCGTCTTTCAGGAAGCCGTCCTCTTGGGCGTATCGCAGCACCAGGTTTCCCGTGCCGGGTTCCTCCCGCACCATGGAGACCATGGCCCGGCGGTAAGTCACCCCGAATTCCTTTTGAGCCCGGTCCACGTATTTGTCGAAGTCCTTGCCGAAGGCGCGCATCTCCATATAGAAAATGGTGGGTTCGATGCGGGCGTCATGTTCCTTGGCGATGATGGCCTGTTTCGTGGCGTACATGCAGCAGACAGAGGAACACCAGGGATTGGCGTTGTGGGAATCCCGGGATCCCACGCACTGGATCCAGGCCACTCGCTGGGGGTGTTTCCCGTCACCGGGCCGCTTGACCTCCCCATTGTAAGGGCCGGAGGCCGACAGGATCCGTTCGAACTGGATCGAGGTCACCACGTTGGGCCAGCGCTCAAATCCCAACTCCTGGCGCACCCGGGGGTTGTAGCGGTCAAGACCCGGGCCCAGGATGATGGCTCCCACACGGAGTTCGTATTCCTTGTCCGTGTCATCAAACTTGATGGCTTTTGAGGGGCAAAACTTTTCGCAGGCCCGGCATTTGCCCTTCTGGAAATAGATGCAGGTATCCCGGTCGATGACCCGCGTGTTGGGCAATGCCTGGGGAAACAGCGAAAAGATGGCCTTTCGCGTCGTCAGGGCCTGTTCGTATTCACTGGTGACCTTCTTGGGGCATTTTTCCTCGCAGATCCCGCACCCGGTGCATAGCACCGGATCCACGTATCGGGCCTGCTCCCGGATCGTCACGGTAAAATCCCCCGGAACCCCTTCCACGGAGGTCACCGTGGCCAGGGTGTAAATATCTATGTTCCTGTGCCGTCCCAGCTCCACCATCTTGGGGGAGATCATGCACATGGAACAATCCCCGGTGGGGAAGGTCTTGTCCAGCATGACCATGGTCCCGCCGATGGAGGAATCCTTCTGGATCATGTGGACCTTGTATCCGCTGTCGGCCAGATCGAGTCCGGCCTGCATGCCGCCGATGCCTCCGCCCACAATCAAAACCGATCCGCGCTTGACGGCCTGGCTGGTGTTCTCCTGGTTCATATCAGCTCCAACTCCTTCAAAAGCGTAGTGGCATCCGTGAGGTGCCGGTCGATTTGAAGCTCCTCAACGCCCATTCCCATGGCCAGGCCCAAAATCTCGGTAATGAAATAGACCGGAAGCCTTTCCCGGATACCGTGCTTGGGACCGAGCCGGTCCTGATAGGCATCCAGATTCAGCTGGCACATGGGGCAGGTGACCACGAAACAGTTGGCGCCCCGGGCCACGGCGTCTTTCATGATCCGGGCCATGAGGGCGTCGGAGGCGTCCGCGTCCGTGACGGCGGCGGACGCGCCGCAGCAATCCGTCTTGTAGCTCCAATCCAGGGCCTGGATGCCGAGGGCCTTGAGCACCTTTTCCATGCCCTGGGGGTTTTCCACATCGTCGGGAACCGGCACCGCTTCGGGGAACCGGGTCTGGAGGCATCCGTAATAACAGGCTGGTTTAAATCCTTTCAGCGTCTTCTTGTCCACCCGGATGCTTTTGGCCACGTCCCCCGATGCCACCGCGGTGAGCAGCACCTCCAGGATGGACGACACCTTGATGCCGCCGCCGACCTTTCGGGAAAGCTCGGCATTGATGGTGTCTTTCAGGACCGGATCCTTTTCCAGCCGGTTTTGGGCCACCAGGGTTCGGGAGTAGCAGGCCGAACAGGGGATCACCATTTCGGCCAACCCAGTGGCTTCGGCGATGCCCAGATTCCGCGCCGGCATGGCCATGGCCAGAAAATCATCCACTTTGCCGGCGGAAGTGGCGCCGCAGCAATTCCAATCCGGTATTTCTTTCAGATAAATCCCCAGCCCCTCGAAGACCCGCCGGCTCTGGACGTCATAAAGGGCGGATGAGGCTTTCAGCGAACAACCGGGATAGTACGCGATATCCATTCGTTACCTCTTTTTCTGGCTGGCCTTCTTTTGGAGGCGTTGAATCTCCTTGCGCCCCGCGGAAACCTGGAGACCCATGTGCATCCGTTTGCGCTTGAACATGGAAAGCCCCAAATCGGCCTGGGTCTTGAGCTCTTCGGCGATGGACTTGAAGTCCTTTTTCTTCATGCTCCTCAGGGCGCCTTTCACCTCATATATCCCCATGAACTCCATTTCGTTGGCCCGGCCCCAGCGGACACCGGATTCGAGGAAGGCGCTGTGAAAATCGGCGATTTTGGGGCGCAAGGGCTCCAGGTGGGCCTCCTTGGCCATCTTTTTGAGGGTTTCGGTGATGCGGGCCGTCTGGATGTCATTGGGACACCGGGTCCCGCAGGTGTAACAGGAGACACACCGCCATACCAGTTCATTTTCCAGGGCCGCCTGTCGATCCCCCAGGGCGATCATCCGGATCAAGCGGTCCGGGGTGACATAACCCGTCTCCTCCCCCACCGGGCACCCCGCGGCGCACCGCCGGCACTGGTAGCAGGCCAGAAGGTTCTGCCCGGAACGTTCGCTCACCTCGACGATGAGGGATCTGGCGGCTTCCGGATCATACGCATGGGCTGGGACTGTCATCGAGCACTCCTTATTCCCAAGGATTAAAACGCTTCGGCAAAAAGACGAAGAGGGTAAGCTGCCATGAATCCAGGTTTCCTGTCAAGGATTTTGTGGAGCCCTCCCGCCCTGAAGGGCGGGGCTCCCCGGTAAAGAAATTACCCATTTTTTTGAGAGCTTCCCTCGGCCCCGTCTTAAAAGGCGGTGCTTGCGGAAGGCATTCCGGTCGCCGCGAACCTTGACAACCTGCACCGCTTCCCCTATAAACATTTTGTTCCGAATTTCCCTTACCCCACACCAAGAAAGGAAGTCCCCATGCATTTTGAAAATATGGAAGCGATTCTCAATTTCGCCATGGAAAAGGAGAAAGAGGCTGTGGATTTTTATCACTCTTTGTCCGAGAAGGAATCCCTGTCCGGATCCCGGGAAATGTTCGCCGATTTTGCCAAGGAAGAACAAAAACACTTTGACATGCTTTCCAACGTCAAGAGCGGTGCTCCGGACAAAGCCGTTTCCGGATATAAATTCAAGTGGATTCCGGATATCAAGAGAAGCGATTACGTGGTGGAAACGGCCTACCAAGAGGGGATGGGGTATAATGAAATCCTTATGCTGGCCATGAAACGGGAGGAAAAAGCCCTGGCCCTTTACAACACCCTGTTAAAACAGGCCGAGACCGAGGCCGCAAAAAAGATTTTCAAGATCCTGTGCCAGGAAGAGGCCAAGCACAAGCTGGCCCTGGAGACGCTCTACGACGACTATATGGCGAAAATGGGGGATTAAGGGGATTCCATCCGCTCCCGGATCTCTTCGATTTTTGCCTGTGCGCATATATACCCTTCTTCGATCACCTGGGCCACATGGTCGAATTCGAGCATCTTGATCTCCCCCAGGCGCGGCTGAATGAGGACATCCGGCGGGTCCACGGCAAGATTGATGCGCGTGATGCGGCGCTGCACGAGGGTCACGGAGCCCAGTACGGTATCCAGGATGTCCGGCGTATCCGTCTCCCGTTTCAAAAAATCGTTGATCCAGGCTTTGACACCGGTTCCGGCGCTTTCGTAATAAACGGACAGCTTTTTTAACAACTCGCTTTTGAATTCCCGGTGTTCCCCGAATCTTTCCTTTTTTTTCGTTTTTTTCTTGAGATAGGCGATGCGCCGGCTGGCCAGGTCAACGGCGATGACCACATCCGCTCCCAGCCCCCGGCACACCCCCACCGGAACGGGGTCGAGGATGCCGCCGTCCACGAGCCAGCGATCCCGGATCCTGGCCGGCGCAAAGAGTCCGGGAAGGGACATGGTGGCCCGAAGCGCCTCGAGAAGATTCCCGGAGTTCAAAATGACCCGAGCGCCGGTTTCCAGATCCGCCGCCACCATGGCCAGGGGAATCTGCAGCTGCGAAAAGGTTTCCATGTCCGTGTGCATTGAAAAAAGCTCTTTGAGCTTTTTGGTGCCGTCGAGAAGCCCCGACCTGGGAAAAACCACGTCAAAATAGGAAAAAACCTTCTTCCCGTCCATCCGGAGGACAAAGTCCTTGAGGCTTTTCAGGGCCCCGGCGGCGTACAGGGCCCCCACATAACCGCCGATGCTGCATCCTGCCACGCAGTCGATGGGGATGCCCGCTTCTTCCAAGGCCTCAATGGCCCCGATGTGGGCCCACCCCTTGGATGCGCCGCATCCCAAGGCCAGACCCACCCTTTTTCTTTCCGGCATCTTGTCTCTTTCCACCCTCGAATCATCCCTTGATGACCCCGTAAAAAGGCCGTTTTTGTTCGCACCGCAACCTTTTCGGGAGATCCAAAGGGTTTCGCTAAATCTCAAGAACTCGACACAACTGTCTCAAACAGCTTGAGATTCTTAACGCTCAACCCTTTGTCTCTCTTTTTCCGAAAAGGCTTGAACGGCGCTCACAAAAGCCTTTTTACGAAGCGATCCTTCCTTGACGGCATCGGAAAAAGCCTGATTTAGGATGGCAAAGTAAAAAGCGCCAGATGCAAGGCGCGCAAATCCTGGGGAATGAGGCGTACTTACAGGTACGCCGCAATGACCTGTCTGCGTGCAACGCACAGGCAGGCGAAGGATGCAGCGCAACGCCGCAGGTGGCCTTTTTACGAAGCCATCAACCCTTTATTCACCGATGATTTTGACCAATACCCGCTTACGCCTTCGACCGTCGAATTCGCCGTAAAAAATCTGCTCCCAGGGACCGAAGTCGAGACGGCCGTCGGTGACGGCCACCACCGCTTCCCGCCCCATGATCTGGCGTTTCATATGGGCGTCGGCGTTGTCTTCTCCCACGTTGTGCCGGTATTGAGTGACCGGTTCATGGGGGGCAAGCCGCTCCAGCCAGATGTCATAATCGTGATGGAGGCCGGATTCGTCGTCGTTGATGAAAACAGAGGCCGTGATATGCATGGCGTTCACAAGGAGCAGGCCTTCCCGGACACCGCTTTCCTCCAGACACCGGTTCACTTCCGGGGTGATATTGATGAAGCCTCTCCGGCCGGGGACTTCGAACCACAGCTCCTTTCGATACGATTTCATGGCAACTCCTTGAGCAGTTGATTGGCGGCGGTGAGCATGGGATCCCAGACCGGACTGAAGGGCGGCGCGTAGGCCAGGTCGCACTGGTAGAAATCGGCCACCGTCATCTTCGCATGGAGCGCCACGGCCGGCGCATTGATGCGGTGAGCGGCTCCTTCTTTTCCCGCCATCTGCACCCCCAGGAGACGACCCGAAACGTTGTCCCCCACCATATGCACCCAGAAGTCGGATGCCCCGGGATGGGCATGAGCCCGGGAACGGGCCTTGATGGTCACCGCTGCCGGTTGAAAGCCGGCCGCTTCGGCCTCCTGGACGGTCAAACCCGTCCGGGCCACCTGCAAATCGAAGACCTTGAAGACGGCGGTGCCGGCCACCCCCGGAAGGGTCGTTTTCATACCGCAGACATTGTCCGCCACCGCCCATCCGGCCCGATTGGCCCGCAGGGCCAGGGGAATGTAGGCCCGCTGCCCGGTGACGATGTGGAAGGCATCGGCGCAGTCGCCGGCAGCAAAGATATCGGGATTCGACGTGCGAAGGGATCGATCCACGGCAACGGCCTTGCGGGGGCCCAGGTCGAGTCCGGCGTCTGCGGCCAACCGGCTGTTGGGGGATACCCCCACGGCCACAAGGACCATTTCCCCTTCCAGGCGCCCCTCCGGCGTCACCACGCGCAACCCTTTGCCGCCGGCCTCGATGCCCTCGATGGTTTTCCCCGGATGCAGGCGCACGCCATGGTTTTCCACTTCTTTCCGGATGCTATCGGAGAGTTCCGGCGGCATCCAGGGAAGGAAGACCGGCCGGGGCTTGATCATCTCCACGGCAATCCCGCGCCGGCAGAGGGCTTCCGCCATCTCCAGGGCGATGTACCCCATCCCGATGATGACCGCCTGTTCTACGGGGGTACGGGCGATCCAGTCCTTGATTTTCCTGCCGTCTTCCAAGTTTTTCAAAACCAAAACCCCCGGAAGGTCCTTTCCCGGAAGATCCGGAATCACGGCCGATGCGCCCGTGGCGATCAAGAGTTTGTCGTAGGCCTTTTGAAAGGAATTGCCTTCAGGATCCGTGCCGGAGACCGTTTTATCGGCCGGGTTGATGGCCTCCACGCAGTGTCCGACCCGGAGGTCGATCCCCTGTTTTTTCCGGAACACATGGGCGTGTCTGACCACCAAATCATCCAGCGGCCGATGGGGATCGGCGATGTTGTACGGCATGCCGCAGGCACTGTAGGAGACATCCCGGGTCTTTTCGAAGACCGTCACGGAAATCTCCGGGCGGTTCCGTTTGGCGCGGCTGGCCGCACTCATCCCGGCGGCGTCTCCTCCAATGATGACAAATTCCATTTTGCACTCTCCTTTGAACGGAATCGGGGGAACGTTGAAGACATCATGTCAAATCGCAACCCAAAAGTCAAAAACGGGGCGAGCAGGCAGGAAGGCGCAAACAAAATCAGCCTTTTTACGATTCCATCAAGGAAAGCACTTTAAAAAATCCCCGGCTTGATATTGGACGTGATCCCGTGTAGATTTTTTCCATGTCGGCTTCTTTTTCGAATCGATTGAAACGCCTCCGGCGGCGGCTGCATATGGCCATGACCGTGGATCGATACACCCTTTCGCCCAAAATCACCCGCATGGAAAAGTCCTTGGCGGGACGCTTTGATCCCGAGGCGTTTGAAAAAGCGCTTCACCTCCTGGAACGCCGTCTCGAGGCGTCTGTTCACCGCAGGGCGTTTCGGAAAAGCCGGCGACACGTGCTGGAGTATCCCCCGGAACTTCCCATTTCCGCCCACCGGGAAGAAATCATCGACGCCGTGCGAAACCATCCCGTGGTGATCGTCTCCGGGGAAACCGGTTCCGGGAAGACCACCCAGATCCCCAAGTTCTGTCTGGAGGCGGGACGGGGTGTCGCCGGGGTCATCGGCTGCACCCAGCCCCGGAGAATCGCCGCCGTCACGGTGGCCCACCGCATCGCCGAAGAAATGAAAGGGCCCCTGGGCCGGACCGTGGGTTACAAGATCCGTTTTCAAGAACACACCGGAAAAGACCTTTTCATCAAGATCATGACCGATGGGATCCTGTTGGCCGAAAGCGCCCGGGACCGGAACCTTTGGGCCTATGACACCCTCATCATCGACGAGGCCCATGAACGCAGTCTCAACATCGACTTCCTCCTGGGGTATTTGAGGAATCTCCTTGCCCGGCGGCGGAACCTCAAGCTCATCATCACCTCGGCCACCATTGATACGGAAAAATTCTCCAAAGCCTTCCATGACGCGCCGGTGGTGGACGTCTCGGGTCGCACCTATCCCGTGGACATCCGCTATGCACCGGATTCGGAAGAAGATACGCCATACACGGAGATCGCCGCCGAAGCGGCCCGACGCCTGGTACGCCGTGGCAACCCGGGGGATGTGCTCATATTCATGCCCACGGAACGGGATATCCGGGAGACCTGTGAAATCCTCGAAGGGATGCCCCTGAAGAAAACAAAGGTGATGCCCCTGTTCTCCAGGCTTCCGGCGCAAGATCAGAAGAAGATCTTCGCCGCAACGAAGAACCGGAAGATCATCGTCGCCACCAACGTGGCGGAAACCTCCATCACCATCCCGGGGATCCGATACGTGGTGGATACGGGTCTCGCCCGCATCTCCCAGTTTCGGCCGTCCACGCGCACCAATGCCCTCCCCGTCCTTCCCATTTCGAAAAGCAGCGCCGATCAGCGCAAAGGCCGGTGCGGGCGGGTGGAAGCCGGTGTTTGCATCCGTCTTTATTCGGAAACCGATTATTTATCCCGGCCCCTTTACACCCCTCCGGAGATCCTCCGATCGAACCTGGCGGAAGTGATATTGAAAATGATCGCCCTCGATATGGGGGAGCCGGCGGACTTTCCCTTTATCGATGCCCCTGCACCCAAGTGGATCCATAACGGATTCGAGACGCTGACGGAACTCGGCGCGTTGAAAAAAGACGCCTCGGGTCAACGGATCTTGACTGAAACCGGGCGGAAAATGGCCCGGATGCCCCTTGATCCACGCATCTCGCGGATGCTCCTGGAGGCCGAAAATGAAAAGTGTCTTCCGGAGATTGCCGTCATTGCGGCCGCCTTGAGCATCCCGGATCCCCGGGAAACCCCCATGGGCAAGGAGGCGGCGGCACGGGAAGCCCACCGGGCATTCGCCCATCCGGACTCTGACTTTCTGACGCTGTTACGCCTGTGGCATGGCTTTCAGGAAGCGACAGGCGGCACAAAGGGCGCTTCGGCAATGCGGCGGTTTTGCCGCCGGCATTACTTGTCCTTCAGACGGATGCGGGAGTGGCAGGACATCCATTCCCAGATTTTGGACATCCTTGCGGAAACCGGGCTTTTTACACAGAATTATCCAGAGGTTGCACCTGGAGAGGCTGTCTTTCGAAAAGAAAGTGACGCCTATGCCCAAATCCATCGGGCTGTTTTGAGCGGGTTCCTCTCCAACATCGCCTTGAGAAAAGACAAAAACATCTACACGGCTGCCAGGGGAAAGGAAGTAATGCTCTTTCCCGGATCCGGTCTTTTCAATCGAGGCGGGGAATGGATCGTAGCGGCAGAGATCGTCGAAACCTCCCGGATCTTCGCCCGTACGGCGGCCAACATCGAAAAGGCCTGGCTGGAGCCGGTTGGAAAGGATCAGTGCCGATACACATACCAAAACCCCTTCTGGTCCAAGACCCAAGAAACGGTCATGGCCGAAGAACAGGTCCATCTTTACGGATTGTGCATCGAACCCGGTCGCCCGGTTCCTTACGGACCCATCGATCCGGAAAAAGCCGGCGACGTCTTCATCCGGGAAGCCCTCATGGAGGGAAGGATAAAAAACCCGCCGGCCTTTTTGCAACACAACCAAAAATTGATCCGGGAAGTCGAGGCGTTGGAGCATAAACTGAGAAGACGGGACCTAAAGGCGGGAAATCCGGAAATATACGCATTTTATTCCAGCCGCCTGGAAGGGGTGTTTGATTTAAGATCCTTGAAGAAACGGATCCGGGAAAAGGGATCCGATGTGTTTTTGCGGATGGAAAGAAAAGACCTCGTCAACTACTTCCCGAATCCAGAGACGCTCTCCGGGTTTCCCGACACCCTTTCGTTTGCAGGAAAGGCTTTTGGGTTGCGTTATCGTTTCCATCCGGGTGAACCCGACGACGGCGTCACCCTCCATGTCCCCTATTCACTCGCTCCGGCGATTCCAACCGAACGGCTCGAATGGATGGTTCCGGGATTCCTTCCGGATAAAATCGAAGCCCTCATCAAGGGGCTTCCCAAAGGATACCGGAAATCAATCCCGCCCTTCTCCTCTTTCAAAGACGTCTTGTTGCAAAGCCTTCCGCCCCCTGAAGTCCCCTTGACACGTTTTTTAAGCCGCTTCATTCAAGAACAGTTCGGCGTGAACATCCCGGAAGCGCTTTGGTCGCCGCGCACCCTGCCGGAGCACCTGCGCATGCGCATCGTCTTTGAAACCCCCGACGGGAAATGCATCCATTCCGGAAGAGCACCCGACGCATTTGCGTTCAATCCAAAGACGCGTCAACGCTTTTCCCCGCCCGAAGACGTCAAGGCGCTTCAATCCAGATGGGAAAAAGAGGGAATCACGGAATGGAATTTTGAGGATCTTCCGGAAACCCTTTCCGTTAAAAGCCGGGATGAACAGGAGTGGCTCTTCTTTCCTGCCCTTGAACGGAATTCCGTAAACAACGGCGCCAGATTGCGCCTCTTTTCTTTCCTGGCCGATGCCCGGAAGGCGCATCCGGACGGTGTCTCAGCCCTTTTTGAAAAACGCTTCGCCAGATCCCTTAAAGAGTTGCATCGGGCGATGACGCCTTCAAAAATACCGACGCGTGCCGCGGCACGGTTCGGCGGCATCGAGGGGATCCGGGAAGGGATTCTCAAGCGGGTGGCATCCGATCTTTTTAAGAAATCCATCCGCACGCGGAAAGAATTTGAATCCATGCAGGAAGCGGTTTTACCCAAAATCCATTCCCGGGGTCTTATGCTTTTCAACGCGGCGACGGCGGTCTTTGAGGCGCTGGATGCAGCGGAGATAAAAATACACGCGCTCGCGCGTGCCCACCCGGGAAACCCGGGAATCCTGGCATTCCTCGAATCCCTCCGAAAGGACCTGACGGCTTTGGTTCCGGATACCTTTATCCAGATTTATGACGACGACCGTCTTTTGCACCTGCCCCGCTACATTCGCGCAACGGGGATCCGTGCAGAAAAAGGGATTCTCGATTTTAAAAAGGATCAGGAGCGATTCAAACAATTGTCG
The DNA here is from genome assembly GCA_019309485.1 of Deltaproteobacteria bacterium. GTDB lineage: Bacteria > Desulfobacterota > Desulfobacteria > Desulfobacterales > UBA2156. Next base: position 8,726 of record JAFDGC010000023.1, on the reverse strand, counting down.
GGTTTTCTTGCTGAGCTTGAACGGATGATCCAGGCCTTGACGCCTTTTTCCTCCGGAGAAAAAAGGAAGGCCGTGGAAGACTTTTACTGGCTCATCGAAGAGTTCAAAGTGTCTTTGTTCGCCCAGGAACTCAAAACCCCGTTTCCCGTTTCGGCCAAGAAGCTTCAGGCCCGGATGGAAGCGATTCAACAGATGAACTGAACCTGTTTATTCAGACGCGTTTTCTTCAAAAGAGGTTTCGGTCTTGTGGACCAGCGTTTCTTTCTGCGTTTTCCCCGTCAGCGTCCCACTGCCGATCATGGTGACCATATAAAAGAGTGCACCCGCCGTTAGGAGAATCGCAAAAACCTTAAACATGGATCTCCTCCTGAAGGGTAATTCTGAAAGAGGGCCGTTAAATGATGCCATATTCTTTCAAAGAGATCCATCACCCTTCTCCACGCATGGCGGATTGTTTGGAACCCCCGCTCTGAAGGGCGGGGCTCCCCGGTAAGGAAAATACCCATTTTCAGATGACTTCCCTCGACCCTGCCTTAAAAGGCGGGGCTTGCGGGAAGCATTCCGGTCAAAGCCGGATTCCGACAACCATAAAGCAAAAGACATGCCAACTATTAAACAAAGATATCTCCGTGTTATCAATAGGTTGTGAAAGAAAAAACATCAAGGGCATGAGAACCCAAGTGCAATTGCACAGATAAGGGTTTGAATTGCCGCCGTTTTTGTGCAGTCCGACGACAAGGCATCATATCGACTCAAACCATCGTTAAGGTATGCTTGGCATAGAGCATCCATATGAGCCGCCATAGGCGGACCGCCATGGCATGGCTTGAAAGATGTTGAGACGCCTGGCGGTAATTGTCGTCCACGATCTGTTTTCGGGTGGTCTCGTTCAAGGCAATGTCGATCCATTCGAAAAGAGACGCCAAACCGTCATCCTCCACCCCATGGGGAATCTGTGATTCCATTCGGGAATGCCCATGGATCCTCTTTTCCAGGGCATCAAAATCCACTCCGAAGGTTTGGATGCCGATCTTCTCGGATATGGGGCCATAGGAATTCAGCCGCTTGTTCATGAAAAACGGGATGCGCGCACCGGCCATTTCGTTCAAGGCGTTTTCCCACCCGCCGGCACTGCTTCCCACCACTCCGATCGTGCGCAAGGACGCCAAGTCGGCATACATCTTTTTCAAATCTTTTTTTTTAAAAAACCGCCCCAGATGAATATACGGAAGTCTCAATTCGTCGGCGAACCGCACCGTTTCCAGGAAATAGGGCCTGTCATCGATATCGGGGTGGGTGACGATAAACGCGACGGCCTTTTTCCGGTGTACCCCGTAAAGCCACGCAAGGAGCATGGCCTCTTTCAGGCGTTTTCGGGCCACCGGTCGAACCGGGGAAAGAAAAAATATGGCCTCTTTTTGAATCGATTGCCGTTCATAATAATAGGCCCCGCTTTGAAAGCGCACGCAGTTTTGAAATAGAAAATCAATGTATTCCGAGGAGGGTTCTTTTCCCCGTTTCTTGTCTTCAAAAGGAAACTCCGAAAAGTCCGGAATTTCAAAAACGTGATTTTCAGGAATCCCATAGGCATGGATGAAATTTTCCCGCTGGGTGGGGTTGAGGACGATGTGGTACAAATTCCGTCGATGATAGGGGCCCCCGGAATAGGGTCGATCCGATGAATCAGCGGAAATTCTTTGCCTGACATGGTCTTTAAGCCGCGATATTCTTTCGGGGCGTTCGGCATCCGGATCGGCCGAATGGCTTAAAAAGACGCGCTTCGGATACTTTTCCACGAGTTCTTTCACGGCAACGGCGGCGGCCGGATGAAAATGCCGGAGGGAGAGAAGATTGTACACAATCACCGGGGTATTCCCCGTCACATTGGCAAGAACCCGATCAACGTGTTCTTTGATCCGTGTTTTATGGTAAAGAAATAACGCCTCCCATTCGGACCTTGAAATCGATTCAATGCCTCCCCTTTCCGGTCCGTTTTTAAAGGCGTTTTTATACAATAAAAGGGAATGCGGGTGGAAAAAATCGAGCTCCGGGACAAGGGTGCAGACCTGTCCGCTTCTTAAGCTCGGGTCAAAGGGGGAATCCTCCCGGCCGGCAACGACATGGAGATGAATCCCCAGGTTGTTCAGCAGGGTCCGGTATTCTTCTTTTTGGATGGCGACACCGTCAAGACCGCCATGACGCGTAATGACCACCGGGCACGTCATGCGTTTGATACCGTTTAGCAGTGTCGATTCAGGAGGCAATGCCATGGCCCGAATATTCCGGGTGGAGATTCTCCTGTAATGGGTAATAAGGCGTTGCTTTTTGGCGCCGTCTGCCGGCTGTCCGACACATTGTGGAGCCCGCCCGCCCTGAAAGGCGGGATGTGCGGAAAGCGGCTCCGGTCACGGCCAACGATTTCTGGACCGTACAAAGCGCTATACTGCAGACGCGGATTAAATGGAAGCGTTTTTTAAAGGTGCCCTCTGTTGCGGTTCATCAATTGGGAGACGATGCCGCCGCGCCTCAAATATCCTCGATGCCCATCCCGGTGGTTTTGGAGGATGTGCCGCAGGTAATCTTGATGGCGCTCAATGGCCCTTGCATAGAGATCGGCGTCCAGGCGCCATCGACTCTTGAAATGGGAGCGCATATACCGATTGACGCTCCCCAATTCCGTGATGAAACGCTGTTGTGTGATCTTGAAAAAATCTTCGGTTTTTTTCAAAAACTCCATCTCTGTTTCGCAACCTGGAACCCCGCCCTCCTGAATTTCCCGGTACAAAAACAAGAGCTTTTCCAGGTATGTCCGATCGGCCATCTGGCCGAGCAGATCGGCTGTCCCGAGCATCTTTCCCAGAGTTTTTGTCTCTTCAGACAAAAAACGGATTTCCCGGATCTTCGCGGTAAGACCCGTACAGTGGAGCATGTTTTTTCCTTCAAGGCAATAATGCGCCGGATACCGCCTTTCCTTCAGATAGGCCCACATGAAATCAATGCTTCTTTGGATATGCATGAGGGTGTACTTGGCGCCCGTCCCCTTCGTGTCGACTTCGGACTGGATATACCCCGTATCATGAAAAAGGGCCGCCAAAAGCCCCAGGGTCACATTCTCCTGATCAAAGAACTCGCCTTCGATTATGGCCCCATGAATAAGCCGGGCCATGGCCAGAAAACAATCGGTGGTATGCTTCAAGTCGTGGTACGCGGTATTGCACGCCCGGTAGCCGGGGAACTCTCCGCGAAATAATCTATTGATATCGGTGAATGCCTCATCGATGCGGGAAAATTTAAAATCCGGGAATACGGCGCCGATCATTCCCTTGACCTCGGCAATGACCGCATCGGGATCCTCCATGTCGATAAGATTCGACAACGGGTTTTCTTGATGTTTCATTGGGCACCTATATCAACGATTGAAAAGCCGCCGGATTTATCGCGTCCATGGAAAACCGCTGCGCCAGATTCATGTATCGACGGTATTCCGCATGTCTTCCCCGCTTCAAACACCCGCCGGCATACACGCCGCACTTTTCTCGGAGAACGGCGGCCGCGGCTTTTCTCTGCGTGCTCGAAAGAACACCGGCATCGAGACGTTTCACAAGGGCATCAATGCGGAATCGATCCAGGCCGGCACCTCGGGAAAGCTGATCGGCGTGCCCGCCGCGCTTGATGATCAAGGGCGTTGGGATCAAGGCGACGGGATACCGGCAGGTCACCCGGAGCCAGAGATCGTAATCTTCGCAGGCGGGCAGGTTCTCGTCGAAAAGCCCCACTTCATCGAATAAAGAACGGCGTACCATCACGGCCGACGGACTCACCATGCACCGCCTTAAAGATCTTTCAAAAAGGGCCCCTGAAGATTTGAGATGGTATCGCTTGGGATTGACCCGAACGCCGCGGCGAATCCAGATCTCGTCCGTCTGGCATGCCACGGCTTTCGGGTTCGCAGAAAAAAAATCGATCTGAGCCGCCAGTTTTCCCGGGAGCCACAGGTCGTCTGAATCGAGGAAGGTGATGTAACGCCCGGCGGCTTTTTGAATACCGGCGTTCCGGGCGGCGCTGACCCCGCGGCGGGGCTGGAAATGCACCCGGAGGCGGCGGCCGTATCCCTCCAGGATGCAACCGGTGTCATCCGTGGAGCCGTCATCCACCACGATGAGTTCCCAGTCCTTGAAATCCTGGCCGATGACGCTGTCGATGGCCTCTCGGATGATCCATCCCCGATTATACGTCGGGAGAATCACACTGACCAAGGGACATCGGATATGTTTTTGCATTCGAATCATGTATTTGTTAATCTTTGACCCATGATTCTCTTTGACGGCACCTACCGCCTGGGAAGATATTCCAAAAAATCCCCCGGGCGTTCCGACGCGGCGGGGCCTTCCTGGCGAATCCGGGTCATCGACTTATCCCTGGATGCGCCGGAAGTGCTTCACCTCAGACCCATCATCGTGCATGCGGCCAGAAACCCGGGAAGTGTCTTCCCCACCGATTGCGCCAACTCCTTGGGGGCGAGGATCCTTCGGGATTTCGATCTCACGGCTGAAAAGGTGCTCTGGATCGAACAGTGTGATGACGCCCCGCACATGCTTCGGGTCGCCATATTCCGGCCAAAACGGTTTTTCGGGCCCCAGGTCTTTTACTCCGTCACCTGGCGCCCTATCCAGGCCAATGAGCGTCGAGCCCTCCTCCGCTTCGTGCCGGAAGCCGCCCTCCCCGCCGGCTGACGTCCGGTTTATGCGGCTTCCTGGAGCGATTCCAGCACCTGGTTCAAATATTCCGGAGATGCGGCAATGAGGGGAGCGTCCACCCTGCCCCGTCCCACATGGTCGTTGAGATAAAAGGGATTCCCGTCCATTTGATAAATCTTCCCACCGGCAGCCTCGATAATGACACCCACGGCAGCCAAGTCCTGATAGGATTCATTGAACACCACGGCCCCTTCGGCCGAGCCCATGGCCACGTAGCAGATATGGGCCGATGTGCATCCCAGGTTTCGGATTTTTCCGGGGAAGAAGGCTCGATACCGGTGGTGGAAGCGGGAATACGTCAACAGGAGACTTTCATTGTTCAGAGATCCTTGATCCGATATCCGGATTATCTTTTTGCCCAGGTAGGCTTGTTGGTTTCCCACCGCATGAAAAAGGTCGCCGGTGGCCGGCATATAAAAGGCCCCGAAAATGGGCCAGAAATTTTCGAGGAGGGCGATGGACATGCCCCAGATGGGGATCCCGGCCTGGAAATTGGAAACCCCGTCGATGGCATCGAAGACCCAGAGAAATTTTTCCGCGCCATGGGTATACGCCTTGATCTCCTGGCTGTTTTTATACACCTGATGGGCGGGAAATTGATTTTGGATCCGGGTTTCGAACATGTCCAACAGACGAATTTCCGCCTGGGTGACCAACTCGTCGTCAAACTTCAGATGGGTCCGCCGATTTCCATAAAAAGACAGGGCTTCCTCCCCCAGATGTCGAATCAGTTCGGTCGCAAAGCGTGTCAATGCCTCCAAACCGTCGCCGTGCTCCATCGCCATCTTTTCTCCCTTTCTTTCAGTGTTTAATAAATGATCCGCTGTTAGTTCCAAGTAACTTCAACGTGTTGTTTTCGAAACCGATGCCGATACCGATTTCGATCCCGTTACCGATACCGATTTTGATAAAACCTATCCTCGACCCCTTGGCCCCTCGAACCCTCGAACCCTCGAACCCTCGGACCCTCGAACCCTCGGACCCTTTACTTTTTGACAAATCCTCGCCAAAAGCGGGGTGCCGCGCTTACCTGTATCAAAGAACCCTCCAAAAAGACAGTAAAAATCAAAAGATTTCCGGCATCCGGACCCTTTCCTCAAGGACTCATCGCCTCAATCAAGGGGATGAACTTCCGGTTGGCCCCCGGAAAAGGAAAGCGATCCAGGCCCCGGGTTGCCTCCGGCGTTGCCGTTTTTACGATCTCATCCTGCCCGCCGGGGTTACAGTGTCTTCAGAAGGGGCAGGGCTTTCTTGAATTCCGGCGTCCCCGCCCGGTTCAACAGTTCATAGACCACCATCTCCGTGGAACTGATGACGGCGCCGGCCCGCTCCAGGCGCCGAAGGCCCACCTCCCAATCGGATGCCTTGGGAGAAGAGACCGCGTCCGAAACCACGTGCACCCGGTATCCCAGGGACAAGGCCTGCATGCCCGTATGAAAGATGCACACGTGGGTGTGGATGCCGCAAAGAATCATGGTGTTGCGCCCCGTGCCCCGGATGGCCTCACGGAGCGAGGCATTGTCGAAACATCCGAATTCCAGTTTCTCCAGGGCCTTGGCATGGGGGGCCATTTCGACAAGATCCGGAAGGGTTTTGCCCAGCCGTTGGGGATTCTGTTCGGAAAACAAGACGGGTATGTCAAAAAGCTGCACAAAGGCGATCAGGGCCGCCGCGTTTTTTTTCACCTGGTCTGCATGGACGCACGGATCCAGCAGGGATTTCTGGATATCCACCACCAGCAGGAAACTGTCCTTTCGCTTTAAAAACCGGAATGTGTCTTGCATGGCTTTTTCCTTCCGAAGTCTTCTTTGTTATGTTCTTTCAAATGCGTTCTTGATGGAATCGCAAAAAGACACATTTTGTTCGCGCCGCAAGCCTTTTTACGATCCTGCCGCCGCTTAAATCCGCAGGTAAAACAACCCAAACAGAAAAACCATGGCGCCGCCTTGCACGCTTCGGGCGGGAACCTTTCCGGAAGTACCGAAGGCGGCTTCAGCCAACCGAACAAAGCCAAATCCGCCCTTAAAACCGATTCAAATGCACATATTCCTTTTTTTCCCGGCGCCTGGGCGCCTCGTTCTTTTTGGCCGGGTAGCCCATGGGAATGTAGGCCACCAATTCATATCCCTCTGGCACCCCCAGAATCGCCTTGCCCTGATCGTGATCAAAAAGCCCCACCATGACGGTTCCCAGCCCCAGGCTATGGGCGATGAGGCAGAGCGTCTGGGCGGCGATACCCAGATCGAACATGAACCAGTCTCCGAACTTGGTGGAGACCCGCTCCTTTTCCTTCTTATCGAATCCCGATATCTTTAATCTGCCACACAGAGCCAGAACCACCGGTGCTGCCACCATGGCGCTTCTGGCCGGATTCCCCTTTTCAGGAAGGGTGGCCTGGAGCTTTTCTTTTACGGCGGGATCTTTCACCACTATCACTTCCCAGCACTGGGTATTCGACCAGGACGGAGACCATCGGATCGATTCCAGGACTTGGTCCAGTACATCCTCCGGGATCTCTTTGTCTTCGTATTTTCGAACGCTTCGCCGTCCCCTGACGATTTCCGCAAATTCCGGCATATCTTCTCCTTCATAGATGTCTTTTCCTTGTGTTATGATCCCTTTGAAGAAGGATCTTTTTCACAAATGCAGTGACGATCCCCGCAATGGGAACAGGTATAGGTTGTTACCCCTTCATTATCCCTTCCCCTTCTCGAAAACACCGCCCACAGGAGGATCAACGCAACGGCGAATCCAAAGATTGCAAGGACATAACCGATCATTTCCGCTCCTTATGCTTGCAGGATTTCCCGGAGCGCCGATTCCATATCCGGGTACGTGAAATGAAAACCCGTGGACAACAACTTCCCGGGGATGCATCGCTGGCTGGAAAGGAGGGCTGTTCCCAATTCCCCCATAATCAGGCGGACGGCAAAGGCGGGCGCAGGCATGAAGGCGGGTCTTTTCAGGAGTCGCCCGATGATCCTGGCCATCTCCTTGTTTCTCACCGGGTTGGGGGCGCAGAAATTGACGGGCCCGTCCAGTTCCGGATGCGTGATCCCCCATTGCACCGCATTGCACAGGTCCTCGATATGGATCCACGGAAACCACTGGGTGCCGTTTCCCAAGGGACCGCCCACCAAGAACCGGAAGGGGGGCACCATTTTTTCCACGGCCCCGCCGCCTTTTCCCAGTACAATGCCGAACCGCGCGCACACGACGCGAACCTTTTTTTCTTGTGCTTCCAGGGCCGCCGACTCCCAATTTTTTCCCACTTCGGACAGGAAATCGTCTCCGGGCGGGGACGTTTCATCCAGGACCGTATCTCCCCGGCTGCCATAGAATCCCACTGCCGAGGCGTTGATCAAAACTCCCTGGCGGGAGACATCCAGTGCGTCGACGATATTCCGTGTGGACCGGATCCGGGATTCCCGGATTTGGATCTTATAGGCCTTTGTCCAGCGGTGGAAGATGGTCTTTCCCACCAGGTTGACCACTGCATCGGTTTCTGCCAAGGCTTCCTGCCATGCCCCTTTCCGTGTCAGGTCCGCCGGCACATACGTGAAGCTTTCTCCCGTTTCCATGGGAAAAGCAGGACGGGTCCCCGAAGCCGTTACCCGGTATCCCTCTTCTAAAAGCCTCCGGGTAAGGCGCTCTCCGACAAACCCGGTGCCGCCGGCGATAAAAATGTGCATGGCATTCCTCGAAAGGCCGCTGTTGTTTTTGCAACTTTCCGGATAAACGCTATTTTAAATAGGTGCGGGGCTCAGGTCAATGCTCCGTAAAAACCCGCATTCTCCCCCCCTGATGGGAGGAGATTCCGGGGAGGAGATGCAACCGTCATGATTGACAAGATCGTAAAAAGGCTTTTGTGAGCGCCATCCAAGCCTTTTCGGAAAAAGAGAGACAAAGGGTTGAGCGTTAAAAATCTCAAGCTGTTTGAGGCACTTGTGCCGAGTTCTTGAGATTTAG
>JAFDGC010000022.1 GCA_019309485.1 Deltaproteobacteria bacterium | reverse complement strand
TGGTGACGGAATTTTTGTGTGAGGACTGCAATGAGTGCGGGTGTGTCTGTCCCGACGAGGCCATTACCGTCCCGGTGTCCAAGGTGACTTTTTAAAGGATTCGAGGATTCAAGGGTTCGAGGATTCAAGGATTCAAGGATTCAAGGGTTCGAGGGTTCGAGGGTTCGAGGGTTCAAGGGTTCGAGGGTTCGAGGGGTTGGTGTGGATAACGGTCCGTTGTCACCTTGAATCCCCCGCCTTGAATCCCCCGCGGACGGGGATCCTGAGCAAGAAAGAAGAAATGGAGGAAGCGGTGAAAGTCAACAAGATCGATCATATCTGTATCGCAGTGAAAGACCTGGCTCAGGCCCGAAAGGTCTGGGAGCCGGTTTTGGGAAAAACGCAGCCGGACGATGAATACATCGACGAACCCGAAAAGATCAAGGTGGCCCGGTACTGGGTGGGCGAAGTCGGCTTCGAGCTCATGGAATCCACCGCGCCGGACGGGGACGTGGCCAAGTTCATCGAGAAGCGGGGGGAAGGAATCATGCTCATCAGCTTCAACGTGGACAATACCCGGGAGGCCATGGAGGAATTGAAAGGAAAAGACTATCCTTTCATCGGCGGGGCCCGGCCCTTTCGGGACTGCGAGTTTGCTTTCATTCACCCAAAGAAGATGAACGGCGTGCTCCTGGAACTCATCGATTACAAGTGGGAAGAACTCAAGGGCAAATAGGACGATTTTTGCATGCCGAAAAAATTCAGGGATTTTGAAGTCTATCTTGTCCATGTGGATCCGGATCGGTGCGACGGCTGCGAGGACTGTATTAAACTGTGCCCCACCGAGGTCTTCGATTTTTCCATCAAGGCGTATGCCGTAAGACCGGAAAACTGCCTGGGATGCCGCACCTGCGAGGCGGTGTGCAAATCCAACGCCGTCATCATAACGGAGATATGAATGGGGTCATGGAAGCCGATAAGGAAAATCGGCGACGTGGGTTGAACCATCTGATTCGTTTTTTATAAAAGGGTTCGAGGGTTCAAGGGGTCGAGGGTTCAAGTGAAGTGATTCCTTTTATCACTTGACCCCTTGAACCCTTGACCCCTTGACCCCTTGACCCCTTGACCCCTTGGCCCCTTGACCCCTTGACCCCTTGGCCCCTTGAACCCTTGAATCCTTGGCTCCTCGAATCTTTGACCCCTTGTATTAAGGAATATTTATCAAAGGCGGAAAGCATATGCGTGATGCGATACTGATCATCGGCGGTGGAATTGCCGGCATCAATTGTGCCCTGAACGCCGCCCGATACGGCACCAAAGTCTACCTGGTGGACGACACGGCCAGTATCGGCGGCATGATGGCGCGCCTGGACAAGACCTTTCCCACCAACGACTGTTCCATCTGCATCGAAGCGCCCCAGATGTACGATACCGACAACCAGGAGAACATCGAGATCCTCACCCACACGGAAGTCAGAAAAGTCAAGGCGAAAAACGGCGGATTCGACATCCGGCTGGTAAAACGCCCCAAATACGTGGATGAGGAAAAGTGCACGGGGTGCGGCGCCTGTGTGGAAGCCTGCCCTGTCAGTATCCCCGACGAGATGGACGGAAAGATCGGGGGAAAGCGGAAGCTTATTTCCATGGCGTTTCCCCAGGCCGTGCCCAACATGGTTTCCCTGGACCCGGCATGCCGGTCGGGGGAGATGCAAGATGCCGGAGCCTGCATCGGCGGATGCGCCGTGGACTGCAGCCAGTGCCGGGAGTGCCCCATCGCCCTGTGTGTGAAGGCCTGCGAAAAGGAAGGAAAGAATGCCGTCACCCTCTGGCAGTCCGCCAAGAACGTTAAATTGGAAGTCAAGAGCATTGTGGTGGCCACCGGCATCGATGCGGCACGGCCGGCCGGGGACCTCTTGGGATATGATCTTTACGACAACGTCATCACCGGCATGCAGTTCGAACGACTCATGAACGCAGGCGGCCCCACGGCCGGAGAAATCATCCGGCCTTCGGACGGCCGGCATGCCCGGCGCATCGCATGGGTCCAGTGTGCCGGCCGCGGGCTGGCCCCGGGCAAGGGGGTCCCCTATTGCTCCAAGATCTGCTGCATGATCGCCACCAAGCAGGTGATCATCACCAAGGAACACGATGCCGCCGTGGAAACCACGGTTTTTTACAATGACCTGAAAGCCTACGGAAAAAACTTCTGGGGATTTTACCAAAAAGCCGTGGACGCCGGTGTCCGGTATATCCGGGGACGGCCCTACGAGGTTCAGGAGAACCCCGAGACCCGGAACTTGGTCGTCCGGTATGAAAATTTGGAAACCGGAAAAATCGAAACCCATGAAGTGGATCTTTTGGTCCTTTCCACGGGAATCGTTCCCAACGAGAGAAATGCAAAGCTGGCCAAGGTGCTCGGCATCGAGCTGGATCACCTGGGGTACTTCAAGGAAAAAGACCCCCTCACCGCGCCCTTGGAAACGTCGGTGCCGGGTATTTACCTGTGCGGCGGGGCCACCGGCCCCATCGACATCGCCGAATCCGTGGTGCAGGCCTGTGCCGCGGGGATGAAGGCGGTCTTGCGACCGTAAGAAGCATGAGGTGGATGAATGAATGAGGATATCCGGGTGGGTGTGTTCGTCTGCGACTGAGGATCCAACATCGCGGGCGTCGTGAACGTCCCGGAAGTCGTGGAATATGCCAGGGGATTGGACCATGTGACCTTGGCCGACGAAGGGCGGTGGTCCTGCAGCGTGGATTACCTTTCCCGGATGCAGGCGTTGATCCGGGAACACCGCATCAATCGAGTGGTCATTGCCTCGTGCACCCCCCGGACCCATGAAGGGCTTTTCAAAAGAAACATCCAGCAGGCGGGTATGAACCCCTACCTGCTGGAATTCGTCAGCATCCGGGAACAGGTCTCCTGGGTTCACATGAGAGAACCCGAAGCCGCCACCCAAAAGGCCAAGGATCTTGTTCGGATGGGGGTGGCCAAGGCCGTCCTCCTGGAAGAAGGAGAGGAGATCCGGCTCCCGGTGAAGCAGGACTGCCTCGTCATCGGGGCCGGAGCGGCGGGGCTTTCCGCGGCGTTGAACGTGGCCGGGCAAGGATTCCAGGCCATTGTCCTGGAAAAATCAGACCGGCTCGGCGGCATGCTCAACACGTTGAGCCTGGTGCGCCATGATTCCCATCACGCGGATGCCGCCCAATGGGTGCAGTCCCTGGCGGCACGGGTATACGAAACTCCCGGGATCCGGGTCATCACCGGTGCCGAGATTGAAACCATCGAAGGGTACATCGGCAATTACACCATCGGACTGAAAGGAGGCAACGGATCACCGGGGGAGCGCCTTCATGTCTCCACCATCGTGGTGGCCACGGGGATGCGGGAGATATCACCCGAAGGCGCATTCAAACACGGTGAAAACCCCCGGGTAATGACCCAGTTGGAACTCGAAAAACGGATTCGATCTTCGAAAAAGTTCCAGCCCCCGGAGGACCGGGAAGAAACGAACGACTTAAGGTCTTCCGGCTTCCATCCGGAGGTAAAGAATGTGGTCTTCATCCAATGTGTCGGATCCAAAAACGACACCCGGGGATGCTGCAGCATCGGATGCCACGCGGCCGTGAAAAACGCCCTGGCACTGAAGGCACTGGATCCGGATATCCAAATTCACATCCTTTACCGGGATCTGTCCATGGTTAAAGAGGAAGGCGAGATGCTCAAGGAGGCCAAACACCTGGGGATCCGCTTTTCCCGGTTCCCTGATGACCGCTACCCGGAACCCGTTGAAAATCTGGATGGGACCCTTGTGGTCAAAACCATGGATATTCTCATCGGAAAAGAACTCCAATTGCCGGCGGACCTTTTGGTTCTCACCGTCGCTTTTCAAGGGGATGACACCGTGGAGCAGCTCAAAGGCCTGTTGAAGGTGTCGGCGAACCCGGACGGATTTTTTCAGGAATCCCACGTCAAGCTCGCCCCCCTGGAGTTTCCCGCCGACGGCGTCGCTCTGGCCGGATGCGCCAAGTCGCCCATGATGCTCAAGGAGAGCATCGAGGCCGGCATCGGTGCGGCCATGCGGGTCTCCATCCCCATGAAGCGGGGATACATCGAGGCGGAAGGGATCGTTGCCGACATCGATTTAACCGATTGCAACCAGTGCGGCCTGTGCCACAAGCGGTGTCCCTACAGCGCCATCAGCGTTGATGCGGATAAGAATCCCCGCGTCATCAAGGCCCTGTGCAAAGGATGCGGGCTTTGCGCGGCGGATTGTCCCAGGGAATGCATTACCATCGTTCATTTCACCGACGACCAGGTCCTGGCCCAGGTGGACGCCGCCCTTTTGGAGGCGCCCGAAAAAAAGATCATCGGGTTCGTCTGCCACTGGTGCGCCCTGGGCGGCGTGGACATGGCGGGTGTGAGCCGTCTCCAATATCCGGTCCATGCCCGGCTCATCCGGGTGATGTGCTCTGCCCGGGTCTCCATGAAGATGATGCTTCGCGCATTTGAGAAGGGCGCCGCCGGGGTTTTGGTGGCGGGATGCGAGTTCCCCACCTGTCACTACATTTCCGGCAATTACGCGGCCGAGTCCCGGGTCCGGCGGATGAAAAAAAAGCTGGCCCGATCGGGCTACGACCCGGAACGGCTCATCAACGTCTGGTGCAGCGCGGCCGACGGTCCCAAGTTCGCCAAAACCATGAAGGATATGGTCAAACAGTTCAACCTGGATAATGCCTCATGATCATGAAACCGACTGCATTGTTTCTCGAACGGTTCAACGACATCGAAAAGCTGCGCTACTGCGAACAGTGCGGGCGGTGCAGCTCGGCCTGTCCCCTCACCGGTGAAAACGCATTCAATATCCGCCGAATGATCCATTATGTGGAACTGGAGATGATTCCGGAGGTGGCGGCCACGGAGATGCCATGGGATTGCGCCGTGTGCGGCCGGTGTGAAGACGCATGCCCCAACGGGATCAAGATCATCGACATGACCCGGGCCCTGAGGGCGTATGCGGAAAAAGGGCGCATTCCGGAAAAGGCCCCCTGTGTCCAAGCCTGTCCTGCGGGAATCGATGTGCCGGGATATTTGCGGGCCATCGCCAAAGGCGACATGGACGAGGCCTGTGGTCGGATTATCGAAAAGGCGCCCCTCCCGGGGATCCTGGGGCGGATATGCCCCCATCCCTGTGAGACCGCCTGCAAGCGGGGGAAGGTCAACGCCTCCATTGCCATCTGTGCGGCGAAACGCTACGCCGCCGATAAGGCATCGGGGGATTTTGAAGCCGTTTTCACTCCGGGTCGGGACACCGGGAAAAAGGTGGCCGTCATCGGCGCCGGTCCTGCGGGGCTTTCCGCAGCCTTTTTCCTGCGCAAAAAAGGGCATCACGTCACGGTGTTCGAGGCACGGGAAAAACCCGGGGGCATGCTTCGGTACGGTATTCCTCGATACCGGCTCCCCGAACCCGTGGTGGATGAAGAGATCGGCCGGATTCTCGGCATGGGCGTGGACTTGCGGACCGGACACAAACTGGGGGTCGATTTTACGGTTCAGGATTTAAAAGAAGACGGCTTTGACGCGGTCTTCATCGGCGTGGGGGCGCAACTTTCCAAGAAACTGGAAATCGACGGAATCGATCTGGAAAACGTCACTTGGGGGCTCGATTTCCTGATTTCCGTTTCCGAAAAAAATCCGCCCAAGGTGGCCGAACGGGTCCTGGTGGTGGGCGGCGGGAACGTGGCCATCGACGTGGCCTTGACCGCCCTGCGCCTGGGAGCCAAGGAAGTCACCCTGGCCTGTTTGGAAAGCCAGGAAGAGATGCCCGCGAACCCCTGGGAAATAGCGGCCGCCCGGGAAGAGGGGGTTCGGATGCTGTACTCCTGGGGGCCTTCGCGGATTATGGGAAACAACGGCAGGGTATCCGGCGTGGAACTGGTCCGGTGCTTGTCCGTATTCGACGCGGCCGGCAACTTCTGCCCCTTTTTCGACGACACCCGGCAAGCGGTGGAAGCGGATCAGGTGATTCTGGCCATCGGCCAGTCTTGCGAAACCGAGTTTTGCAGGGATTTTTGTTTTATCGATGAAGCTGGATCCCTGGAGGTTCAAAACGGGCGCATCGTTATTGATCCCGAAACCCAGGGCACCGCGCTTTCCGGTGTTTTTGCCGGCGGGGATGCCGCCGACGGGCCCGGCACCGTCATCGACGCCCTTGCCGCGGGACGGCGTGCGGCGGCGGCCATGGATCAATACCTGGGAGGCAGCGGGGTGTTCGAGTTCAACACCCGCGCTGTGGAAACGGACTGCGAATCCCTTGAGCGCCGCATCGACGGCGCCAAGCGCGTTCCCGGATTTGCCGATCGGAAACGGGAAGCCGTCCCTCAACGGCCCGCATCCGAGCGGCGCACCTCCTTCGAGGAAGTGGAAGGGTGTATGGAAGACGAATCCGCCCTGCAGGAGGTGCGCCGTTGCCTCCAGTGTGACCTGGAAGCCGCCCTGATCAGATGTCGTGAAACGTGATGTCGGTTTCGCCGGAAGGCAGCGGGATGATGAAGACCGGCTTCCGAATCCTTCCCAAAACCCTCCGGGCCATACTACCCAGATACGTATGGTGCCAGGTTTCTTTCCCGTGTGTCCCCATCACGACGATGTCGCAATGCAGTTCATCGGCTTTTTGTAAAATCACGTCCGCGGGATGCCCTTCCTCCACCTCGATGGAGATCCGATCCAATACGTTTGATTCGCCTTGTAATTCCTTTTCTGCAAAGATTTTCAGGCGTTTTTGAATCCGTTCTCTGGCGTACGTGAGCTTTTCTTCCAGAATCGTTTGTTGCTGTTCTTCACTGAGATAATCGGCCAACAGGGCGCGCACGGAATCGGGGACTTGTTCGAGGACATGAAGCAATATGATTTCGGCATCGTGGCGTTTGGCGGAACCCACCGCGTAACGGAACGCATAAGCGGAATTGGGGGAGAGGTCTGTCGTGTAAAGGATCTTTTTGATTTCAGGGATCATGATGCCTTCCCCCATTCAACGGGATCAATATACCACATTGTGGCCTAATTTGAAAGTGTACGATACGGACGTTCAGCAGGGCCGGGACAGCCCCGGATCATGTCGCAGATGTTTTTTCCAGACAGGCGTCAAAGACTTTGAGGTTGAGATCCTGAAATCGTTTCGGGCTGAGTCGCGCGATGGTTGCGCGGATATCCGCTTTCGCGAACGGGGTGTTTTCCAACGCGGCAAAGACCCCCAGAAGCCCGGAATTGGCGGCCAGGGGGGCGTTGAGTTCGAGAGCGATTTTTCCCACTGGCAGCGCGCGGGATTGAATCTTCATCTTTTCCAAATAGGGCCTGACGCTGTCTTTGGGAAAGGGATTCCCTGAAGCATTGACGCAAAGGGTTCCTTTTTCGGAGAGAACCGCAAGGTTTCGATAGGCTTCGTTTTCCTCCAGGGCCAGGAGGAAATGGGCCGTTCCCTCCCGCACCAGGCTGCTCTCCACGTCCCCGGTTCTCAGGTGGGAGACCACGGAGCCGCCCCGCTGGGCCATGCCGTGGGTTTCCGCTCCCAACACAGGAATCCCCTTATCCAGGGCGCATTGGGCCAGCACCCGTGTCAAAAAAAGGATCCCTTGTCCCCCCAGTCCGCTCAGAACGAAGTTGATGGTCTTCATGGGCCTTTCCTGATGCTACGCGCCCACGATGGCACCCTTTGGACAGATCTGGGTGCAGACCCCGCAGTCGGCGCAGATGGATTTGTTTACGCTCGTATGTCCGATTTCGGCGTCCGGGTACAATGCCGGACATTCGAAGCGTTGATGGCAAAATCCGCACTCGTCGCAATCATCGGTGACGGTTACGGGTCTTTTTTCCGGTATGGCCCGGTCCCGGTAGGCGATGACGCAGGGATGCCGGGCGATGACGACGGCGATGCCGCCGTCGGGGCTCGCCACGTAGGCCTTGGCCTTTTTCAAAAGGGTGGTCATGGCCTTGATATCATAGGGATCCACCACTTCGATGAAATCCACGCCGCACCCGGCCACTACCCGTTCCAGGGGGATGGCTTTTCCCGTACTTCCGTCGGCCCGGATGCCCAGCGCCGGTGTGGGCTGCATCCCGGTCATGGCCGTGGTATCGTTGTCCAAAAGGACCAGGATGAACCGGGCGCCGTTGTAAACGGCGTTCAAGAGGCCGGCGGTCCCGGAATGGAAAAAGGTGGAATCCCCCATGGTGGCCACGATGGGCTGCTCGACACCGTCCTGGGCAAAGGCCTGATAAAACCCGGAGGCCATGGTGATTCCGGCGCCCATGTCGAGGCAGGTGTCCACGCCGCCCAGGTTCAGTCCCAGCGTATAGCAGCCGATGTCGGAGGTAAAAATAGCCTTGGGCTGGACCTTGCGGATGGCGAAAAAGGAGGCCCGATGGGGGCACCCCGGGCAAAGGGTGGGCTTTCGGATCGGCAGATTCAGGTTTTTGACCAGTTCTTGAACCTCCGGATTTCCGGAAACGGCCATGGGTGGGATGCCGAGATCCTCCAGGACATTATTGATGACCCGCGCGATGACACCCGGTAAGAGTTCCCCTTCCGAAGGAACATGTCCGGACAGCCTCCCCAGGACCTTTTTGCGGTCCCGGAGAAAGTATTCGATGACGGTATCGGTTTCTTCCAAGACCAGCACCTTTTTGCAGGCCCTTAAAAACTGCTTGGCCAGACGCTCCGGAAAGGGATAAGGGGCGCCCAGTTTGAGGATGGGAATGTCTTCCCGGCGGGATTCCGTGAAAAGATCCTTGACCACGGAATAGGGAACGCCTCCGGCGACAATCCCCAGGGGATACTTCGTGTTTTTAGTCAGATTGTGTTCGTTAACTCCCCTTAATCGATCGAATTTTTTAGATATCTGGACAAGCTTTTCATTCAGCTCCCGGTGGAGAAGGAAACGGAACCGGGGGGTGGCCGCCCAACGCGCGGGATTCTTTTCAAAGACGGCGGGTTTCCCCCCGACGGAAAAGGATTCCCACGAAAAGTTCTGCCGGGCGTGGCAGACCCGGATTCCGGGGCGTAAAATCACCGGAATTTTGAATTTCTGGGAAAGATCCAGGGCGAGCTTGGCCATTTCCCGGGCTTCTCTTGGGTTGGACGGATCCAGCACCGGAACCTTGGCCAGGCGGGCCATCAAACGCGTGTCCTGCTCGGTCTGGGAAGAATGGGGTCCGGGGTCGTCGCAGGAGACGACAACCAGCGCACCGGTGGTCCCCATGTAGGCGGCGCTCATGAGGGAGTCGGCGGCCACATTCAAGCCCACTTGCTTCATGCAGCAGGCGGCTCGTTTTCCGGACACGGCCGCGGCATAGGCGTTGTCGAGGGCCACTTTTTCATTGGTGGACCATTCCGTATACGTCTTCAGGTTTTCGGATTTCACGAAACGAACGACTTCGGGTAGGATTTCCGAACTGGGGGTGCCGGGATAGGAGGTGACTACCTGACAACCGCCTTCCAGCAGCCCCAGGGCGATGGCGCCGTTTCCCAGCAAAAACGCCTCTTTCATGTGGAGTTGTCTTCCTTTTCGGTCTTGGCCTGTTCGATCAAGTCGATCAGCGTCATCATTTTGGGTTTGGGGCGAAAGACAAAGGCCTTGTTGAATTCTTCCAGGGTGAGTTCCTCTTTCAGGTACGCCCGGACCCGAAAATGGATATGCCAGCAGTCGATGGTTTTGGGGCAGGGGAGCCCCTGATTTTCCACGCGGCAGTAGGAAAACGAAATCTGGTGACCCAGTTTCGGGCACCGGATTTCGTAACGCTCATTCGGCGGGACGATGTTTTTCATAATGATATGCTTGCCTCAATCATAGAAGGCCGATTTTGTTCCCGCCCAAAGTGCCGAGGGGCCGAGTCCTGGAAAACAACCGAATGCTTTCCCCTCGACCCCTTGACCCCTTGACCCCTTGACCCCTCGGACCCTATTTTATTTTTTGTATTGCTTGGGCTTGGGCAGCGGAGCGATGTCCGAGAGCGCCCGATCGATTTCCTCCTGGGGAAGTTCGTGGTTTTTGAGCTTCCCGGAGAGATACGCCTCGTAAGCGGCCATATCCACCAGCCCGTGCCCGCTCCAGTTGAGTAAAATAACCTTTTCTTTCCCTTCTTCCTTTGCCTTCTTGGCTTCCCGAATCAGGGCCGCCACCGCATGGTCTGTTTCCGGAGCGCTGATAAAACCTTCGGTGCGGGCAAAGGTGATGCCGGCTTCGAAGGTTTCCAGCTGGTGAACGGCAAGGGGCGTGATCAGTCCGTCCAGGATCAGCTGGCTCACCAAAGGCGCCATGCCGTGATACCGCAAGCCACCGGCATGGATCGGTTCCGGAACGAAGCTGTGGCCCAGGGTATACATGGGTAAAAGGGGTGTCATCTGGACCGTATCCCCGAAGTCGTAGGCAAAGGGTCCCCGGGTCATGGTGGGGCAGGAGGCCGGTTCCACCGCCAGGATTTCCACCTGCTTGCCGTTGATTTTATCCCGTATGAACGGAAACGTCATACCGGCAAAGTTGCTTCCGCCGCCGGCGCAGCCGATGACCACGTCCGGATAATCCCCGAAAAGGGCCATTTGCTTTTGGGCTTCCTGGCCCACAATGGTCTGGTGGAGCATCACATGGTTCAACACGCTCCCCAGGGAGTACTTGGTGTTTTCATCCGTGACGGCGGCTTCCACGGCTTCGCTGATGGCGATCCCCAGGCTTCCCGGAGAATCCGGATTCTTTTCGAGGATCTTCCGCCCCGCATTGGTTTCACTGCTGGGACTCGGAATACACGTGGCGCCCCAGGTCTCCATCATGAGGCGGCGGTAGGGCTTCTGCTGGTAGCTGATTTTTACCATGTAGACTTTGCACTCCAGCCCGAAAAGGCTGCAGCACATGGACAAGGCACTTCCCCATTGGCCGGCGCCGGTCTCGGTGGTGATCCGCTTGGTGCCGCTGATTTTGTTGTAGTATGCCTGGGCCAGGGCGGTGTTGGGCTTGTGACTCCCCGGCGGGCTGACGCCTTCATTTTTAAAATAGATTTTTGCGGGTGTATCCAGGTGCTTTTCCAGGTTGAAGGCCCGGTACATGGGGGTGGGACGCCAGATGAGGTATTTTTCCAGCACAGGTTCCGGGATATCAATGAACCGCTCCTGGCTGACTTCCTGCTCGATAAGCGGCATGGGAAAAATCGGTGCCAGGGCGTCGGGACCGATGGGTTCCCCGGTTCCCGGATGCAGCGGCGGTTCCAAGGGCGTGGGCATGTCTGCGGCGATGTTGTACCATTGACGCGGCAACTCAGACTCGGGCAGAAAAATCTTTTTGACCTGCATAAATCCTCCTTATTGATTAGGTGTCCCTTGCATGGGCGTTGCGGTACTCAGATACCGCAAAGCCCTTCCCCCCGACGAATGGAACATAAATGGAACAACGATTTTACTGCCGGGATTCCGGCAGGAAAAGTGTGTTTTCAGGTCGTGTAAGGGTTCTTACTTTGCCATCCTATTTTTGATTTTTCCGATCCCGTTATTGTTCAAACACCGGCTTTCGTTTTTCCAAGAAGGCCGTAATTCCCTCTTTGGCCGCCCGCGTGCAGGCGATCTTTCCAAACCCTGCATATCCTTTTTCAAGGGCCTCGGAAAGGGTCGAACAAACCGCCCCCTCCCGGATGGTGTCGGCGGCGATGGCCACCGCTTCCCTGCTCAACAAAAGCTTTCCGGATGCTGGTGTTTCCGGGACGCGGATTTCCGGAATATCCACAGGGGCGTCCGGGATGCGGGGAACGGCCCCTCTAAGTTTTTTGGCCGTTTCCACCGCAGCCTGGATCATCTCCGGGTATGTCTTTGCGGTGCGGTCCACCATCCCGATTTCATCGGCTTCCTTTGCGGAAAGGGGTCTCCCCGAAAGAATCATGTCATGGAACACCGCCGCCCCCATGGGCCATTTGCGATAAGGGACGATGCATCCGCCGATGCCCGGAAGGATCCCCAGGGTGATTTCTGGAAACTGGAGCCGGGCGTTTTCCTTGGCCACGATGGCATGGCAACGGATGGCCAGCTCCAGGCCGCCGCCCAGGGCCAGGCCGTTGAGGGCCGCCACCACGGGTTTTTCCATATGATCCAAAAAGGACTGCACCCGGGCGCACTCCCGGGCGTAGGCCATGGAGGCGGTTTCGTCACCGAGCATTCGGGGAAATTTTCCGATCTCGGCGCCGGCCGAAAAGGCCCCCGTGCCATACCCGGTGAGGACGAAGCCTTCAACGGAAGGGTCTTGTGCCCCTTTTTTTAAAACAGACAGGAGCTCGTCGAGGATTTCATCGTTGAGGGCGTTCATGGCCTGGGGCCGCCGGAGGGTCAGGATCCGGATTCCGTCCTTTTCATCCACGAGGAGGTGCCGGTAAAAATCCTGGTACGCCGACAAAGCCTTTTCAGGTTGTGGAAATCCCGGGCGCTCGTCCTTGAAGCGTTCCAGGATTCGGTTCACCGGTGCCTCGCCCATGTCTCTCATGATATCCAGGGGGCCTTTGCGGAACCCCAGTGCCACCTGGCATCCGAAGTTCACATCCTCCGGGGTTCCGATCCCCCGATCGATGATGTCCACGGTTTGGGAGAAAAGAATCCCCAGGAGCCGGTCCCGGACCTTTTCCCGGACCGGCTCGGGGACCTGAATTTGAGTTCCGGGGCGATGGGTCTTCCATCGTTCCACCGAAGCCAAAATGGATGCCGGCCGGTAGTGCTCCCCTTCTTCCATTTGCAGGGTGTTGGTTTCGATGATGATGGGGTTCCCGTTGGCCAGGTTCAAAACGTAAAAAGGCCCGGCGAAGACGAATTCCTCGGCGGTTTTATCGATCTGAGAGGCCGTGGCGTCGGAGAGGAGATGGGCCGCCTCATTGCACCAGTTGTCGAAGATGCGGTCCAGGACAAAGCAGATGGCATCCGCCGTGAGGATGGGGGCTTTTCCGGTCCTGGCGAAAAACCAGAAGAGATCATCGAGCACCTGCCGTTCGACTTTTTCCCAGTGAATCACTTCCACCGGGAGGCTGCGCCATGCCGGGGCGAAGAAATGGGTCACGGTGGCCCGTTCCGGGTGGTGCATTTCCGAAAAGAGGCGCTGGGCCGGGATGGAACTCGTATTGGAGGTGATAACGGCCTTCTCCGAAACCCTTTTTTCAACGGCGGCAAAGATGCGCTGCTTCAATGGAATGGCTTCGGTGGCCGCTTCGATGACCAGTTCGCAGTCGGCGATTTGGTCATAATCGAGGGTATAAATAATATTTTCGCACACTGCCTGGGCCTGCTCGGGACGCATCTTCTTTTTTTCGACGGCCTTTTGGGCATACCCCAAAAGACGCTTTTCGGCGGCTTTCAGGGGGGCTTCCACCACATCCACCAGGATGAGGGTGCTCTCGGGAAGCGCACTCTTGAGATAATAGCCGATGTCCGGGCCGATGGTGCCAGCGCCGATGACGGCGATCTTTTTGGGAAGGGGTCGGGACGGCGTGATCAACAACGGGTTGAAAACAGTCGGGTAGAGCCGGGTGTCGAAATGCATCGAACCTCCCTTGCGCTGGATTGGGTAAACAGGTTGAACCGCAGCAGCGAGCGCATTCCCCGCCGGTTCTGCCTGACGGCACTGCTTCGCGGATTGGAGCGAAGCGGAAATCCCGCATTGCGGGGCTACGGGATTCGCGAGCGACCGGAACGCTTCCCGTGAGCCTGTCTTAAAACGCGGGGTTTACGGGACGTGTTCCGGTCAAACAGGGCATTCCGCCGGTTTTCTCGTCAGACCCGTAAGCATGCATCGCTCGACAATAGCTGTATACGGTATACAGGTGCCTTGTCAAGGAGAAATATGCCGGACCGTCAAAAGAAAGACAGACCACAAAGGGAGAATGTCAACGAGCCTTTTGGCGGACGCACCCGCCTGCCAAGGCGTTTCGGCCGCTCCTTCCGGCATTCATTGCGGTTATGCGCCTTGCCGCGGAGATGGCATCTTTTTCATTGACAGGGCTTTTTGGTATACAGTATACATTCAGTGATGATAAAGTCCATGAACATCGCCTGGTGGGTCCAGCGGTGGAGTGAACTGCACCCCGGCAAGACGGCTATCCGGTTCGAAGGGAGCTCCATCAGCTATCTGGAGTTGCATCGGCGGGTGAATCGTGCCGCCTGCTGGCTCCAGGACCTGGGGATCGAAAAGGGGGATCGGGTGGCGGTGATGTTGAAAAACTGCCCCGAGTTCATGGAGATTTACATGGCCGCCGCCCGGATCGGAGCCATTTTCGTCCCCATAAACTTCCGCCTGGCGGCTCCGGAACTGGAATACATCCTGAAAAATGCCCGACCCAGACTCTTTATCTTCGGAGCCGATCAGGTCGATAGAATCCAAATCCTTTCCGTAAACACCGCCCGCCCGCCGCTTCTCTTAAGCTGCCTGGGGGGGCGACCGGAGGAAACGCCCTTCATCGACTATCACGCGGAAACAGCGACTTTCGATGGAAAAGCCCCGTTTCTCAGCAAATACTTAAGCCCTCTGGATCCGACGGAACCCCAAGTCATTATGTATACCTCAGGGACCACTGGGAAACCCAAGGGGGCGGTGTTGACCCATCGCAAGACTTTTTTCAACTGCCTCAATGCAGAAATTTTCTTTAAACTCCATTTCGACGATATGATGCTGATTCTGCTCCCGCTGTTTCACTCCGGCGGGCTTTTCATTCAGGCATCCCCGGCCCTTTACAAAGGCGCCACCCTGATTTTGCATTCCCGGTTCGACCCCATCCGCACCTACCGGGATATCGAGCAGTACAAGGTGACGAAACTCCTGGGGGTACCCGCGGTCTATAAATCCCTCCTTGAGGTGCACCCGAAAGAACGAAAGGACTTATCTTCCCTGCGTGTCTGCGCCATCGGCGGGGAAAAGACCACCCCCGAACTCCTTTCCCGGTGCCGGGAAGCCGGTTTCCGGCTCCGCCAGATTATGGGGCAGACGGAGACCTCCATTCTCCTGTGGGCCGCCGAGGACGACTTTTTGTCCAAGCCGGGAACCGTGGGCCGGCCCGTCTTCCATGCGGAGGTGGGGCTGGTGGACCCGGACGGCCGTCCCGTACCGCCGGGGACGGTGGGAGAGATCGTGGTGAAAGGGTCCATCCTGATGAAGGAATACTGGATGGATCCCGAAAGGACGGCGGAAACGATCAGGGAAGGGAGACTGCATACCGGCGACCTGGCCCGGATGGACGAAGACGGCTATTTCTATCTTGTGGACCGGGTGGGGGACATGTATATTTCCGGCGGAGAAAACGTGTATCCGGCAGAGGTGGAACAGGTCATCGAATCACACCCGGATGTCAAGGAAGTGGCCGTGGTGGGGGTTCCGGATGAAAAGTGGGGGGAAGTTGGACACGCCTTTATCCTCTCCAAAAACGGGGTTTCCCCGCAACCTTCCGCGTTGATCGAATTTTGCAAAGGACGCATCGCCTCCTTCAAAATCCCGAAAGGGTTTTCCTTTTGCACCGACTTTCCGCGCACCGCCCTGGGCAAAGTGCGCAAGCACCTGCTGGTTTCGGTGGAGCGCATTCCCACCCGGGAGCCTCCTGCGGATGCCTGGATAACTTCACAAAAGGAGCGGATATGATGGATCTCTTCAAGCACCTGACCGTGTTGTCACTGGAGCAGGCCACCGTCCTGCCGTATCTGACGTTTCGTCTGGCCCAGGACGGGATGCGGGTCATCCGTTTGGAACACCCGGTCTACGGGGATCCCAACCGCTGGGTGGGGGAAAACGTCCTGGGGGAAGAGCGGATGAATACCTATTATCTGTGCATCAACGCCGGAAAGGAGGCCCTCACCCTGAACCTTGCCGACCCCGAGGGGCGGGCCATATTCCATTCCCTCATCGAAAAATTGAACGTCGATATTTTTGCCACCAACCAGCTTCCAAAAAATTACGCCAAGCTGGGGATCGATTACGAAACCTTGAAATCCATCAAGAAGGACATCATCTGGGTGGGGGTCACGGGTTTCGGTCCGGACAGCAACGAAGCCGCCTATGACCCCATCCTCCAGGCCCGATCCGGTCTCATGGAGATGACCGGGGAAGCCGACGGCGCGCCCCAAGTCCTGGGGATTCCCTTGCCCGACATGGGAACCAGCGAGCACGCCTACGGCCGGATCATGAAGGCCCTTTTCGTCCGGGAGAAAACGGGACAAGGATCCTTGATCGAGTTGTCCATGTTCGAGTCCTCGGTTTCCTGGCTCACCGTCCCCATCACCATGACGGATACTTTTGGAAAAAAAGCGACCCGAAGGGGAAATACTCATGAATTTTTCGCCCCGGTTTCCGTGTACAAGACGAAAAACGGATACGTCTATCTGGCCGTGGGAAACGACCGCCAATGGAAATCCATGGTATCTCAGGAGATTTTTAAACCCCTTGATCGCCCCGAATACGAGAAAAACACCGGACGGATCAAGGACGTGGCCCGCTTGAATCAGGAAATCGAAGCCGTCACCCGAAAGGAGACCTCCGAGACCCTCATCGATCTTTTTAAGGCCATTACGGTGCCGATCAGCAAAATTCAGACCCTCAAGGAGGTGTGTGAAGATCCTCTGGTACAGCGCAGGCTTTTGTATACCACGGATCCCGTCACCGGCCTTCGGGTCACCCTGGCACCCCCGCCGTATCTCACGGACTTTATGCGCCAAAACGACCGGCAACTTTCCTTTCCCCCACGGTTCGGGGAACACAATGCCAGGATCCTCTCCGAGGCACTGGAGTATCCGGAACACGCCGTGGAAGGGTTGAAATCGAGAGGGATCGTCTGACTTCTTTGCCAAACAGGAAACGATCAATTCACGAGGAAGATGCTTATGGACAGCATTGTACTGATCAAGCAGGTTCCGGACACCACGGAAGTGCAACTGGATCCCAAGACCGGGAACCTCATCCGGGAAGGGCTGAAAAGTATTATCAACCCGGACGACGCCCACGCCCTGGAAGCGGCCCTGACCCTCAAGGACCGGTTCGGCGGGAAGGTGACGGCCCTTTCCATGGGACCCATGCAGGCCATCGACGTCATAACGGAAGCTTTGGGCATGGGCGCGGACGCCGGAGTGCTCCTCACGGACCGGGCCTTTGCCGGAGCCGATACCTGGGCCACTTCCTTTACGCTGGCCCGGGCCATTCAACAGGTCGGGTCCTGGGATCTTGTTTTCTGCGGCCGGCAGGCCATCGACGGGGACACGGCCCAGATCGGTCCTCAAGTGGCCGACTGGCTGGGGATCCCCCAGGCCGCCTATGTATTTGCCATAGAATCGGTGAATCCCAAACACATCACGGTCAAGCGGCGGCTGGAAGACGGTTACGAGCGACTCCAATGCCGGTTACCGGCCTTGATCACCGTTATCGGAGAGATGAATACCCCGCGGTTTCCGCGGGTGGATCGGCTCCTGGCGGGATGCCGGGAGAAGGCCCCGATCCGGGTCTTCAACGCCGCGGATATCGGGGTCAAGACCCGGGAGGTGGGGCTGGAAGGTTCCCTCACCCACGTGATTAAAACCTTTGCCCCCAAGTTCAAGCGGGAAGGCAAAATCCTGGAAGGGGGCAAGGAAAGCGTGGTCCGGGAGCTGATCCAGCGCCTGAAAGCCAGTGAAGGCGCCACTGCGTGCAGGGCCTTCGCGTCTGCCTGTGAGTTATGAGAGGAAAACGCATATGATCGTCTGGGTGGAAAAAGATCTTTGTGACGGTTGCCGGCGATGCCTCAAAGCGTGCCCGTACGGCGCCATCGAAATCAAGGAAGGAAAGGCCGAAATCCTGGATCGCTGCACCGCCTGCGGGGCCTGCCTGGAAGTGTGCAAGGCCAAGGCGATTTTTTCGGACGCCGAACCCAAAAAGATTCCTGATTTTTCGGATCATACCGGTGTTTGGGTCTTTGCGGAACAGCGAAACGGTCGATTGAATCGGGTGTGTCTGGAGCTTTTGGGAAAAGCGCGGGAGCTGGGTGAAGCCCTGGACCAGGAAGTCTGTGCGGTGTTGCTGGGAAGCCGGGTTTCCGATTTATCCCAAACCCTGATTCGGTACGGGGCGGACAAGGTCTACCTTGTGCAGCACAAGGCCTTGACCCATTACCGGACCATCCCCTACGCGGATGCGGTGGAAGCCCTGGTGAAGATCCATAAGCCGAATATTTTCCTTTTGGGGGCCTCCCATCTCGGCCGGGATCTCGCCCCCCGGATCTCCCGTCGCGTGGGCTGCGGCCTCACGGCGGACTGCACGGAGCTTTCCATCGATCCCGAGGAAAAGATCCTGCTCCAGACCCGGCCGGCTTTCGGCGGCAACGTCATGGCCACCATCGCCAACCGGTATTCCCGCCCCCAGATGGCCACGGTCCGGCCCGGCGTCATGGTGGCGGTCCCCACCCCGGACAAGAAAGGGGCCGTGGTCCGGCATCCGTTTCAAATCACCGAAAGCAGGATCGGCGTCAAAGTCCTGGAAACGGTCCGGGAGAAAAAAACCGGATCCGATCTCGCGGAGGCCAAAGTCATCGTGGCCGGCGGCCGGGGCGTGGGAGACGCCCAGGGCTTCCAGATCCTGCGGGAACTGGCGGACGTCATGGGCGGTGAGGTGGCCGGGACCCGGGTGGCCGTGGAGGAGGGCTGGATCCCTCCGGAAAATCAGGTGGGCCAGACAGGGAAATCGGTGCGACCGGAGATTTACATCGCCTGCGGCGTTTCCGGCGCCATCCAGCACCGGGCCGGCATGATGCACTCCCGATATATCATCGCCGTGAACAAGGATCCCCGGGCGCCCATCTTCCAGGTGGCCGATTGGGGAATCGTGGGGGACCTCCATGAAATCGTCCCGGAAATGATCCGGCAGCTTCAAGCTTCAAGCGGATGAACCGCTTTAAGGAGAATGCGCGATATGATTCGATCCAATCCTGAACACCTGATCCGGGACAGCATGGCCCGGTTCGTGGACAAGGAAGTGATCCCACAGGCACAACAGATTGATGCCTCCGGGGAGTTTCCCATGGAACTCTTCCGAAAAGTGGGGGAAATGGGGGTTTTCGGGATCCGGTATCCCCGGAACAAAGGCGGATCCGGAGGCAACACCACCTTGTATTGCATCATCCACGAAGAACTGGCCCGGGGCCTCATGAGCCTGGCCGCGGTTTCCGCCATGCAGTGTCTCATGGGGACCAATTTTCTCTTTCATTTCGGGACGCAAGAAATGCACGAAAACTTCTTCCTGCCGGCCATGAAAGGCGAAAAAATCCCGTGTTTCTGCCTCACCGAGCCCGAAGCCGGGTCGGACCTGGGGGCCGTGACCACCCTTGCCCAACGGACCAAGGACGGATTCGTGATCAACGGGATGAAAACCTGGGTGACCAATGGTCCTATCGCCGACTTTTATACGGTCCTGTGCCAGACGGATCCGGCCAAAAAGCTTCGGGGGCTCAATTTTTTCTTTGTCCCGAGAGAAACCCCCGGAGTTTCCGTAAGCCAGCCATTCGAAACCCTGGGAACCCGAACCACGCGCATGTCAGAAGTCGCCTTCACCAACGTGCACATCCCCTTTGAATTCATGCTGGGCCGGGAAGGGGAAGGGGTAAGCAACCTCATGTCCATTCTGTCCGAAATTCGGGCAATGACCGCGGCATTGGCCATCGGCCTCTTGCGGGCCTCCATGGCCGATGCCATCCAATACGCCAAGGAGCGGATGGCCTTTGGTCGGCCCATCGGACGGTATCAGCTGATCCAGGCCAAGATCGCCAACATGGCCACCGAACTCGAGGCCGCCCGCCTCCTCACCTACCGGGCGACAAAAATGATCGACGACAAGACACCCTGTCTCAAGGAAGCCACCATGGCCAAATATTTTGCCACCGAGGCGGCCTGCAAGGCCGCCGACGAGGCCACCCGCATCTTCGGTGCCTACGGGTATTCCATGGAATATACGGTGCAGCGCTACTACCGGGACAGCCGTTTCCTGTTATACGGGGGAGGGACTCACGAGGTTCTCCAGACCAACATCGCCCGGTGGGCCGGGCTATAAAATAAAGGGCGCCGTAGGGAACGTATGGGTACCGGCGGGACATTTGATTTAAGGCCCTTGCCCCGGTTTTTGGAAAAAAAATCCCTGGGGGACCGGGTCTTCGAAAACCTTCGGAAAGCCATTGTTCGCGGGGATATCGAACCCGGGAGCCGTATGGTGGAAAACCGGATCGCCGGATCCATGGAGATCAGCCGTACCCCGGTGAGAGAGGCCCTCCATCGATTGGAACATGAAGGGCACTTGAAGCGACTCCCCCGGGGCGGCTTCGTGGTTTTGGGACTGAATCGCCGGGACATCGAAGAAACCTTCGGCATCCGGAGCGTTCTCGAAAGTTACGCCGCACGGCTTTCCGCCGTCAAACATGAAGAAAGCGAGCTGATTCCCTTGCAGCAAAAAATCGCCGAATATGAACGCTACCTGGAGCACAAGGGCCTGGAGGAATTGCCCCGGATCAACACGGAATTCCACGATCTCCTTTATGCCTTGAGCCGGAGCCCCAAGCTCATCAAGATGATCAATGACCTCCGGGACCAAATATTCCGCTTTCGCCGGATCATCCTCCGGGATGAAGCATTGGCCAGGGTGAGCAACGAAGATCACAAGCAAATGCTCGAATACATTCGAAGACGGGATGCGGAAAAGGTGGAACGGCTGGTGAAGGACCACATTGTGCGCGGATGCGCCGCCTTCCTTTCGGCCTTTGATGAAGATGGCGGAACGGCCTAGGTGGATACCATTAGAAAGAATAGAACAGGAAGAGGTATCGGCAATGGAACCAAAAAAACGGATACGGGTACTCATCGCCAAGCCCGACCTGGACGGTCATGACCGGGGAGCGAAGATCGTGGCCCTGGCGCTCCGGGACGCGGGGATGGAGGTGACGTACACCGGGCTGCATCAGAGCATCGATCAGATTGTTTCCGCCGCGATTCAGGAATCGGTGGATATCATCGGATTGAGCATCATGACCGGCGCGCACCTGCCCATCAGCCGGAAGCTGATTTCCCGGTTGAAAGAAGAAAAGATGGAGGACATCAAGGTGGTGGTCGGCGGCGTGATTCCGAAAAAGGACGTGGAGGCGCTGAAAGCCATCGGTGTTGCCGCCGTGTTTCCCGGCGGGACACCCTTTTCCGAAATCTCAGGCGCCATTCAGGCCTTGGTCAACGGGGGATAGAAAATGGGCGTGGCAAGATACATTCGAGACGAAAAAGACGCCGTCAAGGAAGTCATCTACCAGAGCGGCATCCGGGTGAAACCTTCTTACGGACCCCGGGATCTGGAAGAAGCGGAGTTCGATTATCAAAAGGACCTGGGCGATCCCGGTGAATTTCCGTTTACCCGGAGCCTGCATCCCGGCGGGTACCGGAGCCGGGCCTGGACCACCCGCCAATATACGGGTTTCGGAACGCCGGAAGAGACCAATCAACGGTTCAAATGGATGATTTCCCACGGACAGACCGGGCTGAACGTGGCCTTCGATCTTCCGACCCAGATGGGGCTCGATTCCGATGATCCCCGGGCCGAAGGAGAAGTGGGACGGGTGGGGATGGCGGTGGACTCCCTTAAGGATTTTGAACTTGCCTTCAAAGACATCCCCTTTGATCGTATCGGATCCGGGCTGACCATCAACGCCAACGCCACGGTGATGCTGGCCATGTACCAGGCTGTAGCGGAAAAGTTCGGATATTCCAAGGCGGTCATCAGCGCCACCCCCCAAAATGACATCCTGAAGGAAATGATCGGTCGCGGCGCATGGATCTTTCCCGTGGAACCGGCCGTGCGCCTCGTGGGGGACTGCATCGAATACGCCGTCAGGGAGCTTCCCCGGTGCAACCCCGTGAGTGTTTGCGGATATCATATCCGGGAATCAGGGGCCACCCCGGCCCAGGAGATCGCCTGCGCACTGGAGATCGCCCGGGCCTACATCGAAAACGTGGCCGCCCGGGGCCTTTCCCCGGAAGATTTCGTGGGGCGGTTTTCCTTTAACCTCAATGTCTACGGCAACCTGTGGGAGCAGGTGGCCAAGTTTCGAGCCGCCCGCAAACTGTGGGCGACAATGCTCAAAGAAGAATACGGCGTTAAAAACAAGAAGAATCTCTTTCTCCGGGGGCTCTTCGGCGGCGGCGGGAGCGGGCTCACCAAGGAGCAGCCGGAAAACAATATCATCCGGGGGGCGTACTACGCCCTGGCCGCGGCCCTCGGCGGCGCCCAGACCACGGCCCTGTGTTCTTTCGACGAAGCCTACACCATTCCCACGCCCCGGGCGGCGTTGCTTTCCCTAAGGACCCTGGAAATCCTCATGGAAGAAGTGGGGCTCCGGGATACCGTGGATCCCCTGGCCGGTTCCTATTTCATTGAAACGATCACCAAGCAGATGGAGGAAAAGATCCGGGAAGAGATGCGCCGGATTCAGGAAATGGGGGGGATGGTCCGGGCCGTGGCCACGGGCGCCATCCAGCGGGAGGTGACCCGGCAGGCCTATGAATTCGAAAAGGGACTCCAGAACAAGGAAATCATCAAGGTCGGGGTGAATAAATATACGGAAGGTGATCATCCTGAAGTGGAACTCCATGAATACGATGAAGGATGGGCGAAAAAACAGATCGACAGCCTCAAGACGCTGCGCCGGGAAAGGGACAACCGCCGGGTAAAAGAGGCGCTGAAATCCCTTGAGCAGCGCGCACGCCTCGGAAAAAACGTCATGCCCGACCTGGTGGCCTGCTGCAAGGCATACGCCACGGTGGGGGAAATGACCGGCGTCTTCCGGGACGTCTTCGGGATTTGGGAAGAACCGAGCATCTTTTAACCCATACAATCAAGGATTCCGTTTTATGGCAAGCGAATTCCCATCGGCATCCGGCCGCTTCCGCCTGGGGTGTGACATCGGAGGGACCTTTACCGATTTTGTCCTGGTGGACGATCAAAGTGGTCGCTTCTATGTGTACAAGTGCCTGACCACGCCGGCGGATCCTTCGGAGGCGGTGGAAACGGGCGTCTCCCGGCTTCTGGAGCAGCACCCGGGTTTCATGGAACATCTGGAGGAGATCATCCACGGGACCACGCTGGTCATCAACGCCATCATCGAGAGAAAAGGGGCCAAGACGGGCCTGATGACGACGGAAGGGTTCAAAGACGTCCTGGAGTTGGGCCGGGAGCTTCGCTACGACGCCTACGATATTTTCGCCGAATATCCGGAACCGTTGATCCCAAGGCCTTTCCGAAAAGAAATCCGGGAACGGATCGCCGGCGACGGCCGCATCCTCAAGCCGCTTGATGAAGCCCAGGTGGAAGCCACCCTCGAGGCGTTGCTGGAGATGGGGATGACGTCTTTGGCGGTATGCCTCATCAACTCCTATGAAAACCCGGTGCACGAAATGCGCATCAAGGCCATCGTGGAGGAAAAGGCCCCGGATCTCTTTCTTTCCACGTCTTTCGAGGTCCTGCCCCAGATTCGGGAGTACGAAAGGACCTCCACCACGGTGACCAATGCCTATGTGAAGCCCATCACCGAGAAGTACCTGAAAAAGCTCACCCGCAGGCTCGAAGCGATGGGGTTTGCCGGGCGGCTCTACATCATGCTTTCCAGCGGAGGGATTACCTCCGTGGAAACGGCCCAGGCCTTTCCGGTGCGCATCATCGAGTCCGGGCCCACGGCGGCGGTGATCGCCTCCCAGCATTACGGGAAGATGTTTAAGATCGAAGACATGTTTTGCTTCGACATGGGCGGCACCACTGCCAAGTCCTGCTTGATTCAAAAAGGCCACGCCGGGCTCGTTTCCACCTTCGAGGTGGGGCGCGTGCAGCGGTTCAAAAAGGGGAGCGGCCTTCCCATCCAGGTCCCCGTGGTGGATCTCATGGAGATCGGCGCCGGCGGCGGCAGCATCGCCAGGATCAACCGAATGGGGCTCCTCCAGGTGGGGCCCGACAGCGCCGGCGCCGATCCCGGACCGGTGAGTTACGAAAAGGGCGGCACGGAGCCCACGGTGACGGACGCGGATCTGGTCCTCGGATACCTGGATCCCGATTACTTCCTGGGCGGGACCATGCCGTTGAATAAACGCGCGGCCGAAGGGGCCATCGCCGAAAAAGTGGCGGCGCCCTTGGGAACGGGCCTGGTGGAGGCGGCTTTCGGGATCCATGATCTCATCAATGAAACCATGGCGGCGGCTGCCAAGACCCACATCGCGGAGAAAGGCGGAAATCCCCAGGTGGTCCTGATTCTCGCCTTCGGCGGCGCCGGGCCGGTGCATGCCTATGGCTTGGCCAAAAAGATCGGGGCCCCCCGCATCCTGGTCCCCCCCTTGGCGGGAGTGGGATCCGCGCTGGGCTTTTTCACGGCCCCCGTGGCCTTCGATCTGTCCCGAAGCCATCGGGAACCGATGGATACCGCTGATTTCGAGGAAATCGAAGCCCTTTTTGCCGCCCTGGAACAAGACGGGGAAAAGGTCCTGAAGTCGTCGGGGAAAAATGAGGAAATCCTTTTTACGCGCGTATTGAGTATGCGGTTTGTGGGGCAGGGCTCCGAGACCGATTTGACCGTTGAAAGAAATCCTTTTTTTGAGTTTTCAAAAGAAGAGATCCGCCGGCGTTTCGACGACAGCTACAAGAAGCTATACGGCCGCACCTACCCGGAAACACCGGTGGAGTTCGTCACCTTCAAGGTCCGGGCCCAGATCCCCCAGCGCCCTTTCCGGATTCCGAAGCGGACAAAGGAAAAAAGGGATCTTTCCGAATGCATCAAAGGGAAAAGGAACGCCTTTTCCGTCAACCGGCGGGAATTCATTCCATTTACGGTCTATGACCGGATGCGTCTTTTCCCGGGAGCCTCTTTCCGGGGTCCGGCGATCATCGAGGAAAAAGAATCCACCATCATCATCGGCGAAGACGCTCGCGCCGCCGTAGATGACTACGGCTTCGTATGGATCGATCTTGAAAGGGGAAACGGAGGACGCCATGGCGACGCAATTTGACCCCATCACCCTCGAAATCCTCTGGCGCCGGCTGGTTTCCATCGTGGACGAAGCGGATGCCTCCGTGGCGCGTACGGCCTTTTCCAGTCTCCTGAGGGATGCCCATGACTACACGTGCATGTTCACGGACAGCCGTGGCCAGGAATTGGTGCAGGGGACCTTCTGCACACCGGGGCAGGCGGGCGCCATGTCCCTGGGGGTCAAAGAAATCATCCGCTCCATCCCCTTGGAACAGTACCGGGAAGGGGATGTTTTCATTGTCAACGACCCCTGGCTGCTGGCCGGACACCTAAACGACGTTTGCGTACTCAGCCCCATTTTTTACAGGGAGAGGCCCGTGGCCTTCACGGCATGCGTTTTTCACCACTCGGACATCGGAGGACGGGTCTCCTCGGACAACCGGGAGGTTTTTGAAGAAGGTCTTTTCATTCCACCGTTGAAGCTCTACGATGCCGGCCTTCTCAATGAGGGGGTGTTGAACCTGATCCGGTGGAACGTCCGGACCCCCAAAGAGGTGATCGGAGATATCCGGAGCCAGGTAGCCGCCAACCATGTCTGTTCCCAAAAAATCATCGAACTCCTCCGGGACGAGGGGCTCGAAACCCTGGACGATCTGGCCGATGCGATCATCGAGCGTACGGAGACGAGCATGCGCAAGGCCATCTCGGAAATCCCGGACGGCGCCTATCCCTACCAGGGCCGCATCGAAGGGGCGGGCAAACACAAGGATATCCGCATCCAATTATGCGCCACCAAGTCCGGAGAAGAGATCACGGTGGACTTCGACGGAACTTCCCCCCAGGTGGACTGGGGCGTCAATGTGGTCTACAACTTCACCTATGCCTATGTCTTCATGGCGATTAAAAGCGCGTTCGATCCGGAAATCCCCATCAACGAAGGCGCCATCCGGCCGGTGAAAATGACCGCTCCCGAAGGATCGGTGGTGAACTGCCGGTTTCCCGCGGCCGTGGCGGCGAGGATGCAGATCGGCCACTTCATGACCGAGATGGTTTTTCGGGCCCTTTCAAAAGCCGCGCCGGATCGCATCATCACCGACAGCGGTGGCACGCCGGCCCAGACCAATATCTTTTACGGAAAACGAAACGACGGCAAACCCTTCCACACCATGATTATCCGGGGGGGAGGCTTGGGAGCCGGGAGCCGGATGGACGGGCATCACTGCGCCATTTTTCCCGCCAACGGCGCCAACACGCCCGTGGAGATCTTTGAAAGCGATACGCCTCTCATCGTTGAGGCCCGAGAACTCGTCTGTGATTCCGGGGGCCCCGGAAAGCGACGCGGCGGATTGGGACGAAAAATGGTCATCCGCGTACCGGATGATGAAAAGGCTCCCCAGGGGCAGATCACCGTGGCAGTCCAGGCGGGTCGCTTCCGGTATGGTCCCCAGGGCATTTTCGGGGGGGGTCCCGGCGCCAAAGCCCGGTTTTTGAAAAACGACGCACCGGCGGACCCCAGCGGGCTCACTTTTTGCGAGCCCGGGGACGTCCTTGCTTTTTACAGTGCCGGAGGCGGGGGGTATGGAAACCCTCTCCAGCGGGAACTGGATCGGGTCCAGCGGGACGTGGCGAAGGGGTACGTGAGTGTAAAAGGCGCAAAACAGGACTACGGGGTCGTCATCGACCCCGATACTCTCGAGGTGGATGCGGAGGCGACACGAAATCTGCGGCGCAGCATCGAAAGCGAAAACAGCCAAAGAGGAGAATAGGGGAATGGCCGAAACGTTCATGCCGGAATTTGAAAACAGGGAAGCGCTGCGCGATCACCAACTTGAACGCTTGCAATGGACGGTGACACATGCGTATAATGGATGCGCATTTTATCAAAAGCGCCTGGATGAGGCAGGGATCCACCCCGAATCCATTCGATCCCTCGACGACCTGAAGCGCCTTCCGTTTACCACTGCCGACGATCTCAAGGAGGGTTATCCGTTTCCGCTGCTTTCGATGCCCGAATCCCGGGTGGTCCGGGTCCATGCCTCTTCCGGAACCACGGGAAAAAAGAAGGTCCTTGCCTATACGCAGAAAGATATCAATGACTGGAAGCGCATGTTTGCCCGATGCTATGAAATGGCGGGCGTCACCCCTGTGGACCGGGTCCAGATCGCGGTGGGATACGGAATCTGGACCGCCGGCGTGGGGTTTCAGCTGGGATGCGAACGGTTGGGGGCCATGGCCATCCCCGTGGGGCCCGGCAACATCGACATGCAGTGCCAGTTCCTGCAAGACCTTCGATCCACGGTGATCTGCTGCACCGCCTCCATGGGGCTTTTAATGGCTGAAGAGATCGACCGCCGAAACCTGAAAGACAGGATCGCGCTGAAGAAAATGATCTTCGGGTCCGAACGAAGCGGGGATGCCATGCGGCAGCGGATCCGCGAACTGATGGGGCTTGAAGACATGTTCGACATCACAGGCATGACCGAGCTTTACGGTCCAGGCACCGGGCTCGACTGCCATAAGCATGAAGGGATTCATTACTGGGCCGATTACTATATCCTGGAGATCTTGGACCCGGATACCCTCAAGCCCGTGGCGGACGGGGAGACCGGAGAGATGGTGGTGACCACCCTTTACAAGGAAGCGGCGCCTCTCATCCGCTATCGAACCCGGGACCTGGTTCAAAGGATCGATTCCCCCTGTTCTTGCGGGAGTATTCTTCCGTTGCACGGGCGGATCCTGGGTCGGTCCGACGACATGATCATATTCCGGGGCGTGAACATTTACCCGGGGCAGTTCGATCAGCTCCTCTCCCGGATTCCGGGTGTCAGCTGCGAATACCAGGTGCTTTTAAAACGGGAAGACGACGGAAAAGATTACATGGTTCTCCGGGTGGAATGCGAGACCGAGGCGTCGAAGGCGCTGAAGGCCGGCCTTTCAAAAAGGATCGGGGAAGCGGTCAAGAAGGAATTGATGGTCAGTTGCCGGGTGGATGTGGTGGACTGCGGATGCCTCCCCCGATCCGAAAGAAAGTCCAAAAGGGTCTTTGACGAGCGAGGATAGCCAATACGCGTCACTAAAATTGAGAGGTGGATATGAGGCGATTCACTTACATGGTTCCCAAGTCGTTGGACGAGGCCATCTCCATGCATATGACCCATGGAGAGCGCGCCAGGTACATCGCCGGAGGGACGGATATCCTGATCAAGATTAAAGAGAAAAAGGTGTTTCCGGATTATCTCATTTCCCTGAAGCGTATCCTGTCTCCGGACCGCCCCCTGTTCAACGCGGAAAGCGGGGAGTTGTGGAAAGCGGGGAGTTGTACATCGGCGCCTTTGTTACCCACCGCCGCATCGAGACCTCCAAGCGGGTGCGGGTGCGGTATCCCATCCTCCATGACGCGGTTAAAAATATCGGATCCGTCCAGATCCGAAACGTTGCCACCATCGGCGGGAACCTCGTGAATGCGGTCCCGTCGGCGGACGGTGCCGTGCCCCTTATCGCCCTGGACGCCCGGGTCAATGTCCACGGACCCAAGGGGGAACGCTTCATGGACCTGTTGCGGTTTTTCCTGGGCCCGGGACAGTGTGATCTCGAGCCGGGGGAAATTCTCACCGAGATCGTTGTCCCGCCCTTGTTGCCGCGAACCGAAATTCTCACCGAGATCGTTGTCCCGCCCTTGTTGCCGCGAACCGGGAGCGCGTACGTCAAATTCGGAAGACGGGAGGCCATGGAACTCCCGCTTTTGGGTGTCGGGATCGTCCTTTCCCTCGAAGATGATCTTACGACGTGCGCCCGGGCCCGGATCGCTTTAGGGGTGGCGGCGCCGACACCCATGCGGCCTTTTGAAGCCGAGAATTTCTTACAGGGAAAACCCCTCAACGACCAAACCCTGGAGGAGGCCGGAAAAATCGCCGCCCGGGAATCGAGGGTCCGGGACAGCATCCGGGGGGTCGCCTGGTACCGCCGGGAAATGGTGGGGGTGCTGGTCAAGCGGATGGGACAAAAGGCGCTGGAACGGGTTCACGAAACACAGTCTCTTGCTCGCGCATAAGGAGGCCACTCATGGAACGTATTGTTTCATTCGTATTAAATGGAAGCGAAATGCAGTTGCGTATCCAGGACCACTGGACCCTGTTACATCTGCTCCGGGAAGAATTGGGGCTTTTGGGAACCAAGGAAGGATGCGGGAGCGGAGAATGCGGAGCATGCACCGTTCTGGTGGACGGGATGGCGGTGAACTCCTGCCTGTATCTGGCCGCCGAGATCGAGGGGAAGACGGTGCTGACCATTGAAGGATTGGCCTTACCGGACGGGACCCTCCACCCGATCCAGGAAGCGTTTGTGGAACAGGGAGGGATCCAGTGTGGATTCTGCTCTCCGGGGATGATCCTTTCCGCCAAGGCCCTTTTGGACGAAAACCCCGCCGCGGGAGAAGAAGAGATCAAGGAGGCCATAGCGGGGAACATCTGCCGGTGTACGGGGTATGTACAGATCATTGAATCCATCCAATCAGTGAGCAGCAGGGCCCAGGAAAAAGTAAAAGTGGTGGCCTGGCAGGCCGATGAAGAGGATTAAAGGAAAAAAAGCGGGGGAGCCATGAACCAATTTCACACCGTCGGCAAGCGGATTCCCAAGCTCGATGCCATGGACAAGGCCACGGGCCGCAGCCAATATATCCAAGATCTGAAAGTTCCCGGTATGCTTTACGGGAAGATCCTTTACAGCAAATATCCGCATGCCAAGATCGTCCACATCGATACCAGCAAGGCGAAAAAGCTCCCCGGTGTCCGGGGAGTGCTCACCGGATACGACATTCCGGAGATCAAGTTCGGGGTGTACAAAGACAATCGCCCCCTGAAAGCCGGAAAGGTCCGCTCCTACCGGGACGAGGTGGCGGCCGTGGCCGCCGTGGACCCGGAAACGGCAGAGGAGGCCATCAGTCTCATCGAGGTCACCTATGAAGCCCTCCCCGGAATCTTCGATCCGGTGGCGGCCATGCGGGAGGATGCGCCCCTGGTACACGAGGCGCACAAGACCAATATTTTAAAGATGCCCTGGAAACTTCACTATGGAGACGTGGAAGAAGCCAAAAAAAAAGCCGCTTACATCGTGGAGGAGAATTTTTCCACCACATGGGTCACCCACTGCTGTCTCGGGGCTTCCGGGGCGCTTGCCTGGTTTGACTACGCCGACAATTTAACCATTTACTCCAACACCCAGATCCCTTCCTTGGCCCAAAAGGATTTCATTGATGCGTTAGACGCCATGGGGATGAAAAACCGCCGGGTTCGTGTGATCAAACCCCTTATCGGCGGCGGGTTCGGAAGTAAACTCGACACCTATGCCTACGAGTATATCGCCATCCTCCTGGCCCATCATACACGAAAGCCCGTGAAAATCGTTTTCGACCGGCAGGAGGAGTTCATCGCCACCTCCACGCGCCAGCCCACCCTCACCCGGATCGCCCAGGGATGCGATAAAGAGGGGAAGCTCCTTTTCCGGGATATTTCAATGATTCTCGACAACGGCGCGTATACTTCCTGGGGGGCCACCACGCCTTCGGTGATGATGATGCCCATCACCACCCTGTACAAAGTCCCCAACGTCCGGTACGAGGCCAAATGCGTCTACACCAACAACACCTATGCCCAGGCCATGCGGGGATACGGCAATCCCCAGGCCACCTTTGCAATAGAGAGTTCCATGGACATGCTGGCCGAAGCCGCCGGGATCGACCGGGTGGCGTTTCGGGAAATCAACGCCAATGAAAGCGGGTACGTTTCTCCCCAGAATTTCAAAATCACCAGCTGCGGGCTGAAGGAGTGCATAAACGCGGTGGTCAGGGAACTGGACATGGACCGGCCCAAGGAAAAAGGGGAGGGGGTTGGAATGGCCTCCTTGATCCATGTGGGCGGCGGGGCCCGGGTTTACAAGTCCGACGGATGCGGGACCATCATCAAAGTGGACGATTTCGGGAAAGTCAACGTCTTCACCGGCGCTTCGGATATGGGACAAGGCGCGGATACGGTCATCGCCCAGATCGTGGCCGAAGAACTCGGACTGGCCGTGGACGACATCCACGTGATCCATACGGATACGGATGTCTGTCCCTGGGATGTGGGGGCCCATGCCAGCCGGACCACCTTTGTGGCCGGGAACTCGGCCTTGGGGGCCGCCAAGAAGATCAAGGCGCAGGTCCTGGAGGTGGCCTCCAAGATCCTGGACACCCCCGAGGACAAGCTCGTCCTCCGGGATCGAAGCGTATGCTCCATGGAGGATGACACCCGAACAATGGAGTTCGGAAAGCTTCTTCGAAAAGCGCATTTTTCCAGAAGCGGCCGCATGCTCATGGCGGAGCATTTTTATGACCCGGCCAATGAAAACCTGGGCCGGGACTTCCGCGGAAACCTTTCCATGACCTATACCTTCGGCGTTCACGGAGTCCGGGTGAAGGTGGACGAAGAAACCGGAAAGGTGAAGATCCTCGACTACGTGGCGGCCCATGACGTGGGCAAAGCCATCAATCCCATGCTCCTGGAAGGACAAGTCTACGGCGGTGTCATGATGGGGATCGGGTACGCCCTCACGGAACAGATCCTTTCGGAAAAGGGCCAGTGTATGAATCCCAATTTCCGGGATTACAAGATTCTCACGGCCAAGGACGTGGTCCCCATGAAGGCCCCGGTCCTGGAATCTTCGGATCCGGACGGCCCCTTCGGCGCAAAAGGAATTGGAGAGCCCGGATGTGTGCCCACCGCTCCGGCCATCGCCAACGCCATATACGATGCCGTGGGTGTTCGGATCAAGAATCTGCCCATGACCCCCGAGCGGGTGCTGGCCGCCATCCGGGAAAAGCGGGGAATCGATCTTTGCGGGATACAGGCCGGAAAAGACACGGGAGATGCCTGTGTCGTGGAGGAATAATTTTTGTTGCCCCTTCTAGGGAAAATACGATTTTATGGGGTTCATCAGCGCTTGGCATGTTTCCAGGATCCACAAACCAACAACCAAAAGGAAAAAAGGAGGGTTTACGATGAAGACAAGAGGGATCACCGGAATCATCGTCGCTGTCTGCTTGATGGCCGGGTTTATTCCCGCCCAGGCGGCGGACAATCCCGTTAAACTGAGTTATGCCAATTTCCCGCCGGCCCCCACATTTCCATGCGTTCAGATGGAGCGGTGGAAAACGGAAGTGGAAAAACGGACCAACGGAAAGGTCTCCATCGATACGTATCCCGGGGGGACCCTGCTCAATGCCAAGAACATGATGGACGGTGTCATCGCGGGGCAAGCCAACATCGGAAATCTGTGCATGGCTTATCAACCCGGACGTTTCGTCGTGACCAACGCCACCAGCTTGCCCCTGGGGATTCCCAATGCCCGGGTGGGAAGCCTGGTGTTGTGGGATCTATGGGAGAAGTATCAACCCGAAGAGTTTTCAAAGGTGAAGGTGTTGGCCATGTTCACCACGGCCCCCAACAACATCATGTCCAAGGTTCCGGTTCGACGCTTGGAGGATATGAAGGGTCTGGACTTGAGGGCCTCGGGCGGCGCCGCCCAGGTGCTTTCGGCCTGGGGCGCCAATCCCGTGGGGATGCCCATGCCTCAGACGGTGGAAGCCCTGCAAAAAGGGGTGGTCAAGGGGCTCTTTTCTTCTCTTGAAGTCATGAAGGATTTCAAATTCGCGGAGACCTGCAAATACATCACCGTTGTGGATACGGTTATTTATCCCTTTGCCGTGGTCATGAACATGGAGACCTGGAAGTCGCTTCCGCCGGACGTCCAAAAGGTCATGGATGACCTGCGGGTGGAACAGTCCGAATGGACCGGTAACTACATGGACAATCACGTGAAGGAATCCGTGGAGTGGTCCCAAAAAGAACAGAATGTGGAAGTCATCACCCTGTCGAGCGAAGAAAAAGCCCGCTGGGACGCCAAGCTGGGGTTTTTAACGGAAAAGTGGATCGCCGATGCCACCCAGAAGGGATTGCCGGCCAAGGCCATCGTGGACGACATCCGGACCCTGATCAAAAAGCACAACAAATAAACAAGGGGGATTTTTCCTTTCCGAATACCGGATGAGAAGCGGGCTGCGGCGGGTGACGGATCCGCAGCCCGCTTTTTTCGATGGAAACCCAATCTTGATAAACTCGTAAAAAGTTGAAATTGGGATGGCAAAGTAAAAAGCTCCAGATGCAAGGCGCGCAAATTCTGAGGAATGAGGCGTACTTACAGATACGCCGCAATGACGAAGAATGCAGCGCAGCGCAGCAGATGGACTTTTTACGAAGCCATCAATCTTCAAAATGGAATGAAGGTGATGAAAACGCTGATTGGGATCACAAAAAACATCAATAAACTCCTGACCTGGACGAGCGGCGCCTGTCTGGTCTTTATGGTCCTGTTGACATGCGCCAATATTTTCTTTCGCATCGTTTGGTGGCCCATCAAAGGCACGTATGAAATCATGGGACTCTTCGGCGCAGTGGTAACCGCCTTTGCCCTTGGACACACCCAGATCACCAAGGGACACGTGGCCGTGGATGTCCTGGTGAGCCGCTTTTCGGAAAACAGCAGACGGCGCATCGGCATGTTCAACAGCATTGTTTGCGGGGCCTTTTTCGTGCTCGCCGGATGGCAGATGGCCCTCAAAGCAGAGACGCTCAGAAGGACCGGCGAACTCACGGAGACGCTGCGTATCATCTATTACCCGTTCACCTATGCCGCGGCTTTTGGCTGCATTAT
Organism: Deltaproteobacteria bacterium; assembly: GCA_019309485.1. Lineage (GTDB taxonomy): Bacteria > Desulfobacterota > Desulfobacteria > Desulfobacterales > UBA2156. Next base: position 1,308 of record JAFDGC010000022.1, on the reverse strand, counting down.
CCTTTCGCTGGTACTGTTGACAGATCTCATCCAACTCTTCGCATCCGATAAGGAGGGGCCCAAGTGAGTCTGACACTGGTGGGGGTTGCGGGAATCGTCTTTTTATTGGTGATCCTGTTTTTTTCGGCCATGCCCGTGGGATTTGCCATGGGATTGGTGGGGTTCATCGGGTTTTGCTACATCGTTTCGGTTTCCGCGGGATTGAACATGCTCGGTTCTGTTTTGTGGGAAACGTTTTCCAGCAACGGGCTCACCGTCATCCCCCTTTTCATCCTCATGGGACAGATCGCCTTTTATTCCGGGGTCAACGAAAAACTGTATAATGCCGCTTACAAGTGGGTCGGGCATATCCGGGGCGGCATCGCCATGGCCACGGTCATGGCGTGTGCGGCCTTTGCCGCCATTTGCGGGTCCAACGCGGCCACGGCCGCCACCATGACCACCGTCGCCCTGCCGCAGATGAATAAATACCGCTATGAGCCCAAGCTTTCCACCGGCGTGATTGCTTGCGGTTCCACCCTGGGAGTGGTGATTCCCCCTTCAATCGTGTTGATCATTATCGGCCTTTACACGGAACAATCCATTGCCCGATTGTTTTACGGTGGCATCGGGGCCGGAGCCGTCCTGGCGCTTTTCATGATTCTGTCCGTTTACGGCGTCTGTCTGATACACCCCGACTGGGGCCCGGTGGGGCCCAAAGCGGGTTTCCGGGAGAGAATCAAGGGGTTGACCGGTGCGGGGGAAATGCTGGTTTTGTTTCTCTGCGTCATGGTGGGGCTGTATTTCGGATTTTTTACGCCCACCGAAGCCGGAGCGGCGGGGTCCTTTTTCGCCTTTGTGTTTTCCGTGGTGCAAGGACGGATGACGATGAAGAAACTAGTCGCCTCCGTGACCGACACCATTCGGATTTCCTGCATGGTCGTGGTAATTGTGGCCGGCGCCATGATTTTCGGACGGTTTTTGGCCGTGACAAGAATTCCCTTCGAGATCGCCGAATGGGTCGTCTCTCTCCCGGTATCCGGAGCGTGGATCATGCTCATCATCTTCGGGATCTATATTTTGGGCGGTGCGGTGATGGATGCGCTGGCCCTCCTGTTGATCACCATACCCATTTTTTTCCCCGTGGCCATGGAGTTGGGGTATGACCCCATCTGGTTCGGAGTTACCATTACCGTTGTCACGACCCTGGGGGCGGTGACGCCGCCGGTGGGGGCCACCACCTATGTGGTGGGGGGGATGGCCAAGAACGTGGCCCTGGAAGACGTCTTCAAAGGGGTGAGCTATTTCCTTCCGGCCTATATTCTATGC
>JAFDGC010000021.1 GCA_019309485.1 Deltaproteobacteria bacterium | reverse complement strand
TTGGATCTCCGAATGGGGAAGCGCGTCCACGCCGGCATAGGGCACGAACACCATCTTTAAATGGGGTGCCGCCTGAATTTCCTCCCGGGAAAGCTCTCCTGCCACCAGGACGTCGGCATTTTCAAGGCTCCGAGCATCACCGGGGAGGCATTCGGAGAAACGGACTTCCGGGAATGCTTTTTTAAGCGTTGCCAGGGCTTCCCGCCACCTGCGGCCCATGGGGGTTTTAAAACACACATGCATGTCAAGGTCCTCCGATATCCAGTGGTAAAATCCGTTTTTTCATGATATAATTATTTCATAACCGGCATTGAAATAAAACCCCAGAGGGCCGGTTCAAAGGAAAAGGGTGCCTTTGCAAAACAAAAACCGTTTTGTGGTCCACGAACACCATGCCCGGCAGCTTCACTGGGATTTCCGCTTGGAAATCGGCGGTGTGCTCAAGTCCTGGGCGATTCCCAAGGGCCCTTCCCTAAACCCTGCCGACAGGCGGCTGGCCGTCCGGGTGGACGACCATGACCTGGAATATATCGACTTCGAAGGCGTCATCCCCGAAGGGGAATACGGGGCCGGGATCGTCGTGGTCTGGGATGCCGGCACATTCACGCTCCTGGAGGACCGGGATCCCACGGAGGCGTTAAAAAAAGGAAAACTCGTCTTGAACCTGAACGGCACCCGGCTCAAGGGCGGATTCTCCCTGGTGCAGATGAAGGGGAAAGGTCAACAGAACTGGCTTTTAATCAAGAAAAAGGACGCGGATGCCATGATCCCTTATGCCCTGAATTCGGCCTTGACCGAGGAAAAACGCCGGGGGCTTGAAGCAAAAGGCTCTTCGGAAACAAAAACAGGCGAACCCTGAAAACAAGAAAAACATGAACCGCGACAGCGAGCGCATTCCGCGCAGGTTCTGCCTGACGGCAGTGTTTTGCGGGTTGGAACGAAGCGAAAATCCCGCCTTGCGGGACAGCAAGGGAGCTTCAATGCAGGCATCATGGGCGGTCGATTCGGAAAATACGGGGATTTAAAGCGAAAAGCCATTATCCGAAGGCAAGGGTCCATCGCCAGAGGGGATCCTTTCAAAAAAAAGATTTCCGGAATCAGAAACTTCTCCTTCAAACGTCCGGAAAAAAAAAGGGCCACCGCCCCGGGGGAGGGTGAAACCATGCAGACCAAAGATTTCATCGATCTGGAAAACCGATACGGCGCCCACAACTACCACCCCTTGGACGTGGTACTGGAACGGGGAAAAGGGGTGTGGGTCTGGGATGTGGATAAACGCCGGTACCTGGATTGCCTGGCGGCCTATTCGGCGGTGAACCAGGGGCATTGTCACCCCAAGATCCTGGCGGCGGCCAGGACCCAGATGCAAAAATTGACGCTGACATCCCGTGCTTTTCGGAACGATAAGCTGGGGCCCTTTTTCAAGGAAATCTGCGAGCTCACCCGATCCCACAAGGTGCTTCCCATGAACAGCGGGGCCGAGGCGGTGGAAACCGTCATCAAGGCCGTCCGCAAATGGGGGTATCAGGTGAAGGGGGTTCCGAAAAACAAGGCCCAAATCATCGTATGTAAAAATAATTTCCACGGCCGGACCATCGGCATCATCAGCTTCAGCAGCGAACCCCAGTACCGGGAAGGGTTCGGCCCCTTCACTCCCGGCTTCAAGGGGATTCCGTTCGGAGATGCCGATGCCCTTGAAAAAGCCATTACCCCGAACACCGTGGCCTTTTTGGTGGAACCGATCCAGGGGGAAGGGGGGGTCATCGTTCCGCCCGAAGGGTACCTCAAAAAAGTACGGAAGATCTGCAGCGAACACAATGTCGTTTTGGTTCTGGATGAGATCCAGACCGGCCTGGGGCGCACGGGAAAGCTCCTGGCGGAGGCACACGAAGGGATCGAAGCGGATGTGACCCTGGTGGGAAAAGCGCTTTCCGGCGGGTTTTATCCCATCTCTGCCGTGCTTTCCAATATGGAAGTCCTGGGGGTTTTTCTGCCGGGGGACCACGGCAGCACCTTCGGCGGGAATCCCCTGGCCTGCGCCGTGGCCCGCACCGCCGTTCGCGTGCTCATCGAAGAACAGATGATCGAAAATGCGGCCTTGATGGGGAATTATTTCATGGCCGGGCTCAAAGCCCTCAAGAGTCCTTTTGTCAAAGAAATTCGGGGAAAAGGCCTCATGATCGGCGTAGAACTGCATCGGCGTGCCGGGGGTGCCCGGCGCTTCTGCGAGGCGCTGATGCAAAAAGGGATTCTTTCCAAAGAAACCCACAGGGATGTGATCCGGTTCACCCCGCCCCTGGTGATCACCTCCAGGCAAATCGACTGGGCCCTGGAGCGCATTGCCGAGGTCCTGAAAGGGTAATCGCCGGCGTTCGAACCCAGCCCAACACCCCCCCCTCGTTCCATTTTTTTCTTGAAATCCACAATATATTGTGTCATCTTATCGTATCGAACACAATTTTTTCCTTTCCTATCTTACCCGGAACGGGCGCGGGGAAAATGGCCGATTCCACGGAAAAAAAGACCGGAAACGGAACCACCAGCCCTGACAGGGCAGGGGATGCCGGACTCCTCAACGATGTGGATGAGGGGCTGGGCCAAATCCAGGAAAAACTGTCAGATTTGCGGCGACAGATCCTTTCTCCTTTCGAAAAAGTGGAAAAGCTCGCCCGGGAACAGACTCAATTCGGCAGGCGCCTGGAAAAAAAGGTGCTGCAGACAAGGACGTTGGCCTCCCTTTGCCTCGGCGCGGCGGTGTTGGCGCTGGTCCTTTCCGGGTTGGTGCTGGGGGTCCATTTTTATCTCCAAAGGACGACCGTCGACCTCCAGGAGCAAATGGCCGGGATGGGAAAGGCGCTGTGGGAACTGAGAAAAGACATGCCCACGGCCGATATCGAAGCCTTTCGGGAAGCCCTGGCCGCAGCGGATCAAAAGGTCGACGCGTTAAAAACCCGGGTGGAACAACTGAAACAGACCCGGGAAGACCGGGAGCGTGTCCTTGCCGAAGCAAAGGCCCTGGAAGAAGATCGATCCGAAAGGATGCAGGCCCGGTTAGCGTCCCTCGATGACCGGGTAGGCGTCCTTGAAGCCAGACTCGATACCCTGGACGTACGGCAAACGGCGGCGGGGCCCATCGACGCTTCTTCCGAATGGTCGGTGAACCTGATATCCTTCACCAAAGAGCGGTATGCCCGGGGGGTGGCCCGTTCCTATGCCCGCCGCGGTATTCCCGCGAAAGTCAAGAGGGTCACCGTGGGAGATCAGCCCTGGTATCGCCTTTATGTGTCCGGGTTTGACAATCCGGAAGCGGCCGAGGCCTATGCCCGGGTGGCGGAAGAAACGCTTCGGCTGAATTCGGTCTGGATTTCCAAAAACTAATCCCTTCTCACGCTTCCGGGTGTCCACCCCCGGATCCCCCATCCGAGAGCGCCCATGGATCCCGCAATGATGGAAGCCGACACCAGGGCGATGCCCACTGCACCGGAAAAGGCCCAAATGGGAAAGCCGATCATGGCCCCCAGGACCCGCCCCAGACCCGCACCCGCAAAGAAGGCCGCCATCATGGTGGCCCTTTTTCCCGGGAAGAATTCGGTGAAAAGGGAAATGGAAGAAACGATGGCAAATTCAAGGGATAAAAAGAGAAAGAAAATAAAGACAAGCCCGAAAACCAGGTGATTCCCCACGAAAGGGAGGGATAAAAAGGCGATAATCGACAGGGTGAGACCCGATAAAATCGATTTTAAAAGCCCCAGCCGATCCGCTATGGTCGCCGTGAGCCCTTCTCCAAGGAACTCGGCCGCGCCGATGATAACGGTGGCCATGCCGATGGCCGTCACGCCCAACCCAAAAGCGTCCTCCAACCACAATCCGTAAACCACGAAAAAGTTGTCATAGGCAGCGCTCAACAAAAAGGCATAGACCACGGCCCCCAGCGCCCGGCGCTCCCGCATCAGTGTCTTCCAGGCGCTGAAAAGCCCCAAAGGTTCGGAAACGGTGCCGTCCGGCTTTTTGTCCGACGGTAAAAGGACCGCAACGGCGATGAATCCTGCAACACCCAGGGCGCCCAGGAGGAAAAAGGGGGCCCGCCACCCCACATGATGGATCAACAGGCCGATGGCCGGGATACCCACCAGCGAACTCCCGGCCCAGCTCAGCTCGATAATTCCGATGGCCCATCCCCGCCGGGCGTAGGGGACCCGGCGGCCCACAAACGCCTGAATGGCCGGATCGTAAATGCTCTTCCCCAATCCTGCCAGAAGAAAGGCGGCGGCGATGGCAATATAGACCGGGATGAAGCCGCCAGCGAGCATCCCGACGGCAAGGGCCGCCAGACCCGCAAGCATCATGCGGCGGTAACCCAAACGATCCCCGAAGGGACCGAAAAAAAGCCCCAAAAGGCCTGTGGCCTGGTTCAATGCAATCAGAGACGTGATGGCAAACGCCGGCACACCGAGTCCCTGACTGATGGCCGGGGCAAAGGGATAGGCGAAGCGGCGGGCCGTGTTGACGGTCAGCCGTGACAGTGTGGTGACGGCGATCTGCCATCCCAAACGCGTCTCGGCTTTCGGCGATGCCGGGGAATCCGGGGTTGCAGGGGGTGTCGTGGGTTTGATATTCATAAACCGCAACAGTAAGAGCATTCCCCGCAGGTTCTGCCTGACGGCAGTGCTTCGCGGGTTGGAACGAAGCGGAAATGCCGCCTTGCGAGGCAGCCGGGAGCTTCAAAAATTTGAAACGCTCAACTTAGGTGATTTTAAACCGGATGCCGTTCGGTGCCGGAGTTGCTCCGCTCCTTAACACGGTAAAGGGAGAGAAGCAATGGAATCCCGGGGAGATTGAAAAGGATGAAAAAAGACCTGACCGGCTACAAGGCGGTGCTTTCTTCGGACTGGAATGAGTGTCTGGCGCCGTGCGGCCCCTTTGATGCCATCCTTTATCATTATCCGGATTTGGCGCCGTACCTGGAAGGACTCTTCAGAGAATATACCCAAAATCGAATGACGCTGGGCCAGGCCGTCGGAACAATCGAAACCCTGCTGCCGGCGTCCCTTACCCCCGAACAGATGGATGCCTACCTGGCGTCCGAATTTTGCACCTATCCCGGGGTTTCAGGTTTGATCGACTGGTGCCTATCCCGGGATATCCTGTTCATGATCAATACCACGGGGATGATGGGCTATTTTCAAAGAATCTTTGCAAGACAGCTATTGCCCAGGGTGCCGGTGCTCTCGGCCCATCCCATGATCCGGTATCCATCGAAGGATACCGATCCGGAAACCCTTTTGGAGCTTCGGGAGACCACCGACAAGGGACGGCATACCGAGATGGTGGTCCGGACCGCCGGCATCCCCTTTCACAAGGTGGCTTTGATGGGGGACAGCGGGGGCGACGGGCCCCATTTCGAGTGGGGGGCCACGGCGGGGGCCCGTCTCATCGGGAGCATGACCAAATTCTCACTGGAAAGGTTTTGCAAGGACAAAGGGATCCGGATCCATCATACCTTCGGATTGACGTATTCCAAGGAAGAACGGCCGATCCGGCAACGGGAAATGGAGGTCGACTTCATGGATCTTACGGATATCCTTAAGGATTGGTTGTTGGATGAACGCGTCTTCACCCAGGGGGTTTGACAAGCCGTAAAAAAAACGCCTTGTGATCCCTTTGTTTTCCGAAGAGCGCTCTGTTTTCCAGTGGCGGTCGTGAAATCCTCCCCGGCGGAGCATAAAGATACTCCGAAAAAATGCAACCTGGTGGCGGTTTTTACACATAGAATGCCGTCGGTCGTTAAGGGGATCGGCGGGGTGTCGGGTTCAGGCCGTGCTTTTTGATCCGGTATTGCAGGGTCTGTCGTGGTAACCCTAAAAGGGCGGCGGCGCCGTCCGGCCCTCCCACCACCCCATGGGTGTATTCCAGGGCTTGTTGGATGTATCGCCTTTCCATTTCGGCCAGGCGCATGAGTTTCCGGACAGGCTCGGGTTCCGATTTGTGCAGAAACCCTTCGATGTCGCCAGGGGTGATGACCTTACCCGGATGCATGATCACCAGGCGTTTGACCAGATTTTTTAATTCCCGGACATTCCCCGGCCATGGGTAGCGCCGCATGGCTTCCATGCACGACGGCGTATATGCGGGCTCGGCCTGGTGTGTTTTACGGGCCTGGGCGGCGGTGAGCCGCTCTACCAGGAGGGGGATTTCTTCCCGCCGCTCCCGCAAGGGCGGAATGTGAATGGAAAAAGTGTTCAGCCGGTAATAAAGATCCTGCCGGATCCTTCCTTCGACCAGGGCCTTTTCCATATCCTGGTTGGTGGCGGATACCAGACGGAAATTCACCTTGATGGTGCGGTTTTCGCCCACCCGTTCGAAGGATCGATCCTGAAGGACATTCAGGAGTTTGGCCTGGAGGGAGGGGGCCAGCTCGCCGATTTCATCCAGAAAGATGGTGCCGCCGTCGGCCATTTCGAAGCGGCCCACGCGTCTTCGATCCGCCCCGGTAAAAGCGCCCCTGGCATGGCCGAAGAGCTCGCTTTCAAACAGGGTGGGCGTCAGCGCCGGGCAATTGACCTTCACGAAAAGGGCTTCCCGCCGGGGGCTCAAATGGTGGATGCGCCGGGCGATATGATCCTTTCCGGTCCCCGTTTCTCCGGTGACCAAGACCGCAACGTCCGAGGCGGCGACTCTTTGCACCTGTTCCAGAATGCTTTGCATTTTGGGATCGGCGCAGAAAAAATCGGTATGGTCTTCGTTTTGACTCAGCAGGTAGTCCTTTTGCATTTTAAGGTGGTCGTTCACACTCTGAAGCTGTGTATAGGCAAGCATGTTGTCCACCGCCACGGCTACCTGGCGGGAAAGGTCTTCGATGAAATCGGTGAGCTCCTCAAGGTTCGGCGGGCACTGGACAAAGGAAAAGTGGATGGATCCCAAGACCTTTTCGCGGATAATCAGCGGATACGCCAGGGTGGCATTCAAGCCCGCTGTTTTCATGGCGCGGACCGACTCCCAAAACGTATGGGTGCCAAGATCGGGGATGATGAGGGGCCGCCGGGATCGGATGACTTCCTGGGCGATGGCCCCTTTCGTGACCGGTCGCTCCCCTTCGCTGATTCCGGCCGGGGAGATCCCTTTGGCGGCGGCGAAATAGCGCAAGGATTCCGTTTCCGGGTTGTACAGGTTGATACTGAACCGATCAAAGGGAAAGATGCGGCTGATTTCCACGGCCAGCCGATTAAACAGGCCAGAGCGCGTGGTTTCTTTGACGATGGCGTTGTTGATTTCGAGCAGCAGTTTGTATTTCGTGGCGGCGTCCCAGGTCATTGCAGGCTTCCTTTGCCCAATATTGGGCAGCGTTTCGGTTTCATTCTTCTTGTTTTCCTGTTTCCTGCGTTTTTTACCCATTTTTTTGCCGTGAAGTACTTCCTGTACGGGTTTTCGAATCAAAAACACCATAAAAAAGAATGTACAAGGAGAAAAGAAAGGGTGTCAAGCTCAATATTCGGCGATGTGCCGAATATTGAGCTGTTTTCAGGAGGCGGAAAACTGGCGAAAACAGATTCATCACCGCTTGTTAATGAAAGTATAGCCGCCCGAGGTGTTCATGGAATTCATGACATAAGAAATAGAGAAATGATAACAGTATGTTATTTTTGATTGGGAAAAGCCGGTCCGGAAGATCGGTCTTTTTTGAATTTCACCTTTTCATTCCGGCACGGTTATTGCTGTTTTCATTGCTGAGAAGCCAAGCCTTGTGGAGCCCCAGCTCTGAAGGGCGGGGCTCCCCGGTAAGGTAACCACCTGTTTTGAGATAGCTCCCCTCGACCCCGTCTTAAAAGGCGGGGCTTGCGGGAAGCGTTCCGGTCAATCCAAAAGGAAAAGAGATGCCCGATATCGTGATCAGTGAATTCATGGACCAGGAGGCGGTGGATCGGACGGCCGTCGATTATGACGTATATTACGATCCGGAGTTGGTGGAAAAAGAAGCGGAACTGAAGCGGCTTCTGTCCGATGCACGTGCTTTGGTGGTGCGCAATCGGACCCAGGTGGACGCGGACCTCCTGGATGCCGCCCCCAGGCTGTGCGTGGTGGGGCGGTTGGGCGTGGGCCTGGACAACATTGATACGGCGGAATGTGAAAAGCGGGGGATCACGGTCTGCCCCGCCACGGGCGCCAACGACGATTCCGTGGCCGAATGGGTGATCACTGCGGTGATGACCCTGTTGCGAGGCGCCTTTCTGTCCATGGGAGAGATTCTCGAGGGCAGGTGGCCCCGTTCCAGATGCATCGGGAGGGAAACGGCCGGTAAGATCCTTGGGTTGATCGGATACGGCGCCATCGCTCGCAAGACCGCCGTCCGGGCGAAGGCCTTGGGCATGGAGGTTGCGGCATATGATCCGTTTATCCCGGCCGATGACGCGGCCTGGGAACAGGTCACCCGGATGACGGGATTCGGCGAATTGCTGGCCGTGGCCGATGCGGTCAGTCTCCACGTTCCCTTGACCCGCGACACCCGGCACCTCATGGATGGGCGTGCCATGGCGCAAATGAAAAAAGGGGCCGTCCTGGTGAACGCCTCCCGGGGCGGAGTGGTGGACGAAGAAGCACTGGCGAAAGCCCTTTCTTCCGGCCGCTTGGCCGGAGCGGCCCTGGATGTTTACGAGACCGAGCCATTGACGAAAGCAGCCGGTGAAATCTTTGTCGGTGTAAACAATCTTCTGCTGACACCCCATATCGCCGGCGTCACCGTGGAATCGAATATTCGGGTCAGCAACGTGACCATGGAAAATGTTCGGCGCGTCCTGGAGGCATCCCAGCCATGACAGAGCGGATCCTTTCCCTGACCGAGGCCACCCGGTTGGCCGTCGACGCCCTCACCCGGCACAAGGTTGGCCCTGAAAATGCGGCCTTTGTGGCCGGTGCACTGGTGGCGGCGGAAGCCGACGGGCTCAAAGGGCACGGCTTATCCCGACTTCCCTCCTATTGCGCTCAATCGGCCAGCGGCAAAGTGGACGGATACGCCCGTCCCGAGGCCGTTCAGGCCGCATCCGCCGCGATCCGTATCGATGCACGGCATGGATTTGCCTATCCGGCTCTGGCGCTGGCCATCGAGAGATTGACCGCATTGACTCCTGAAACCGGTGTCGCCGTGGCCGCCGTCACCCGGTCCCACCACTGCGGTGTAGCCGGACACCATGTGGAAGCCCTGGCGGAAAAAGGCCTTTGCGGGCTTCTTTTTGCCAATACCCCCAAAGCCATTGCCCCCTGGGGAGGGAACAGGGGGGTTTTCGGCACCAATCCCATCGCTTTCGGCGCCCCTTGCCCAAACGACATGCCGCTGGTCATCGATCTTTCCCTGAGCAAGGTGGCCCGGGGGAGGATTCTCTTTGCCCGGGAGGAGGGGAAAGCCATCCCCGAAGGATGGGCCCTCGACCCGGACGGCAATCCGACAACGGATCCTGCAGCGGCCCTGGCCGGAACCATGATCCCCATGGGAGAAGCCAAAGGGGCGGCTCTGGTGATGATGGTGGAGATCCTTGCGGCGGCGTTGACCAATGCCCGTTTCGGATTTGAAGCCAGTTCTTTTTTTGATGTCGCGGGGCCTCCGCCCGGTGTCGGCCAACTGCTCATCGCCCTGGATCCCGGCCCCTTGTCCGGCGGCGCCTACGGATCCCGGATCACCGAGTTGATTGCGGCCGTTCTTGACCAGGGCAACACCCGGTTGCCCGGACAGAGACGCATGAATCTGCGAAAACAGGCTGAAAGGGAAGGGCTGCGGCTCACGGCATCACAGTATGAACAGATAATGCATCTTTGTGGATAAGACCCCATGTCGCGGAGGGGGAGACCCATTGTTTTGCGGAATATCTCAACGGAATTACAACGCTCGCAAATTTTAAGGAGGAGTTCAATGGTTCAATTCTTGGTTCATGAAAAAGCCGACACGGTCGGCGTGGCAACGGTGGACATCAAGGCCGGAGAGATCGCCAAGGGGTTGTATATGGATACCCAGGACCCCGTGGAAGTCAAGGCCCTACAGGACATTCCCCTGGGACACAAGATCGCCTTGGCGGATCATGCCGCCGGAGGCGGTGTCACTAAATACGGTGAGGACATCGGCAAGGTCGTCCAGGATATCCGGCCGGGCGAACATGTCCACACTCACAACCTCAAGACGAGAAGGTGGTAATCATGAGCAGCTTAGGGACAGTATGGGGATATCGGCGGGAAAACGGTCGGGTCGGCATTCGGAATCATGTGGTGATTTTGCCCCTGGACGATCTTTCCAATTCGGCATGTGAAAAGGTGGCGTACAATGTCAAGGGATGCAAGGCAATCCCCCATGCGTACGGCCGCTTACAATTCGGCAAAGACCTTCAACTCTTTTTCCGGACCCTCATCGGCACCGGTGCCAATCCGAATGTGGCCGCAGTCGTGGTGATCGGTATCGAACCCGAGTGGACCAACATCATCGTGGACGGTATCGCCGAGACGGGAAAACCGGTGGCCGGTTTTTCCATTGAGCGTTTCGGAGAATTCAAGACGGTGGAAATGGCCTCCTGGAAGGCCTATGAGTTCATCCAGTGGGCCAGCGAGCAAAAACGGGAGGAAGTGAATCTGAAAGACGTCTGGGTTTCCACCAAGTGCGGGGAGTCCGACACCACCAGCGGATTGGCGTCCAACCCCACTGTGGGGAATGTCTTCGATAAACTGGTGGAAGCCGGGGCCACCTGTTCCTTCGGAGAAACGTCCGAGATTACGGGCGGAGAACACTGGTGCAAAGCCCGGGCGGCCACTCCCGAAGTGGGGGAGGCATTCATGCGCATCTTTAATGACTACCAGGAGATGATCGACCGCAACAAGACCGACGATCTTTCCGGAAGCCAGCCCACCAAAGGCAATATCCGGGGCGGCTTGACCACCATCGAGGAAAAGGCCCTGGGCAACCTGCAAAAGATCGGCAAAAAATGCCGGTACGTGGGCTGCCTCGACAAGGCGGAAGCCCCCACAGGACCGGGCCTGTGGTTCATGGATACGTCCTCGGCCGCGGCCGAAGCCGTGACCTTATGGGCCGCCGCCGGGTTCGTGGCGCATCTGTTTCCCACCGGCCAGGGCAATATCATCGGCAACCCCATCGAACCGGTCATCAAACTCTCGGCCAACCCGCTGACCTGTTCCACCATGAAAGAACACATCGATTATGACTGCTCGGCCATTCTACGCGGCGAAATGACCCTGGATCAATCGGGTGACGGCCTGTTGGAGCTTTTAAAGAGGGTCTGCAACGGCCGCCTCACCGCCCAGGAGATCCTGGGACACGAAGAATACGTGTTGACCAAATTATACGAAAGCGCTTAACCGGTATTTAGCGTAATGCTAAATGGGATCGATGACATCCCCATGAATCCGAAAAATCAAGGAGGTGGAAAATGAAAAAGGTTCTAGTGTTTATGATTGCGGTGGCGGCGGTTGCATTTCTGGCCCCCCAGGGACAGGCCGCTTATCCGGAAAAGGCCATCACCTACCAGATTCCCTTTGGTCCGGGCGGACAATCGGACCTGGAAGCCCGGCGGCAGCAGCCCCTTTTGGAAAAAATCCTGGGACAAAAGATCATTGTCCAATACAAGCCCGGTGGGGGCGGATCGGTGGGCTGGGCCAACCTGATTCAGCAAAAGCCCGACGGGTATTTTATTTCCGGCATCAATATTCCGCACATCATCCTGCAGCCCCTGGCCCGGGGAAATGCCGGTTACGAAACGGACCAGCTCAAGCCCATCGCCTTGTTCCAGGCCACGCCTATCGGACTGGCCGTGCTCAAGGATTCCAAGTTCAAAACATTGGAGGACCTGGTCGAGCACGCCAAAAAGAATCCCGGCGCACTGACCACCGGCGGCTCGGGGACCTGGTCCGGCCATCATATCGCCAACCTGCAGTTCGGGAAGCTGGCCGGCATCCAGACCACCTACATCCCGGAATCGGGGGCGGCCAAATCCATTGCGTCCTTTTTGGGAGGGCATGTCCAGGCGGTCTGGGCCAACAGCAACGATCTGGTCCAGCACGCCGACAAGATCCGTGTCCTGGCCTTCGGGACCAGGAAGCCTTTTCCCAACATGCCGGACGTGCCGACATTTGAAAGCCTCGGATACAAGCTTTACGCCAGCATCGACCGCGGGGTGGGCGCCCCTCCCGGCACTCCGGATGATATCATCCAGGTGCTGGAAGCCGCCTTTCTGAAAATCGCCTCCGATCCGAAGGTCCAGGAGCAGATGAAAAGGGACGGCTTTGTGCCGCTGGCCATGGGCGCCGCCGAGACAACGGCCTATATCGAAGAGATGAAGGCCGAGTGGGAACCGGTGGTCAAAGAATTCAAAAAGTAGGGCTAGGATTCGATCCAAAGGCCCACTCTTGATGAAGGTCAATCCCGGGCGGCCCGCTTCTTTTCACCTAAGTTGAGCGTTTCAAATTTTTAAAACAGTTAAATTGGTAATACTTTTAAGGAATTCTGCCAATTTTATCTTCAAAAATTTGAAACCCTTCGGGATTTTAGGATTTTACCGCATCTACGGCGTCAACTGCCGTTGCACATAGTGCACTATAGCGCAACGACATTTTCCTTGTATCTGCGGCAAACTTGAAAATCGCTCAACTTATGTTTCAAAAAGGGCCGTCCGGCGCGTAATCGCGGGGCGATCAATTATGTTCGACGCGGCATTCTCCGGGTTGATCCACGTCTTTCAGGTATCCAATTTTTTCTCGCTTTTCGTCGGCGTCTTCATGGGGATTGTCTTCGGGGCGTTACCGGGGCTGACCGCCACCATGGGACTGGCTCTCCTGGTGCCGTTTACCTTCACCATGTCTCCGGCATCCGGGTTGATCATGCTGGCGGGCATCTATGTGGGGGCCATGTACGGGGATGCCATCCCGGCCATTTTGATCAATACGCCGGGGACCCCGGCGGCCATTGCCACCACCTTTGACGGGTTTCCGTTGGCCCAAAAGGGAATGGCCCAGCACGGCCTGGTGGCGGCGGCGGTGTCTTCTTCCTTCGGCTCCCTCACGGCCAATCTCGTCTTGGCCACGGCGGCCCCGCCTTTGGCCGAGGCGTCCTTGAAATTCGGGCCGCCCGAGTATTTCTGGCTGGGCGTCTTCGGTTTGACCATCATCGCCACCCTGTCATCCGGGTCCATCATCAAAGGGCTTCTGGCCGGGACCGTGGGGTTGCTCCTGAGCAGCATCGGCATGGCGCCCATCGGCGGGGATGTCCGGTTGACCTTCGGATATCCGGAACTCCAGGCGGGGATCGACCTGATCGTCGCTTTGATCGGGTTTTTCTGTCTGCCCGAGATATTGGGGGGCGTCATCGGGCAACGCAGGGCCAAATACACCGAGAAATCGGCGACACCTCGTCTCAGCGTCCTGTGGGAGGTCCTTGCAGGGCTCTTCCGGCGGCCGGGGCTGATGCTCCGTTCCTCGGTGATAGGTACGATCATCGGGTTTGCACCGGGGGCGGGCGGGAATATCGCCAGCATGGTTTCCTATAATGAAGCCTGCCGCTGGGATAAGCATCCGGAAGAATTCGGCAAAGGGACCATCAAAGGCGTGGCCGCCTCCGAAGCGGCCAACAGCGCCATGGCTCCGGGATCGCTGATTCCGTTGCTCACATTGGGGATTCCCGGTTCCCCGCCGGCCGCGGTGATCCTGGGTGCGTTGATGCTCCACGGCATGCGCCCGGGCGTCGAGTTGTTTACGATCCATGCCGACATCACCTACGCCTTTATCATGGGGCTGCTGGTGGCGGCCTTCCTGGTGACCCTCATCGGTGCTTTCGGTTCTTTCGTGTTCGCACGGATCATCAACATTCCTTCGCGATACCTGGCGCCGGCGATTATCTTCATGACTGTTTTGGGATCTTACGCCATCCGGAACAATGTACTGGATATCTGGATCATGTTCATTTTCGGATTGGTGGGATATATCTCGGCCAAGCTGAAGTTTCATCCCGCTCCCATTGTTTTGGGACTCATCCTGGGGCCCTTTGTGGAGGAAGGCCTTGTCCAATCCATGCTGGCGGGAAAAGCCGCGGGAAGCGTTTTCATGTACATGGTTTTCAGGCCCATCAGCCTTGTGCTCATCGCCTTGTGTCTGATGTCGGCGCTATGGCCCCTTTACGCCGACTGGCGGGCCAAACGCCGCAAGCCGAACGCCTGCGAAAAGGAAAAGGACCATGCTGCTTAATTCGGATATCATCATCGGTGCCTTTACCGCAGCGTTGACCGTGTTGGTTTATTTTGTCACACGCGATTTATCCCGCTTGGGGAGCATCTTCATCAACGCCGTCCTGATCGCCATGGGCGTGCTCTCCCTGGTGGTTTTTGTCAAAGGGCTTATCAAACCCGAACGGTTGAAGTTTTTCGAATCAGCGGTGGAACGGAACAACATCCTGACGGGTGTTGTGATTCTCATGATTTATCTGATCTTCCTGCCGTTGGTCGGGTTTCTGCCGTCGAGCTACTGCTTTTATTTCGCCTTCAATCTCTACCTGGGGGAGGACCGTTTCGCCCTTAAGAACATCTTCACATCGGCCCTGTTGACCTTTCTCGTGGTGACGGTGTTTTACATCGTCTTCCACTATTTCCTGGAAGTGCCGCTGCCCGCCGGCGCCTGGTTCGAATAGTCCTTCGATCCACCCAGGCAAAACCGTTCCTCCCCCTTTGACCGGAGCACTTTCCGCAAGCCGTTCCCTTCCTTGCCGCTGCCCTTTTCATTTGCCAGGTCCGGCAATACGCATTATAATATCCCGTATACAACGAACAAGGAGAGGGCATGGCCGCAAAAATCATCGCCATCGAAGAACAAAACGGACCTTTTCAGGCCGTGCTCCAGCGGACCCTCAGGATGATACCCGATCGGCAGCGGGAAGATAAAAACCTCCAGCGCCTCATTGCCTTTCGGCTGCGGCGGGACGGGGAGGCCCAAACCCAGGCCTATCTCATCCACAAGATACGGGATATCATCCAATGCGGCTATGCGGGCAACTGGTACAATTATTTTAAAGGCGATGCCGGGGAAAAGCCGGGGAAATCCGTGGATTCAAACGGGTCGCCGCCGGATGTGGCCTGATGAACCGCAACAGCAGGCGCATTCCCCGCAGGTTCTGCCTGACGGAAGTGCTTCGCGGGCTGGAGTGAAGCGGAAATCCCGCTCTGCGGGGCAGCGGCTGAAATTCAATCCACAGGTCAAAGAAAGGAAATAAAGTTGAAATTTTTTATTGCCGAACAGAATATCGGTGGGGGCGCCACCCGGGAGGAGGCCGAACAGGTGATCGAACTGCTCCGGGAAAAAGGCTGGGATGTGGCGTACGGCATCGGGAAGAACGTGGCCACCGAAGTGTCGGAATTCGGGAAGGAAGAACAAATCCAGGACGCCTTTTCACAAGATTTCATGGCGTGCATCGCCCAGGTGGAAAGCGGGAACGCGTCCGGAAAAGCCGAATGAAAATCCGGGAGGACGCATGGATCCGACGGTAAAAAAAGCGATCTTCGAGCGTGTGGCATCGGAACCCTTTGCCAGGACCTTGGATATCCGATTGGTGGAACTGGAGGAAGGCTTTTCCGCGGTGGAGATGGTCTTTGATCCCAAAAAGATGAACAACATCTATGGCCGCGCCCACGGCGGTGCTGTTTTCGCCCTCATTGACGAAGCGTTTCAAACCGTGGGCCAATGGGACGGAACCATCGGTGTGGCGCTCAATGTCAACGTGACCTATGTTTCCAGTCCCGCCCCGGGAACGCGGCTGCGGGCGGAAGCCCGCGAGGTGAGCCGGACCAAGAAAACCGCCGGCTATCAAATCATGGTGACGGATTCGGAAAAGGCGCTGGTGGCCACCTGCCAGGCCCTGCTGTATCGAACCGGAAAACCCATTCCCTTTCTGTAACCGTTTGATCGTCGCCATGCCCGAAACCAAACCCATCCGGGTCCCGGAAAGCGAAATTAAAAACCGGATCCGGTCCATCCAAAAAGAAATGGACGCGGCTGGAATCGAAGGCCTTTTGGTCATCCAGCGGGTGGATCTGTTTTACTTTTCGGGCACATCTCAAAACGGTATTCTTTATATTCCGGTGAGCGGAGCCCCCCTTTTGATGGTCAAGCGGTATTTTCCCCGGGCCAAAAGTGAATCGGCCATCCGGGATACGGTGGAAATCGGTTCCGTAAAAGAACTGTCTCACCGGATCCGGGATGCCTTCGGAAGCCTCCCGTCGGTGCTGGGGCTCGAATTGGATGTGCTTCCGGTGCGCGAATTCGAGTTTTTTAAAAAGTTGCTTTGCCCGAAACAGATCAAGGATGCATCCCCGATCATCCTGGATCTCAGGCGGATTAAATCGATCTGGGAAATCGGACAGATGGAAAAGACCGCCGAGATGAGCCGATTGACCTTTGAATATATGCGCACCATGATTCGGCCGGGAATTTCCGAAATGGAATTTGCGGGCATGTATGAAACGTTTGCCCGGCGGCACGGTCATGCCGGGATGTTGCGGGATCGGAATTTTCAAGGCGGCGGCGCCTATTCGTGGCATGTCCTCAGCGGAGAAAGCGGGGGCATGCCGGGGGTCCTGGATGCGGCCGCCAGTGGAGAGGGGACCTCGGCGGCGTTTCCTTCCGGCGCGGGAAACCGGCGTTTGGAAAGGAACGAACCCATCATGGTGGATTTTGGTTCGGTGCGGCACGGGTATCATATGGACGAAACGCGCATGTTCGCCATCGGTTCCATGCCCGCCGAAGCCCAAAAGGCGTCCCGCGCCGCCATCGAGATCCATGATGCGGTCCTTGAGCGGGCAAGGCCCGGGGCGGTGACCGGGGATCTCTTCCGCTATTCGGTGGATCTGGCCGAAAAGCTGGGGTATGGGGACCAATACCTGGGTCCCCGGGGCCATCAGGTCCGGTTCATCGGACACGGTATCGGTCTTGAGCTCATCGAGCCGCCGATCATCGCCCAGGGCAAAACGGATCTCCTGGAGCCGGGGATGACCTTTGCCCTGGAGCCCAAAATGGTCTTTCAGGGGGCCTTTGCCGCAGGCGTGGAAAGTGTTTTCCAGGTGACCACCGCCGGATCCCGGCTCATCAGCACCGTGCCGGTGGATATTTTTATTTGTTGACCGGAACGCCTCCCGCAAGCCCCGACTTTTAAGGCGGGTTGGATCGAAGCGGAAATTCCGCCTGCGGGGCAGTGGGGAGGCTTCAATCCGAATGGATCGTTTTCAACCGAAGTAAAAACAAGAATGGCGAGACAATGATGAACACGGAAAAACATCCTGGTAAACTGAAATTCGAACAAGGCCCCATCCGGCCCCCCAACGAAGCCCGGAGCCTTTTGCTCCGGGTGACGCGGAATTGTCCCTGGAACCAGTGCCTCTTTTGTCCGGTGTACAAGGGCCGAAAATTTTCTTTGAGAAGCGTGGAAGAGATCCAGGCGGACATCCAGGCCGCCAAAGACATCGCCGACGATGTCAAAGCCCTTTCCTGGCGGATGGGCTACAGCGGTGAAGTGACTGACGCGGTGGTCAGTGCCGTCCTCAGCAACGGGGGGTACAGCAGCAGTTACCGCAGCGTGGCCGTTTGGTTGTATTACGGCACCGGCGCCTGTTTCTTGCAGGATGCAGACAACCTGATCATGAAAACGCAAGACCTCGTCGACGTCCTGAAATTTTTACGGGAGCGGTTTCCTCAAATCACCCGAATCACCACCTATTCCCGGTCCCGAACCGTGATTCGAAAATCGGTGGAGGCCTTGAAAAAAATCCGGGAAGCCGGTCTGAACAGGGTCCATATCGGGCTGGAAACAGGGTATGATCCCCTTTTGAAGCTGATGAAAAAAGGGGTGAGTGCGGCTCAGCACGCGGAGGCGGGAAGAAAGCTCATCGAGGCGGGAATGGAGTTGTCGGAATATGTGATGCCCGGGCTTGGTGGGCAGCAGATGTGGAGGGAGCACGCCGACGCCACCGCCCATGTTCTCAATCAAATCAACCCCCATTTCATCCGCCTGCGCAGCCTCCGGATCCCCCGGCATGTCCCTCTCCATAAGAAACTGGCCGACGGCACCTTCACCATGCAGACGGACGACGAGGTCGCCCGCGAGATCAAGCGCTTCATCGAGGCCCTGGACGGCATCACCTCTACGGTGACGAGTGATCACATCATGAACCTCTTGGAAGAGGTTTCGGGAAAGCTCCCGGAAGACAAGGCAAAAATGCTGGACGTCATCGCCCGGTACCAGGCCCTTTCGGAAGAGGACCGGTTGATTTACCGCATCGGCAGGAGGGGAGGCGCCTACCGGTCCACGGAGGATTTGCGGCAGGATCCGGCGACCTATCAAAAGCTGCGGAATTTAGTGGCCGAACTTCGTGCCAAGGAAGGGGATGGGGGTGTTGAAACCTTCATCACCGAGATGGTCGACCGTTATATTTAGGCCCTGTCGCCCCATCATGCTCTTTTGGGCGGCCGACCCTTGGATGTTTGCAATCCGGGCTTTCACCTTGCCAACCGGATTTTCTTTTGATAATATCTTGCGCCGGGGTGTTCAGGATCTCTTTGAAAACAGGGCGATGCATCGGTTCCGGCGATGATTGGTTTTTAACTGTCGGGAAAATCGGCGTCCCCGCTTGAGGCGTCCTTTTCCGGGAAGGCAAGGCGTTTTTGCCCAGACCGCTTTCTCGACGCCGGCCTCGGCGGGCGATAAAGGAAGCGATCCGGTCAAGGGTGAAACACACGGAAAAACCAAAAAAAGGAGGAGGGATCATGCGAAAGACAGTGTGCTTTTTCGTTTTGGCGCTGGCGGTATTGGTTTTTGCCACTGGCCCGGCCGTTGCGGGTACCCTGGATGAGGTCAAGGCCAGGGGATACCTGATCGCCGGTGTCAACGGCGGGGTTTTCGGGTTCAGTATGCCCGATGACAAGGGGACCTGGAAGGGACTCGACGTGGATACGGCCAAGGCCATTGCCGCCGCCGTGTTCGGGGACGCCGAAAAGATCAAGTTCTCGGCGCTTACCGCGGTGCAGCGTCTCCCTGCGCTGCAGTCCAAGGAGATCGATGTCCTGTGCCGGAACACCACCCAAACCCTTACCCGGGAAACCACCAACGGTCTCAACTTCGTTCATGTCAACTACTACGACGGCCAGGGTTTTTTGGTTCCGAAAAAGCTGGGTGTGAAAAGCGCCAAAGAGCTCAAAGGGGCGACGGTCTGCGTTCTCCCGGGAACCACCACCGAATTGAATGTGGCGGATTTTTTCAGGAAACACAACATGGAATGGAAGCCGGTGGTCATCGAACAGCCGGCGGAGCTGAACAAAGCCTTTTTTTCCGGTCGGTGCGACTGCCTGACGTCCGACGCCTCCCAGTTGGCGGCCCATCGGTCGGTGGCGCCCAACCCGGACGACTATGTGTTGCTCCCGGAAATCATTTCAAAGGAACCCCTTGCCCCTGTGGTCCGCCACGGGGATGATCAGTGGTACGACATCGTGAACTGGTCGGTCATGGCGCTCATTCAAGCCGAAGAATTCGGAATTACATCGAAAAACGTCGATGAAATGCTCAAAAGCAAGGATCCGGGGATCCAGCGCTTTCTCGGCGTGACGCCGGGGATGGGCAAGGCCCTGGGGCTCGATGAACGCTGGGCATACAATATCATCAAACAGCTCGGAAACTACGGGGAGATCTTCGAGCGCAACGTGGGTGTCAATACACCGCTGAAGCTGGAACGCGGACTCAACGCCCTCTGGACGGAGGGCGGCTTGATGTATGCCGCGCCTTTCCGATAATCGACACGCCGAAGACACCCTGCCGGCACTTTTAACCGGAATGCTTCCCGCAAGCCCCGCCTTTTGCGGCGGGGTCAAGGCAAGCGATCTTAAAAAAGGTACCGGCCTTACCGGGGAGTCCCGCCCTTCAGGGCGGGGAGCCCCACGACCTGTTGCATAAAAGGCCGGCTTCCGTCGGCGGGGCGGAAGCCGGCCCCCCTTTCCTTTTCATAACCCGGCTTGACTCTCCGAGTATCCAGGATGGCGAACACGGGATCTTCAGAAAACGTCCCTTTCTGGTTCGACCCGAAAAAACGATCCATCGGGGCCCAGATCCTTGCATTGTGCATGGTGGGTCTTCTCTCCTGGTATCTCATCTCCAACGTCCTTCATAATCTCGAAAAACAAAGCATTGCCACCGGGTTCGGGTTCTTGAAAAAAGAAGCCGCCTTTGAAATCGGGGAATCCCTGATTTCCTATTCCGCCGCCGACACCTACGCCCGGGCGTTGGTGGTGGGGGCATTGAATACGGTCAAGGTGGCCTTTATCGGGATCGTGCTGACCATTGTGTTGGGGACCGTGATCGGCATCGCCCGGCTGTCCAAAAACTGGCTGGTGTCCCGGCTTGCCGGTGCATACATTGAAGTCATGCAGGACATCCCCGTCCTGCTCCAGCTCTTTTTCTGGTACGCCGTCTTTTATGAATCCCTGCCTGCCCCCCGCCTGGCCCTGAATCCTGTGCCGGGGGTCTTCTTATGCAATCGGGGCGTCATGCTCCCCGTTCTCGAATCCCATCCCGCGCATTTTTACATCCTGCTGGCCTTCGTTCTGGGCATTGTGTTCTCCGTTTACCTGAAACGCTGGGCCAAGAAACGCCGGGATGCCACCGGAAAACCCTTTCCGGTGTTCACCCTTTCCGCGTTCATGGTGCTCGGGCTTCCAATTATGGTATGGCTGGGGTTCGGAATGCCCGTGAAGATGGATGTGCCCCGGCTTTCTGGATTCAATTTCGAAGGGGGGACCACCTTGAGCCCGGAATTCATGGCGCTCCTCATGGGGCTGGTACTCTACACCGCGGCCTTTGTGGCGGAGGTGGTCCGGGCGGGCATCCAGTCCGTGGGAAAAGGCCAGCGGGAAGCCGCCATGTCCATCGGCTTAAAAGGGGGACAGGTCTTGACCCTGGTGATCCTGCCCCAGGCCTTGCGGGTCATCGTTCCCCCGTTGACCAGCCAAATGCTCAACCTCACCAAAAACAGCTCTTTGGCCGTGGCCATCGGGTATCCGGATTTTGTCTCCGTCGCCAACACCACCATCAACCAGACAGGCCAATCCATCGAAGGGGTGGCCTTGATCATGATCGTCTATCTTTTTTTCAGTTTGGCCACTTCAGCCTTCATGAACTGGTACAACCGCCGCGTGGCGCTGGTGGAGCGCTGACAGGATGCCTTCCGCGATCCTCCAAAACCATGAAGCAGAGATTCGACCGCCGGTGACCAGCGTCGGTGTGATCGGGTGGGTCAAGCAGAATCTTTTTGACGGGTGGTTCAACACCCTTCTCACCCTGGTGACCGTCTATTTCCTATACCGGATCGGCCCTCCCCTTTTTCGATGGATGTTCATGGACAGCGTCTGGTTCGGTCCTGCTTCGGAATGCAACCAGAACCCTGGCGCATGCTGGTCCATTATCAGTTCCAATTTCCGGTTCATCCTCTTTGGATTTTACCCCTATGACCAGCAATGGCGGCCGCTTTTGGCCATGCTGATACTCTTCGGGTTTCTGTACTACAGCCGCGACCGGAGGCGCTGGACCAAACGACTGGGATATGCGTGGATCATCGGTCTTTCGGCCATGGGCATCCTCATGAGAGGCGGGATCTTGGGGCTTTCCGCCGTGGAGAGCAGCCAGTGGGGAGGGCTGCCCCTGACCCTTATTTTATCCGTTTTTGGGCTCACGGCGGCCTATCCTTTGGGGATTTTCCTGGCGCTGGGGCGGCGGTCCAAGATGCCCATCATCAAGAGTCTGTCTGTTGTGTATATCGAGCTGATCCGGGGGGTTCCCCTCATCAGCCTCCTCTTCATGGGATCCATCATCTTTCCCCTTTTTCTGCCGGAAGGGATCACCATCAACAAGATTCTCCGGGCCCAGGTGGCCATCATCCTTTTCACTGCGGCCTATATCGCCGAGGTGGTGCGGGGCGGCCTGCAGGGCATCCCCCGGGGCCAGTACGAAGCGGCCGAATCCATCGGGTTGAATTACTATCTCACAATGCGCCTGGTGATCCTCCCCCAGGCCCTCAAGATCGTGATCCCGCCCACGGTGAGCATCCTGATTTCCGCCTTCAAGGACACGTCCCTGGTGGTGATCATAGCCTTGTTCGACCTGTTGAAGACGACCCAGTCGGTATTGTCCAACCCCGAATGGATGGGATTCAGCAAGGAAGCCTATATTTTTATCGCACTTTTGTATTTCCTGGGATGTTTTTCCATGGCCAACTACAGCCGAAAACTGGAAAGGGAGCTCTCCAGGGACTAACAACCTCTTGAATCGCCGGAGCGGGTGGATTTTTTTCCGCCGCGTTCGGCTTGGGGAAACATGAAAAAGGAAATGGTGAACGAAGCGACGGCCCCGCCGGAAAGCCGGCTCCCGGAAGAAGAGGCGATGATCGAGATCGTCGACATGCACAAATGGTTCGGCGATTTTCACGTCCTCAAGGGCGTCGATCTCACGGTGAAAAAACAGGAGCGCATTGTCATCTGCGGTCCCTCCGGATCGGGAAAATCGACCCTGATCCGGTGCATCAACCGCCTTGAGGAACACCAGCGGGGCAGGATCGTCGTGGACGGCATTGAATTGACCAACAACCTCAAAAACATCGAACGCATCCGCCAGGAAGTGGGAATGGTTTTCCAGCACTTCAACCTGTTCCCGCATCTGACCATCCTGGAAAACCTCGCCCTGGGCCCCATCTACGTGCGTAAAACGCCCCGGAAAGAGGCCGAGGAATTGGCCATGCATTTCCTGGAAAAGGTCCATATCGCCGAACAGGCGCTCAAATACCCAGGACAGCTTTCCGGGGGCCAGCAGCAGCGGGTGGCCATTGCCCGGAGCCTGTGCATGAGCCCGAAGGTCATGCTCTTCGACGAACCGACGTCGGCCCTGGATCCGGAAATGATCAAGGAAGTTCTGGATGTCATGATAGACTTGGCCCGGGAAGGGATGACCATGATCGTGGTGACCCATGAAATGGGATTTGCCAAAAGCGTGGCCCACCGGGTCCTTTTCATGGATTTCGGGCGGATCGTGGAGGGCAATACACCGGAGGAATTTTTCAAAAATCCTAAACACGAACGGACAAAGCTGTTCTTGAGCCAGATCCTCCATTAAATCCAAGATGACGCGGTGAAAATTTTTATACTGCCCCCATCCCAGGAAGCCTCGTGAAACCCAAAACATTCCGGATCAAGGCCGTTCTTTTTGATTTCGACGGGACCCTTACCCGCCCGGGTGCTTTGGATTTCCCGGCCATCAAAAACGCCATGGGATGTCCTGTGGATCGTCCCCTGTTGGAATTCATCGAAACCCTGTCCGGGGAACCGGAAAGGAAACACGCCCATCGGATGCTGGAGGCATTCGAGGCCCAAGCAGCGGCCGAATCCGTTCCCAATGAAGGGGCCGAGGAAGTGATCCGCTTCCTTAAGGACATGGAACTCAAAATCGGGATTCTCAGTCGAAACAGCCGGCGCTCCATCCTGCGCAGCCTTGAAAACTTCAAGGGGATCGCCCCTTCGGATTTCGACGTGATCCTTACAAGAGAAGAAGCCGTCCCCCCCAAGCCGAGCCGGGACTCGGTCATTCTGGCGGCTCAAAAACTTTCCGTTTCGCCCGGGGAGATCCTCATGGTGGGGGATTTCATCTTTGACGTGGAAGCCGGGAATCGGGCCGGGGCCTGGACGGTGTTGCTGAAAAACGGAGACCCTCCGGATCCCCATGATCCCCGGAGTGATTTCACCATTTCGTGCCTTACCGAGCTTTGCGCCATCGCACGGCTGGGAATCCCGCTGGCCCCCGGCAAGCTCCCCAACGAAATGTTGGAGACCTTTCTCGAATCCCTTCCTCGGGAGGATCCCTCGGTGCTCCTATATCCCGGTGTGGGGGAGGACGTGGCGGTGGTGGAGGGCTCCGGGAGGAATCATATCGTGCTCAAGTCGGATCCCATTACCTTTGTCACGGAATCCCTGGGACGGTACGCGGTGGCGGTGAACGCCAACGACATCGCCGCCTCCGGAGCCGTTCCCCGGTGGTTCCTGACCACACTGTTGTTCCCCCCGGGTACCGTCCCATGGGAAATCCGGGAGGTGATGAGGGAACTGGCGGAAGCGGCCCGGGAATGCGGCATCTCTCTGGTGGGGGGACACACGGAGATCACCGAGGCCGTAACCCGCCCCGTGGTGACCGGGATGATGACGGGGACCCTTTCCAGGGACCGGTTCAAGGATAAAAGAAACATGAAAACAGGGGATAAGATCCTGTTCACCAAATCCGTGGCGGTGGAAGGTACTTCCATCATCGCAAGGGAATTTCCGGATCGTCTCCGGGAAATGGGAATGCCGGAGACCCGGGTGCAACAATGCCGGAACCTGATCTTTCAAATCAGTATTTTAAAAGAGGCCGCCATCGCTTCCGCTTATCGGGGGGTGCATGCCATGCATGATGTCACCGAAGGCGGATTGGCAACGGCGGTCCGGGAGTTGAGCATTGCCGGAGGCCGACGGCTTTGTATCGAAATGGATCGGATTCCCGTTTACCCGGAGACGGAAACCATCTGCCGGGCCATGGGATTGAACCCGCTGGGACTCATCGGCTCTGGAAGCCTGCTGATTGTCTGCAGCCCGGAAGATGGCAAAGCACTGGAAAAAGAGCTTGCATCGGCCGGTATACCGGTGGCCTGCATCGGAGAGGTCATGTCACCCGGTTCGGGTGTGGATGCCCGAAAAGACGGGGTTTCGGTCCCCTGGCCGCACGTGGAAAGAGACGAACTCACGCGGCTTTAAAGCAGGCCGCCGAAAAGGGAACAATAACGCCAATCCTCAGCCAAAGGAGAATGCCGTGAAAAAAATCATTTCTACAGACAAGGCGGCAGCCGCCGTCGGCCCGTATTCCCAGGGCGTGGCCTACAAGGACTTGCTCTTTGTCTCCGGGCAGATCGCCATCGATCCGAAGACCGGGAATTTCATCGGCGGCGACATCGAAACCCAGACCAAACAGGTTTTGAAAAACCTGACGGCCGTAATCGAGGCGGCGGGATTGACGCTGCAGGATGTCTTGAAGTGCAGTTGTTTTCTGAAGAACATGGAGGATTTCCCCCGGTTCAACGCGGCGTATGCCGCCTATTTCGGAGAAAAACCGCCTGCCCGGGAAACCCTGGAAGTCTCCCGTCTTCCAAAAGACGCGGATGTAGAGGTTTCGGCGATCTGCGGGAAGTCAGCCGCCGAGTATTGATCGGAACACTTCCCCCGGGCCCGCTTTTTAAGACGGACCCAAGGGAAGCGGTCTTAAAATGGGTCTTTTTCTTACCGCTAAGCCCCGTCCTTCAGGGCGGTAGGGCTCGACACGTTTTCTCGATGTGTTACGCCTTGAGTTCCTTGAGCCGCTTTTTGGCCGTCTCCACCACGTCGGGGTTCGAGTCGTTTTCGATCACCCGCTTTAGAAGTTCAGGGTTGTTTTCCTTCAAAATGGCTTTTTTCCGGACTTCCGGGTTGGAGTGGGCGATTTTTGGAAGAAACAGGTCTTTGAAACCCATGGGGTCCTCCTTTCCTCCTTATTTCATGGGCGACGTTGACGCCATAAAAGCGGGGAAAGGGCGCGGCTTGGAAGGAAAAAGCGAACACCGTGAAGTCACTGGAGCGTTCTGTTTGCGGGAATCTCGGTAAAAAGGCGAACGCTTCGGAATTCCGACTGGCCCATCCCTGGCGCCGGTTCACCGAATCTATGCTACATAATCATCGTAAAACATGAGGTAATTTTGTCAAGGGAAAAATGCCCCCCCGCTTTCGGAAGGCTTATTTTGTGTCGAATGTGTGGAGCCCCCCGCCCTTCAGGGCGGGGCTTGTGGGAAGCGTTCCGCTCAAATCCCTGGATGCGTTTTGTCAGGCGATTTTTTTCTTGACAATGGATTCGTTCCTCGGATACAGACCCAGAATCGGTTAAAGGAAATTTATGATGCATACTCATCGATCCTGGCAGTGCTTTTATTACTTTTATTTTAAAAGGAGTAGTCTGCCCATGGGTTGATGCATTGAACCTTTAAAATAAAAAATAAAAGCCGTGGGTGGACTTAAAACCCCCACGGCTTTTTTGTTTTTTGAACCGCAACATATAAAGGACACGCAGGATGAAACCGACAGACGACTTGAGAGTGAGAGGCTACCGTCCCCTGATGCCCCCGAGCCTTTTAAAAGGGCGGATTCCCATCAGTGAACGGACCGCCGAGTGCGTGACGGAAGGCCGCAAGACCATTGAGCGTATCCTGTGCAAACAGGACAAACGGCTTTTGGTCATCGTGGGACCATGCTCCATTCATGACGAAAAGGCGACCCTGGAGTACGCCAGGCGACTTTGTGCCCTGAAAAAACGGGTGGAAGAAACGCTTTTTTTGGTCATGCGGGTCTATTTCGAAAAGCCCCGGACCACGGTGGGGTGGAAGGGGTTTATCAACGATCCTGCACTGGACGGGACATGTGACATGTCGGAGGGGTTGCGCAGGGCCCGGCAGCTGCTCCTTTCCATCACCGAGATGGGGCTTGCCACGGCCACCGAGTTTTTGGATTCGATCACGGCCCAATACATTGCGGATTTCATCTGCTGGGCGGCTGTGGGCGCGAGAACCATCGAATCCCAGATTCATCGGGAAATGGCCAGCGGGCTGTCCATGCCGGTGGGATTCAAAAACAGCACCGACGGGAACCTGGCGCCGGCCATCAATGCCATGCTGGCCGCCCGGACCCCCCAGGGTTTCCTGGGCATCGATCAGGAAGGGACCACCTGCGTGGTAAAAACCGCCGGAAATCCCTGGGGACATATTGTATTGCGGGGCGGAAAGCGCCCCAATTACGACCCCATCACTCTCGAAGAAGCCCGGCTCAAACTCATCGAAAAGGGGCTCCCCGAAGCCATCATGGTGGACTGTTCCCATGCCAACTCCATGAAAAAATACCAGGGTCAACCCGTGGTGTGGAAAAATGTCGTCACCCAGCATCAGTTGGGGAACGACGCCATCATAGGCCTCATGCTGGAGAGCAATTTGCGGGAAGGAAACCAGAAGTTCAACGGCAGTCGCGATACCCTCCGCTACGGCGTTTCAATCACTGATGAATGCGTCTCCTGGGAAACCACGGAAACCCTCATGACGGAAACCCATGCCCGGCTCAGCCGGACTCCCATGGTCGCCTAACCATGCTGCCCGAAATTCAGATCAACGGATACCCGGGACTTTCCCGGATTTTTATCGGGGAATCCCTGGAGAATTTGGCTTCCCGCATTCCCTGTGATCGTTTCGTCATCCTTACGGATTCCACGGTTTACAACATTTACGGAAAACGGCTTCCGGAAGCGCCTGTTATTTCCATCGGCACCGGGGAAGCCGTCAAAACCCTGAAAACCGCCGGCGATGTATACACCCGCCTCATGGAACTGAAAATGGATCGTTCCGATTTTCTGGCGGGCGTGGGCGGGGGAATCGTCTGCGACATGGCGGGTTTTGTGGCTGCCACCTTCCTCAGGGGGATCCGATTCGGATTTGCCCCCACCACGCTCCTGGCTCAAGTGGATGCGGCCATCGGAGGGAAAAACGGGGTGAATTTCAACGGCTACAAGAACATGATCGGCACCATCCGCCAGCCTGAATTCGTCCTTTGCGATCCCGGGGTGCTCCGGACACTGCCGCCAAAGGAATACTCCTGCGGATTGGCCGAGATCCTCAAGCATGCCGTCATTGCCTCCCCATCTCTTGTGGACTTTATGGAGATCCACACCCGCCGAATCCTGGCCCGGGATCCATCGATCCTTGAAACCCTTATTTATGAATCCGCCGGAATCAAAGCGTCCATCGTGTCCGTGGACGAAAGGGAATCCGGACAGCGGAGAAAACTCAATTTCGGGCATACCTTCGGGCACGCCGTGGAAGCCCTCACTGGGCTCCCCCACGGTCACGCGGTGAGTATCGGCATGGTCATGGCCGCCGAACTTTCCGTGCAAAGGGGATTGCTGAACAGGGCCGAGGCCCGCAGATTGATTCGGCTGCTGGAGGCACTGGAATTGCCAACGGCCGTGGATACGGCACCGGACCGGCTCTTTGACGCACTTGAAAAGGACAAGAAACGGGAAGGGGACGTGGTCCATTTCGTCTTTCTGGACCGTCTGGGAAACGCCCGGACGGAACCTGTTTCACTGGAAACGCTCAAAAAAGGGGTACAGGAGGTGAATCCCGATGCATAAACCCGTCTCGTCGGGACCGGAGGCGCTTTTCCATTGCCGAAAGGCCATCGATGCCGTTGACGAAACGATCCTGGATCTGGTCAACGCCCGCCTCTTGATCGCCTGCCGTATCGGAAAGATCAAGAAAGCACACGGGGAAGGCATCGTGGATCCTGTCCGGGAAGAGGAAATTCTCCGGCGCCTGGTGGACAAAAACCCGGGACCCTTAACAAGGAAGGACCTCGAGGGGATATTGGGCATCCTCATGGACGCCTCCCGAACAATCCAGGCGGAAAGGGCTCTGGAAGGATTTATCCCGGAGAAAGAGGCGGCCCTGTCAAGCCTGCAATTTCGTCCCCGCCTCCTGGATGCCGAAACCCGGCTTTTCGGCGTCATCGGAAATCCGGTGGGCCACAGCTTGAGTCCGGTCATGCATAACCGCGCCCTGGCGGCCACCGGGGTCAACGGCGCCTATCTGGCCTTTCCGGTCAAGGATCTGTCCGCGGCGATCCA
>JAFDGC010000075.1 GCA_019309485.1 Deltaproteobacteria bacterium | reverse complement strand
TTCATACGCGGGATCTCCCTTTTGGTCGTACTTTTTTTTGCGTGGACCGTGATATCCTGCGGAACGATCCTTTATCCCGAGCGCCGCGGACAGCCGGCCGGAAGAATCGATGTGGGTGTTGCGGTCTTGGACGGTCTCGGGCTGCTGATCTTTTTCATTCCCGGGATCATTGCATTCGCGGTGGATTTTGCCACGGGCGCCATTTATCTTCCGCCCGGATCTTCACGGGTGGTGCTTCATCCCCCGGATTTTCAGGATGCAACGGTTGTCCGGGCCCCATCGGAAGCGCTGACCCGTCATGGAATCGAGGCGGTGGTGGAAAAAGAGCTTGGGCAAAAAATCGATTTGCTGGCGCCGGATACCAGGGTGGCGCGCGTTCTGCCAGGAAAGGAACCGGTGTGGCGCGGCATTGCCGAAGTCTTGACACCGGAGCAGTTGGCCGCTTTTACGGAAGCGGTTTCCGAAAACCCCGCATTTTAATGTACAGGCATTATTGTCGGGCGGGGTTTTACACTCCCGCCAGGGCGCGGACAGGCCCGTCGGAGAGCGACGGTCATTTTTCGGCGGCATATAAAATACCGCCCTACGAAGAGCTGTAGGATGTTATAGGGCGAAAATATCAAATGACGCCGTACGAATACCCCTGCGCGTTTGTGGGGATTTAAATGCCGATTTCGATGGGGAGACGATTGAGGACTTCGGCCCCGCCTTTCTTGACGAACACCATGTTTTCAAGACGGATGCCGCCCCATTCGGGGATGTAGATCCCGGGTTCCACGGTGAATACCATGCCGGGGGCGATCAGGGTGTCCTTGGCCGCCGGACCCAGCCGCGGGGCTTCATGGATGGCCAGTCCGACGCCGTGTCCGAGACCGTGCCCGAAGCGCCCTTTGAATCCTCTCCGGTGGATAAGAGAACGGGCGACCCGGTCCACCTCCCGGGTGCTTGCACCGGCATGGATGGCCTCGATGGCCTTTTTTTGGGCGTCGTGGACTGCTCGAAAGATCTTTTTGAAAAGGGCATCCGGTTTTCCGATGCAAAAGCTCCTGGAGATATCGGAGCAGTAGCCGTCCAGCCGGGCGCCCCAATCAAGGAGAACGGGTTCACCGGCCTTGAGAGGTCGGTCACCGGGGATGGCATGGGGCAGGGCGCTGTTTTCCCCGAAGGCGGCGATGACGGGAAAGGAAACCCCTTCGGCCCCGGATTCCCGCATTTCTTTTTCCAGGGCCCACGCCGCTTCTTTTTCGCTGATCCCCGGTTTGAGAAGAGGAATAATGCGCTCAAAGGCGTTCTCCGCAAGGCGCAGCGCTTTCCGAATCACTGCAGTCTCTGCCGCGCTCTTGACCATTCGGATTTGCTCCACCAGGCCCGCCGTCGCGACCAGTTCCACTTTCATTTTTGCCTTCTTTAAGTGATCTTCCATCCGCCGGCGTTCCATAACGGACATTCGGATGCTTTCGAACCCGAGCCGTTCGGTCCCCAGCGATTTCAGGATTTCGGGAAACACCTTGGCCAACCCTTCCCGGTAGCGGAAAACCTCAAAAAGGGGGGCTTCGGATCGGGCTTGGGTGTCGTAGCGGAAATCGGTGGCCAGGACCTGTTGCTCTCCGGTGATGAACAGGGCGCCGGCGGACTCGTCGAACTGGGTGTCTTCCCCGGTAAAACCGCTGAGGTACCGCCGGTTCTCCTGGAAGAGGACCATGAAAGTGTCGATATGTTCTTTTTTCATGGCCTTTCGGAGGCGCTGGATCCGGGATCTGTGAAAGGCACGGGCAGACGGCATCTCAACTCCGTTCAAAGATATTTTTTCCGGCGGTCTTAAAGCCGTTTTCGATACTCGAGGAAACGCGGGGCCACCTTTGCCAGGGAAGCTGCATCCGGATATTCTTTAATCTTTTCACGGCATCGTTGGATCCTCTGGGAAAGGGGCGGATGGGTGGAAAACCAGGATCCTTTCTTGACGGCACCGGCTTCGTTCCGGCTGAGCATTTCCAGCACCTTGATGAAGCCCAGGGGTTGGTATCCGGTGCGGTAGGCGATCTCCATGCCGTATCGGTCGGCCTCATACTCCATGGTCTGATCGAGTCCTTTATCGAACAGGACCGTCTGGAGATCGTTGATCATGTTCTTGTATTGTTCTTTTTTCTCCACTTTGGCCGTGGCCACGGTGATTTTTCCGATGCCCTCGAAAAACTTGGCCCTGCGGATGGATTGCAGTGCGTGCTTGAGGTTCACGTGGGCCACCTCGTGGGCCAGGATCCCGGCCAACTGGGATTCGTCTTCAAGGTGTTTCATCAGCGTTGCAGTGATGAAAATGATTCCGCCGGGGCAGGAAACGGCGTTGAAGACCTCGCTTTTCAAAACGACGAAGTAGTAGTTTCTTTCCGGCGGCTTGAAGTTGCGGGCCACGGCCTGTCCCACCAGATTCACGTAGTCTTGCAATGCGTCGTCTTTTACGGGAAGCCCGTAACGCTTGAATCCTTCCAGGGCCACGCTCTTTCCGATGACCATTTCGGATTCGTAGTCGAGATCAATGCTGCTGCCGATGATATCGCCAGCCCCTTGCAGGATTTGAAGGACCTTTTCCAGATCGCTGGGGCCTTCCTTCCCCGTGGAATCCTTCTTGGGTTCGAGAAGTTTCAACAAATCAACGGCCAGGGCCGGCTGGACGACGGCGACGGGCGCCAGAGCGAGCCATTTTATCAGGCGGCGTCGTTTTCCGAAAAACGATGGCGGCTCTTTTTTTGAAATGATGAAGTTATCCATAAAAAGGCGTTCCTCTTACGGGGCGTATTCCCCGATTTTTCCATTCTGAAGGAATTGGTCCACGCGCGCGTAAGGTATCCGCCGGGAAAGCACGGATTCCAGTGCCGCCTCATATTCCTGTTCCGGCCCTGACGCTTTTTTCTTCTTGTCTTCCACGGAGAGCATCCGCATGCTTCGGGAAGTATCGACTTCTCCGGATCCGATACGGGTTCCGGTGAGCCCGGTCAAGAGTTTGCCCACCGAATCGCCGTCACCGTTTTCACCGGCGGCCCGGGGAGGTTCCGAAGAGACTTTTCCCCGGTAGATCCATCCTTTTTTCCTGTCCGTGGTCGTTACCCGGTACCAGCGGCCTTCTTCGCTTTGTACGGTGAGGGCATCCCCGACTTTCAGGACGGCCAGGGTTTCCGAAGACGCGGTCTTATCGGCCTTGAGTTTGGCGTCGAAAGAAGAAACCCACATTTGTTGAAAGGACAATCCCGTGGCCGTGCCGATGACCAGGTTAAAAAGCAAAATGACTGTTGTCATCAGATGCACGCGCATGTTCTTTCCCTTCTCCTTTCGTCCCTGCCTGCCCTGGAAGAGGCGGTCCCTTTCCCCTTATTGGTAATCTCCGACAAGCGTGAACGCGCCCCAGTATCCCGGGTGGGGAAAACGGTTTTTCACGTGCAGGGCGGCGCTGCGCAGGCTTTCCGCCTTGTTCTTCTCCACGTAATGACGGTAGAAGGACTTGATCAGCATGGCCGTGGAAATATCGCTGACCCGCCACAGACTCGAGATGACGGCATGGGTCCCGGCGTAAAGGAACGCACGATTGAGCCCGATCACGTCATCCCCCGTCGTGATCTTCCCGAGGCCGGTCTGGCAGGCGCTCAGGACCACAAGATCCGCCGAGAGCTTCAGCCCGAAAATCTCGGCGGCCTCCAGATTCCCGTCCGTTGAGCCTTCCCTGGCGAGCTTGAGGGCGGAGAGCAGCGGATTGACGGGGTCGAATTCGCCGTGGGAGGCCAGGTGAATTATTCCAAAACGGTCGATATTGTCAACCACCCATTTCTCCGTGGCCCGTTCCTTTGTCAGGATGGTGATTTTTGGAAAATTCCATTGGATGGAATTGACCTCGTATTCCGAAAAAGGCAGATCCAGAGTGGGGTTTCCCAAATCCGGGTTTCCGATGGCCAGGACATCCGGGTTCTTTCCCGGAACGCGCTTTTCCACCGTATATTTCAAAACCGATGCCGAGGGAAGATAAAACAAGGGGAATCGATCGATGAAAAAATCGGTTCCGTCGAACAAGGCGGCAAAGGAAAGATAATGCAAATGCCCGTGGGGAATCACGCCCAACTGTTTGACGCCTTCGAGACCTGAAAGTACGGGCTTCACCAGGGTATCGAAAAGGTGTTTGGACGGGGCCTCAAAGGGCTCCAGGTTTTGGATGCGCCGGCGGAATTCGAGAATCGCTTCTCCCAGGTCTTTTCGATTCGCTTGAATGCGGTAAAGGCGGATGTCTTCGGGGAGGATTCGCCAGCACAAAAGTTCGTCTTCCAAAAGATAATACGAAAGCAAGGCGGTACCCGGTTCGATAAGGACCTGCAGGTCCGTAGCCCGGATCGGCTCAACGGCCACCAGGGAGGATAGCGCGGGGTTTGCGGCCTGGATTTCCAGCATGACCGTTTCAAGGGCCGATGTCGCTTTTTTCAGTAAGGTTTCGTGTCTTTCCCGCTCTTTTTCATCCGTCTCCTGGGCGACCTGCTGCTTAAGGGATTCGATACGTTCCTTGAGGCCATGATATCGATCATAGAGCCGGCCATCGACGGCCGGGTCCAGGGAAAGGGACTGGCTTCCCAGAAGATCGATGAAATTCCGGCTCCGGGACCGTTCGGCGGTCTCGAACGCTTCCACCGGACTTCCGGAATCGGCCAGAAGCCGGCAAAGTGTTTCATAGACCATCATTTTGTTGGACAAAAAGCCGTCCTTGAGCCGGATGATCCGGATGTTGGAGCGGATCGATTCGATGATGTCCATCGCTTCCTTTAAAAGCCGGATGGCGTCATCCGGTTGCGTGGCTTCCTTCACGCGTGCCAGCCCATAGAGGGATCGCCATTCGATTTCCCGGACGGCAAGGCGTCGGGACAGGGCCAGTGCTTCCTCGTATAGACGGCCGGCTTCGGACAACTCCCGGACTGTAAACCTGGCATCGGCCAGATCCAAGAGCGCCTTTGCTTCGTGGATCCGGTTTCCGATGGCCCTGGCTTCCTGCAGGGCCTTTTTCAGAAGGGGGAGGGCATCTTGAATTCGGCCCATTTTCAGACGGGTCACCCCGATGTGTCGATAATCATAGGCTAGCGCCCAGCGCGATTTGAGACGCGTGTCGATGGCCAGTGCATTTTCAAAGGCTTCCAGGGCTTCCTGAAACCGTCCGGTTTCCCGAAGGATCATGCCGATGTTGTTCCAGGTGGTGGCGACTTCGTCCTGGCGGTGAGGAAGCCCTTTCGCCGATTCAAGGGCCTGGTGGAGATCGCTCAGCGCCTTTTCATTGTCGCCCAGGGCCCACCATAACAGACCGGAGGTGTTCAGGGTAACGACCTGCATGAGGGGGAGATCCTTTTCAACGGCCAGGTTCCAGGCCTCTTGCTTGAGGCGGAAGGCCGCTTCATATCGGGCCCGGTACCAGGCATTATTGGCCTGTTCGATGAGAATTTTGGAGCGCAGGGCATCTTCTTCCGGAAGCGCGGATACCCGCTTCATGGATTCTTCGTAATAGGTTTCCGCCTCGGACAGGTTTCCCAGAAGCCGATAGCACCGGCCGATATCCAGGAGCGCCTGGGCGATCCTCGCCCGGGATTCCGGGGTTTGTTCTCCTTGACGATACAGCTCGGCGGCTTTTTCATAGTGGGTGATGGCAATTGGATATCGGCTCAGCCGCAGATCGTATATCCTCCCGATGTTCCGGAACCGGTCTCCCAGGCGCCACCGGGGATCCGAATCTTTCGCCAGTGAAACCGAGGACTCGAAATAGGTCAGGGCCCGCTCATAATCCGTGGACTGCTCGGCCACCCAGGCCATTTCCGAAAGGGTTTCCGCCTGTTCGGGGGATAACTCCAGGTTCTGATAAATTTCAAGGGCCGACGCCATGGTTTCGGCTGCCACGGCGAACATCTCCAGATGGGCCTGGATCAGCCCGAGGCGCAAGAGGGCTTCGGCATGGTCCGGGGAATCGGGCCGGCTGGTTTCCAGGAACCGGACCAGCTGTCGGGCGAATTCCAGTGCGGCCCGGCGATCTCCGGATAGAAAGGCGCTTTCCCGGGCAAACGTGTAAAGGGCCGGGAGATAGTCGTGGAAGGCATCTGATTCGGAGGCGATTTCGAGGGCGTTTTCAACCAGAATCCGGGCATCGCCGAAGGCTTTCCGGTCAAAGGCCCGTTTTGCGCGTTTCACGTAGGATTCGAAATGGGTCCGGGCAAAGATCCGGGATTCCTCCGGCGTCATGCCGGGAAAGCCGATCAAGATCCGCCTTCCAGCACTGCGGGTTTTCGATTCCGCCAGGTTCAAAGCCTGACGTGCCGTGTGCGTTTCAAAGGCATCCAGAAACGCTCCGGGGAAAGGGTCATCGGGAGCCGGGCGGAGCGGAAAGATCAGGGTGGGGCAGCCGTAAATGGAAAAGAGGTGTCCGATCCAGTAGGCGTCTTCCATTGCCGTTTCGGTCAGGATCACACAGGAGGCATGATCGAGGCGGTTCAACAGCGGCAGGAGGGAAAGGCGCCGTCCCTTTTCAAGTTCGATGGCCGTAAAAGGAAAGGAAAAGGCCCCGGGTCGTGTGGGGACGTGCTGGGCCAGTAAAACCGGGGTGTCCACCACCAGGACATGGAACCCGGAGTGTGTTTTTTCGTCAAGGGTTTCCAGAGGATCCGCGGAAGACAAAGAAGAGATGCGAACGACGCGCCGTTTGAACACTTTTTTATGGTGCATGGACCGCATGAAATGGGCCGCATTGAAGACGAGGTTGGAATCGAAGAAAGCGCCGGGAGCGGACGCGGAAATGTCTTCCGGGTAATCAACGGCCAGATAATCCGCGGCAGTCTCCAAAGAAGAAAGATCCCCGAGGGCGGCCTTCAAGGAGGCAGACAGGCGGCCAGAAACCCGGTCCGGCGTGAGGGTGAACGTGATGACCGGACCGGGTGCCCCGGCGGTTTTATAGATGCGCACGAACCGGGTTTTTCCGGGCAGGGTTTCCATGACATCGATGGCCTCATAGACGCTGGGTCCGAACAGGGAGAAAAGATCGAAAGCGGCTCCCGAAAACCGTCGATTTTGCAGTCTGTTGAGAAGGGCCGCATACCGGTCCATCGTTTCCCGGTATCGACGGCGAAGCGCGGTGTTTTCCGGGTTCCGGACCGCTTCATCGGCTGTGGATTCGGCCAGGGCCGCAAGCCCCAGGAGCCGGAGGGCGGATATGCGGGCGGCATCATCGGAAATCAACCGGATGGCGTCCGGAAGGTTTCGGTTGTCTTTGCCCGTTCGGTTCGCCAGGCGCTTCTTTTCATTGGCCAGATCCGATTCCAGTTCCTGTTTTAAGAAAGATTCGGCCCCGGCGAGGCGTT
>JAFDGC010000074.1 GCA_019309485.1 Deltaproteobacteria bacterium | reverse complement strand
TACGGCGTTCAGGTAGCGGGACAAGACCCGGGCCGTATCCCGGGCAGGCTCCCCCCGGGAAATCTGGGAATCGGCGGCCCCAATGAAAATGGGGGTTCCCCCGAGCTGGATCATGGCCGCCTCGAAGCTGATCCTGGTCCGTGTGGAAGGCTTGTCGAAAAGAAGTCCCAACGATTTCCCGGCCAGGGGGAACCCGGCGGTTCCGGTCGCCTTTTCCGCCTTGAGGCGGATGGCGGTCTCGAAAAGGGCGTCCATTTCCCGGGCGGATACGTCCAGCAGCGTTAAAATATCTTTTTTCATGGGTGTTCCCCCCTTGAATGACTTTTTTCTTTTTCTTTTTTGCCTGCTTTTATCTCCCAAATCACTTCAACATTTTGCCTGCTTTTATCTCCCAAATCACTTCAACATGCTGTTTTCGATACCAACCCGGTCTCGATTTTGACAAACTCTGTCCTAATGTTCTTGTAACCTTGGCCCCTTGAACCCTCGAACCCTCGAACCCTCTAATGTTATTGTGCTTTTTCGCTTTCATCAAGCACGTCATCCATGCACCGGATCAGGGCGTCCACGGCGCCTGTGTCGATGATCAGCGGCGGGGCGAAGCGCAGCACGTTACCCTGGACGCAGTTAATCAAAAATCCCCGCTCCCGGCACGCCGCCACCAGGGGATCCCCTTCTTTGTCGAGTTCCATCCCCAGCAAAAGCCCCATCCCCCGGACATCCACCACGGAAAAATGCCGCTCTTTTAATCCTTTGAGGGCGTCTTTGAAGTAAGCCCCCACGGCCGTGCATTTTTGAAGGATCTTTTCTTCTTCGAAGATGTTCAGGACTTCCAGGGCCGCGGCGCACACCAGCGGGGTTCCCCCGAAGGTGGAGGCGTGGACACCGGGACCAAAGGCCTCGGCCGTTGCTTCTTTGGCCAGCATTGCACCTATGGGAAGCCCGTTGGCCAGGGCCTTGGCCAGCGTCATGATGTCCGGGGCAATGCCGAACTGCTCATAGGCAAAGAGTTTCCCGGTGCGGCCCATGCCGGTCTGAATTTCGTCGAAGATCAAGAGCAGGCCCTTTTCGTCGCAAAGGCGGCGCACCGCCTGAAGATAATCCGGATCCGCGCAACGCACGCCGCCTTCTCCCTGGATCGGTTCCAGCATCACGGCGCAGGTCTCGGGACCCACGGCACCGGAAAGGGCGTCGAAGTCGTTGAACGGCACGAAATCGAATCCTTCCAGCAAGGGCTCGAATCCTTTTTGGATCTTTTTCTGCCCGGTGGCCGACAGGGTGGCCATGGTGCGGCCGTGAAAGGATTGCTTCATGACCACGACCCGATACCGGTGGGGCTGTCCTTTTTCCTTGAAAAAGCGCCGGGCCAGCTTGAGGGCCGCTTCATTGGCTTCGGCCCCGCTGTTGCAGAAAAAGACCCTGTCGGCAAAGCTTTTTTCCACCAGGCGGGCCGCCAGCTCCACCTGGGGTTGGGTATAGTACAGATTGGAGACGTGCACCAGGGTCTTTGCCTGGGCGAAAACGGCTTCGGCGATCCGCGGATGGGCGTGGCCCAGGCTGCACACGGCGATGCCGGCCAGAAAATCGAGAAATTCCCGGCCCTGGTCGTCCCGGAGTTTACACCCTTGCCCGCTTTTCAAAAAGAGCGGCTGCCGCTTGTACGTGGCGGCCAGGACCCGATCCGCCTGTTCAATAAGAGGATTCATGGAGTTGATCCCTTTCCTTCGATGCTCCGGCCGTGATCTCGGTGCCGATGCCCTTGTCCGTGAAAAGCTCCAAGAGGAGGGCATGCCGGCGCTTTCCGTTGATAATCTGCACCTTTCCCACGCCGTTGTCGATGGCTTCCAGGGCATATTCGATCTTGGGGATCATCCCCCCGGTGATGGTCTTTTCCGCGATCATCCGGGGGATCATCGCGGCATCAATAGAAGACAAAAGGCTCCCGCCGGCGTCCAGGACCCCGTCCACATCCGTGAGAAAGATGAGCCGGGCCGCCTTGAGGGCCGAGGCGATCTTTTCGGCCACCAGGTCCGCGTTGATGTTGTAGGTCTCTCCGGATTCCCCCGCCCCCACCGGTGCGATGACCGGGATGAATCCCCGGGAGGCGAGGGTCTGAATCAGCTCCACGTTCACATGGGTGACGTCTCCCACCAGACCCGGATCGATGATCTCCGGTGGCTTGGCAGTGTCCTCCTGGTGGACGATGCGCAGCTTTTTCGCCAAAATGAGCCCGGCGTCCTTTCCGGTGAGGCCCACGGCTTTTCCCCCGTGCCGGTTGATATGGGCCACGATGGCCTTGTTGATCTTTCCCCCCAAAACCATCTCCACCACGTCCATGGTGGCTTCGTCCGTGAGGCGCATCCCCCGCACGAAACGGGGCTGCATCCCCATTTTGTCCATGACCGTGTTGATCTGGGGGCCGCCGCCATGGACGACCACGGGATGGATGCCGATGAACTTGAGCAGCGTCACGTCCCGGGCGAAGTCTTCCTTGAGTTGGGCGTCCACCATGGCGTGCCCGCCGTACTTGATGACCAGCGTCATGCCGGAAAACCGGCGGATGTAGGGGAGTGCTTCAATCAGAATATCGGCGACCGGGTGATCCATGTTTTCGGGTCTTTCGTTGTTGAGAAATTGAATTCTTCTGTTCGGCCCAAGCCTGCTGATTGATTCTTATTTCAAAGGGGTCAAGGATTCAAGGGTTCAAGGATTCAAGGGTTCAAGGGGCCAAGGGTTCAAGGAGCCAAGGGTTCATGTTTTTCATGCAACACGGGGGCTATTTCCGGGGATGGGCCTTGTCATAGGTCTCCATGAGCCGGTCGATGCTCAAGTGCGTGTACTTCTGGGTGGTGGAAAGGCTCTGGTGCCCCAGGAGTTCCTGCACGGCCCGCAGATCCGCACCGGCATCCAGCATATGGGTGGCAAAGGTATGCCGCAAGGCATGGGGGTGCACCCGCAGGGGGAACCCGCACTCCCGGGCCACCCGATCCAATATCCGGCCGATGGACCGCACGCTGAGCCGCTTGAAATCCTTGTTCAAAAACAACGGACGGTCCTTGGCATCTTTTTGAATCTTTTGAAACCCGTCTTCTTGCTCCAGTCTTTCCCGGTAGCGCAAAATCGAATCGATGGCTTTTTTCCCGATGGGAACGATGCGTTCCTTCTTTCCTTTCCCCAGCACCCGGATCAATCCCTTGGAAAAATCCACGTGGGAAACGTCCAGAAACGCCAGTTCCGAGACCCGGATCCCCGTGGAGTAAAGGGTTTCGAAAAGGGCGCGGTTTCTCAACCCGGCCAGGTGCGCCGTATCCAAAGCGTCAAGGAGGCGGAACACATCATCCACCGACAGATGCGTGGGAAGGAACCGCCCCTGCTTGGGGGTGCGTACCATCTTGGCCGGATTCGTCCGGGCCGCGCCGTGCTTTGTCAAAAAGTGGTAAAACGAGCGCAGGGCGGCCAGCTTCCGGGCGATGGTGGTCTTCTTGTTCTTGGCGTGCAGCATGGCCAGGTAAGCGCGAATATCCGTCACGCTCACGGTTTCCCCGGTTTCGGGCCGGTCTTGGCCGCCGGAGGCTTCCCGGGAGGCACTTTCCGAGACGAATCGAACAAACTCCAAGAGATCCTTTTCGTAGGCCCGGCAGGTATGCAGGGAATATCCTTTTTCAGAGGATAAGGATTCCACAAACCGGCGGACCCTGGTTTTTAGCTCCTGGATCTCCATGGATTCGTCCCCATTACAGATCGATAAGGGTTTGCAGTTCTTCCCAGGAACCCACCTCCACAAAGGGATGCGGGGCCCGGTTCCACGGCTGTCGGTACAGAATGGGCGCCACGCCGGCGGCGTCCAAATCAAAACAGGTTTCGAGTCGATCTTCCACAAAGTAGGCTATGCGGCGTTCCATGAGTACTTCGGCTTTCTTGTCAAAAGTCCCGGTGGCCACGACCTCGATACGGTTGGAATGACTCCCCAGCACCTCCTGCATCCATCTGTGGACCGGTTCCGGATTGCTTCGGGCCGTCACAAAAAGGACCGGGGACTGCCGGTCAAGGATCCGGGAAAGCACCCGGGGCGCCTGCTCCATGGGGCGTAACGGAATGGTGTGGCTCCCTTCCAGGATCTGGAGGAGCACCGCATCCATGACACGGGCATCCATGTCGATGCAGGACTGAAGGTCGTAGGCGGTGATATCCTCATACCGGATACCGTCCACCCGGAACTCCCGGTGGGCGATCTCCAGAAACAGGCGCATGGTGTCCGCGAAGACCCCGTCGAAATCAAAGGCCAGACATGCCGGATCGATCCGGTTTTCGGGAAAAGGGCGCATGCCCGCTGCTTTCTCTATGCGGTCCACCGCCCTCAAGCCGACCTCCGGGTCTTTTTCTTGAGCCGGGAGATCCGCTTTCGGTAAATCGTGCTCATCTTGGCATCCTGGGTTTCAAGGGCCGCCGCCCGCTTTTTCTTGAGATCCCGGATTTTCGTTTTCAGGGCCCGCACGGAACCGTTTCCTCTTTTAGGGCCTTCGTCCACGATGCCCTTGACTTCCTTGATGATCGAAAGGAGTTCGAACTTATTCATCCCATGGGCCCCGGTGATCTCGGGCATCTCCTTGGCGATCTCCCGGAGCTCCTTGACGGTCATTTTGTCGAGCGGTTTTTCCTTGGCTTCTTTTTTCTTTTTGCTCTTGCCCAATTTCTGCGTCAGGCTCAAATTTTAATCCTCGAAATACTCAATGTATTCCTGTGGTTAAAATTTTCGCCTTCCTTGAACTTGAACAAAAATGAACATTTTTCAAAGGCCTCCGTTTTTTTCGGCGTGCCTGTCCTCGCCTCGGCTGGGGTATAAAACCCCGCCCTGCATATTGGTATCGGCCGTTCTTCAAAGCACGAGCGGAGGCCTTTTGCCCCCGCTGTCTTAAACCGAAAGGACCCTCGGTTCAAATCAATGCTTCCGGATCAAGGATGCCCGGGTTCGTTTCCGCCTTCCTGCATACCGATCCCGCCGCCGACGGGATCCCATAAGGTAATTTATGTAACAATTTAAACCGAATATGTCAATTGTTTCTTCCATTGCGGCCCGGCAATCCGGGAGTACACGGGGTTTTCCGGAAATTGACCCCCCGGGGTCATGCTTTTTCTTCCGGACTCGGCGGCTTCAAGGCGGCAAAAAAGGGCTTGAAGAGATCCAGCGGGATCGGAAAGACGGTGGTCGTGTTGCTTTCGGAGGACATCTCCAGGACGGTCTGCAGGTAGCGCAGCTGTAAGGCCACCGGATGAGCCTCAATGGCCTGTGCGGCTTCGACCAGCTTGGCGGCCGCCTGGAATTCCCCTTCGGCGTTGATGACCTTGGCACGCCGATCCCGTTCGGCTTCCGCCTGCCGGGCCATGGCCCGTTGCATTTCAGAGGGAAGATCGATGTGTTTGAGTTCCACCGTGGCCACCTTGATCCCCCACGGATCCGTTTGCGCATCGAGGATCTCCTGGAGTTCGGT
Organism: Deltaproteobacteria bacterium; assembly: GCA_019309485.1. GTDB lineage: Bacteria > Desulfobacterota > Desulfobacteria > Desulfobacterales > UBA2156. The sequence goes on along the minus strand of JAFDGC010000074.1, from coordinate 12,166 downwards.
GTTCACCTTCTCCCGCTCGGCAAGGAGTTCGTCGAGTTCCGCCTGGCCGCAGACACTGCGCAGGGTGGTCTGGGCCAACTGGGACATGGCATAATTGTAGTTTTCCACCTCGATGATGGCCTTGACCGGGTTGATGACGCGGAAATAAATGACCGCGTTGACCTTCACGGACACGTTGTCCCGGGTGATGACGTCTTGGGGATCCACGTCCATGGCCACCAGCCGGAGACTGACCTTGATCATTTTATCCACGATGGGAATCAGGATGATCAATCCCGGCCCTTTGGCCTTGATGACGCGGCCCAAACGGAAGACAACGCCCCGCTCGTACTCGTTCAAAATACGGATGGCCGTGGAAAGGAAAAAAACCACCAGGATCACTATGGCAATGGCTGTAAACATCGTTTACTCCTTTTTTAATTGACGGAAGTGGGCAATCATGTTCTTCCTTCGGCCTCTGTTGTTTATTTAAAGCGATTCATTGCCGATAAAAAGCATCGGTATCGGTATCGAAATCGAAATCGAGAAGAAGCGAAACACCAAACTGTTCGATCCCGACAGTGATCCTGATTTTGATTTCGATACCGACAAAGGATCTTAAATGTCACACCTTATCAACCGGTTCCACTTCCAAAACCAGGTTTTGAATCCCGATCACCCGCACCTTAACGCCCTTTTGAATCGGCGTTATGGAAACCGCGTTCCAGAGTTCGCCATGGACAAAGACTTTTCCCTCGGGGTCGATGTCTTTTTTGACGACGCCGATCTCCCCCACAATCCCCCGGTCGCCGGTCTTGGGCCGGGAGACCTGGGATTTGAAGACCAGGGCCGCCACGCCCACAAAAAACCCCGAAACCACGGTCAGGGTCGGCACGAGGACCTCCCAGGCCAGGCGGAACTCGGGGCTTTCCATCTCTCCAAAAAGCATGAGCGACCCCAAGAGCAATGAAACGATGCCGGCCACGCTCAACATGCCGTAGCTGGCGACCTTCATCTCCAGGATGAAAAAGATGATGGCCAGCAAAATCAGCAATATCCCGGCGTAATTGACCGGCAGGGCCTGGAAGGCGAAAAAGGCCAGGATGAGGCAGATACCGCCGATGACGCCGGGGAAAATGGTGCCCGGATGGGAAAGCTCGAAGTATAACCCGGCAAGGCCGATCATCATGAGAATATAGGCCACATTGGGATTGCTGATGGTCTTGAGGATCTTGATCCGCAGGTTTTCCTTGACGACGACCTTTTGGGCATCTGAAAGGACCAGGGTCCCTTTCCCCTTGATCTTCCGGCCGTCGAGCTTCCGGATCAAATCGTCAAGGTCCTTGGCCACCAGGTCGATGACCCCGGCCTTGAGGGCCTCGGTTTCGGTGGCGGAAATACTTTCCCGGACCGCCTTTTCCGCCCATTTTGGATTTCTTCCCCGTTTCTGGGCGATGCTTTTAACATAGGCCACCATATCGTTGATGACCTTGTCGGCCATGGTCTTGTCGATCTCCTTCCCGCCGGCACCCACGGGGTGTGCCGCACCGATGTTCGTACCCGGCGCCATGGCCGCCACGTCCGCCGCCATGGTGATCATGACCCCGGCCGAGGCGGCCCGGGACCCGCTGGGAGAGACGAAAACCGCCACCGGGACCCGGCTGTTATAAATGGCCATGACGATGTCGCGCATGGAATCGGCAAGCCCTCCCGGGGTGTTCAGCTCGATGACGATGAGGGCGGCGTCTTCCTCAACGGCTTTTCGGATTCCGCTGCTAATGAATCCGGCCGTGCCGGGACTGATGGCGTCCGCCACCGGAATCACAAAGACCGCCGCCGCCTTGCCTTGGGCCGCCCGGGGGGACGGAAAGACAAGCAGCCCCAAAAGGGAAAAAAGCAGGATCAGGAATTTAGCCCGCATTCCGGCTCCCATCGAGAAGGGCCATGATTTGCTTCATGTCCTCCCACACATCCCGTTTCTTTTCCGGATTCCGCAACAGATACGCCGGGTGGTACGAGGGCATCAACGGAATCCCTTCCCAGTCATGAAAGCGGCCCCTGAGCCGCGAAATGGGGGCTTCCGTGCCCAGGAGCGCATGGGCGGCCACCGATCCCAGGGCGCATATTACCCGGGGTTGGATGCTTTTGATCTGCCTTTTCAAAAAAGGAAGGCATTGATCCATCTCGTCCGGGAGCGGATTCCGGTTTCCCGGGGGACGGCACTTGACTACGTTGCAGATATAGACCCTGTCGCGCGTCAACCCCATGGCCCCGATGATTTTGGTGAGCAACCGGCCGGCGGCCCCCACAAAGGGTTCCCCCTGCCGGTCTTCCTCGTAGCCGGGGCCTTCCCCCACAAAAACGAGGCGGGCGTCAGGATCTCCGGCTCCGAAGACGATGCGGGTTCGCCCGGCGTTTAAGCCGCACCGTTGGCAATCCCCTAAATCGGTGCGGATGTCCTCCAGTGTCTCCCCGGCGCTGACCCCCTTCCCCCAGCCCTTAAGGACGTTTCGTGTCTTCTCGTTGCAGTCGAACCCGGTTTGACCGGACCGGGAAAGGCGGCGCAGGGTGAGGACGGCGGCATCCACGATTTGGAGCACTTCCTGGAAAAGGGGTTCCGTGGCCATGAAATCTTTCCTGTTCAGCCGTCTTATGCCGGTTCCAGTGAACGGAGCCTGTCCAGCAGGAGATGGGCCACCGCCTCCTTTTCCATGATCGGAAGGGTTTCCCGGCGGCCGTCCCTGAAAAACAAGGTGACCCGGTTGGTGTCGGCGGCGAATCCGCAGCCGGCCTCACCGATGCAATTGGCGGCGATGAGGTCCAGGTTTTTGTCCTGAAGCTTTTTCATGGCATGGGCCTCAAGGTCTTCGGTCTCCGCGGCGAAGCCCACCAGGATTTGACCCGCCTGCTTTTGCTTCCCGATTGCTTTGAGGATGTCCGTGGTCTGCTCCAGTTCCAGGACCCATCGGTCGTTTTTCTTCTTGATCTTCTGCGCGGCGGCTTGGACAGGCCGATAATCGGAGACCGCCGCGGTCTTGATGACGATGGCATACGCCTTCACGGTTTCGAACACGGCCCGGGCCATGTCTTGGGCCGTTTCCACCCGGAGCGTCCTGACCCCCGGCGGGTCGCCCAGGGGCGTGGGTCCGGTGATCAACAAGACATCCGCGCCCCGATGCGCCGCCGCCCTTGCCAGGGCGAACCCCATCTTCCCCGAAGATGGATTGGAGATGAAGCGGACCGGGTCCAGGGGCTCCCGCGTGGGGCCGGCAGTGACGAGGATGCGCCGTCCAGCCAGGTCTTTCGGCGTCAGACAGGCCGTGAGGCGGTCCATGATGTATGCAGGATCCGGGAGCCGGCCGGGGCCGAAAACGCCGCAGGCCAAGTCCCCGGCATCCGGCGCCACCACCCGAAATCCGTCGGCCCTTAAGGTCTCGAGGTTTCTTTGCACCGCCTTGCTTTGATACATGTTCACGTTCATGGACGGGCACACCAGCACCGGTGCGGTAACGGCCATGACAAAGGTGGACAGGGCATCGTCGGCGATGCCGCCGGCCAACTTTCCGATCATGTCGGCCGTGGCCGGTGCGATGACCACGGCATCGGCGGTCTCGGCCCAGTGGATGTGCTTCATGGCGCTTTCGCCGCCGGGAGCAAAGAGATCCCCGCACACCGGGGTTCCCGAAAGGGCTTCAAAGGTAACGCGGCCCACGAATTCATGGGCGTTTTTCGACATCATCACCCGCACCGACGCCCCATTTTTTACCATAAGGCGCAACAGTTCGGCACTCTTGTAGGCTGCAATGCCGCCGCACACGCCCAATACGATATTTTTACCCGCCAATGGGTGTGCCATTGTTTTCGACTACCTTAACTTAAGGGTTTGAGGATTCGAGGGGCCAAGTGATAAGAGGATTCAAGGGGCCAAGGGGTCAAGGGGTCAAGTGACAAAAGGAATCACGTCACTCGGCCCCACGAACCCTTGAACCCTCGGCCCCTCGAACCCTTGAACCCTTGGCCCCTTTTGTTATTTCAACAACCCCGTCTCTCCTACCATGGTCGGCATCACCCATATTTCCACCCTGGCCTCATAGGTCCCTTCCACGATATTGATGACGCAATACCGGTTTTCCTTCTGGAACAAAAGCACCGTCCGGGGAGACTTGAATTCTCCGATTTTGTTCCAGTTGTCCTTGGTCATGTTGTTTTCGAAAAAGGCGATGAGCGAATTCATCTCCACCCGGCCGCTGAGGGTCAACACACCGCTGGTGTGCCCGGCCGTCCGGTAGATGAAAGTCTGGTCCTTAACGGTTTTGAGCTCCTTGGGAATCATCACGTCCCCGAAATCCATGTACATGGGCACATCTTTTTGGGCCGAAGACTTGTCCCGCTTCGATAATACGCTGGCACACCCCAACGCCGACAGGGCGAAGACCGCCGCGATCCCGAGTCCCAACCATCGCCATTGCCTTTTCCTCCGGTGCATCATGATCCATCCTCCTTTTTTGTCGGGTTCTTGCCGATTACTGAAACACTTCTTTCCGCCAGGTACCGCCTTTGCACACCGGCAAGCCGCTTCCGGTCCTTCAAGCGCATCGAGAATCGGATCCACCGGGCCGTTTTTTCAATCACGTCCGACCGTCTCTTCTCCAGCGCCTTTTGTTCCGCCTCCAGAAAAGCCGGCACCAGGCGCCGGTTTCCGGATTTGTTGAGGATCAAATAACGGTAGATATCCGCCGCTTCCTGGAATCGTCCCTGGGAAAAATAGATCCGGGCCAGGGTCTCGGTGCGAAAGGGATCGGCGTTACTCAAGGCCGCTTTTTTCCTTCCCGGTTTGTTTTTTTTTGAAGATGATTTCGTCTTTCGCCACGGCTTTAAGATCTTTGCGAATCACGAATTCCATGTATCGGGGATCATTTTTGAGCCGTGCCACCTTATGATACAGGGAAATGTTTTTTTTCACAAGCGCTTCGTTCTCCATGAGCACTTTATGTTTCTGGGTTTTGAGGGAAAGGTAGTCGGTGAATCCTTTTTCACCGAACAAGATGAGCAAAAGGAAATTAATGAGTGCCACCACGGCAAGGGAAAGGAATATCTTTTGTTTATTCGTCACTTTTTACCCTGCCTTTTTTGGAAAAAGCGGCAAAAAGTTTCAGTTCCGGGCTGCGGGTTATCAGGGAGAAGAGTCCGTAAAGGGCAATTCCGGATGCCAGGGTCAGTGCAAGGCACGCTGGGAGTTCCGGGCCCTTCCGGAACCGTTCCGGGATTCCCGCAAAATAGATGAACCATACCCCCGCCCCCATGGCCGCGGATCCGGCTGCCGAACGCAGCAGGGACGCCGCCATTTTTCTAGCACCCAAGGCGCCCAGCCGCCCCCTCAACGCCCGGAGCAAGAGCCCCAGGTTCACCATGGACGCCAGGGAGGTCGCCAGGGCAAGCCCCCCGTGGCCCATGGGCCCCATCAAAAGAATGCCGAATCCCATGTTGGCCAAAACGGATACCACGGCCGTCCACACCGGGGTCTTCGTGTCCTGGAGGGCGTAAAAGGCGGAAACCACCACCCGCACCGCTGAAAACGCCCACAGACCCATACCATAGTATAAAAGGGCCACAGCCGTCAATCGCGTGGATTCCGGTCCGAAAGCCCCCCTTTCGAAGAGGGCGGCAATGATAGGCTCCCGCAGCACGATCAGCCCGGTCATGGCCGGAAGGGTGATGAAAAAGACCAGGGTCATGGAATCCGAAAATGTCTTTTTCACGCCCTCGAAATCCCCGACGGCCGCCTGCCGGGAAAGGCTCGGCAGCGCCGCGGTGGCGGCGGCGATGGCAAAAAGCCCCAGGGGGAACTGGACGAGGCGGTCCGCGTAGTACAAAAAAGATACGCTCCCTTCCGGGAGCAAAGACGCCAAAAGGGTGCCGACCAAGATGTTGATCTGATACACGGCCGCCCCGATGACGGTGGGGAGCATGAGCCGCCCCACGCGGTTGAGGTCCGGATGCCACAGGGGCGCTTTCCGGAAAAGGCGGACCCCCTTTTTCAGGATCACCGGTCCCTGCATCGCCACCTGGAGGGCGCCTCCTAGAAGCACACCCACGGCAAGCCCTTGCACCGGCTCGGCCATGACCGGGCAAAGGAAAAAGACGGCGGCGATCACGGCCAGATTCAAGGCCGCGGGCGCCAGGGCCGGGGCGGCAAAATGCCCCAGGGCATTGAGGACCCCCATGAACAGGGCCAGGATCCCGACGAAAAAGATATAGGGGAACACGATCCGTGTCAGGTCCGTGGTGAGGGCCATTTTCTCCGGAAGCCGGGCAAATCCCGGCGCGATCCCCTTGACGATGAACGGAGAAAACAACACCCCCAGGGCCGACACCACCGCCAGGACCAGAACCAGGATCCGGAAGGCGGACCGGACCAGCTTAAACGCTTCCGCCCGCCCCTGGCGGGTCATCACATCGGTGAAAACAGGGATGAAGGCGATGCTCAAGGACGAACATCCACGCGATGACGGCGTCCCGGACAAACCCCAGGATCCGGCTCAACAAGGTGGCGCCGCCCACCACCCCGGCGGCCCGAAAGACCCGGCGGCTTTCATCCATGGGGTAAGAACCGGCGGACGGGTGGAATGAAAAAGAAGTCGATGGAATTTGGAAGATGACGTTTTTTATTGACAGTCATTGGCTTTTTTGAGAAATGGAGGTTTTGATTTGATTGGGTCGAAACGTTCTTTCCCTTGAGAAAAAAAGGGGCTGAAGTTTCGGAATATTTGGTATTCGTACATTAGAAACAGGAGGCATGAGCATCCGTGGCAAATCATCCATCTGCAATCAAGCGGGCACGGCAAAACGAAGACCGGCGCGAGCGCAATAAAACGGCCAAAACCCGGGTTAAAAACGTCATCAAATCCGTCCACACAGCGGCGGGTTCCGACATGGACCCCGAAGCGCTGGCCACCAAGCAGCTCAACGAGGCCAAATCCATCATCGCAAAGAGCGCCAAGAAAGCGGCCATACACCGGCGGGCCGCTTCCCGCAAGATTTCCCGCCTCGAGCGGCGCGTCAACGCCGTAAAAAAATAATCCCGGCGCGGCGATCCCCGCGCCGGAGAGGGTCCAAGGATTCAAGGGGCCAAGGGTTCGACCCCTCGGACCCTCGGACCCTTCTAAAAATCTGCGGTAAGACGGTTATAAGTCCTTTCGGCCAGGCGTTTGGACAAAACCTCGATGGCCTCCCGGCGGTTCCGATCCGTTCCGAATCGATCCCCGGCCACGACGGAATAGGCTTCATTTTCCGAAACGTTCCCGGCCCAAACGACCCGGTTTTGCCGGTTCCTCAATTTCAGGCTGAGGGTCATGGTGACCCGCCGCTCATCCGAGGTGGAAGCATCGGTCCGGGAAATTGTTTCCACGGTCATGTAAGCGACCACCCCGGAAAGGACGGCATCGGCGTTTTCCCTGTCCGAGGCCACGCCTTCTTCGTTTCTCCGAATGAATTCATCGATCATGTCATCCGTGAATACGGTCTCGATACCGGTTTCCGTGGTCCGGTTCTCGAAAAGGGCGATGTAAATGGTTTTCACGCCGGCCGGAAAACTCCCGCTTCCGGCGAATTGATATCCGCATCCCGCCGCCGTCCAGATAAGGGCGGAAAAAAGTGTTGCATATCCGAATGCCCGGTGTTTTTTCACAACAAATTCATCCTCTTCAGCAGACGATATTGACCAATTTGTTCTTCACCACGATGACCTTGCGGACAGGTTTCCCGTCGATGAATTTGCCGATCCGGTCGTCGTTCAAAGCCATCTCCTTCAGGGCCTCTTCGGATACACCGGCGGCCACGTTGAGCCGGCTCCGCAACTTGCCGTTGACCTGCACCACGATGACCAGTTCGTCCTTTTCCAGGGCGGCTTCCTGAAATTCGGGCCACGGCTCCAGAAGCACGCTTTTCGGATGCCCCATGGCGGCCCAGATTTCTTCGCACAGATGAGGCACGATGGGGGAAAGGAGCAGTACCACCGTTTCCATGGCAAAACGCATCACGTCCGCCCCGCGGGCCGAGTCGTTTTCCGGATCCACGGCGTACATGACGTTGACCAGTTCCATGACCGCGGAAATGGCGGTATTGAAATGGAAGCGGTCCTCGATGTCCTGGGTGACCCTGGCGATGGTCTGGTGGGCCTTTTTATACAGATCCCGAATTTCTCCGGACAACGCGTCGGGGCCTCCCCGATAGGCCGTCGCCCCCGCGATGCGGCCCATCCAAAGGGCGGCCAGGCGCCAGACCCGGTTCAAAAACCGGTAGCCGCCTTCCACCCCCTGTTCGCTCCATTCCAGGTCCCGTTCCGGCGGGGCGGCGAAAAGGCAGAACAACCGGGTGGTGTCTGCCCCGTAGCGCTCCAAAAGCGCGTTGGGATCCACCACGTTCTTCTTGGATTTGGACATCTTTTCCACCCGGCCCACGGCGGCCGCCTTCCCGCACTTGACACAGAAGCGCTCCTCGCCGGAGATGCGGATCTCTTCGGGAAACAAAAACCCGTGTTCCGGGCAGGCCACGGTCTCCTTGCACACCATTCCCTGGGTCAACAGCCGCGTGAAAGGCTCCTTGAAGTCCACCAGGCCGAATTCCTTGAGGACCCGGGTGTAGTACCGGGAATAGAGCAGGTGCAAAATGGCATGCTCCACCCCGCCGATATACTGGTCCACCGGCATCCAGTAGTCCACGTCCCGTTTTTCGAACATGGCGGTGTCGCATCCGGGGCTGCAATACCGCTCGAAGTACCAGGAGGATTCCACGAAGGTGTCCATGGTGTCCGTTTCCCGCCGGGCATTGGCGTTGGCGCATTTGGGGCACGCCGTCCGGACAAAGGATTCCAGGAAAGGCAAGGGGGACTTGCCCCCTTCCAAAAGATCCACGTCTTCGGGAAGGACCACTGGGAGATCCTTGTCCGGGACAGGGACGATGCCGCACTCGGGGCAGTGGACCACGGGGATGGGGGCGCCCCAGTACCGCTGCCGGGAAATCCCCCAATCCTTCAACCGGTAGGTGACGGCCCTTTTTCCGATCCGCTTTTCTTCCAGGTAATCGGCGATGGCTTCCAGGGCCGCGCGGCTGTTCATGCCGTCGAAGGCCCCGGAGTTGACCAGGATCCCCTCTCCGGGGAAGGCCTCGGTCATGGCGCCGGGATCCAATTTTTCATCGGGGGGTTCCACCACCACGATCACGTCGAGGCCGTACTTCCGGGCGAAATCGAGATCCCGCTGATCGTGGGCCGGAACCGACATGACGGCCCCCGTGCCGTACTCCATGAGGGCGAAATTGGCCACCCATACCGGCATGCGGCGGCCGCTCAAGGGGTTGATGCAATATCCGCCCGTGAACACCCCTTCCTTTTCATACAGGTCCACGGCCTTGCTGGACCGGTCCTGCCGGGACATCTTTTCGCAGAATTTGGCCACGGCCTTTTCCTGGGGCGTTCCCCGGGAAATACGGCCCACCAGGGGGTGTTCCGGCGCCAGGCACATGAAGGTGGCCCCGAAAATCGTATCCTGCCGGGTGGTAAAGACCGCGATGGCTTCATCCCCGACCTCCAATGGAAACCGGATTTCGGCCCCGACGCTTTTCCCGATCCAGTTTTTCTGCATGGTGATGACCTTTTCGGGCCATCCGGGAAGCCGGTCGCAATACTCCAGGAGATCCTCGGCGTAATCGGTGATCTTGAAGAACCACTGCTTGAGTTTTTTCTGGTGCACCTCTTGCCCGCACCGCCAGCAGAGCCCGGCCTCCACCTGTTCGTTGGCCAGGACCGTCTGGCAGGACGCGCACCAGTTGACGTGGGATTCCTTTCGATAGACCATCTTCTTTTCCAGCATCCGCAAAAAAAGCCATTGCTCCCACCGGTAATATTCGGGCGTGCAGGTGGCCACTTCCCGCTCCCAGTCATAGGAAAAGCCCATTTGCTTGAGCTGGGAACGCATGGCATCGATGTTCTGGTAGGTCCAGCGGGCCGGAGGCGTGTTATTGGCAATGGCCGCGTTTTCCGCCGGCATCCCGAAGGCGTCCCACCCCATGGGATGGATCACATTAAACCCCTGCATGCGCTTGTACCGGGCCACCACGTCGCCGATGGTGTAGTTGCGTACGTGTCCCATGTGGATCTTGCCCGAGGGATAGGGAAACATCTCCAACAGATAATATTTTTTTCGACGCTCGTCGGTTTCGGCCCGGAAAAGATTTTCCCGCTCCCAGAACGCCTGCCATTTGGGTTCGATGTCTTTGGGGTTGTACCGTTCGTTCATAAAAACCATCGCCTTTCTTAACAGACTCGTGAACTATCCGTTCCTCATGACACAAGACCGGGATGATTTCAATACCCTGCGGATCAGAACCGATTGCGTAAACATGTACGGTGGGGTTTTATACCCCACCGTAACACGAACCGTCACCTAGCGGCGGCATATGAAATGCCGCCCTACGTCATTGACGAAGAATGCCGCGCAACGCCGCAGGTGGCCTTTTTACGAAGCCATCCGCATTGACAAACAATCGGTGAAAGCGTTAAAGACACTCCATGCATTTCTGGGACAAGGCGGCTGTTTTCTTTGCCACCGGATGTTACGTGGGAAAGATCCCCGTGGCGCCGGGTACCGCCGGCACCGCCGCCGGCCTCCCCCTGGCCTACCTTGTTTCCCTGGCCCCTGTGCCCCATGCCTTTTTTTTTATTATTCTTTTCACGGGAATGGCCGTCCTCGGAGCCCATTATGCGGAAGCGGCACTGGGAAAAAAAGATCCGGGTGAAATTGTTATTGATGAAATCGCCGGGATCGTGATAACGTTTGTTGGTTTAACGATGAATGCCCGGACCCTGGCGATCGGGTTTGTGCTCTTTCGGGTCCTGGACATCTTCAAGCCGTTTCCCATCCGCTGGATCGATCGGCGGATTCCAGGCGGCGGCGGGGTGGTCCTGGACGATGTGATCGCCGGCATTTACGCCAATTTGATTCTAAGAGTGATCAACCAATGGATTCTCTGATGGAAAAAAGGTTCAAAAGAAAGTTTTTCCTTATCACACTTGACCCCTTGACTCCTCGAACCCTCGAACCCTTGACCCCTCGAACCCTCGAACCCTCGAACCCTTGGACCTTTGCCCCCTCGAACCCTCGAACCCTCGGACCCTTATATCTATGAAAGACATCACCGGTACCATGAAACCCCAAAAAGCCGCCGAGGCCGAGGAGCCCCGCAAAAAAAGCCGCCTGCGGGAAAACATCGAAGCCATCCTCGTGGCGGTCGTCCTGGCCCTTTTCATCCGGGCCTTTGTGGTCCAGGCCTTCAAGATCCCCTCCGGGTCCATGAAAGACACCCTGCTCATCGGGGACCACATCCTCGTCAACAAGTTCATCTACGGCGTCAAAATGCCATTTATCAACAAGACGTTGATCCCCATCAAAGACCCCCAACGGGGGGATATTATCGTCTTCCGTTATCCCGGAGAGCCCGACAAGGACTTCATCAAGCGGGTCATCGCCGTGGAAGGGGACACCATCGAGATCCGCAACAAGCATGTATACGTGAATCATAAGCCCGTGAAAAGCGACTACGCCAGATATACGGACCCCCACATCATCCCGGGGGCGATCCAGCCCCGGGACAACTTCGGTCCGGTAACGGTCCCCGAGGGGCACCTTTTCGTCATGGGCGACAACCGGGACCACAGCTACGACAGCCGGTTCTGGGGGTTCGCAACCGGGACCACAGCTACGACAGCCGGTTCTGGGGGTTCGTGGATATGGACGCTGTGAAGGGAAAGGCTTTCATGATCTACTGGTCCTGGGACAAGGAGGACTTCGGCGTGCGGTGGCGCCGCATCGGCGACTGGATCCACTGACCCCTCGAACCCTCGAACCCTTGAACCCTTGAACCCTTGGCCCCTTGGCCCCTTGAACCCTTCAATAAAGGGTGACCCATGCAGCCCTTCACAAAAAAAGACATCCTGGACATGGAATCCCTCTCGGCCGAGGAGATCACCCTGATCCTGGACACCGCCGCGGCCATGAAGGAGATCGGCGCGCGGCCCGTGAAAAAGGTCCCCACCCTGCGCGGCAAGACCGTGGTCCTTTTCTTCTACGAGCCCAGCACCCGGACCCGCACCTCCTTCGATATCGCCGCCAAGCGCCTTTCCGCGGACTGC
>JAFDGC010000110.1 GCA_019309485.1 Deltaproteobacteria bacterium | reverse complement strand
GGAGGAACAACCCCTTCCCAGGGGGATCGTTTTGAATATCAACATTCCGCATCTGCCTTTCCATGAAATCGAAGGGGTGGAAATCACACGCCTGGAGATGCACCCTTTTGAAGAACGCTTCGAACGGCGTATGGACCCGCGGAACCGGGCATACTACTGGCAAGGGTGTGAACGCCAAAACACCTTTTCGGGATCGGATACGGACGCTGCGGCGCTGGCGCAAAACCGCATCAGCATCACCCCGATCCGGTGCGATCTCACGGATCACCAAAGCCTTGCCCGTTTACAGACGTGGCGTTTCCAGCCGGGCGGATCCAATGGACGATAAATCTTTTATTAAGCACCGCTTCGCCGGGGAGTTAAAGGCGGGGGATGCCGTGGACGACGTCTTCGCCCTCTCGGACAAAGCCCTGGGCTCAGCCTCACCCTGGCGGATCGCACCGGAAGCATCAAGGCGGTCATGTGGGAGGATGCGGACCGGGCGGCCGCCGGGATCCGGAAAGGAGGGCTTGTCCGCATCCGGGGATCGGTCTCCGAATACCAGGAACAACTCCAGGTGGTGGTGAAAGAAGCCCTCCCATTCCCGGAAGAAAAGGGCGACCCGGAGGTGTTTCTCCCGGTTCGAGCGGCTCGTCCGGTTGTCCAATTCCCTGGAGGATGTCCACCTGAAAGCCCTCCTGGCCGCCTTTTTCGAGGATGCAACCCTGATGGAGGCCTTCAAGAGGGCCCCCGCCGCCAAGATGATGCACCACGCCTACCTGGGCGGACTCCTGGAGCACACTTTGTCCATGGCGCTTCTCAGCGACACCGTCGCCGGTCATTACGGCGGCATCGACCGGGACCTTTTGTTGGGTCTATCATCACGTGATCGACTATTCGGATGCGGGCCGGCTGCTGGGGCATATTCTCATGGGGATCCGCATGATCGACGAAAAAATGGCGGCGATAAAGGATTTCCCGGCGGAAAAGGCGATGCTCCTGAAGCATTTGGTCCTCAGCCACCACGGGAATCGGGAATACGGCTCCCCGGAGGTCCCCAAGACCATGGAGGCGGTTTTGCTGCACTATATCGATGAGATCGATTCCAAGATCCACGGAATCCGGGAGTACATGGAGTCCAACAACCCGGGGGAACCGTGGACCGCCTACCATCGTGTGCTGGAACGCCATTTCTTCCGGAAAAAAGATTGATGAACTCGTAAAAAGTCAAAATTGATGAACTCGTAAAAAGGCTGATTTGGGATGGCAAAGTAAAAAGCGCCAGATGCAAGGCGCGCAAATCCTGAGGAATGAGGCGTACTTATAGATACGCCGCAATGATTCACCCTGTTAAATCGGCTTTGCCGTCTCGCGAAGCGAGAATTTAACAGGGCAGGGATGCCGCGCAACGCTGCAGGTGGACTTTTTACGAAGCCATCAAGGGAGTCAGTGTGTTTATTACCTTCGAAGGCATCGAAGGATCCGGGAAGACCACCCAGATCCATCGGGCGGCGCACTTTTTGGCCGAAAAGGGGTTTTCCTGCGTGATGACCCGGGAACCCGGGGGCACGGAAATCGGCGTGAAAATCCGCAGGATCCTGCTCGATCCCGGCCACGCCGGGATGGATCCCACGGCCGAACTGTTGCTCTACCTGGCGGATCGGATCCAGCACCTGGAAGAGGTGGTTCTCCCGGCACTGGCCCGGGGGGAAACGGTCTTATGCGACCGGTTCACGGATGCCACCGTGACCTACCAGGGATATGGGCGGGGTCTGGATATTGCCCTCATCCACGCCCTGCATTCGGACATCCTCAAGATCCCGGTCCCCGATTTGACGATTTTACTGGACCTGCCCGTGGAAACGGGCCTGGCCCGGGCGTGGGAGAGAATCGAAAAAAACGGGCACCACAAGCGGGAAAGCCGATTCGAAGAAGAAGTCCTTTCCTTCCATAAAAGCGGGAGTTATCCATGCGGGTGACGGGAGAGCCCAAAAACAGATGAACCGTTCCATTATCGATGCCATCGGCAACACGCCCCTGGTCGAGATCCGGCGGCTGAACCCCAATTCCCGGGTGAAGATCTTCGCAAAGCTGGAATCTTTCAACCCCGGTGGATCCGTGAAGGACCGGCCGGCCCTGTACATGATCGAAGCCGGGGAGAAACAAGGCCTTTTAACCCCGAAAAAAACCGTGGTGGAGGCCACCAGCGGGAACACGGGGATCGGGTTGGCCCTGGTGTGCGCGGTGAAAGGGTACCGGCTGCTGTTGGCCATGTCCGAAGCGGTGAGTGAGGAGCGGCGCAAAATCCTCAAGGCCAGGGGGGCCGACATCCTCCTGACACCGGGGCACCTGGGGACGGACGGCGCCATCGAGGAAGTGTACCGGCTGGTCCGGGAAAACCCGGATCTTTACTTCATGCCGGACCAGTTCAACAACGCGGCCAACTGGCAGGCCCATTACCACGGCACCGCCGAGGAGATCTGGCGCCAGACAGGCGGAAGCGTCACCGCGGTGGTGGCGACCCTGGGGACCTCCGGAACCCTCATGGGGATCTCCCGGCGGTTGAAAGAATATCACCCGGACATCCAAATCATCGGTGTGGAGCCC
>JAFDGC010000073.1 GCA_019309485.1 Deltaproteobacteria bacterium | reverse complement strand
GGACTTAAAATCCCTTGGAGCGAAGTCTCCGTGCGGGTTCGATTCCCGCCCCAGGCACTTGAAATAACTTGAAAAGTCGATGCCATCCCGGCCCGGGGTGGCATTTTTTTGGGGAAAAGGCACATGAGCACCAAAGTCGTTGTGCTTGCAGGGGACTTTCTGGTTGTACCGGGAATCGGTGTCATATTCCGGGGATGCCGCGGGCTTGCTGGTCATCGCCGCCGGCTTGGCCGCCCTCATGTCCACGCCGGCTTTTACCGGTAGTCCAAATGATTGAAAGGAAAAAAGGTCCAAGGATCCGAGGGTTCAAGATTAGAATTAGAAGAAGATGAGAAGGGCAGGGGTTATCGAAATCGGTATCGGTTTCGAAAACAACACGTTGAACTTGCTTGGAAGAATGGATCCGTAAGCACAAAGGCCCCGGAGACGATCCCTGAAAAAGGGTTACCTGGCGTATCCGGGATGACGAAAGCGAACGGCGATGCCGTCCGTTGTCACACGCACGATTTCACCGGTTTTTTGAATCTGGATGCCCTGGGGCGAGAGGTAATCGAGTCGGATCTCTTGCCCCTGGTGAAACCGTCCCCGGGTTTCGATGAAGACCCCTCCGTCGCTTTCACTTGAAATGACTCCGTAGTAGCGCCGCCCGGAAACCATAAACTCCACCGCCCGGGAAACGATCAACCGGACGTATTTTCTTTCATCCCGATGGTCCATTGGCAGGAGACTCCTTTTATCATTTCTAAATTGCATATTCGGTCTGAAATCGCAAGAAAAATGGTTTCCCTTGACATCAAGAGGCGCTCCGCATAAATTTGAAACTTTAAAGCTCCTTACTGCAAGCAGCGGGGAATGTTCTGCCTTTCGGCAGTGCTTCGCAGCACCGTAAGGAATTTTAACCATATAGAAATTTGCTCGCTAACCCTGCAGCCCCGCAAGGCGGGATTTCCGATAGGCTCCAACGAGCTGCAGGATTCGCGCTCGCTGTTGCGGCTCAACGATTCCAGCTTCGGAGAAAACAATGGACTATAAAGAAACGCTGAATCTGCCCCAAACCGCCTTTCCCATGAAGGCGAACCTTTCCCGGCGGGAGCCGGAGCAGCTTGCCGCCTGGGAAGAGATGCACCTGCACGATCAAATCCGACGGGCTTCCAAAGGGCGAAAGCGGTTCATCCTCCATGACGGACCGCCGTATGCCAACGGCCATATCCACATCGGCACCGCGTTGAATAAGATCTTGAAAGACATCATCGTCCGGTCCCGCCAGATGGCGGGATTCGACGCCGTGTATGTGCCGGGGTGGGATTGCCACGGCCTTCCCATCGAACACAACGTGGATAAGGAACTGGGGGAAAAAAAAAGGACCCTCACCCAGTCCCAGGTGCGCCGGCTGTGCCGGACGTATGCCGAAAAGTACATCGACATCCAGCGGGAGGAGTTCAAGCGACTGGGGGTGATGGGGCACTGGGAAGCGCCGTATCTGACAATGACCTACGACTATGAGGCCACCATCGCCCGGGAATGCGGGAAGTTCGCCAAAAACGGAAGCCTCTTTAGAAGCAAAAAACCCATTTACTGGTGCAACACCTGCAAAACGGCGTTGGCCGAGGCGGAAATCGAATACAAAGAAGAGGCGTCGCCGTCCATCTATGTCAAGTTTCCGATGAAAGACGATCTGAGCGCCGAAATCCCGGCGCTGTCCGGCAAAACCGTGTCCATGGTCATCTGGACCACCACGCCCTGGACCCTTCCGGCCAACCTGGCCGTGGCCTTGCACCCGGATTTCGAATATGCTGCCGTGGACGTCGGAAACGAAGAGGTGTACATCCTGGCCAAAGATTTGGTCGCTTCCTGCATGGCGGCTTTCGGGCGGCACGATGCCCGAATCCTGACAACGGTGGATCCTAAGTCGTTAGAAGGAAAAACCTGCCGGCATCCCTTCTACGGACGGGCGTCGCAGATCGTGTTGGGGACCCATGTGACCCTCGATGCCGGAACGGGATGTGTGCATACCGCGCCGGGACACGGTCGGGAAGACTACGATGTAGGACTAGAATACGGCATTGACATCTATTCCCCCGTGGATGATGACGGCCGATTCACGGAAGACGTGGCGTTTTTCGCCGGACAGTTTGTTTTCGATGCCAATTCCGCCATCAACCGGAAACTGAAAGAAACCGGGGCCCTGTTGAATGAAGGATCCATTACCCATTCCTACCCCCATTGCTGGCGGTGCAAGCACCCGGTAATCTTCCGGGCGACGCCCCAATGGTTTATCTCCATGGACAAGACTGGTTTGCGGCAACACGCCCTGGAGGCCATCGACCGGGTCAAGTGGATTCCACACTGGGGGCGGGAGCGGATCTACGGGATGATCGAAAGCCGCCCGGACTGGTGTGTTTCGCGGCAGCGGGCATGGGGGGTGCCCATCGCCGTGTTTTACTGCGCCGACTGCGGGACGCTCCTTCTGGACGATGCTGTCATGGAAAGGGTCTATGCCCAATTCGAAGCGCACGGAGCCGACATCTGGTTCGAAAAGACGGTTTCGGACTTTCTCCCGGAAACCACGCGGTGTTCCAATTGCGGGGGAGGGGATTTTGTCAAGGAATCGGATATCCTGGACGTCTGGTTCGATTCAGGGGTCAGCCATGCGGCCGTTCTCGAAAAACGTCCCGAGTTGAGGTGGCCGGCGGACCTCTACCTGGAAGGGAGCGACCAGCACCGGGGATGGTTTCACAGCGCCCTTTTAACGGCGGTGGGAACCCGGGGGCGGGCCCCGTACGATGCGGTGCTGACCCACGGATTCGTGGTGGACGCCGAAGGACGGAAGATGTCCAAGTCCCTGGGGAACATCGTGGCACCCAGGGAAGTCATCGAAAAATACGGGGCCGAGATCCTGCGGCTGTGGGTATGCGCCACCGACTACCGGGAAGACATCCGCATCTCGGATACCATACTCAAACAGCTCACCGACGCCTACCGGCGTATCCGGAACACCTGCCGGTTCATGTTGGGGAATCTTTTCGATTTCAATCCGCAAACCGACGCGGTTTCCCATGACCGGATGCCGGAAATCGACCGGTTCGCCCTGCACCGGCTCCAGGAGCTCATCGAAAAATCCCTCAAGGCTTACGACGACTACGAGTTTCATGTCATCTACCACGGCTTGCATAATTTTTGCGCCATGGATCTCAGCGCCTTTTACCTCGACATCCTGAAAGATCGGCTCTATACGGCTCCGCCGAGATCGGTTTTGCGCCGAAGCGCCCAGACCGTTCTTTACCACCTGGTGGAGGCCATCACGCGGCTCATGGCTCCTATTCTGGTATTTACGGCAGAGGAAATCCGGCGGCACATGCCGGCCGGACCGGACCGGACCGAAAGCATCCACATGACGCCTTTACCCAGGCCGACGCCGGAATGGACGGATCACGCACTGGCCCGGAAATGGAACCGCCTGCTCCAGGTGCGGGGGGAGGCCCTGAAGGCACTGGAGTTGGCCCGGGCCGAAAAGCGCATCGGCCATCCTCTGGATGCATCGGTGACCCTTTATGCGAAAGAGGAGCTTTACGCGTTCCTGAAAGGGTTCGAGGCCGAACTGAAGGAAATCCTGATTGTTTCGGAAACCCGCCTGGAATCGGGCGCCCCCGGGGACGGCGCCTACACAAGCACGGCGGTGGAAGGGTTCGCCGTGCAGGTGGAAAAAGCCCCGGGAGAAAAGTGCGCCCGGTGTTGGGTCCATGAGACTTCCGTGGGGACCGACCACCGGCACCCCGGGATCTGCCGGCGGTGTATCGACGCATTGAACGCGATGAACGCGGACCCGCCCGCACCCGTCATGGATGCCCCGGATCCGGGAAAAGCGATGGAATGAAAAGACATGGCGTCTTTTCGATCCAAGTGGATGCTTCTTGCCGTTTTGGTCTTTCTCGTCGTACTCCTCGACCAGGCATCCAAGGTGTGGATTACGGTCTCGTTGCCGTTGAACGGCGCGATACCCGTGGTGGACGGGTTTTTCAACATCGTCCATGTGCAGAATCCAGGGGGCGCTTTCGGCTTCCTTTCCGAAGGATATTCCGATTTCAAACGCACCTTTTTTTTGGCCGGAACCCTCGTGGCCGCCGTTGTCCTGATGCTTGTTTTTCGTAAACTTCCGGCGGAATACGTCTTTTTACGAGCCGGCATCGCCCTGATCCTGGGCGGGGCCGCGGGAAATTTCATCGACCGCCTTCGACAGGGACGGGTGGTGGATTTTCTCGATTTTTACATCGGCGATCTCCACTGGCCGGCCTTTAACGTGGCGGACAGCGCCGTGACCGCGGGCGCGGTGATTTTCCTTTTTCACCTGATTTTCAAAAAAATCCCGGACTAGTCGTTTTTTAGCTCCTTTGGGGGAGGGCGGCGTTGCCCCTGATTCAACACCAGCATCTCAAAACATACCTGGAGAAGATCCGCGGCGGCGTATCTTATCCGGTGTATTTGATCTTCGGTGAGCCGTTTTTATGCGACCGCGCCCTGAATGCCCTTCTGCGCGAACTCCTTTCCGATACGGACGGATTCGGTTATGAACCCTTTGACGGCGCCGTGGCGGATGTACGGGAAGTCATCGAGAAGCTATCCACTTTTTCCCTGTTTTCCGAGAAAAGGGTCGTTGCACTCCTGGACGCCAAGGGGTTCTCCGCGAAAACCGATGCAGACGGCATTTTGAAAAAATCCAAGGAAAAATACGATATCGGAGACCTCCGGAGCGCCTCCCGGTACTTTTTATCCTGGATGACAGCCTCCAATATGGATTTTGACAACATCGTTGAAATGCTGGAAGAAAAGGCCGTCAAGGGGGATTCGGCCCTTTACGGCGACCGGGCGTGGATCGATCATTTGGCGCGGTATTGCAAGGAAAACGACCTGCCGCTTCCGGATGCCAAAGGGGATCTCAGGATCCTGGAAGACGCCGTCCGGAAAGGGTTTCCGGAGAAAAACGTATTGGTGATCACCGCCGGCCGGGTGGACCGGCGCACGAGTCTCTATCAGACCGTGGTGGACCACGGCATGGCCGTGGATTGTACGGTACCCGCCGGAAACAGCCTTGCGGAAAGAAAAGCCCGGGATGCCGTTTTAAAAGACTGCATCCAGGAAATCCTAAAACCCGAAAAAAAATCATTGGATCCGCAGGCCTATGCCGCCCTGTGCGACATGACGGGATTCGAACTCCGCGTCTTAAAGGGGAACCTTGAAAAATTGATCGCTTTTACAGGGGCGCGGCCTCGAATCACCCTTAAGGATGTGGAGGCGGTCCTTTCCCGGACCAAGACGGACCCGATTTTTGAATTGACCGGCGCCGTCATGGAGAAAGATCTTGAAAAAGCGTTTTTTTTCTTAAACTCCCTCATGCAAAGCGACATGCACCCCATGGCCGTGCTTTCCGCGCTGGCCAACCAGGTGCGCAAGCTCATTGCGGCCAGGGAGTTCCTGGAAACCGAAGGGAACGGGGCATGGGACAGGGGATATACGTTCAAGCGATTTCAGGAAAAGACCCTGCCCCGGCTCGAGGCCTACCTGAAGCAAATCGAAAAAGCCGTTGGAACATGGCCTACAGGGCCTCCGGAAAACGGATTGTCGGGAAAGAAAAAGAAGAAAGGAACCGAAAATCCCGTTACGGATTTGCTGGCGGTCCGGGGGGGCGCCGGGGCCTATCCCATGTTCAAACTGATGAGCGCTTCCGAGCACTTTCAAAAAGAAGCATTGATTTCGGCCCTGGTCACCCTTTGCGGGATTGACCGGCGCCTCAAATCCTCGCCTGTTTCCCCGCGTTTGCTCCTGGAAAAGGCCCTGGTGTCCATATGCCGCCCGGAAGAGACCGCTTTGATGCCGTGTGAAAGGAGGTGAGGATGCCCAAAACCAAGATTGTCTGCACCATCGGACCGGCCAGCGGAACCCCGGAAATGCTGAGGGAACTGATTCGAAGCGGGATGAACGCCGCCCGGCTCAACTTTTCCCACGGGACGCACGAGGGTCATGGCCGGGTCATCGACGAGATCCGCCGGGCATCGGCGGAAATCGGGAAGCCGGTGGCGATTTTACAAGATCTCTGCGGGCCCAAGATCCGTGTGGGTGCCGTCCAGGAACCCGGCGTCCGCCTGGAAGCGGGCCGTACCCTCATCTTAACCGCCGAACCCGTTCTCGGGGACGCCCGGCGGGTTTCCGTGTCATACCCCGATCTTCCGGCGGATGTGAAACAAGGGGATCGGATCCTTCTCGCCGACGGCTTGATGGAACTAGAGGTCACCCAAAAAGACGCCCGGGAGATCCTGTGTCGTGTGATCACCGGCGGGACCCTCACCTCCCACAAGGGAATCACGGTACCCATGGGTTCCATGACCCTCCCTTCCCTGACGGAAAAAGACATCGACGATCTGCACTTCGGGTTGGAGCGCGGCGTGGATTGGGTGGCCCTGTCCTTTGTCCGGTCCGCCGAAGATATCTTCAGGGCGAAACGGATCATTCAGGGAAAGAACAAGGAGACGCCCATCATCGCAAAGATCGAAAAACACGAAGCCATTGCGCACATTGATGATGTCATCGAGGCGGCGGACGGACTCATGGTGGCCCGGGGAGACCTGGGGGTGGAGCTTCCCCCGGAAAAGGTGCCGTTGATTCAAAAAAGCGTGGTGAAAAAGGCCAATGCCCAGGGGAAGCCGGTGATCATCGCCACCCAGATGCTCCGGTCCATGGTGGACTCTCCGCGGCCCACCCGGGCCGAAGCCGCGGATGTGGCCAACGCCGTTTTGGACGGCGCCGATGCGGTGATGCTCTCCGAGGAGACGGCCACCGGGAAGTATCCCGTAGAAGCGGTCCGGTTCATGGCCCGCATCGCCGCCAGTGCGGAATCGAGCTATCCCTATGACCGGTATCTCAATTTTTTACCCAAAAAAGGCGTCTCCCAGTCCGTGGCCCATGCGGCCTGCATCCTGGCCAAGCACCTGGATGCCGCCGCTATCCTGGCCTCCACCCAGTCCGGGAGTACGGCCATGCAGATTTCCCGCTTCCGGCCCGCCACCAAGATCATCTCCCTTTCCCCCAATCCGGAAGTCTCCCGGCGGCTGGCCCTTTTCTGGGGATGCATCAGCTATGCGGCGGAAGGCACCGAAGACATGGACAAAATGATCGAAAACGCCGGGCGGTCGGCACTGGCCAGCGGAGAACTCCGCCCGGGGGATCTCGTGGTCTTTACCGCGGGATTTCCTCTGTGGGTGGCCGGGAACACGAACATGCTCCAGGTAAAAACACTGTAAATTGAGCGTTTCGAGTTTGGCTAAGAAATCATCAAGTGGACTGGCGGGTTTCAATTTACATGGAAGGGCCTAGTCGATGGGCTTTTTTCGCAATCAGGAAATACAAATGGCCGCCCGGCTCCTGGCATGGCGCCATAAAAAGGCCGGCCTGGAGATCCCCCCCGACGAAAAACGGTTGACGGAAATGGCGAAAGGTGTCGTGGAGGAAGCGCACCGGATCGCCCGCCAACGGGGGCAAAACGTCTGGGGCATCCTTAAAGAACTTGTCCAGGACATCAAGAAATGACGAAGGGTGCAACGCAACGCCGCAGGTGGCCTTTTTACGAAGCCATCAAGAAATAAGGATTGCCAAACCAAAAACCGTATGGTATCGGCCCTAAAAAACTTATCGGGGTGGAAGCCGCGTTTCAAAGGTTTATCAACCGGGATCGACTCCCCGGCTGCGGGGGGGTCGGCGCAGATGGGAAAAGGAGGAGGTATGCGCAAGGGATACGTTTTCGTCGTTTTATGCGTGGCTGTCGGTCTTGCGTTCGCACCGTCGGCATGGAGCAAAACCAAG
>JAFDGC010000072.1 GCA_019309485.1 Deltaproteobacteria bacterium | reverse complement strand
GACGTCCTGGTGGCAGGAGAGCTTTCCCGGGAGGAAATTCAGGCGGCACCCCATTTAAAGATGGTGTTCGTGCCCTATGCCGGCGTGGACGCGCTTCCCCATTCGGAGATCCAATGCCGCGGTATCCGGGTGTGCAACGTGCACGTGAACGCGCCCTTCGTGGCCGAGCGGGCCATCGCCCTGGCGCTGGCATTTTACGGAAAGATCATCCCCTACCACCAGGACCTGAAACGGTGTCAATGGCACGGGTACTGGGCGGGCCTGGGAACAAAGGATACCTGGACGTCTATCCGCGGCAGATCCTGCGCCGTGATCGGCACCGGCGAAATCGGAAAATGCATCGCCCGGCACCTTAAAGTCTTCGAATGCCCGGTGATCGGATTCAAGAAACACCCCGTAAAAGATCCCTTGAAAAATTTCGACGCCGTTATGTTCGATCTTTGGGAGGCGGTCGAAGAAAGCGAACTCATATTCGTCTGTCTTCCTAAGAAAGCGAACTCATATTCGTCTGTCTTCCTCTGACCCCTGAAACCCGCGGGATTTTCAACGAATCGATCCTGAAACAAATGGCGGGTAAATTCATCGTCAATGTGGGCCGGGGGGAACTATTGGAGGAAAAGGCCTTTTTCGAATCATTGAAAGACGGCATCTTGAAAGGGGCCGCCATCGACGCGTGGTACGCGTACCCCGGGCCCGGGAATGCGCGCGTCCCTCCCTCGAGATATCCCTTTCATGAACTGGAAAACGTCCTTCTCTCTCCCCATGTGGCCGGTTTCACACCGGAAGCGGCGGCCCGCAACATCGAGGCCACCATCGAAAACATCCGCGCTTTTTTGGAAACCGGGCTCCCCAAGTGGGAGGTGGACCTTAGGGCCATGTATTAAGGCGTCGTTTCCGGTCTTGGCCCCGGGATTCGAGGAGTATCTATGTCTGAAAAAGAAACCCTTTCAAGACTGTATCAGGAAATGGCTTCCCCTGCCGTTTACCCCCATCCGGTCCTGAAAGTGAAACGCATCGAGACGCACATCTCCGTGGTGTTTCTCACGGGGCATTTTGTATACAAACTCAAAAAACCCCTGGACCTGGGCTTTCTGGACTTTCGGAACCTTTCCGACCGCCGCCGTTTTTGCGAACGGGAAGTCTCTCTCAACCGCCGCCTGAGTGCCGGTGTCTATCTCGAGGTCATTCCCGTTTATCGGAAAGCCGATGATACCTTTTCCCTCCGGGGTCCCGGAGAAGTGGTGGAATATGCCGTTAAAATGCGGCAACTCCCCGATGCCGCGGCCTTCCGAAACCGTCTTGCGGCGAAAAAAATGCGCCGCCACCTGATTCACGCACTGGGACGGAAACTGGCCGCATTCTATGAAACAAGCCCCACCGGACCCGAAATCAACCGGTTCGGTCGCCGGGACGCCGTTTCCGCCAACATGGAGGAAAACTTCACCCAGTTGGCCCCCTACGTGGGCAAGGCCATCCCTTCTGAGAAATGGGAATTCATCCGCCAGGTCAGCCGGACATTCCTGAAGGACCATGAAGCCCTCTTCGAGAGCCGCATCGCCTCGGGCCGGATCCGGGACGGCCACGGAGACCTGCGGACGGATCATGTTTATTTTTACCGCGGCATCCAGATCATCGACTGCATCGAATTCAATGATCGGTTTCGGTACGGGGATGTGGTTTCGGACCTCGCCTTCCTGCACATGGACCTGGATCATTACGGCATGCCTTTTTGGAGTCTTGAATTTTTATCGGCGTACGTGGAATTCTCCAAGGATCGCCAGATTTATGCCCTATTGGATTTCTACGCCGTCTACCGGGCCCTGGTCCGATTGAAGGTGACCTGTTTCCAGCTGTCCTCGGTCAGGGGGGAAGAACTCGAAACGCTGGTGGCAGACGCCCGCCTCTATCTGGACCAGGCGTACCGGTATGCCGTGCAGTTCGGCCGTCCCACCCTCTGGATCACCTGCGGACTCCCGGCTTCCGGAAAATCCGCTTTGGCCCGTGGCATTTCCGAGGCCCTTAATCTGGAAGTGATCTCTTCGGATGCCGTACGCAAGCACTTTTTGGACAAAGCCGAGGAACACGTTGTTTCTTTTGGCGAAGGCATTTACCGGCCCGGAATGCGGGACCGGGTATACGCCCAAATGCTGGCCATGGCCCAGGACAGGCTCCGGGGCGGGGCATCGGTCCTTTTGGACGCCACCTTTTCCCGGAAAAAATGGCGGGACGCCGCTTATCTCTTGGCACGGGATCTGGACACCAACCTGATCTGCGTGGAATGTGCCTGCAGGGAAAAAACGCTTCACAAGCGGCTCATCGCCCGGGAGAATCACGCCGGCGTCTCCGACGCCCGCCTTGCCCATCTCCCCGACATGATCCACGCATTCGAAAAAGTGACGGATTTTCCGGAAAATATGCATATGAGGATCGACACGGACCGGGATTTCGATGAAAGTCTCAATTTCCTCCTTTCCCGGGGCTACGCCTTGAAATGCCGCCAGGTGAAAAAACGGATTTAATTCCTCGATTTTTTTAAGAAGACTTGACCTTTGACACCGTGTGCTTACCCTGGGCGCAAAGGAGCCGTGCAATGGAGAGTTCCCTGTTTCAAATTGAATCGCTGCTTTGGCTTCTCGTCGCCGTTGCCTATATCGAAGCATTCCGGCGGCTGGACCGTTTCGTGTCCCGAAGAAAAAGACCTGCCACCGACGAAGAACACCTGGCATGGATGGCGCATCACTATCGTGTCAGCGAACACGACCTGTTCTTCTATGCCGCACAATCGTGGGCCCATTCGGAAAGCCGGGTCGAGGCGGATTTCAAAGATTACCTGGTGAACGGCCGCTTGCCCCATTACGTGAGGGACTTCATCCGAAAGGAAAAGGAGTTGGGTCCCCGGCAATGACCTGTCTACGCCTGCCTGTCGCCTCTGCGACACGTTGCAACGCACAGGCAGGCAAAGGATGCCGCGCAACGCCGCAGGTGGCCTTTTACGAAGCCATCAAGATTCCGGAATCCGATACATGCGGTTTCCCATCCGGATCGAGTAGCCGTTCTCGTCGGAATGGAGCCGCTCGGAGATGCGCAAGAGGGCGGATTCGGCGAATTTGATGCGGTCATCTTCGTGCATTAAATAAAGAGAATCGTTTTCGATGAAAAGCGCTTCGGGCTTCAGACGGATTTTTTTTTGGGTGTTGAGAACCAGTAGAATTCCCTCCGGCGATTCAATGACGTCAAAGACGAAAAGCGCCGTATCCTCGTATGGAAAATAGACCTTTTCCTTTTTTCCTTCCAGTTCCTGGCTTAAGAAAAATCCGCCAGCGTCTTTTTGGATGCACGCGTGAAAGTAATCGATGATCTTCTTGTGTTCGAAAGGGCCGTGCGGGTTGTGCCAGCGGCCGTTTTTATCGAGCCAGAAAACGGCTTCTTCCTTTGGAATCACCACTTCTTCCATGGGTCCGATCCGTTACCTGAAAAGATGCAACTTCGTTTTGAGGAACCTCTCCGTCAACACCGCTTTTCAGGAGCGTTTGAAACCTTCCAGCTGGATCGTGACCTGGTTATGGGGATCGGGGCATACGGCTTCGATGACATCCCCGTTCCACCAGGGCATGGCGCCGCCGAACTGGAAGGTATAAAGACTCGGAAACACGTCGTGATAGAAAAAACCGCACAATCCTGCGGGATCGTGACAGCTGATTTCGAAACGTTCCCCGACCCGGTGTCCTGCACTGCATTCCCCTTTTAAGGATTTCACGGTTGCAACCACACGATATCCGATTCCCGGATCTGTTGCCATAGGAGAACCCCCTTTGTTGTTTTCTGCAAAATCAATGAAATCGCAAAAAGTCCGGTTTGGGATGGCAAAGTAAATAGGGTCAGATGCAAGGCGCGCAAATCCTTCAGAATGAGGCGTACTTATCGGTACGCCTCAATGACCTGTCTGCGTGCAACGCACAGGCAGGCGAAGGATGCCGCGCAACGCCGCAGGTGGCCTTTTTACGAAGCCATTAAAATTACAATTCCACCGGCCGCCACACCGTTTTGTCATACCAGAGTTTCGAAAAGGGCGCCCCGGCCGGGAGCAGGGCTTTTTCAAGATCCCTGACGCGAAAAACCGGGACGGCCCTACCGTAGTCCTTGTCCCAGGGCTCCAGGATCACACCGCCCATTTCCGCATCGACCAGCCGCGGTAAGAGGGGAGCCCCCCAGCTGCGTCGATCACAAGCGGCTTTCAACGCGCCGGCATCTCCATATTGGAGGAGTTCCTGGAGCGTCACCAGTGTCGGCGGGCTCAACGGGATTTCACCGCTCATATTCTTTTTCAACGCCCCTTCCACGTCAACCCAAAGGCCGTTGGCGATTTCGCGATCATCGGGCCGGCATTGTTGCCCTTCCGGCATGAACGCCAGGAAAAACCGGGTGTCGAAACGGGGTTTCATCCGCTCGGGGGTGATCCAGTGGGCCCACCGGTGGAGCCGTGAAAGGGCCAGGGTCCAGTTCCCGGAGGCGACCGCGTCTTTGAACCACCCTTTGGGCAGATTTTCGGAAAGGCGCATGTCGCAGACTCGGTCCGTTTCTCTTTTCCGAAATCCGGCGTCTTTGGCCAGAAACACGCCGGCTTCTTCAAGGGTTTCCCGGATGGCGGCCACCGCAAAAGAAAGGACCGGTGTTCGGGGAAAATCTCCCCCCAGCAGGCGCTCGATGTCGGCGGAATCCAGATCCGCATGCCTTTCCCAGAAAGCCGGATCCTCATCGAAGGGATCGACTCTTCCGCCCGGAAAGACGTATTTTCCAGCCATGAAGGCTGCACCGCGGCCCCTTAAGAGGAGATGGGTTTGGATCTTGCCGGCGCGTTCCCGCACCAGAATGAGGGTGGCGGCAGGGACGGGTGTCATGGGCGCGGTCACGAGGCACGCCCTCTTCGGATTGCAGTTGCAGGGTTCCAATGATGCATTCGTCTCTTTTACGTGACGGAAACGACAAAATCAAGACACAGGCCCTTCCCCGACAAATCCGAAAGGATCGAAGGGGGTCATGAAAACAGCGGACAAATCACCCCAATCGGGTAAAAAGGCTTTTGAAGCCGCGCCGGACAGGATGGGGAATGAATCGATAAGACGTGTCAGGTGGGGCTTAAGACGCTTTTGATCGACGGCACCCGGATTCCCGTCACCTCCCCTCGGGCGGTTTCCTTTTCACGGGCATACAGGCGGCTAACGACGATGATCTTGCGCGCGTTTTGTTCCTTCACCGTTGTTCGAAAAGTCAGTTCGGCGTCGATGGGGGTGGGGGCCAGGTAGGTGACATTGAGATTCCCCGTCACAAAAATGATATCCGGCTCGGTTCCCGGTGCGCGGCCTTCGGCCTCGTAGGCGGCAGCCACACAGGTGCCGATACTGTGGCAATCCATGAGACAGGCGATGAGCCCGCCGTAGACCGCGCCGGGAAAGGCGGTGTGATACGGCGCCGGGGTAAAACGGAAAACCCCCTCTTTCCCGTCCCACCGGGTCCGGATATGCATTCCTTCGGGGTTGTTCCGGCCGCAACCGTAACAAACGGCAATGTCATCCGGGTAATAATCCTGTACAACATCGATAAGCACGGGTTTCTCCTTTGAGAAAAAGACGCGTTTTCCCCTTTAACGTAAAACATGGAAGGGGATCAAGACCGACAATCCTGTTTCATGTAAATGACCCGTTTGGGATAGGGGATCTCGATACCCGCCCGGTCGAACTCCGCCTTCACCCGATCGGTGATGCTGGAAATCGTATCAATCCGTTTCCGGGGGTCCTCGATCCACACCCGGGCTTCCAAGTCCACGGCGGATTCCCCGAAATTCTTGACCACGATTTTCGGTCCCGGATCCTTTTTCACCCAGGGAAGCTCCAGGGCGACTTTTTCGATGATCTCCTTGGCTTTATGCATGTCGGCATCATAGGCGATGCCGATGGGGATCCGTATCCGGATGTCCGCGGTGATGGCGGTGTAATTGACGATATCCCGTTTCATGATCTCGTTGTTGGGAATGACGATCACGATGTTGTCCGTGGTGCGGATCTTGGTGGCCCGGATCCCGATTTCCACCACATCCCCCCAGGTGGCGGAATTTTTCGGGGCGGTCCAGATCTCGATCCGGTCCCCCAATTCAAAGGGCCGATCGATAATCAAGAGGACCCCGGCGATGAGATTGGACAGCGTGTCTCTTGCGGCAAACCCGATGGCGATTCCTGCCACGCCGGCCCCGGCGAGAAACGGCGTGATGTTCAGTCCAAGGACATCCATGGCCAAAACGGCACCCACGCCATAAATAATGACGCTGGAAAAATTCATGGCCAGGTCGATCAGGATATCGTCGACGCCGCTTTTGGTCTTGGCCGCCACGTTGCTTTTGATGATGGGGAGAAATGTTTTCAGCGCGCTGTGGGCGATGGAAGAAATCAAGAGGATCATGAGCGCGAAAAAGATCTTTTCCACGACGGGCGCATGGAAAAGGGGGAGCAGCCATGCCCCCGCAATGAGGATCACGGCGTAATGTCCCGACTTTTTGAGCAGGTCGAACAGATCGGGGTTTTTTTCAAAAATCGCCCGGCCCCTGAATCTTTTTTCGATCCGATCCATCACCCGGTTGAAAATCCACCATCCAAGAGCGGCGAGCAATAAGATGAAAACCGTATAGAGAATCGGCTTCATCCAGACTTCAGGATGCGTGCGGATATTTTCATAAAAGGTTTTCCAATAAGATATCATGATTCAAGACACCTCCGGTTGGATCCTTATCACAGAGAAAAGGGCTTTCAAAGGCTTTCCCATTCAAAATCCTTTAGCCCCTTTTTTGACGATTTTTATCGAGTATGGTATTGAAGGTTGGCTTTCGGAAAGGAAACGCACATGAAAGACTTTCGCACCATCGTTTTCACACTCTGTTTGTTTCTACCGTTCTTCCCGGGACTCATGAGTTGTTCCAAGTCCGCACCGCAGAGGAAAACCGCAGATCAGGCCGTCAATGAGGCCATACAAGGCCTTGCCTCCCATCAACCACGGGTTTTGTGGGATGCGCTTCCGGCAAGCTACCAAAAAGACATGGAAGACATCGTTCATGAACTGGCCCGGAAAATGGACAAAGACCTCTGGAACAAGGGGTTTGCCCTGGCCGACAAGGCTGTTTTGGTGCTAAAAAGAAAAAAAGCGCTTTTACTGGCATCGAACATGCTCAGCAATGCACCTGTGACCACCGGACAGCTCTCCGACAACTGGGATGCAGTTGTCGGTATTGCCGAAGTCATCGCCAAAAGCGAGTTGGCGGATCTTGAAAAACTGAAACAGCTGGATATACGGGCCTTTTTGTCCGGCACCGGTGCGGAATTCATGAAAAGACTCGATGCCCTTTCCAGTCCGGGAAAAAAGGAAAAGGCCGCCCTTGTCTCCCGGCAGTTAAAATCGGTGAAAACCACGGTCCTTCAGACAGATAAGGATACGGCGCGGCTGAAAATCGAGATTCCCGATGAAGTATCGTGGGAAATTGCATTTGTCCGGGTGGAGGGAAAATGGATCCCCAAACCTGTGGCGGACCAATGGAAGACCGGGGTGGACCGGGTTAAAAAATCGATTGCCGAATGGTCCACACACTTTATGGCCGAAGAAAAACGACGGTTCCTCGGAATCATGACCTCCATCGACGGCATCCTGGACCAGTTGCTCGCCGCGAAAAGCCCCCAGGCATTGGAATCCGCTCTCGCCCGGGGATTCGGGCTGCTCTTGGGAATGACGCTGGGGCCAGGGTAGAAAAAACGGTTTGCCCTTTTCAAGTCGGGCGGATTTCATGGAAAAACATATCCGGTTTAAAAATGACACCGATGAAACCTTAACCGGTACCCTCCATTTTCCGGAAGGTCCCTTTGCTCGCGGAATCGTTTTGGCCCACTGTTTTACATGCTCCCGCCATACCACGATCCTGCGGGAACTGGGAAACGCCCTGGCACGTGCCGGCTACCTGGCCCTGCGCTTTGACTTTTCCGGAAACGGCCAGAGCCAGGGGCGGTTCGAGGAAACCACCTTTACCAAACAGATCGGGGAAATGAAGCGCGCCATAGAAGTTATCACACATGAAGGCGTCTCCTGGATCGGGCTTGCGGGGCACAGCATGGGTGCGGAGGTGGCCGTCCTCACCGCCTCAGATACCCCGGAGGTCCGCGGCGTTGCCGCCGTTGCCGGTCGATTGTCGGGGTTGAAACCCACCCACTTTTTGGATGTAAAACAAATCGAGCAGCTCCGGCAAACGGGGTATGTGGAATTTACGAGCCGGGGACGCAACCTGCGTTTGAATCAGGCGTTTTTCTCCGATGCTAATAAACAGGATCTTCCCGCCGTGCTCCGGACTTTGGAGCGGCCCTTGATGATCCTCCATGGAGAAAAGGATGACATCGTGCCGGCGGCGGAAGCACGCCGGGCCGCATCCATGAATCCTGAAAGAATCGAATTGGTGATGCTTCCCCGGGCGGATCACATGTTCCTTAGACCAGAAGACCGCCTTCAAGCGGTGGGCGCCATTGTCGACTTGTTCAACCGACTGGATTAGGACTGGATTAGAAAAGGACGCCGACATAGAGATTCCGGAAATCCTAAGTTGAGCGATTTTCGAGTTTGCCGCAGATACAAGGAAAATGTCGTTGCGCTATAGTGCACTATGCGCAACGGCATTTGACGCCGCAGATGCGGTAAAATCGGAAATTACAAAGGGTTTCAAATTTTTGAAGATCAAATTGGCAGAATTCCTT
>JAFDGC010000020.1 GCA_019309485.1 Deltaproteobacteria bacterium | reverse complement strand
GCCAGCGTGGCGATCCTTCTGCGCCTGCGGCAACAGTCCCGGGATCTGGCGCAAAAAGGCGAGACCAAATACCAGGCCGTTTTCGAGGCCACCGGCACGGCGACCCTGCTGGTGGACGCCGACACTACCATCGTGATGGCCAACCGGGAGTGTCTGCCGGTGACAGGCTACACGCCACAGGAGCTGGTGGGCACCCGCTGGACGGATTACGTGGCGCCCGAGAGCCTGGAGATGATGCTGGAGTTTCACCGGCTCAGATTAGAAAACCCGCGCAAGGCGCCCAGACAATTCGAAGCACGACTGGTGAATAAAACGGGTAGTACCCTCGACGCCGTGCTGCATGCCGGCCAGATCCAGGGCACGAATACCATCGTGGTTTCCATTCTTGACATCACGGCCCGCAAACGCGCGGAAACGGCCCTTCTGGAAAGCGAACGGTTTCAGAAAGCCATCCTGGAAACCATCCAGGACGGCATCAGCGTCCTCGATCCAGACCTGACTATCCGCCATGTCAGCGGCGTGATGCGGCAATGGTACGCTGAAAGCCTGCCCCTTGAGGGAAAGAAGTGCCATGAGTGCTACCACCATTCCGACCGGCCATGCGATCCCTGCCCGGCGCTTCGCGCCATCCGGACAGGCATGACCGAATGTAACATCGTGCCCGGCCCTCCCGGGTCTCCCATCACGTGGATCGAACTCTTCTGTTATCCCATGAAAGACCCGGAAACGGGAAAAGTCAGCCACATCGTGGAATTCGTCCGCGACATCACCGAGCGCAAGCGAGCCGAAGCTGAAGTGGAACGCTTGAAGATGGCCATCGAGCAGACCGGCGAGGTGATCCTGGTTACCAATCCCGAAGGGACGATCCAATATGTCAATCCGGCCTTTACCGCCGTGACCGGCTACAGCCGGGAAGAGGCCGTCGGGCAAAATCCGCGCCTGCTCAAGAGCGGCAAGCAGGACCCGTCTTTTTACCGGAACCTGTGGGAGACCATCACCGGCGGTCGAATCTGGCGGGGGCGCTTGGTGAACAAGCGCAAGGACGGCACGCTTTACACCGAGGAAACCACCATTTCACCGGTGAAAGACGCTTCGGGGCAGATCGTCAGTTTTGTGGCCGTCAAACGGGACATCACCGAACACCTGCGGCTCAGCCAGGAGCAGGCCCGGTTGCAGGAGCAACTGCAGCAGGCGCAGAAGCTGGAGTCCGTCGGTCGCCTGGCAGGCGGCATGGCCCACGATTTCAACAACATGCTGAGCGTCATTCTCGGGTATGGAGAGGATCTTGTCCATCAGCTCCACCCTAAAGATCCCTTGCGGGAAGAAGCGAAAGCAATTGTGGAGGCCGGCAAACGTTCGGCCGCCCTGACCCGGCAGCTTTTGGCCTTCAGCCGGAAACAGCCCCTGCAGCCCGAGGTACTGGACCTCAACACCTTGGTCCGGAACCTTGCCAAGATGCTGCAGCGACTGATCGGAGAAGACATCGATCTAAAACTGTCGCTTTCAGATGAAATTAACCGTGTGATGGCCGATCCGGGTCAGATCGAGCAGGTGATCCTGAACCTGGCGGTCAACGCCCGGGACGCCATGCCCGGGGGCGGGAAGCTGACCATTGAAACCGTCAATGTGGAGCTTGATGAAACATATGCACAGGCCCACGTGGATGTTCATCCGGGAAAGTATGTGATGCTTGCCGTATCCGACAACGGCCGTGGCATGGACAAGGAGACCTTGGCCCGGGCCTTTGAGCCGTTTTTTTCGACCAAGGAAAAGGGGAAAGGCACCGGACTGGGGCTTTCCACGGTTTACGGTATCGTCAAACAGTCCGGCGGCAATATCCAGGCTTATTCCGAGTCCGGACGCGGCACGACGTTCAAGATATACCTGCCGCAGACCGAGGCGATACAAGAATCGAAAACGGATGCAGTCGAAAAAGAAGCAACAACGGGTGGCGGTGAACATGTTCTGGTGGTGGAAGATGAAGAAAGCCTGCGGAAACTGATGGAGGCCGTCCTTTCACGGCTGGGTTACACGGTGACCCTCGCGGCAAACGGTGGAGAAGCCCTGCTGCTGGTGGAAGAAAAGGGGCTTAAACCCGACCTGATTCTCACCGATGTGGTCATGCCGAATATAAGCGGCAAAGAACTGGTGGATCGCCTTCAGAGGAATCAACCCGATCTGAAGGTGCTCTTCATGTCCGGATACACGGACAACGCCATCGTCCACCATGGAATTCTCGAGCCGGGCACCCACTTTATCCAGAAACCCTTCAATATTCGCGACATTGCCGAAAAAGTCCAAGCGGTCTTGCGGGGGGGGGGGCGGAAACTCCCGATGAGCGATGAGTTGCCCTGGAAGTAACGAGACCTAAGCTGAGCGATTTTCGAGTTTGCCGCAGATACACGGAAGAAAGCTTTTTGCAAAACGAAAGTGCCAAAGATGCCCGGAATGGGGCATCAACACCTTTCCCCTCCCCTGGCCGACTCTTTATGCTGGACAATCAAACGATCCCTTAGGTCTTTGAGCCGGCTGCTGATCCCCACCTTATAAGTGTGCGGATTTTCAAATCGTTTATACTCCAC
The DNA here is from genome assembly GCA_019309485.1 of Deltaproteobacteria bacterium. GTDB lineage: Bacteria > Desulfobacterota > Desulfobacteria > Desulfobacterales > UBA2156. Next base: position 36,836 of record JAFDGC010000020.1, on the reverse strand, counting down.
GGGAAGCTTTTCGAGACGCTCCCGGGCGTACTGTGCCGTGTGGGACAAGGACGGCTGGTCGTACACCACCTTGCCCTGGACCATTACCCGATGAAGGAGCGGCTCGGTTTCATAGGGCTCAATGGAAAAGGACTGATGGGGGATGAACGGGTGATGCATCACGGTGATCCTCTTTTCCTCTTCGAGCCCGATTGCATCGGCACCGACAAACAATCCCTCATCGTTTATCGCGCGCCACACCTGTTTTTTATCCGGCAGGGTGATTTTAGAAACATTTTCCGAAATTTTAATCACCGGACGATGATCGGCCTGCGCCAATTTGTACACGCCGTCCAGCGCCGCATCGGGTTGCCCCGTGACCAGGCTGGTCCCCACGCCGAACACATCGATCGGCGCCCCTTGTGCCCTCAGGCTTCGGATGACATACTCATCGAGCTGGTTGGAAGCGGCGATCTTGACGTAATGCAGGCCCGCCTTATCCAGCATGGCGCGGCTTTTTTGGGCCAGGTAGGCCAGGTCCCCGCTGTCCAGGCGGATGCCTTTCAGGCGGTGGCCCTTTTTTTCCATTTCCTTTGCCACGGTGATCGCGTTGGGGATGCCGCTTTCCAGGGTATTGTAGGTATCCACGAGTAAAACGCAATCATCCGGGCGGGCGGCGGCAAAGCTGCGAAACGCCTCTATTTCGCTGTCGTGGCTCTGAACATAGGAATGCGCCATGGTGCCGGACGCCCGCAGGTGGTAATCCCTGGCCGCCCGCACATTACTGGTCGCATCGAACCCGCCGATGACGGCGGCCCGGCTGGCATAATAGCCCCCCGGCCCCTGCGCGCGCCGCAACCCAAAGTCGATGAGGACGCCATCCTTGGCCGCAAGGCGCATGCGGCTGGCCTTGGTGGCGACCAAGGATTGAAAATTGAGAATGTTCAGCACCACCGTCTCGATGAGTTGCGTTTCGATCAAATTTCCCTCGACTCTCAGGATCGGGCGTGTCGGGAATACCAGGTCACCTTCCGGAGGCGCGTAAATGGTGCCTTTAAACCGGAACTGTTCCAAGTAGGCCAGGTAGGCGGGATGAAAGGATTGCGCCTTTAAAAATTCCAGGTCCGGTTTGTCAAAACGAAAATTCTCCAGAACCGTAAGCAGATCCGGCAAGCCGGCGAAAAAGGTGTATCCGCCTTCAAACGGGTTTTTACGGAAAAAGTAATCGAATACCGCGGCTTCATCTTTTCGACCGGCCAAGAAAAAGGCCTGCCCCATGGTCAGTTCGTACAGGTCGGTGTATGCCGCCGTGAAATTAAACATCGTCGATTCCTGGATCATCTCTTCCATATCGGCGGCGTTTGCGCATCCTATTTCCGCTTCGCTCCAACCCGCGAAACACTGCCGTCAGGCAGAACCCGGGGGGGGGAATGCGATCGCTGTTGCGGTTCAAATTTGATGGAATCGTAAAAAGGCCGGTTTTGTTCGCGCCGCAACCCTTTTCGGGAGATCCAAAGGGTTTCGCCAAATCTCAAGAACTCGGCATCCCGCCTTCGGCGGGGCCTCAAACAGCTTGAGATTTTTAACGCTCAAACCCTTTGTCTCTCTTTTTCCGAAAAGGCTTGGATGGCGCTCACAAAAGCCTTTTTACGAATATATCGAATTTATTTTATCATCAAATGGATGTCAATTTTTTTATCCCCGATCCAATAGCGCCGCAGGGTTGGATGAGCAGCCAGAGAAGGAAAGAAACCCGGTTGAACTTTCGCCCTGCCTTGTAATTTATTTGCGACTCGACCGGCGGACCCACGTTTGATAAAAGGAGGGAGGAAGACCCGAACCGCTTTTGACCCGGGGCATCAAAGGGCCGAAAGGCATTTGATCCCTTACGAAAAGGAAATGACCACGTTGAAGACAAGTGGAAACGAATCGACGTCCTGGCATCGGCTGGACGCCGGGGAAGTGCTGGCGAAACTGCAATCCTCCGAAAAAGGCCTTGCCGACGAAGACGCCCGGCACCGGCAGGAGCGCTTCGGCCCCAACGCGTTGATTGAGAAAGAACGTAAGCCCTTGTTGCGAATGTTCCTGGATCAGTTCAAAGACTTCATGATCCTGGTCCTGATCGCCGCCGCCGTGGTGGCGGGTGTCATCGGCGAAATTTCGGATACCGTCGCCATCGCCGTGATCGTGGTCCTCAACGGCGTACTGGGATTTGTCCAGGAATACCGTGCCGAAAAGGCCATGGCGGCGCTGAAAAGGATGGCCGCCCCCTCGGCCACGGTCATCCGGAACGGCCAGGCCCGCTCGGTCCCCGCGGACCGGTTGGTCCCCGGAGACCGGGTGATCCTGGAGGCCGGAAACGTGGTGCCTGCCGATCTCCGTTTAACGGAAGCGGTCCAGATGCAAATCGATGAATCGGCGTTGACCGGCGAATCCGTGCCGGTGGAAAAGGACATCGCCCCCCTCGAGGAAGAGGACCTGCCCCTCGGGGACCGGAAAAACATGGCCTACAAGGGAACCCTGGTCACCTTTGGCCGGGGTCAAGGGGTGGTAACGGAGACCGGCATGAAAACGGAACTGGGACGCATCGCCGCCCTGCTCCAGAACCAGGAGGAAAGCCGTACGCCGCTTCAGAAAAGGCTCACCGTCTTCGGCCAGAAGCTGGCCTATGCCGTCCTGGCCATTTGCGCCGTCGTTTTCGCCGCCGGGCTCCTCCGGGGGGAGCCCCCCCTTTTGATGCTGCTGACGGCCATCTCCCTGGCGGTGGCCGCCATTCCGGAAGCCCTCCCCGCCGTCATCACCATTTCCCTGGCCTTGGGCGCCAAAAAACTGGTCCGGCAGCATGCATTGATCCGCAAACTCCCGGCCGTGGAAACCCTGGGATCTGTGACCTACATTTGTTCCGATAAGACCGGGACCTTGACCCTCAACCGCATGACCGTGGAAAAGCTCCATGCCGGCGGCCGCCTGGAACGGGCGGCCCCACTCCCGCCGTTGGAAATCAACGACGCCGGGGGCAAATCGATGACGGACCAAGATCCCGTCGTCTTGTTGCTCACCGCCCTGGCTCTTTGCAACGACGCCCGGGTGGATGCTTCCGGCACGGTGCTCGGGGATCCCACGGAAACATCCCTCATCGAGCTGGCCAGGGAAAAAGGTCTTATCAAGGCGCACCTGGATGAAAAATATCCCCGTCGGGCCGAAATTCCCTTTGATTCAAGCCGAAAACGCATGACCACCTTCCATCCCTGGGAAAACGGCCGGGTTGTCTCTTTCACCAAGGGGGCGGTGGAAGCTCTGCTCGAGGGTACGGATAACGTCCTTACCCGGAACGGCACGGAAGCCATCGATGCTTCAAAGGTTCAGGATACGGCCGAAGAGATCGCCGCCGACGGCCTGAGAACATTGGGGTGCGCCATGCGGATCTGGGAAGGACTACCGGATCCGTTGACCCCTGAAACCGTGGAAACGGGCCTGGTGTTCATCGGAATGGTGGGGATGATGGATCCGCCCCGACCCGAGGCGGCGGAAGCGGTAGCCATGTGCCGGGCCGCAGGAATCAAGCCCGTGATGATCACGGGGGACCACCCGCGGACCGCCCAGGTGATCGCGGAACGCGTCGGGATCCTTCGCGGGGAGAAAAAAGCCGTTCTGACCGGCCGGGAACTCGCCCACCTTGCCCCGGAAGACTTCCAGGACAAGGTGGAACGGATACGGGTCTACGCCCGGGTGGCGCCGGAACAAAAGCTCAAGATCGTCAAGGCGCTCCAGGACAGGGGACACTTTGTGGCCATGACCGGGGACGGGGTCAACGACGCCCCGGCGTTAAAAAGGGCCGATATCGGTGTGGCCATGGGAATCACCGGCACCGATGTCTCCAAGGAGGCCGCCCACATGATCCTGCTGGACGACAACTTCGCCACCATCGTCAAGGCGGTTCGGGAAGGCCGGCGCATCTTCGACAACATCCGCAAGTTCATCAAGTACACCATGACCAGCAACTCGGGGGAGATCTTCACTATTTTTCTGGCGCCCTTCATGGGGCTTCCCATCCCGTTGCTCCCGATCCATATTTTGTGGATCAACCTGGTCACCGACGGGGTTCCCGGCCTGGCCCTGGCCGCCGAGCCGGGGGAAAAAGACATCATGCACCGTCCTCCCAGGGATCCAAAGGAGAGTATTTTCGCCAAGGGCCTCGGCGTCCACATCATCTGGGTAGGACTCCTCATGGGGTGTGTCTCCATATTGACCCAGGCCCTGTTCATCAACAGCGCCAAGACCCACTGGCAAACCATGGTCTTTACGGTCCTGTGCCTGAGCCAGATGGGGAACGTACTGGTTATCCGGTCCGAAAAGGAATCGTTTTTTTCGCAGGGCGTTTTGTCCAACAAGCCACTTTTCGGGGCCGTCCTCCTGACATTTGTCCTCCAGATGGCCACCATTTACGTGCCGTTTCTGAACCCCGTATTCAAGACCGCCCCCCTCACCGCCGGAGAACTCGGGGTGACACTCCTTTTTTCCACCGTGGTCTTTTTGGCGGTGGAAATCGAAAAGGTGGTAAAGCGAAAAAGAAATACGGAAGAATCGGCCCGGATGATATAATGAATCCTCGCGATGGAAGCCTTCCCAGTTTTTTCCTTGACAATCCGATTAAGTTTTGATTAATCTTTTTAAGGAACTACTTATTTGGATCGAATTATGACTCTGACCACCGCTTTAAAAGCATTGGCCGATGAAAAGCGCCTGAAAATCATCGAAATGCTTTTGAGCAGCGACCTGTGCGTGGGGGCCTTGGCCAAGCATCTGGGCGCCTCCAAACCGGCTGTTTCCCAGCACCTGCGGGTTCTACGCCGTGCCGGACTGGTAAAAGGGGAAAAACGGGGGTACTGGACCCACTACACGGTGGACCGACAGGCTCTTGCCTGGACCGCCTCGGAATTGCGCGCCCTGGCGGAAAGAGATTCCATTTTTAAAACCCTTTGCCTGCGGATACAGCAACCGGAAGCAAACCCAACCCATTCAAAGGAGGCCGACATGTGTGACAATTGCTGCCAGCAGCCCGATAAATTGAAGGACAAACCGGAAAACTGCTCTCCGGAGCAGGTCAAGGAATGCCACGGGGAGGACCACGGACATCCTTGTGTTGAAAAAGATTGCGGTCATGGGATCGGAACGCCTTTCCGCACGCTTCCTTCAAAATAATGATCGCAAAATCTGTTTGCTATTTTATTCTAGCGGGACTCTGTGAAATTGGCGGGGGGTATCTCGTATGGCTGTGGCTGAGAGAGGGCAAACCAGCCATGTATGGGCTTGTTGGTGCTGTGGTTCTAATTCTTTATGGAGTGATTCCGACCTTCCAACCGGCGAATTTCGGGCGTGTTTATGCTGCCTATGGTGGCGTTTTCATCGCATTGTCCATTTTGTGGGGATGGAAAATAGACGGTATTAATCCCGACAGGTTCGACATAATTGGCGGCCTGATTGCCCTCGTTGGCGTGGGAGTGATTATGTATTGGCCACGAGGATAACACTTTTTCTCCATTACCAATACATACCAAAATGATCAATTATCCTGCAATGCAAGATATCGATACGCTGCATGGCGGCTCCTGGATTGGATCGAGGCTATGAAAGGCACGGTGTGAATAAAATGAGCGACTCCATTTATGTCGAAAATTTAGCCAAGAGTTTCGAAAAGATCGAAGCGGTCGCCGGAATATCCTTCACCGTCCGGCAAGGAGAGCTTTTCGGTTTCCTCGGACCCAACGGGGCGGGCAAGACCACCACTATCAACATGCTCACGGGCCTGGCGCGTCCCGACACGGGGTCCATTCACATCGGCGGCATCGACTGCACGAACCGGGCCAAGGCGGCCCAGCATCTGATAGGCGTGGTTCCGGACGAAAGCAACCTGTATCCGGAACTCACGGGTTTCGAAAATCTGTGCTTCTGCGCCGCCCTTTACGGAATGCGCAAGCCTGAAAGGCAAACCAGGGCACGAGAGCTTATGGACGTTTTCGATTTGACGCCGGCAGCGGATCGCAAGTTTGCCGGCTACTCCAAAGGCATGAAACGCAAGCTCACCATCGCCGCCGGAATCATCCACAGGCCATCCATCCTGTTCCTGGACGAACCCACAACAGGGATCGACGTGGCCAGCGCCCGGCAACTTCGGCAGCTCATCGCGGATCTCCACCGGGAAGGGACCACCCTCTTTTTGACCACGCACTACATCGAGGAGGCGGAGCGGCTGTGCGGCCGCGTCGCGTTCATCGTTGCCGGGCGCATCGTTCGAATCGATACGGTGGAACACCTGGTTCAGCCCGTCCAAGCCAAACACGTGGTTCAGATCGCATGCAATGTCCCTATCAACGGGATCCTCAAAAAACTGTCCGCCGCTTTTCCCGATTCCATGTTCAGCGCGGCGGGAAAAGACCGGATCCGGGTCGAAGCGGATCAACCGATCCGGGTGGGAGAACTGGTCCGTTTCCTGGAAGACCAAGGCGCGGAGGTTTTCGAGGCCCGCCGGATGCGGCCCTCCCTGGAGGACGTCTTCGTCCAAATCACCGGCATCGAAGCGGACGACATGCGCAGGGAAAAGGGAAAAAGGGGAGGGACGACATGAAGCGCTGGATCGCTTTCTGGAACATTTTGCTCAAGGACATGCGGACCTATTACCTGAAACCGCCCAACATCAGTTGGGGGCTTATCTTCCCCCTGGCGTGGACAGCCATGTTTTTCATCAAGTCCGGAAGTGGCCTGGAGAGTATTTCCTCGATACTCCCGGGCGTGATCGCCCTGTCCATTTTGTTCGGCACCACGTCGTTGCTTGCGGTGACGGTGACGTTCGAAAAGAAAAACCGCTCGTTTGAACGGCTGATGCTGGCCCCCATCCCACTGGAACTGCTGATGCTGGCCAAGACCAGCGGGGCGATTCTGTTCGGCGTGGTCAATGCCTTCGTCCCGGTGATCATGGCCCTCTTTCTCGCCGATCTTTCCCGTGTGGCATGGGGCGCATTCGCCCCGGCGGTTTTTCTGATCGCCGTGGCGTCGACCTTTCTGGGGCTGTTCATCGCCGTGGCGGTGAGTGAAGTCTTCGAGGCCCAGACCTTTTCCAACTTTTTCCGCTTTCCCATGATCTTTTTGTGCGGGCTTTTTTTTCCCATCAACAACCTGCCCGCCTTTCTCAAACCCATCGCTTATGCCCTGCCCCTGACCTACGGGGCTGACGTGCTTCACGGTGCCGTCCACGGAGAACACACCTTGCCTATTGCCGTCGATCTTTCCATCCTCGGGATTTTTTGTATCGGATTGTTCGCGGCGAGCCTTAGAAACATCAAGCGGAAATGGATTTCTTGACCGAGATCATTTCCAAGGCCTTTTTTTTGTTTTATACTCGGTTTTATTGGAACGCTTCTCGTATTTCCTGCCGCTTACGGCTGGAGCGAGGAAAGCGCTCCCTTTCCCATTGAAATCACTGACAGGAGGTGTTCACATGCGAAAAAAACAAATTAAAGAAAGGATCTTCTGGCTGGGGGCCGTGGACTGGGACCGGCGGCTTTTCGACGCGCTCATTCCCCTTCCCGACGGCACCACGTACAATGCATACCTGATCGAAGGAAGTGAAAAGACCGCTTTGCTCGACACGGTGGACCCGCCCATGACCGGGAAATTAATGGCCCAACTGGAGGGGGTGTCCAAAATCGACTTCATCATCTCCCACCATGCCGAGCAGGACCATTCCGGCGCCCTTCCCCGGGTGCTGGAGCGGTTCCCGGATGCGAAAGTGGTCGTCACCCCCAAGGCCAAGGGGATGCTCATCGATCTTTTGAAGATCCCCCAGGACGCCTTTATCACCGTAAAGGACGGCGAAACCGTATCCCTCGGGGACAAGACCTTGAAGTTCATCCACACCCCCTGGGTGCACTGGCCCGAAACCATGGTGACGTATTTGGAGGAGGACCGCATTCTGTTCAGCTGCGATTTTTACGGTTCCCACATCGCCTCCGCGGATCTTTTCATAACGGACCAGGGCCGTGTGTACGAGGCCGCCAAGCGGTACTTCGCCGAGATTATGATGCCGTTTCGGAACGTGATCGAAAAGAACATGGAAAAACTCGAGGCCTATGACATTCAGATGATCGCCCCGAGCCACGGCCAGGTTTACGATCGCCCGGCCTGGATCATGGACGCCTACCGGGAATGGGTCACGGGCGCGCCGCACAACCGGGTCGTTTTGCCGTTCGTGTCCATGCACGGGAGCACCCGACAGATGGTGGATCACCTAGTGTCGGCCCTGGCCGGCCGAGGGGTGGGCGTGGAATTGTTCAACCTGGCGGTCACCGATATCGGAAAACTAGCCATCGCGCTGGTGGATGCCGCGACCATCGTGGTGGGCGCCCCCACGGTTCTGGCGGGTCCCCACCCTCTGGCTGCGTATGCCGCCTTGCTGGCCAATGCCCTGCGGCCCAAGGCCAGATTCCTTTCCATCATCGGGTCCTACGGCTGGGGCGGCAAAACCGTGGAGACGCTTGCGGCGATGATCCCCAATTTGAAAGTGGAAGTGCTGGAGCCCATCTTGTGCAAAGGGGTGCCTTTGGAAGCCGATTTCCAGGCCCTGGATCGGCTGGCCGATGCGATTGCACAAAAGCACAAGGAGAATGGATTCAAATAAAATGATGCCGGAGGCTGGCTGAGAGCTCGGCAAAGAAATTCCTATTGGTGTTCTCGTAAAGATCTTCGACGAAGCCGCCTGGAAGGTCTTATGGAACAAGGTGATTGACCAGGCGCAGTTGGTCGGCCAGAGGATGATCTCGGCAGCCACCTGCTGCCTGGTGAATCCGGACATGGAGAGCACCGTGGAACGTGCCTTTGCCGTGGTGAACCGAATGCCCCATATGCTTCGGGACAAATATTTATAGTCGGTTTCGGGTTGATCCGCGTGTACGGAAGGAACCGACGGCCGCAACAAATATCCGTTTCGGAAAAAGAGAGAAAAGGAGATGGAAGCGCAAGACCGAAGGAAGCCCGCAGGGATGAGCAAGAAAAAAAGCGGCGTGCAAAATGTCCACGCGCCCACCGAAGCCATCCTGGAGAGCATCTCCGACGGGGTTTTCACCGTGGACCGGCAATGGCGGATCACGTCCTTCAACCGGGCCGCCGAAGCGATCACAGGTGTACCCCGCCAAGAAGCCGTGGGCCAGCGATGCGCGGATGTGTTCCGCTCCAGCATGTGCGGCGCCGATTGCGCCCTGCAGCAGACCCTGAAGACGGGCAAACCCATCATCGGCAAATCGGCCTACATCATCGATTCGGAGGGGAACCGCATCCCCATCAGCATTTCCACCGCCGTCTTGCGGGACATTCAGGGCCGAGTGGTGGGCGGCGCCGAAACTTTCCGCGACCTTTCCGAGGTGGAAGTCCTGCGCCGGGAACTGGCAGGCAAATTCCAGGTGGGGGATCTGACCAGCCGGAGCCCTTTGATGCAGCGTCTCTTCGAAGTCCTGCCCGCCGTGGCCGCCAGCCCCAGTACGGTGCTCATACTGGGGGAAACGGGTACCGGGAAAGAGCGGGTGGCACAGACCATCCATTCACTGAGCCCCCGAAATCATGGATCCTTCATCGCGGTCAACTGCGGAGCCCTCCCCGATACCCTCTTGGAATCGGAACTCTTCGGCTATAAAGCCGGCGCCTTCACCGGCGCGAACAAGGACAAGCCCGGCCGTTTTGCTTTGGCGAAAGGGGGCACTCTCTTTCTCGATGAAATCAGCGAGATCAGCCCGGCGCTCCAGGTCCGGCTCCTCCGGGTACTCCAGGAAAGAACGTACGAACCGTTGGGAGCCACCCGGTCCGAGACCGCCGACGTCCGTGTGATCGCCGCCACCAACCAGGACCTTTCCGAATTGATGCGCCGGGGCCGTTTCCGGGAGGATCTTTATTACCGGGTGAACGTGGTGCGCCTGGAACTGCCTCCCTTGCGCCGGAGAAAAGAAGACATTCCCCTCCTGGTGGAGCAATTCATCACCCGGTTCAACCGATTACAGCAAAAAGCCGTAAAAGGCATCGCCGCCGAAGCCCTGTCCATTCTCATGGCCTATGATTGGCCCGGAAATATCCGCGAGCTGGAAAACACCGTCGAGCGCGCCTTTATTCTCTGCGGGGATGGGCCGATCGACATCCCCCATCTCCCGGGCGAACTGACGGCCCATGGATCCCCGGCCGGCACCGACACCGACATCCGGTCCGCCCACGACATCCTGGACGCCCAGGCCATCCGCGCCGCACTCGAGCGCAACGCCTTCAACCGCCTGGCGGCGGCACGGGAGCTTCGCATCCATAAGACCACCTTGTATCGAAAAATAAAAAAGCTGGGCATCCATCTTCCCGAACAAAACGGCCGCAACCGGGGCAAGACCCAACAGTAGCTATATTGCTCCTTTATGAAGCCATATAAGTTGCGATTATACTACTATAAGTCTCTTTCACCGCCCCCATCAAATTCAAAAAACAACAGATTGACAGCCGGTTGGATCTTCCAAGACCCGATTCGCCCCTTTGGCATTGGTTTTGCTTTTCAACAGAGCAAGGGCCGAAAAAGATGAAAACCGCATTTGCCCAATGGGACAACCGCATCGCCCCGGTGTTCGACACCGCCCGGCTGATTCATATCATCGAGACCGCGGCGGGAGAGGTGATCGCCGAAATGCAGGAAACGCTGCCGGAACACCCGCTTTTGCAAAAGGCCCTTCGCCTGCTGGAACTGGGTGTCGACACCCTGGTTTGCGGCGCGATTTCAAGGCAGATGCACGGGCTGATCAGCGCGTACGACATCCAGATCATTCCTTTTGTGACCGGCGATTTAAACACGATCATTCGGGCCTGGCGCGGGGGAACTCTTTCCAGCGCGGTGTTTTGCATGCCGGGTTATCGCGGATGGGGCCGGCAGCGGTTCAGGGGAAGACAACGGGGAAGATGGGTAAATCCGCCATTCAGGGCGAAAAAAACAAAGGAATAACCCCCGCCTCGGGGGAAGAAAGGAGGAAAAGACAATGCCAAGAGGTGATCGCACCGGACCTGTGGGAATGGGCGCCATGAGCGGCCGTGCGGCCGGTTACTGCGCCGGTTTCGGAATGCCGGGATACGCCAATCCCGCTTGCGGCCGAGGGTATGGAATGGGTTTCGGAAGGGGTCGCGGATCCTGGAACCGGGGATTCGGAACCGGCGGCCGCGGGTGGCGCCACTGGTACCATGCCAGCGGTCTGCCGGGTTGGATACGCTTCGGCGGTTATGCTGCGCCCTCCGGCTACCCTGCGCCGTATTCAAAACCCGACCCGGAACGTGAAAAGCAGGCGTTGAAAAGCCAGGCCGACGCCTTGCAGTCGGAGTTGGATTTCATCAAAACGCGCCTCGCCGAGGTGGAAGCCGAAAGCGCCGCCAAGTGAAATCCTTCGGGAGACCCTTTGCGCCGGCCGCGCCGTTTTTTCCCCGGCGCGGCCGGCTTGTCCCGTTCGCCGCATAGACGCCGAGGCGAACTTCCCTGTGGATCCCATGAACGGCAAAGGAACGCACCATGCCCACGTATGAATACGAATGCGAGGCCTGCGGCTTAACGTTTGAGCGTGGACAGGCCATCACGGATCCGCCCCTTACTGAATGCCCGGAATGCCGGGGAAATATCCGGCGCCTGGTCAGCGGGGGCGCCGGATTCATCCTGAAGAATGCGGGCAGCAGCAAATCGCCCCAACACGGCGGTTCCTGTTCCCTGGAGCATTCAGGGAGGACTTGCTGCGGTCGGGAAGAGCGCTGCGGCAAGCCGCCGTGCAACACCCCCTCGTGATCGCAACCCATTGCAGTTATTCCTTCGGGCCGGTACCGTCGCGGCGCCTGGGAAAAAGCCTGGGGGTCAATAACATCCCGGCCAAGGCTTGCACCTATTCCTGTGTCTATTGCCAGGTGGGAAAGACCCCGCGGACGCAGCTGGAACGCCGAAATTTTTATGACCCGGAAAGCATCGTCCGGGAAGTGAAAGACAGGCTGGCAAAGGCCCTTGATGTCGAAGAACGCGTGGATTATCTGACCGTTGTCCCGGACGGAGAACCTACACTCGATGCCAACCTGGGTAAAGAAATCGCCTTGTTGAAGATGCTGGAAGTCCCTGTTGGCGTCATCACGAACAGCTCGCTTTTGTGGCGCAAAGACGTGCAAAAAGACCTTGCCGGTGCAGATTGGGTTTCACTGAAAATCGATACGGTTCATGAACCCTCCTGGAGAAAACTCAATCGTCCGCACCGCACGCTGGATCTGGCACGTGTTTTAGAGGGAATACGTGCATTTGCGGCAGTCTTTTCCGGAAAACTGGTAACAGAAACCATGCTCGTCAAAGGAATGAATGACGGGGAGGTCCATATCCGTGGAGTTGCCGACTTTCTCGTAAAAGTCAACCCGGAGATCGCTTATCTGGCCGTTCCAACGCGCCCTCCGGCCGGAAAACGGGTTCAGGCTCCGGATGAAAAGCATCTCAATCGGGCTTATCAAACACTTACGGAAAAAGTCGCACGCGTGGAATACCTCATCGGATATGAAGGGGATGCCTTTGCATTTACAGGGGATGTCGAAAAAGATATTCTCAATATCACCGCTGTTCATCCCATGAAGAAAAAGGCCGTAGACAAACTCTTACGCCGGGCCGGGGCCACATGGACACTTGTGGAACGGATGATAACCCGGGGGGATCTTGCCGAGGTGAAATACCGGGGCGATCAATTTTACTTAAGAAGGTTCAACCTGAAGTGATTCATGAACCGCAACAGCGAGCGCATTCCCCGCAGGTTCTGCCTGACGGCAGTGCTTCGCGGGCTGCGGGGTTAGCGGGCGGATCTTTATATTGGCAAAATTCCTTACGGTGGAGACTCCCCGCAGCTTGTTGGAGCGAAGCGGAAATCCCGCCTTGCGGGGCTGCGGGGAGGCTTCAATCAAATGAAGCGCAACTGACGAACAACAGGAGATCAAGCACATGAAGCAAGAAGACAGAGAAACTGTCGCTCCGTCGAACTGTGACACCTGCGGGGACAAGAGCTGCTCGGCATCCCAGCGAAAGGAAGACGAAAGCGCGGAAGAATTCGAAGACAGAAAAAAACTCCAGTCCCGGCTATGCCGCATCCGGCATAAGGTGGTCGTGCTATCGGGAAAAGGCGGCGTCGGAAAAAGCACTGTGGCCGTGAATCTGGCCGCCGCATTGACGCTGGCGGGAAAACGGGTGGGACTCCTCGACGTGGATATTCACGGTCCCAGCGTTCCCACCATGTTGGGTCTGGAACGAGTCGAACTTCAAGGCTGCGGGGACGGACTTTTGCCCATTGAAACGGGCGGCATGAAGGTCATGTCCCTGGGGTTTTTACTGAAAAACCCCGACGACGCCGTGATTTGGCGGGGGCCGTTGAAGATGGGGGTGATCAAACAGTTTCTCAAGGACGTGGTCTGGGGGGATCTCGACTTTCTGATCATCGATTCCCCGCCCGGAACCGGAGACGAACCTCTTTCGGTCTGTCAGCTCATCGGGACCCTGGATGGTGCCGTGGTGGTCACAACCCCACAGAAGGTGGCCGCGGTGGATGTCCGCAAATCCATCACGTTCTGTCGTCAGTTGCACGTACCCGTGATCGGCGTGGTGGAAAACATGAGCGGATTCGTCTGCCCCAATTGCGGCGAGGTCACCTTGATCCTACGTGCCGGCGGGGGAAAAGAGATCGCCGAAGACATGGGGGTTCCCTTCCTCGGATCCATCCCCATGGATCCAATGATCGCCGACGCCTGCGACACTGGCCGGATGTTCATCGACGATGATGCCGCCGCCCCCTCGGCCAAGATCATGCACGGTATCGCCGGTTCCGTCGCTGCCCTGGAGGAAAAAGACACGGTCCGTGAAACCGCCTGATCCGGCGATTTCATAAAAGAGGCCGGTCAGGCGGCCGTTTTGCTTTGATCATACAAGGTCATACAAAGCTTAACCGCATTGAGCGGTTCGGTCAGATTTTCTGTGCCCCGATGCCGGTGTAAACGGCCTTGCAGATTCCCGATACGCCCCCTTTTTTGCCTTCGGGGTTTTTAAATCCCTCGGAGCCCTTGAGGCTTTCGAGATATGCGTCCCAGGGAGCCAGCGTATTGTACAAGGTGTCGATATCCTTTTCGGGTCGCACGAGAAATAACCACCCCTCCCCGTAAGGGTCTTCGGCGATCCGGGAGGGGTTTTCTTTTATCATTCGGTTGAATTGCACCCGGCCCGAAACAGGTGTATCGATGTACAGAATTTTCCCGGTGATGGCAAAAACCGTGGCTTCATTCGCCGCCACAGGTGTATCTTCTTCCACCAGCCAATCCACGCCCTTAACGCCTCCGGAAAGTACTAGGGCGGGTTGTGTCAAGCCGAACGCGATAGCATTATCCATTACCTTTCCCCAAAGCCCTTGTTTGAGGGCATATCGGCGATCTTCCGGAATTTCCACCCGTACTCCCAAAAACTTCTCCACCACAGTCATGCAATATCTCCCGTTTGTCTTGATGATCGTAAAAGACCGGGCAATGCGGGATTTCCGCTTCGCTCCAACCCGCGAAGCGCTGCCGTCAGGCAGAACCTGCGGGGAGTGCGCTCGCTGTTGCGGTTCAGCGCTGCAAGGGTTTTATCCGGTAATGAAAACCCGGAGTCGCACCCAGCAGGGGGCTTATCCATGCAGGGCCCGGCCTGTAGCTTTCAAGGCGGTTTCCTGGACGATCTCCGCCAGTGTAGGATGGGCATGGATGCTATGCGACAGCTCCTCCGTGGTGGCGCCCAATTTTACGGCCAGCGTCGCCTCGGCGATGAGATCGGTGGCATGGGGGCCGATGATATGAACGCCCAAAACCTTGCCGGTATCCTTTTCCGATACGATCTTGGCCTGACCGGCGATCTCCCCGATGACATGGGCCTTGCCCAGTGCCCGGAACAAAACCGTATCCGCGCGCACCGGAATTCCTTTGGACCGGGCCTGGGCTTCGGTCAATCCCACGTCGGCAACCTCCGGTGATGTAAAGATGGCGCCCGGTACGGCGCCGTAATCCATCCGCCGCCGCCCTCCGAGGGCGTTTTCCGCCGCCGTCAGGCCCTCGGCGGACGCCACATGGGCCAGCATGGCCCTGGAAGGCCCCAACACGTCGCCCACGGCATAAATCTCCGGGACACTTGTTTCCATACGGGAGTCGCTTTGCACCCATCCTTTTTCGTCCAGTGTCACACCCAGGGATTCGAATCCATCGATTCCAAGTGTATTGGGCGTGCGTCCCACACAGACCAGCACTTTGTCCACGGTTTCAACCAGGGTTTCTTTCTCCTTTTCACCCGGAGCTTTCCGAAACGGGGACAAACCGATGGTCACCCGAAGCCTTCCGCCCACCTCGTCCACCCCTTTTACGATTCGGTCGACCATGAACCGGATTTTTCTTTTTTTCATTTCCCGTTCGAGGACCTTGGAACAATCTTCATCCACGGAAGGAAGCGGAAGCATGCGGGACAAAGCCTCCACAACGGTTACCGCGGACCCTAGGGAGGAAAACAAAAACGCGAATTCGCATCCGATGACGCCGCCGCCAACGATCAACAGGGATTCGGGGACATCCTGCAGATCAAGGGCGTGGTTGCTGGAAAGAATGCGTTGTCCGTCGAAGGGAAGTCCCGGCAGTTCAAAAGGACGGGTCCCCGTGGCGAGAACGAGGCGGTCCCAGGGGACATTTTGTTCTTTGCCTTCGGGAAGGCGAACGGTGATTGATTGGCGCTCTTTGAAGAAGCCGGTACCGTTTAGATAGTCGACGCGATGATGCCGCAACAGATCCAGGATGCCCTTTCTCTGGGTTTGAACCACCCGTTCTTTCCTTTCCATCAATGCCGGCACGTTCACCCGGAAAGTTCCTTCCACGTCGATCCCGAAGGTTTGCGCTTGTTTCATTTTTTCAAAAAGTCGGGCGGCGGCGATCATGACCTTGGAGGGGATGCATCCCCGGTTCAGGCACGTGCCGCCCACATGATTTGCTTCGATCAAGGTGACATCGGCGCCCAGCTGCGCCGCCCGAACCGCGGCGACGTATCCCCCCGGACCGGCTCCCAGTACGGCGACTTGAATACCCACGATCAATTTCTTCCTTTAAGGGTCAATTCCGGATTCATGGTCTTCATCCGGCTTAAAAAATTTGAAACGCTCGGCTTAGGTGGAAATCAAAGACGAAAAAAATCGACTTCCATGCAGCCTACAAAACACCCATAACACGATCACACGATTCCATAAAGTCGACCAGGGAATCGTACGTGCCCTCAGTAAAGGCCCCGCTGATAGCGGGCTTTTCGATTCCCCGCAACCGGGCGTCCTGGACCAGGACATGGATTTCAAGGTTCGGATCCGTGATTTCCCGGATATCCCGGGATCCGGGCCGTTTCACGGGGGGGCGGCAGAACCGCACCGCTTCCTGGAGCAAAAAAAGGGTGACCCGGTGGCCTTGGGCCAGCATATCCGCCGCCGCTTGCAACGCACGATCCGATTCATCAGTACAAGGAGCGCTTTTCAAAAGTATCGCGATGTTCATGAACACCCCCTAAAAAATCAATTGGAGACGGTTTGCCGTCATCAACTCGGAAACACCCTGGTGATCGATCGTTTCCAGGTCTTCCACCAGATCCTCAGGACCCAGTCCCCGGTTCTCGAGGGAATCCTTTTCCACGTAAAATTCGGCCGGTGCATCCTTTTTTTCGTAAAGCCCCCGGGCGATGATCTCTTCGAGGGTGCCCCCCAGAGCCAGCCACGGGGTTTGGCTGGGATTTTGGCCGTTTTGGGCCAGGTAAACACCGTCGTCCACCAGCACCACAATGGGTCGAAACCCCAGGGAGATGGCGCCGTTGGCATGGCGAAGTCCCTCGGCCGCCTGAAAACCGCCGTAAGGACCGTGACGAATAACGATTAAAATATCCTGCATTTTAAAATCCTCCTTTTACGGCCCCACACTGATCAAAATATCCGTTTCACCCAATAATCCAAAAAGGCCTTTGAGGGTGCCGGGCGTTGCGCCTTCAATGAACTGTTCTTTCCGCAGACCGCGGAAACTGAAACACGTCCCTCAAAGATCCACCCGGGCTCCTTGTGCAATCAGCTCCGCAAATCCTTTTTCCGCGTTTGGTGCTCCCGATGCCCGTTGCCCCTGAATAAAGCCGTAGGTACCGTCTCCGGATCCCACCACGACCACCCGATGGCCTTTCTTCAATGCCGCACCCGCGATGCCGAGCACGGTATCCACATCCTGGCCGCCGTAAGGCGGTGATGCGAGCATGATCGTAATTTGCTTCATAATCCCCCCAAAAATGCGCTTGTGTTTATTTGAGAAGCGTTTTCCCTTCTCTTTTCAGTTTTGAAAGCAAAAATGTGGCCCCCCTACGGGAAAGCCCCAGTTTTTCTGCGAGTATGGCTTCATCCAGCAGTTCGTGGGCTTTTGAAAGCGCCAGCACTTCCGTTTCCAGTTCCTCCGGCCAGTCCCCGAAAAGGATGAGCAGCTCCGGATCGGTGATGGCCGCCAGCTGCTTCGATTGAGCCACTTTGTCCACCAGGCTCTGGCACATCTGCGTCGGGTCGACACCTCGCCCATGCACTCTGCCAGTCACAAATGCACCAGGCCGGAGACTTTATTCCCCTCCGACTGGGCTATAAGATTCATCAAGAAGCGCTCCCGGGCATCCGCATCCAGGTCCGCCAAGAGCCTTCCCAGAACTCCTGTGAGTTCGGCCAACGCTTCTTCCGGATTCATCCGGGAAAGGATTTCAAAAAGGGTATCCATCGGGTTTTGATCCACCTCCATTTCACCTAAGCTGAGCGTTTCAAATTTTTGAAACAGTTAAATTGATAATAATTTTAAGGAATTCTGCCAATTCGATCTTCAAAAATTTGAAACGCTCGGCTTAGGTCGCACAAAAGACGCTATGTATAGATTAATGTTCATTTATATGTTGATATCTTCTTTGCCAAGGCCTTTTTAAGGAAATTTGTGCACGAATCCGTTCAATTCGGTCCGGGAACGAGGCATTGTCTGCCGGAGGGTTTTTATGATACGTTGTGATCAATTCACGATCGTTGAAATCGTAAAAACGCTTTCCACGATCTTGTCAACGAATGTCTTTTGCATTTGCAAAGACCCGAAAAAACGAGATCCGAGAAAAAGGAGGACCCGACCCATGACTCAAAGACGCATCATTGATCCCAAATGGAGAATCCTCGCTTGCGCTGCCATCGGATTTCTCGTCTTCGGCGGCCCGGCTTTCGCCGGATCCTCGGATTCCAAGGAAAGCGCGGGGACCCAGGTGAAAAAAGAGTTCTCCGAAACGCTTACAGCCATTAAGGGTTTTGCAGCGGAACAGCGGGAGGAAGCCGTCAAAAAGGCCAAGATCGCCCTGGAGGAAATGGACGCCGCCATGGAGCGCCTGGAAAAACGCATCGATCAAAACTGGGAAAAGATGGATCAAACCGCCCGGAAAAAGGCCCGGGAAACCCTGACCGCACTCAAGAAGAAACGAAACGAGCTTGCCGAATGGTATGGCGGGATGAAGCATTCCTCGGCAAACGCCTGGGAACGCGTGAAGGGAGGACTGCTGGAAAGCTACCAGACGCTCAAGGAGTCCTTCCAGGAAGCCGAAAAGGAGTTCGAGTAGAAAATCTTTAAAAGGTACCGGACCCGTCCCAGCAGTGGGTACATACTCTTTCCTTTGGGAGCCCGATGGAGGCTACCAGGTCTTCCAGACGCTGGTATTGCAATGTGGTCAGGTGAAGCCGTTGCCGGATCTTTTCGATCATGGCCAGATTCTTTTCCGTGTCTGCCCGGGCATATGCGGCCATGTCCACCGCCTTTCCCCCTTCCAGTTCGTGAATGGCCTGTCTTCCGGCCAGGTCCAGGGAGGACTGGGACCGGGAAAAATTCAAGAAATCACAGGGAAAGATGAGCGTGGGGCACGCCGGGCGCATGTGGACTTCCCTGGCCCCGTATTCGAAAAGGACCTGGATGTTGTCCTTGAGCTGGGTCCCCCGCACGATGGAATCCTCGCAGAAAAGAAGGCGGCGCCCCTCGATGATTTTCTTCACGGGGATGAGCTTCATCCGGGCCACCAGGTCCCGCAGGGCCTGGTTTTGGGGCATGAAGCTCCGGGGCCACGTGGGCGTATATTTGACAAAGGGCCTCTGGTAGGGAATTTTTCGTTCCACGGCATACCCCAGGGCGTGTCCGATGCCGGAATCCGGGATCCCGGCGACGGAATCCACTGCGACGGTGTCTCTTTTCGCCAGGGCCGCCCCGCAATTGTACCGGACCCGTTCCACATTGATCCCCTCGTACTCGGAGGCCGGGTATCCGTAATACACCCATAAAAAGGCGCAGATCTGCATCTTGGGCCCCGCCGGCATCCGTGTTTCCCATCCTTCCGGATCGAGCAAGACGATTTCTCCTGGTCCGATGAACTTCTCAATGATATACTCCAGGTTGGGAAACGCACAGGTTTCCGAGCAGACGGCGACACTCCCCTTTTTTCGACCGATGATCAGCGGCGTGCGCCCGAGTTTGTCCCGGGCGGCATAGATCCCCTTGTCTGTCAGCAGGAGAAGGGAACAGGATCCTTTGATGACGGACTGGGCATGAACAATCCCGTCTTCAAAGGAATCCTTTTCACAGATGAGCATGGCCACCGCCTCGGTGGGGCTGGTCTCGCTTCCGGCATTTTCGGAAAAATACCGGCGCTTGCCGAAGGCCTGCCTCACCAGGTCCTCGATGTTGTTGATCCGGCTCACGGTGACGATTCCGAAGGTTCCCAGATGGGACCGGATGATCAGCGGCTGCGGGTCCGTGTCGCTGATGACTCCGATTCCCTGGTTCCCCTTGAAGTCCTGCAGTTCGGATTCGAACTTGGAGCGGAAATAGTTGTTTTCGATATTGTGGATGGAACGCTGGATGCCTTTTCCGTTTCGCACCGCCATTCCCCCCCGTCGCGTCCCCAGGTGGGAATGGTAGTCGGTCCCGTAAAACAGATCATTGACGCAGTCTGCTGTGGAAACCACTCCGAACATGCCGCCCATGGCAGATTTTACTCCTTTTTATTGAATGACAAGATCGTAAAAAGGCTTTTGTGAGCGCCGTTCAAGCCTTTTCGGAAAAATAGAGACAAAGGGTTGAGCGTTAAAAATCTCAAGCTGTTTGAGGCACTTGTGCCGAGTTCTTGAGATTTAGCGAAACCTTTTGGATCTCCCGAAAAGGGTTGCGGCGCGAACAAAATCGGCCTTTCTACGATTCCATCATTGAATGGCCGCGTGATATTGCTGCAAGGATCTCACCGCCGGCTTTTCTTCTTGCATGGCCGCGATCCCCTTGGCCGCGGCGATGGCCGCGGCCGTGGTGGTGATATAGGGAATCTTATATTTGATGGCGGCTTTCCGAATATCGGAACTGTCGTCGGCGCTTTTCTTTCCCGACGGCGTATTGACGAGGAGCTGGATCCGGCCGCTCTTGATGGCGTCCACCAGGTTGGGTCGGCCGAGACCGAGCTTGGAAACAGGGATCGTGTCGATCCCGCGTTCCTGGAGAAATCGATGCGTCCCTTCCGTGGCCATGAGGGTGAATCCCAGTTCCCGGAACCGGCGCACCGGTTCCAGGGCCGCGGGTTTATCCCGGTCGGCGATGGTGAACAGGACCGTTCCTTCCAGGGGAAGGGATACCTGGGTGGCTTCCTGGGCTTTGAAGTAGGCCCGGCCGAAGGAATGGGACAGGCCCAGCACTTCACCCGTGGAGCGCATTTCCGGCCCTAAGACCGGATCCACTTCCGGAAACATGGAAAAGGGAAAGACCGCTTCCTTGACCCCGAAATGGAGGATCGGCCGTTCCTTGAGTCCCAATTCGCCGATGCGTTTTCCCAAAATCACCTGGGTCGCCAGATTCGCCATGGAGATGCCGCAGACCTTGGAAACGATGGGGACCGTGCGCGAGGCCCGGGGATTGGCTTCCAGCACGTAAACGGTGTTTTCGAAGATGGCGTACTGGATATTCATCAGGCCCACCACCTTCAGTTCCACGGCGATGCGGCGCGTATATTCCCGGATGGTGTCCAGGTGTTTGGGCGCAAGGCTGATGGGCGGGATCACACAGGCGCTGTCGCCCGAATGCACTCCGGCCAGCTCGATGTGTTCCATCACCGCCGGGACGAAGGCGTCCCTGCCGTCGGCGATGGCATCGGCTTCCACCTCGATGGCATTGTCCAGGAACCGGTCGATGAGCACGGGGCGTTCGGGGGAAACGTCTTCCACGGCGACTTTGAGGTAGCGCCGCAGGGACGGTTCATCGTGCACCACTTCCATGCCCCGACCCCCAAGAACATAAGAGGGCCGCACCATGAGGGGATACCTGATGGCGGAAGCGATCCGGAGGGCTTCCTCGATACTGGCCGCCATGCCGCTTTCCGGCTGTGGGATCCCCAGGTCCCGCATGATCTGACGGAACCGGTCCCGATCTTCGGCCAGATCGATGGTTTCAGGGGAAGTGCCTAAGATTTTTACGCCGGCATCCTCCAGTTCCCGGGCGATGTTGAGGGGGGTCTGGCCCCCGAACTGGGCGATCACCCCTTCGGGTTTCTCCTTTTCGTAGATGCTCAGGACATCCTCCACGGTGAGGGGCTCGAAATAGAGTTTGTCCGACGTGTCGTAGTCCGTGGAGACTGTTTCCGGGTTGCAGTTGATCATGATGGATTCCAACCCGGCCTCACGGATGGCCAGGGCCGCGTGGACACAGCAGTAGTCGAACTCGATTCCCTGACCGATCCGGTTGGGCCCGCCCCCCAAGACCATGATCTTTTTTCGGTTGCTCACCGTCACCCGGTCCGGCGCGTTATAGGTGGAATAGTAATAGGCGGCGTTTTCCACCCCGCTTACCGGAACGGCGTCCCAGGTTTCAAGCACGCCCGGGCGCTTGCGGTGTTCCCGTATCGTCTGCTCGGATACCCCCAGGAGGTTGGCCAGGTACCGGTCAGCAAAGCCGTCTTTCTTGGCCTGGATCAAAAGATCGTCCGGCAGGGCTTGACCCTTGGCCGCCAGGATCTTTTCTTCCAAAAGGACCAGTTCCTTCATCTGATCGATGAACCAGGGCTTGATGTGGGTCAGCCGGGAAAGGGTCTCGGTATCGGCCCCCTTCCGGAGGGCTTCGTACAGGATAAACTGGCGCTCGCTGGTGGGGGCGGCAAGCATCCGGAGGAGCTGTTCCAGGGACAATTTGTTGAAATTCTTTGCGAATCCGAGTCCATACCGGTTGATTTCCAGACTCCGGACGGCTTTTTGAAAGGCTTCCTTGTAGGTTTTGCCGATGCTCATCACTTCGCCCACGGCCCGCATCTGGGTCCCCAGCTGATCCACAATACCCTCGAATTTTTCAAAAGCCCACCGGGCGAACTTCACCACCACATAATCCCCGGAGGGGGTGTATTTTTCCAGAGTGCCGTCCCGCCAGTAGGGAATTTCGTCCAGGGTCAATCCACCGGCCAGAAGCGCGGAGACCCGCGCAATGGGGAAACCGGTGGCTTTGGACGCCAGGGCCGAAGAACGGGAGGTCCGGGGGTTGATCTCGATGACCACCACCCGACCGGTTTCGGGGTCATGGGCGAACTGGATGTTGGTCCCGCCGATCACTTGGATGGCCTCCACGATGGCGTAGGAATAGGCCTGGAGTTTTTCCTGGAGGCCCGGATCGATGGTGAGCATGGGCGCCGTGCAGTAGCTGTCTCCGGTATGCACCCCCATGGCGTCCACGTTTTCGATGAAACAGACCGTGATCATCTGGTTTTTGGCGTCCCGGACCACCTCCAGTTCCAGTTCCTCCCATCCCAGGACCGACTCTTCCACCAGGACCTGGTGGATCAGGCTTGCCGCCAGCCCCCGGGCCGCCACGACACGGAGTTCCTCCACATTGTACACCAGGCCTCCTCCGGTCCCACCCATGGTATACGCGGGACGAAGGACCACCGGGTATCCCAGTTCGGCGGCGATCTTCTCGGCCTCCTCCACGGTGTTCACGGCCTTGCTTCTGGGCATCTCGATGGAAAGGCGTTCCATGGTCTCCTTGAACGCGGTGCGGTCTTCCCCCCGCTGGATGGCATCCACGTTGACCCCGATCACCTTCACCCCGTATTTTTCCAGAACACCGGCCTGGTATAACTCCGAAGAAAGGTTCAATCCGGATTGCCCCCCGAGATTCGGGAGAAGGGCATCGGGCTTTTCCACGGCGATGATCTCGGTGAGGATCTTCACGTTCAGGGGTTCAATGTATGTGGCATCGGCCATTCCCGGATCCGTCATGATGGTGGCCGGGTTGGAATTCACCAGGACGATCTCGTAACCCAGGGATCGCAGGGCCTTGCAGGCCTGGGTTCCCGAATAATCGAATTCGCAGGCCTGGCCGATAACGATGGGTCCCGAGCCGATGATCAACACCTTGTGAATGTCGTCGCGTTTGGGCATCTTCTTCTCCTGCTCGGCGGATGGATTTTGTACAAGCTGAATTTTGCTTGCTAATTTAATCCCAACTGAAAATCAAGCCCCAATATCCGGTTTGGCCTCCAAAGCGGTGTTTGGCAGCCGAATCGATTTTCCGCATTGACTTTTTTCCGGGACCGATCCATTCTTTTTTCAAGCTTTTCGGAAAAGGATGGATCCGTTGAGGAACGCCCGATGAAAAAGGAGTGCTTCTAAGCATGGAACAACTCAACCAGATCGCCGGGGTCATCGCCCTGAGCATGGGAGCGGCATGGGCCAGCGGCATCAATCTGTACGCCGCGATCTTGGTCCTGGGTATTTTGAGTGCTACCGGCAACATCCTGCTTCCCCCGAACTTGGTCATTCTCACCCATCCACTCGTGATGGGTGCGGCCGGCGTCATGTACCTGGTGGAATTTTTCGCCGACAAGGTGCCCGGAATCGATTCGGCCTGGGACGGGATCCATACCTTCATCCGGATCCCGGCCGGCGCGCTCCTTGCCGCCGGCGCCGTGGGGGAGGTGAATCCTGTTTTGGCCCTGGCGGCAGCCATCCTGGGGGGCGGCCTCGCCGCCGCCAGCCATGCCGCCAAGGCCGGATCCCGCGTAATGATCAACACCTCCCCGGAGCCGGTCACCAACTGGCTGGCTTCCATCGGTGAAGACGTGGGCGTGGTTTTGGGTTTGTGGACCGCCCTCAATCATCCCTGGATTTTCATTCTTCTGCTGTGCGCTTTCATCCTTTTTTTGGTGTGGGCGTTACCCCGGCTCTGGAAGGGGATTAAAAAGATCTTTTCCGCCGTGGGTCGCCTCTTCAAAACCGGGAAACCCCCCACCGCAAATTCCTCCACATCCGAAACCCCTCGGTTTTAATGGGATCGCGGTGCCTTTGTCTTCCACCCGGAGTCTTCTGATATGGTCCCCTTCGTCCTTATCTCCGTGAGCCTTGTGGGAGGCGCGACCGGGCTTCTTTTTGCCCTTGAATCCTTCCGGGAAAAAGAGCGTCGGGCCCCCTGGGCCGGTCTGTCGGCTGCCATGCTCTTTTTTCTGGCCGGAATGCTCTCCTGGGGCTTTCCGGCGCTTCGTTGGGGAATTTTTTTCATTTACGGAGTTGGGATTCTATTTTTGGCGGTTCTTTTCATTCCTGCACCTCCCCGTTCAAAAGCGCCGGCGGGAACCGCACGATGCAGGGTGGGCGCCATCCATCGATTTGATGAACGGGATATCGTCTTTGCCCGAAACCGATCCCTTCCCCCCGGTTCAGATCCCTATCGCTTGTACTATTCCAAATACCCTGAAAGAGAATCCGGCGATGCCCTGCGCCGCAGCAAGGGGGGTCCGGTGGGAAGCATCGGTCTTATCGACAAGGGATTCCGTCCCAATGTGGCCATGATCGAAGCATGTTTTGAGATGCCGGTCATTTTCGGACCACATGCCGTGAAGCCCCATGACGGAAAACGGGTTCCGGAAAACCTGGACCCGGTTCACGCCGCCGCCCGCATCAAAGAGTTTGCCGTTCACTTGGGGGCCGACCTCGCGGGCATCTGCCGGGTAAACCCGGAATGGGCCTATTCCCATCGGGGGGAAATCTTTTTTGACAATTGGAAGGATTGGGGAAAACCCATTCCCGAGCCGCTCCCCTTCGCCGTGGTCATCGCCGTTGAAATGGACCGTGAACTGGTAGGCGCCGCACCGCACACGCCGACCCTTTTGGAAAGCGCCAAAAATTACGCCAAGGGGGCGTATATCACCACAATTTTGGCCCGGTGGTTTTCCGGAATGGGCTTTTCTGCGGCGGCCCAGCACAGCCGGCACTACGATCTCAACCTGGTGCCGCTGGCCATCGACGCCGGCCTGGGAGAACTGGGGCGCTTTGGCTTTTTGATCACGGATCGGTTCGGGCCCCGGGTCCGTCTTTTTGCCGTGACCACCGACATGCCCCTGGCTCCGGATGCGCCCGCGGACTTCGGAGTGGATTCCTTTTGCCGGCATTGCCTGAAATGTGCCGATGCCTGCCCTTCCCGGGCGATTCCCGCCGGAAAGAAAACGATTGTCAACGGCATTGAAAAATGGCGGATCGATCCCGAACGGTGTTTCGATTTCTGGGCCAAGGTGGGCACCGACTGCTCCATTTGTATGGGGATCTGCCCCTTCAGTCGTCCACATCGAGGATTCCACAGGCTCGCCCGCCGCATGATCCGGCACTCACGGGTCGCCCGGGCAACTTTCCCTGCCCTGGACAACGGGATTTACGGAAAACGGTGGCACCCTCGGAAAGTCCCTGCATGGGTCGACTACCGGGATTGTACCCTCCGCTCCGGTTGATCTCTCTCTTTTTTTCTCATCCCCCGTTGACCGGAACGCTTTCCGCAAGCCCCGCCTTTTACGATTCCATCCTTATTATTCCCGGGAATTATGTTTTATTATGAACATATGGTCAAAAATATGCTTGACAAATCTTTTTATTCATTTATATTATAAGCATATGTTCATAAAAGGAGCATCGCATTGCCAAGACCCAGAAAATGTCGTCGCGTGGCTTTTTCGCCGGATGTGCGTTTTTTCAAGCCCCAGGGCGTGCCGCTGTTCACACTGAAAGGGGTTGTCCTCCCTGTGGAAGGACTCGAGGCCCTGCGGCTCGCGGACGCCGAGTCTTTCGATCATGAAGGAGCCGCTCTTCGGATGGGAATCTCCCGCCCGACTTTTTCCCGGATCCTTTCGGAAGCGAGACGCCTGGTGGCCCGGGCACTGGTAAACGGATGGGCCATCCGCATCGAAGGCGGTGATTATCGGATTGACCCGGATGGTGCGTCGAAGACGACGGAGAGTTTTGGACCTTCATAGAACCATAATACGAAGCCAACAATAAGATAAGAAAGGGGGTAAGCGCATGCCCAGAGGCGACGGAACAGGACCCGAGGGAAAAGGACGGCCGGGAAAAGGATCCTGCCGGAAGGAGGGATCCGGTGGTGGAAAAGGACAAGGATGTAAACGCGGGAAGGGCCGGCAGAAAGGAGAATCTCAAAGATTGCGCACAGGCCGAAATTCCGATTCCGATTCATAGGTATCCAATTGATTTTTCAACAAAATAAAACTGTTCGGCCAAAACATTCCCGGAGCGAATTTGTGGAGCCCCCCGCTCTGAAGAGCGGGGCTCCCCGGTAAGGAAAATGTCTATTTTAAGACAGTGCAGCAGGGCACCGGATTCAATCGGATGGGTCAATCCTCCTCCTTGATAGAAACGCGGCCTCCCCCCGACGAAAGTGCCGCGATAAATCCGGCGTCCTGCTGTCTGATCATGTTCTTTTTTTGATCGAAGGATCAATATTATTCTTGACAACGCCTTTTTTACGAAATAAATTTGAGCATAAGCTCATTTAAGCAAAGAAAAGACCCTGATGCCCAGACCCAAGAAATGCCGGATGGTGTTCACCCTTCCGGAAACACGCTACTTTAAGCCCAGGGGAATCCCCATGAAGGACCTCACGGAAGTCTACCTCCCCCTGGAAGGGTACGAGGCACTCCGTCGGGTGGACCTGGAAGGGCTCAACCAGGAGGAAGCGGCCCGACAGATGGGGATTTCCCGCCAGACCTTCGGCAGGGTGTTGGCCGAGGCGCGTCGCTGCGCATCAGAGGCCATCGTAAACGGATACGCCCTGAGGATTGAAGGGGGCGATTTTGCCTTTGCGAAAGAAACGCAGGCGTCCCGGTCCACCGGTTTCGGCCGGAAGGCGCCATTGGAATCCAAAGCCGATTTATCCACAACCCTTCAAACAGGAGAAACCCTTATGAAAACGATTGCCGTCTCCGCGGAAGGACCGTCCCTGGACGATCCGGTGGATCCTCGTTTCGGACGCGCCGCGGGTTTTTTACTCGTGGATCCGGAGACCCTTGAAACGGAATACATCGACAACGGCACCTCCCAGACCATGGCCCGGGGGGCCGGTATCCAGGCCGCGGAAACCGTGGCCCGTTCCGGGGCAAAAATGGTATTGACCGGTTTTGTGGGCCCCAAGGCTTTTACAGCACTCTCTGCGGCGGGGATAAAAGTGGGCCAGAATTTAGACGGCCTCACGGTTCGCCAGGCCGTAGAAAAATTCAAAAACAACCAGATCGAAATCTCTTCGGCGCCCAACGCCCCCGGTGGAGGCGGAAAATGATCGTATCGGTGGCCAGCGGAAAAGGGGGCACCGGAAAGACGACCATCGCGGCCGCCCTTGCATCCGTTTGGGAATCCCCCCTGGACATGATGGACCTCGACGTGGAAGCCCCCAACCTGCATCTGTTCGTCAAGGCGGACATCGAGGACTGCCGGGTCGCCGGCCTCGAGGTCCCTGTGGTGGATGAATCCCGGTGCACCCATTGTCGAATGTGCGCGGATCTTTGCCAGTTCAAAGCCATCAGTGACCTGGGTCGCATCCTCTTGGTCTTCCCGGAGATGTGCCACGGATGTGGAGGGTGCATCGCCGTATGCCCCGAAAACGCCCTTACGCCCGGCACCCGGGAACTGGGGGACGTCTGTTGGGGAAGCGCCGGACAAAACGGGTTTTTCATGGGACGGTTGCGCATCGGCGAAGCCATGAGCCCGCCCCTCATGCGCGAAGTGAAGGCCTGCCGGGAAAAATTCCGGCAGGGTGAAGACCGGGACCTGATCGTGGACGCACCCCCCGGGACCAGTTGCCCGGCCGTCAACGCCGTCATGGACAGCCATGTGGTCTGCCTGGTCACCGAGCCCACGCCTTTCGGCCTGTATGACTTAAGACTGGCCGTGGAGGCCTTTCGGCCCCTGGGACCGCCCATGGGGGTGGTTATCAACCGGGACGGAATCGGGGATGATGCGGTTTTCGATTTTTGCCGCAAAGAAGGGATCCCGGTGTTGGCAAGAATCCCCTTTTCCCGCGAATTGGCCGAAGCTTACTCGGAAGGGCGGGTGTTCACCGAGGCGGCACCGGAACTGATTCCTGTTTTCGAAAACCTTGCCGAGCACCTCAGGCGGCTGGGGAATGCAACCACCCCGGCAATGGAGTCTTCCCATGCATGAAATCGTCATCCTCAGCGGTAAAGGGGGGACCGGAAAAACAACCTTGACCGGTGCGTTTGTCCAGCTGGCGTCGAACCCCGTCATATGCGACCTGGATGTGGACGCTCCGGATCTGCATATGCTTCTCCACCCTGAAAATGAATCCTCCCATGATTTCTTTTCGGGGCACGAAGCCGTCATTGACCCCGATCGTTGTACCGGTTGCGGACTTTGTGCCGATCTTTGCCGGTTTCACGCCGTTCAATCCCAAGACGCCGTTTTTTCCATCAACCCGATCAAGTGCGAAGGGTGCAAGGTATGCGTCGCCTTTTGCCCGGAAAAGGCCATCGACTTCCCCGAATCCCACTGCGGCACCTGGCACACGGCATCCACCCGGTTCGGCCCGATGATCCATGCCCAGCTTTTCCCGGGAGCGGAAAATTCCGGAAAGCTGGTGGCGCTCCTTCGACAACACGCCCGGGAACTGGCGCAGGCAAGGGGTTTGGATCTGGTTGTCTCCGATGGTCCGCCGGGGATCGGATGCCCGGTCATCAGCTCTTTGAGCGGCGCCGGGAGCGCTTTGCTCATCACCGAACCGACCCCTTCGGGAGTACACGACCTCAAGCGCGTCTCGGAATTGTGCCGGCACTTTCATATTCCCGCCGCCATCATTATCAATAAATCCGATTTGAACCCGGGTATCACACGTGAGATCAAGGACTGGTGTGCAAAAAAAGAATGGTCCCTGGCAGGGGAGATCCCCTATGACGCGGCCGCCACCCGGGCCATGGTCGACGGAAAAGTGCTCCCCGAGTTTCTGCCCTCTGATTCCGCTTTACTTGGGACCCTCCGGGACGTATGGAAACGGGTGGAAGGCCTGATTGAGGCGAAAAGGGCGGCCTGGGCTTTTGTGAGCGCCATCCAAGCCTTTTCGGAAAAAGAGAGACAAAGGGTTGAGCGTTAAAAATCTCAAGCTGTTTGAGGCACTTGTGCCGAGTTCTTGAGATTTAGCGAAACTTTTTGGATCTCCCGAAAAGGGTTGCGGCGCGAAGAAAATCGGCCTTTTTACGATTCCATCTTGATTGAAAGGAGTGATTGTAATGACAAAAATTATTGCGGTTCCCTCTTTATCCCCCGGGGGATTGGACGCTTCCATCAGCGCCCATTTCGGCCACTGTGAGATTTATACCCTGCTTTCCGTGGAAGAAGGAGAGGTCCAGGACGTCCGGGTGATTCCCAACGTACCTCACCAGCAGGGCGGTTGCATGGCGCCCGTGAATCATCTCGCCGATCACGGCGTCAATGTCCTGATCGCCGGTGGAATGGGAATGCGCCCCCTGATGGGATTCCACCAGGTGGGCATCGACGTTTTCCACTGTGGAATGAGCCAAACCGTCGGGGAGGCCGTCGGGGCTTATCTGCAAGGAAGCTTGCCCGCCTTCGGGCAGATGCATACCTGCGGGGGCGGGGACCCGCACCACGCCCATCCCTGATCCTTCCGAATCCTTCGGCTTCCGCCTCCGCCGCCGGCCGGAACCGGCGGCGGAGGTTCTCTTTTATTCAGAAACCGTGAATCCGAAGGCATCGGGCTCGAACCCCTCGATGCGCTTTCCCTTTTGGATAAACGCCTCAAGGTCCTCGAAGACGCCCTGGTAATGCCCCATGACTGATTCGAAGCGACGGGTGATGGGGTCGTCTTCACCCAGGATCGCTTCGGCCTCCTTCAGGAGGGACACCCCTTCCTTAAAATGCCGTTCGGTTTTCTTGAACAGTTTTTTGCGGAACTCGTGTTTTTCGCGCTCTTTTGCGATGATGGGAAGCAAACGTTGCACGGAAAATTCGATCAGGGCATCCCGGGGCATGTTAAAGTCGCTGGATATCTTTTCCAGGCTGACCAAAGAGCGCCGGCTGATGACGAATGTTTTTTGCGTCCGGTTTCCGAGGCCAAGAGCGGCGTCTTCCATTTGTTTTGCGACCTCATGGAGCATCCGGGTGTTTTCCATCAAATGATCGAAAACGGATTTTTGCTTGATCCCCAGGTGCGTCGCTAAAATACTGATGGCATTGATGCATGCCTCAGACAGCCTGAAGGTGACCCTGACGGACTGTCGCCCCATCAGGTCCGTGGCGGACGTCTGGGCGTCATCGGGTCTCTCCTGATCGACGTCATTCTTTCTCATTGCCATACTCCTTCTGAATTCCGGCCACGCGTCCTCACGGACAACCGAATAAAAGGTTTTGAAAGCGATGTTTCAGCCTTTTCAAAAAAATTCGATACAACGGCTGGAACGTCAAAAATCAAAAGCGCCTCGAAGCGTTTGTGCCAAACCCGGAAAACTTCGCTGACGCCTTGGCCTTTTTCCAAAAAGGAAAGCGCCGCAAGAAAAATCCGGCTTTTTGCAACCGATCATTATTTATTTAAACATTAATAATAAATAATGCAACAAAAATATTTTATCACTATATTGACAAGATCAAAAAAGGTTTTATTCTTTTTTCAAAAACAGGCCTGCCCGGAACCGACTCGGGCATATCTTTTGAACGACGAGGAAGGAGGAAAAGACAATGATTTACCGACGGGTTTTCGATTATCCCTGGCGTTTTAGAGGCATGTTGGACGAATTTGAACGGATGCGACAAATGATGGACCGTCTGGTCACTGAGACGGAAGGGGCTTTTCCGATTGCCCGGGCCGGAGTATTTCCTCTGGTGAACCTGACGGAGAACAAGGACAACTTTTTCATCCGCGCCGAACTTCCGGGTGTTGAAAAAGACGATTTGGAAATCAGCGCCACCTCGAACAGCGTATCCATTTCCGGGGAGCGAAAGATTCCGCAAGAAGAAGAAGGCGCCCGGTATCATCGCCGGGAGCGGGAAGCCGGCAGATTCTCCCGCATCATCACCCTGGGAGCGGAGATCCAGCCCGACAAAGTGGAGGCGGGGTTGAAAAACGGTGTATTGACCGTCACCATTCCGAAAGCCGAAATTGCCAAACCGAAACAGATTACGGTGAAATAGAAAGGAGGGGATGAACATGGCGAATGCCCAGACCAAGGCGCTCAAGACCAAGGAAAAACAAGAGGTGATGACGCCTGCCGAGCAGACCCGACCCGGAGCCGTCTTTACGCCCAGTGTGGATATCTTTGAAACCGAACAAAAAATCACGATTTTGGCGGATATGCCGGGCGTCAAGGCGGACGACCTGAACATCGATCTCAGGGATAATACTCTGACATTGCTGGGCGAGATCGCCCCGGTGGAAGGTCCCGACGAAGAAGATGTGTTGATCGAGTATGAGACCGGGAAATACTTCCGGCAATTCACCCTGTCGGAGGTGATCGACCAGGAAAAGATCGATGCACAACTCAAAAACGGCGTCCTCAGACTGACGCTGCCGAAGGTGGAAAAAGCCACACCGAAAAAAATCCTGGTGAAGGCGGAATAGAAATTCCGTCGGCCATTGTTGTATTTAAAAACGCTTTCCGCGCGCCCGCCTGCGGGAAGCGTTGCGTCCAGAATCGGCTCAAGCGGGTGAAACCGTTATTTCGCATCAGGGATGCGGCCGCAAAATCCATGGGTGAATGCGGCCGCATCCCTTTAGGAAACCTCGTGGAAAGCGATCAAGCCGTTTTTTACATGCGGCCATCACAGGGAGAAGGGGGTTTGGATGCCGAAAAACTATTATATCGCCCTTGGAGTGAGCAAAGGCGCCGATCTCAATCAGATCAAAAGGGCGTACCGGAAAATCATTAAAAACCTGCATCCCGACCTGAGCCATACCCAGACCACCCAGGAGCGGTTCATCGAAATCCAGGAAGCCTACGAAACCCTTGCGGACCCGGAAAAGCGAAGGATCCATGATGCTTTCCTGGAAGAGAAAAAGCCGCATCCGAAACGCTCGGGTGCGCCGATACACACCCCTCCCGTATTCGAGACCAATCCTTTTCCCGCCACCTCATTGGCGGACGAATTCTTTGAAGGGTTTCTGCCGGGTTTTTTCAGCTCGCCTGAACGCGGGTCCGTCGACAAAGATATTTACCTGGAGGTGATCCTGACGCCTGAAGAAGCCCAAAACGGCGGGGTTTTCCCAGTGACCGTCCCGGTCGTTGAACCCTGTTTCCGCTGCCGGGGGGAGGCTTACCTGGTCCATTTCCCCTGCCCGGTCTGCCGGGGGCAGGGCGCTGTTCGACAGACGAGGTCCTTCTCCCTTGGCATCCCCCCCCGTACCCGGGACGGCGAGCACCTTCGACTCTCCCTGAAAGATATCGGACTCCCGGGCGTGACCTTGCACATCGATGTCCGCATGGAACCGGAGACGCCCTTTTTCTAAGCTTTTCGGCTTTCCCGATCACCCACTCCGAACACCATTTCGCTTTTGAAGCCGGTTGAAATGCATCGGGAACCTGCCGCATACCGGTGGCCAAAAAATTCCATACCGAATGCCAAAAAAAATTATCTTTAAGGATATTTGTTAAAAAATAATGTTTACTTTATTGACATATAATTTTTAATAATTATCTTTCCGGTCAAAAGAGATCGATAAAAACATCCATTGAAACAGGAGGTGAGGCATATGATGCACATGAATTTGGCTCCATGGAATCCGGCAAGTGAAATGGTCGGCATCCGGGATCGGATCAATCGCCTTTTTGACGATTTCTTCTATCCGCAGACGGCCCCCGAGGAGCCGTTTCCTTTCAGGAATTGGCATCCCAGCGCGGATATTTACGAAAATGGAAACGATATCATCGTCAAGGCCGAGCTTCCGGGAGTCGACAAGAAAAATATCCACGTGGAATTGAAAGGAAACCTCCTGACCCTTCGGGGGGAACGCTCAGAGGACAAGGAAGTCAACGAAGAAAACTACCTGAGGAAAGAAAGGGTTTACGGAAAATTTGAACGGACCTTCACCCTTCCCGAGGAAGCCGATCCAAATGCCGTCAAGGCCAACTACAAGGACGGGGTTTTGACCGTTACGGTTCCCAAGACAGGAGCGCAGAAGGCAAAGCAGATCACCATCCACTGATCAGGATTTCCGGCTTCCGCGTCAAAACCCGCACCGAACAAGAAAAAGGGAGCGTTAAACCAACGCTCCTTTTTTGTTTCGACCCGAAAAAAAGGGCCTGCGGCCCTGGATCTCCGCAAACCCTTATGTGTTATGGTAGGCGGTACTGGATTTGAACCAGTGACTTCTACCGTGTGAGTGGGTCAACTGCTTGTTATTACAGATAATATTAAGCAGCAAGAGACAAAAAGAGCCAATAAAATTGGGGGATGACCAGAATTCAATTCCATCTGGTTGTCCCTCTTTTTTTGCTGTTTTGGTCTCTTATGGTTGCAAAATGGTAGCAACTCAACAGGGGCAATCAGATCGAAGTGCGCCGCAGGGTGTGTCAAGGGGTATGACGCTGGCTGTCAAAAGTTAAAGGAATCTATTATCGGGCAAAATGGCATCCAGGGGGATGGCTTTTCATATATGAAGGAAATATACATAAAAAAATCATATTTAGAAATGCGCTTCAAAAAACGTCCCTTTCATAGACTGTGCTCTTTAATTGTTTATGTTCCTTTATCCAGGAAATATTGGATGCAGATTGGTAGCCGGAAGCTTCGGTTGCTATGCTGCCTCCGACACAATGTCAGGCCGTTGGGCATG
The DNA here is from genome assembly GCA_019309485.1 of Deltaproteobacteria bacterium. Classification (GTDB taxonomy): domain Bacteria; phylum Desulfobacterota; class Desulfobacteria; order Desulfobacterales; family UBA2156. The sequence continues at coordinate 2,624 of JAFDGC010000020.1, read as the reverse complement.
TCCCGCCGATCATACAATCTCAGCATATAATGACGATGTCCCTCAGCTTTCAACCGAGGACTTCATCTCCGAGACGGCTTCTTAATCGAGACGTAATTTGAAAAACCAAAAGCCTCTGTCCCGTGGAGCCATGCCTAAATCGGCCCAAAAAGGTTTTTCTGCCGAGTAATTTCGTATTGACAACCTATCTTCATTTGAATATCGATCTGGCCAGAGGGCACGGCAACGGATCGTTCCCATATCTTGGGGTGTAATTAATAGTAGAGCACAATTCGGACCCACGTTCTATCTGCACCCCAAAAAGCTGATTCTTATCAATTAGAAAAGGAGCATCTGGAATGGAAAAAAGAACGTTCTATTTAGGAAATTCCGTCCCAGAAAACCTCCCTGTCAAGTACAAAAGCAAAGACTTGACAACTCACGCGGCCATCATCGGCATGACTGGTTCTGGAAAGACCGGTTTAGCAATCTGTTTACTCGAAGAGGCCCTGATGTCGGGTGTTCCAGTAATTGCCATCGACCCAAAGGGAGATCTCCCAAATCTCCTGGGCTTTTCAAAACAAAAGGGCATAGAAACAAAGATTTATACCCCAGGCAGTCCGGCAGGAATCCCTGTGAGTATCCTAAGCGGACTCGAAAAACCGAGCGATGCAATTATCAAAAGGACAGAATTCTTTGCGGACAAAGTTCTATCCACCGCTTCCAGTATTCTGGCCTTGGTCGGAACAAAATCCGAAAGACGAGAAGAGATACTCCTTTCCTCCATACTTCAAACAGAATGGAGAAAAGGACGAAGTTTGGATCTGGAAATTCTCATTGATTCCATCTTAACTCCACCAGAAAACCGGATCGGAGTTATGGATGTTGAATCTATGTTCCCCAAAAAGGACAGATTCGAATTTTCCCTGCGGGTAAATCAGTTGCTGGCAAAGCCTGGTTTTGAATTTTGGCTATCTGGGGAAACGCTGGATATTCAAAAGCTATACGGATCTGCCCGTGCTTCCATATTCAGTATTGCGCATTTATCCGATGCAGAACGGATGTTTTTCGTGTCCATTGTGTTGAACAAGGTAATAGATTGGATGCGAACTCGTCCAGGATCGGAAGACTTAGTCGCCATCCTGTATATGGATGAAGTTTTTGGATATCTGCCGCCGATAGGCAATCCCCCATCCAAGCGTCTCTTGCTTACTCTTTTAAAGCAAGCCAGAGCGTTCGGTCTCGGGATTGCTTTGGCAACTCAAAACCCGATAGACTTGGATTATAAAGCCCTGTCTAATGCCGGTACTTGGATGATCGGGCGGTTGCAAACAGAAAGAGACAAGCATCGGCTGTTATCCGGACTCGAAGGAATAGGTCAGGATCTGGGACGAAAGGAACTCGGTAGGCTGATTTCTGGTCTCAAATCCAGGCAGTTCTTGCTGAATAACGTACACGCAAGGAAGGCGACTGTTTTCAAAACTAGAAACGCCATTTCAACGCTATCTGGACCCGTAACCCTGGAGCAAATCGAAAGGATAGACCAGCCAAGACACCAAGTAACTCAAACCAAAAAGTCTGCGCTGGACTTCCCTCCAAAGTTGCCGGATAGCATCCCAGTGTACTTTGCAGACAGCGACGCCCTGCACTCTTCCAAGGCCCCGTTTTTATTGGCCAAAGTGGAACTGCGGCATTCGTACAATACTTTCTCGAAAGCAAGCGTCCACACGATTGTCACGAGAATAAAAAACGATGCCATACCGTTTCAATGGAGTGATTGCTTTCCGGTCGATCCAGAAAAGGTAAGTGATCGGCCAATAAAAGCGGAGTATGTAAAACTTCCTGAAGCGGCAAAGAAAAAGGAGTTTTACAGCAAAGCCAAACGAGATTTCATGGTCTGGATTCACAAGTCTTCGATCTGCAACGTTTATTACTGCAAGACTTTAAAAGAAACCAGCAAGGCTGGGGAGTCTTTGGAAGCATTCGAAACGAGAATGAAAACAGAATCCGAAAAGATCGTTCAAAAACAGCTTGCAATCTCCGCATCACGCTTCATCAAAGACTATGAAAATCTGAGTCAAAAGATCGACATCCTCCAGAAGCAAATCGACTACGTCAAAGCGCATCCTCCTAGTCCAGCAAAACTGTTTCTCGGATTGACATCGGTAGTCTTGCCAAGAGGAAGTCGGTTGATCGATCCAGCTTTCGGATGGGACAGAACACTTAACATTGAAACCATACTCCAAAAAAAGGATCAATTAAACCGAGAGGCAGAAACCCTTCAGGCAAACATCAACCGAGAATTGGACAAACTCCGCCTAAAGTATCTGCCGGACATTACAACCGTTCCAGTACTCCCGAAAAAAGCACATACTCGTATACTCTTATTCGGACTATGCTGGATATAACAGAGCAAACTGCTCGATACCCACAAGCCTACTTGGGGGTATCTGGGAGCTTTGCTCCACATGAATAACCTTTTAACATCGAGGTGATCGACGGATTTTCCCGGTTTGCCACCGAGTGGGAAAAATACAAGCCCCGGGAAGGGATCACCGGCCGGGTCATCCAGACCGGAAAACCCATTATCATCCCCAAGATAAGCCAGGAACCCCAGTTTTTGGATTGTACCGCCTCGCGAAAAA
>JAFDGC010000071.1 GCA_019309485.1 Deltaproteobacteria bacterium | reverse complement strand
TCGCCTACTTCCGGTTCAGTCACCGGGGATGCGGGAAAAGCCAGGGGGATTTAGCCCATGGTATACCCCTGGCCAAACGGGCCGAGGATATCGTGAACGCCCTGAAAACGCTTTCTCAACGAATCGATATGGGACCTTTCCTCGGCCTTTTCGGAAGCAGCATGGGCGGCGCCGCATCCCTGTGCGTGGCCGCAACACGCTTTGTTCCTGCCCTGGTCACCGTGGCCGCACCGGTGAGAAGCCGGGAAATCACCGCGACCGGGCCGGCGGACTTGGAACCCGATCCCCTGACCACCGCCCTGTTGAAAGAAGAATCCTTGCGGTTCGACCTTTCCGACAGACTCTCCCGGATCCGAAATATTCTTTTGTTTCACGGGGACGAGGATGAAATCGTCCCCTTTTCCAACGCCCTGGAAATCGAAAAAAGGACCACCCCGCCCAAGCACTTGATCCGATTCGAAGGCGGAGACCACCGGATGAGCGATCCCAACCACCAGGCGGTTTTTGTCCGGGAAGCCACCCGGTGGTTCGTGACCGCGGCCGAGGCGTTGTCGCCACCCTAACCCAGGCCTGATTCCAAAGGAGAACGACGCAATGGAGACCGAATCCAGCAAGCCTTTTTCCTTTTTTAAAGACGGGTATGCCGGAAAAATACTCTCCGGATCCTTCAGCCGCACCCTCAAGGGACGTCTCACCGAGTACATCGACATTTTCACCCTCTTCGAAGCCACCGGGACGCCTGCCATACCGTATATCGCCGCCTGGGAGGAAAAAGAAAAAACCATCTGGTACGAGTACGCATCCCGGCGCTTCATGGAATTGTTGGGTTGCGGCTTTTCAGAACTCGCCGAAGTGGTCAAGACCCGCATGGTGGACCGCCGGACGTACCGGTTCACGGAAGTTCACGGCGTACACAAGGAAGTCTTGCGCCGCAGCCACCTGGAAGGGATACGGGACGAACTGAGAAAGGCGTCTTTGCAGACCGGGGGCATCGAAGCCGTGTACAAGGTCCTTCCCAAGTCCGGGGATCCCATCTGGCTGAAGGATCAGGCCGCCATCGAAACCTATCCCCGGGATCATGTCTGCCTTTCCCTGGGCATCCTGACCGTCGTGACCAAGGAGATGAAGGCGGAAGAAGAACGGGAGCAGCTGGTCTCAAGCCTCCAGGATGCGTTGTCCAAGGTAAAGACGCTCCAGGGGCTGCTTCCCATCTGCGCTTCGTGCAAAAAGATCCGGGACGATACGGGCTACTGGAATCAGATCGAAAGCTACCTCGAGGATCATTCGGATCTTTCCTTCAGCCACAGCGTCTGCCCGGAATGTTTTAAAAAATTGTATCCGACCTTTAAACAAAAGGAAAAATCCGGCGGGGAGAAATAGAAGGGTTTCGATACCGAAACCGTGCGGCGTGGGGCAACACCCCGCCCTAGAGTGCCGTCTCTGGACCGGGAAGGGGAAGGTTGTCTCCCCTGAGCCACAGGGCGGTGATGCGGCAAAGGCTTTGCAGAAGGATGTCCGGCGTTCCATAAAGGGCCGCGAAGGTGGCTTCCTTACCCGGCGCCAGGATGCCCGAATCCGACAGGCCCAAGAGCCTTGCGCCGGCGCCGGCGGCGCAATGGACGATCTCCGGGAGGGAAAACCCCGCTTCGTGCAACAGGCCCATTTCCGCTTTCATGGACGCCCCGTGATCCACGCCCATGCTTCCGGAATCGGTCCCCAGGGCGATCTTCACACCCAATTCCCGGGCTTCGCGAATCTGTTCGAGCTGATGGTCCAAGGTCCTTTGGGCCACATCCCGGCTTTGTCTTTCCCGGGCCGACGCTAACGAATCCGCCTTTCCGTCTTTTGTTCTGACCCACTGCCGCATCACTTCGGGAGCTGCAAAGGCCTTCATGGCAAACACCGTGGGGACCCAAGTCACATCCGCGTCCCGCATGCGCTTGAGGTTATCCGTCCCCATGAAATACCCGTGCTCGATGGATTTAACCCGCGCCGATACGGCTCCTCGCACGGGTTCGGTCCCGTTGGCATGCACCATCACAGGAAGGCCCATCCCCCGGGCCGCCGCAGCGGCCGCGGCAAGGGTCTTTTCGTCAAACTGGGAAAGCGTCTGCCGGCCGTACTGGACCAGGCTGTTGATCCCTGAATTGACGATCTTCACCCAATCGACACCCTCGGTTTCCCGGGTCACGGCCCGGGCCAGGGGTTCTCCCTTTTCCGGCGGCCTTCCGATAAGGCTCCCGTAACGCCCCGGAGCGTGCCATGCTTTTCCGGCCACCCGGAGACGGATCAAGGGACGGATGCGCCCGGCCCGCTTGTACCTGGCCGTATGCCCGAATCGATCCCCGCCGTCCCGCACGGCCGTGACACCGGAGACCAGGTGCTGATGGAGGTGCCGCGTCAGTGTCCGGGTGGCGTCCTGGAAACCGGCAGCCAACTGTTTTTCGCGGACAGTCATATCCAATGTGCCGGACATGCACAGGTGAACATGGCAATCCACCAGGCCGGGGATCAGGGTGCACCCGGAGAAATCGACCCCGTCTTCCGGGATCGGCTTTTCCGGATCCCACCGGGAAATGGACCGGATCTTTTCCCCGGCGATTTCCAGAAAGACATTTTTAAGAACAGGCCCGCCGGTCCCGTCCAAGAGCCTCCCCGCATAAATGTGCTTCACCGCCATGTTTTTTTTGCGTTCTTTCCCGCTCCCCGGGTTCCCGATTTCGATTGCGATCCCAACACTGTCACATCTGACCCCTGGCGATTCTTTTTTCAACTTCGAACTTCAAGCCTGCCTCTCGTCCCTTTCCCGGCGGGATATAAAATCCCGCCCTACACTGGTTCTCGATTGCAATACCGATTTCGATGGCGATCCCGATTTCGGCCTCTCCTGAAACCTGGCACCCGGCACCTGACCTCTGCCCTTCACCCTCGAACCCTCGAACCCTCGAACCCTTGGCCCCTTGGCCCCTTTCTCACTTCTCCGGCCATCCGGAAAGAAGCGTCAGCCTCAAAATATCCAAGGCGCTCTGGGCAAAGATGGCTTTATGCATGCGGCGGCTTCCGAAATTAAAATGAAGGCGTTTGGCAAAAACCCCTTTTCCCGACGCCAAGCCGATGCACACCGTCCCCACGGGTTTTTCCGGTGTTCCACCGCCGGGCCCTGCAATCCCGGTGGTGGAAAGGCCCAACTCGGCGCCTGCAATGCGCCGGACCCCCCGGGCCATGGCCTTGGCGGTCTCTTCGTGCACCGCGCCGACGGACCCCCCGGGCCATGGCCTTGGCGGTCTCTTCGTGCACCGCGCCGAACCGCTCGATGGTTTTCGGATCCACCCCCAGGATCGCGATCTTGGAGGCATTCGAATACGCCACGGCGGAGAAGAGAAAATAACCGGAACTCCCCGGAACCTGGGTCAGCCGGTGGGAAATCAGCCCGCCGGTGCAGCTTTCCGCCACGGCCAGGGTGGCGTTTTGTTCCGCAAGAAGTCGGCCCACCACCCTTTCCATGGGATGCCCCTCCAGGGAAAGGACGCGTTTTCCGAGGCGCCCGGCCACCAAGGCGGCGGCTTCGTCCAATGCGTTTTCGAGGTTTTGGTCCGCCCGGCCGTAGGCATACAGCTTGACCTGGATTTCCGGGAACTTGGCTCGAAGCCCCAGGCGGACGCCGGGGATGCCCTCTGTAACGCCGGCCAGACGCTCCCCCACCGCCGCCTCGGGAAACCCGAAAGTGGACAGGGTCCGCGTCAGGCAGAGGCTGCGATGTTCCGAAGCATCCACCGTAAGGCGGGGCAGGACCTGGTCCTCCAGCATTCTCTTCATCTCCGCCGGGACGCCGGGAAGGAAAAAGAAGGTACAGCGGCCGATTTTCAGGGAAAACCCCGGGGCGCTGCCGATGGGGTTGGAAAGAAGGATCGATCCCTTCGGCAACAGGGCCTGCTTTTTATTGGAATCGCTCATGAGGCGCTGCCGGTTTTCAAAAAAGCGCTCGATCTCTTCCAGGGCCCGGGGATTGATTTCCAGAAAGACGCCGGCCGCTTTGGCCGCGGCGGCTGCGGAAAGATCGTCCTCGGTGGGGCCCAGCCCGCCGGTTACCACGGCCGTGCGGGCCCGCTCCCCGATTTCCCGCAGCACGGCGACGAGGGCGGTCATGTCATCCCCCACACAGGTATGACGCGATACGGCAATTCCCGCTTCTTCCAATTTCCGGGCGATATACGCGGAATTGCTGTCCACCAGGGCGCCGCTGCGGATTTCTTCTCCCGTGGCCAAGATTTCTGCGATCATGAGCGAGAAGCTCTCCTTCCGTGCCGCATCCCGAGTCAGGGGTTGAAGGTTCAAGTGTTTAAGGAAGTGGAGCCCCCGCCATGAAGGGCGGGGCTCCCCGGTAAAGTAAGTGCCTATTTTGAGATCGCTTCCCTTGACCCCGCCTTAAAAGGCGGGGCTTGCGGGAAGCGTTCCGGTCATGCTAATTCAAATCCATTGGGAAGTAAACGAAGGATTTAACCGCAACAGCGAGCTAACCCCGTACCATGTTGGAGCGAAGCGAAAATCCCGCCTTGCGGGGCAGCGGGGAGGCTTCAAAAAGCGCTTTCCCGTTGACCCTGGAATCCCGAACTGGTAGGGACGTTCGTGTGAAATACAATCGAATCTTTTTCGTGGCCATGGTTTTTTGGATCGGAAACCCGGTTTTATCTGCGTTGACGTGGGCGGCCGAGCCGATGACGGAGACGGCCCTGGGATACTACGATCCCGTGGAACAAACGGGACAGGTCGTGTTTTTTCAAGATCATGTGGAAGCCGACGCGTTTCTTGAATCGAGCGCCGGATTTCCCCAGGAGGTCATCCGGCTGGTGAATCAGAACCGCGTGGCCGCCGGACTTTTTCCCCTCAAACCCAACGGTATCCTGAATGCCATGGCCCAGGCCCATTCCGATTATATGCGGGCCACCGGGTGTTTCGCCCACCAGTGCGCTGCAGAGTATTCCCCTGCCGAAAGAATCTGTCTTTCAGGGTACGGTATGTACGGCGGCACTCAATCTCTCTCGGATTGCACCCTCCAGGGCGGTGGCGGGGGTCCGGGCCCCGGGGACGGATCATGCTTTATCGGAGAAGTCATCGCCGCCGGGTATCCGAACCCGGCAAGTGTTGTGACCGGATGGATGGGAAGCCCTCCCCATTACGCCATCCTCATGCATGCCCAGCTCCGGGAAATCGGCGTGGGGTTTGCCTCCGGCGGCCCCCACCGGGCCTATTGGACCCTGGATGCAGGCAGCCAGCCCAATGTCCTTCCGATTTTCATCAATGATGATCATCCCGAAACCACAACCGCTCAAATCATTTTATCCTTGACCAATGAGCAGGTATCCGGTTTCGGGGGCATCGATTACGCCCACAAGGTCCTCGTCAGCAATGATCCTGGTTTCGCCGGTGCGGTCTGGGAGTCCTACGCCCCCCATAAGCCGTGGACCCTCACGGAAGGCACAGGGCATAAGACCGTGTATGTCAAATACCGGGATACCGACGGACTGGAAATCCTCTCCGTAGACGACATCCTGCTGCGATAAACGCGTTTTTGATGCCGGGTCTTCGATTACATCTTATTCCGCCCGGAGGGCATCCACCGGATCCATACTCGCGGCCTTGAGCGCCGGAATCACCCCGGCTCCCAATCCCACGGCGGCCGCCAAAAGTTCGGCCAGGACGGCGTAGCTCCATGGCGTGTGGGTGGGAAGCGCCGGGACCAGGGCGTGCAACAGCCATGCCCCGCCGGCCCCCAAGACGAGTCCGGCCAATCCTCCGATCCCGGCCAATGCCACCGCTTCACCGATGAAAAGCAGCAGGATCTGGTTTCGCCCCGCCCCCAGGGCACGCAGAAGCCCGATTTCACCGGTCCTTTCCTGGACGGCGATGGTCATGATGGTCAAAATCCCCACCCCGCCCACCACCAGAGAGATGCCCCCCAGGGCACCGATGGCCAGGGTCAGGATATTCAGGACCGAGCCGAGCACCGACAGCATCTGCTCCTGGGTGGTGATGGTGAAATCCTCGGCGCCGTGACGGGAGATAAGCAAGTGCGCGATCTTCTTTTTCACCTGGTCCGCACTGATCCCGGCTTCGTAGACCAAATCGATTTCCAACAGACTCTCTCGATTGAAAAGGGATAAGGCCCGGGCGGCGGGAATATAAACGGCGTCATCCAGGTCGAATCCCAGCATCTGCCCCTTTGTTGCCATGACCCCGATGACCCGGTAGCGTTCCCCCCCGATGCGGATCCATTTTCCCAGCGGATTGCGCGATCCGAACAGCTCCTCCTTGACCCGGCTCCCCAGAACGGCAAAGGCCCGGGCGGCCCGGGGATCGTCATCGGGAAGAAACCGGCCGATGGCGACCTCCATTTTCCAGACCTGGGGACCTTCAGGGCCGGTACCGAAAATATACGTACGCCGGCGGCGGCGATCGAATTCCACGGCGGCGTTCCCCCACGCCACGGGGACGGATCCCTTCACCTCCGGAATCCGGCGCAGCGCCACGGCGTCCTCCAGAGTCAAGGGCCGGACATTGCTGATGAGCGCCCCCGAAACGCCGGCGGTGGTGGTCTTTCCCGGATTCACGGCGATGAGATGGGTGCCGAACTGGGTGAATTCGGACAATAAAAACTGATGGACCCCCTCCCCCAAAGACGTCAACAACACCACCGAGGCTATCCCCACGGCGATCCCCAGGGCGGTGAGGAGACTGCGCATGCGGTGCGTCCGTACGGCGTTGAAGGCCAGGGCAGTTGCGTCACGGATTTTCATGGGCTTTTTTTCATCGTTTGGCCAAAGCCTGAACCGGATCCAGGTATGACGCGCGCCGGGCCGGAATAACCCCGAAGATCAGGCCGTTGACCAGCGCCGTCAGGACGGCGGCGGCCAGGGACCACAAGGGCACCTGCAGCGGGAACGCGGGAAACATCCCGGCCAAAACCCACGCACCCGCATACCCGATGGCCACGCCTATTCCCGCCCCCGCCATGGAAAGCACCGAGGCCTCCGTCAGAAAAAGGCGCAGGATTTGGGCGGATCGCGCGCCCAGGGCCTTGAGGAGTCCGATTTCGGTCCGCCGCTGGGATACGGAAATCAGCATCACGTTCATGATCAGGATTCCCGCCACCACCAGGCTCACGGCGGCGATGCCGGTCACCGTCAGCGTCATGGTGCTGAGGATCCGGTCAAAGGTGGACAGGATCGCATCCTGGGTGATGACGGTGATGTCGTCCTCTCCTTCATGCCGTTCCCGGATCACCTTGATGACCGAATCCTTGACCCGGTCCACCGTCTGGCGGCTTTTGGCCTGGAGGATGATACGGAACAGGCTTTCGGTATCGAAAAGGGACAAGGCGGAAGCCACCGGGATGACGGCCGTATCGCTCATGTCCATCCCGAGGGATTGTCCCTTGGGCGTCATCACCCCGATGACCCGAAAACGGCGGTCCTGGATGCGGATCCATTCGCCCAAAGCGTTCCGGTTCCCGAAGAGTTCCCTTTTCACTTTATGCCCCAAGACCGCGATCCCCTCTCCCCGGAAGGGATCCCCGGCGGGCAGAAAGGATCCCTGGGACATGGCCAGCTGGCGGATTTCGAAGAGTGCCGCGGTGGACCCGAGGAGGGTTACCTCCCGGTGCCGCTCCCGCCAGGACACGGGGGCCGCCCCCACCGACACGGGGGCCACCCGTTCCACGGATGGAATGCGGGTCAGGGCCATGGCGTCTTCCAGGGTCAGGTCCCGGGGGGTGGAAGCCAGCAGCGGCGGCGGGCCCCCCACGGTCTCGGATCGTCCGGGAAGGACAAACAAGAGATGGGTGCCCAGCGAAGTGAATTCCTGGGCCACGTAACGCCTGGCCCCTTCCCCCAGGGCGGTGAGGAGGATCACGGAAGCCACGCCCATGGCCATGGCCAAAAGGACAAGGAGGGTTCGGGCCGGGTATCCGAAAAGGGCCCGCATGCCGAACCGCACCGTATCTTCGGGCTTCATGACCGTCTCCTCAATTTTTCAGGGTGTCTGAAACGATCTCCCCGTCTTCCATGATGATCTTTCGGGACGCCCGGTCCCCCAAAGCCGGATCGTGAGTCACCAGGATCAGGGAAATCCCGGTGCGGTTCAGTTCCTCCAGAATCTCGATGACCTCGTTTCCGGAGGCCCGGTCCAGGTTTCCGGTGGGCTCGTCGGCGAGGATGATGCGGGGCCGCATGACCACGGCCCGGGCGATGGCCACCCGCTGGCGCTGTCCTCCCGAAAGCTGATCGGGACGATGCCGGGATCGGCCCCGGATTCCCAGGGAAGTCAGGGCCTCTCTGACCCGATCCTTGCGTTCCCCGGCGTTTACGCCGGCCAGGATCAGCGGGAGCTCGATGTTTTCCGCCGCCGTAAGCCGGGGGACCAGGTGGAAAAACTGGAACACGAATCCGATCTTTTCCCTGCGCACCCGGGCCTGTTCATCGTCTGAAAGATGGGTGGTGTCGACATCTTCCAAAAGATACTTTCCCCGGCTGGGGCGGTCCAAAAGACCGATGATGTTCAAGAGAGTGGACTTGCCGGATCCCGACGGCCCCATAACGGATGCATACGTCCCGGCGGTCATGGAAAGGGTGACCGCTTTCAAGGCGTACACCGGCTCCTCTCCCACCTCGAACACGCGGTCCACATCCAACAGCCGAATCATGCGCGTTTCTCAACAATCACGGCCTTTGCACCGTTTTCCACGCCGGGTGCATCCACGTTGAGAATGACCTGTTCCCCTGCTTCCAGCCCGGAACGGATTTCGGTGAAGTCCCAATTGGAAATCCCGATCTCAACGGTTCGCGCCGATATGGTTCCGGTTGCACGATCAAAGACAAAGACACGGGTGTTGTCCAGAATCGATTCCGTGGGGACGCGCAGGGTCCCCGGATGCACCTCCAGGACGACATCGATGTCCGCGCTGTATCCGGCCAGGAGCTTTTCGGGATTTTCCGCCGGGGCAAACCGCACCTCCACCTCCACGGTCCGGGCCTGGCGTTCCCGGTCCAGGACATAGGCATCGACGCGTTCCACTTTTCCGGTGAAGAGTCGGTCCCTGAAGGCATCGAGGCGGATCCGCGCCGGCATCCCCACGGACACCAGCGGGGCGTCCACCTCATCGATGGGGGCATCCACATAGAAGCAGGAGGTATCGATGATGTCCACGGCCGGCGGGGTAGGGATGCCAATGGGGGACGGCGTGACATACTCATTGAGCTCTCCGTTGATTTCAGCGATGACACCGTCAAAAGGGGCGACCAGGCGTGTGCGTTCCAGATTTGCCAGAATCGATGCCGCACGGGCCTGGCTCACGGAAACGGCGGATTCGGCCGCGGCGCATTCGGCATCGAGGGCCTTGGCTTCGGTGACGGCCCGGTCGGTGCGCTCCTCCGATGCGGCCCCGGTTTTCCGGAGGCGCAAAAGCCGGTCGGCCTCCCGGCGGGCGATCTCCGCCCTGAGGCAAACGGCCTTTTTTTTGTCCCGGGCCGCGTCTTCTTCCCTTTTGGCCAGGGAAAGCTGGGCGCTGAGGTCCTTGTTCCACAATTCCAGGAGAAGCTGCCCTTTTTTCACCTGTTGGCCCACCCGAACGGGAAGCGTTGTGATCTGACCGCCGATTCCCGGGGACAATTTGGCCCGGCGACAGGCCTTGACCGTGCCGGCCCGGGTGTTGGAGACCGTCTTTTCCACGAGCCCCCGCTCCACGGGGTGCACCACAATTTCAACAGGCTCGGGCCGGGTGACGTGCCACAGGTATGCACCGATTCCGGCCAGGATCAAAATCACGATGCCCCATCTTACGATTTTTCCTTTCATCAGGATCCACGCCCCTTTTTTCTTTGTTCCTTATAATAGGGGCGGCACGAAATCAATCTCGATGACAACGGAACAGGCCGGCAGCGGGATAAATCCGGAATGCCGGGCGTCAACAACGGGCCGATTCGCAGACTCTCATGGTGTGAAGGTTTTGGATGGATCAGGCAGGATCCGGGGTTCTGGCGAGGCGTTCCAGGCCCCTTTGTTCGGGTTTGGTTTTCAGGGACACCCGGGGCTGAAAAAGAAGGGTGAACGCGGTTCCCCCGTTTTTCCGGCACTGACCCGCACTTTCGATATGGAGGCAGTCCGAAACCCGGCCCGGACACAGGTCCCCATCTTTGGGTAAATAGGGACAGCGGATGCTTTTGAAGGAAACATCGAAGCCGAAGCGCTCCGAGAACAACTTGATCCGCAAAAGGTCCGAACCGGCGCCGCCGGCCCCGAAATCATACGGCTTTTTGGAAGAATACAGGGCGGTATCGGCCATGTGGATGAAACCATGGAAAATCAGCTTCTGGTTCTGGGGGGATATCCCGATCCCGGCATCCCGGATCTCCACCTGGATGCCGTCCGGACTCCGGCGGGCCGTAATCTCGATGTCGCCTTCATCGGGCGTGTTCTCGACGGCGTTTTTCAGGACCCCTTCGAGCACCTTATGCAGCACCTTCCGATCCATTTGAACCCAAAGCCCGTCTTCGATCCGGCAGTGAACATTTAAATCCCGGTCCCGGGCTTGCGCCTTCACCCTCTCATGCACGCGGTTCAAAAACCGGCTCAGGTCGATTTCTTCGAGGATCACCGGATCCATGGCGTAAAGGTCTTCCACCTTTCGCAGCACCGCCTCGAGGCTCTGGCGCAGCATCCCACCGTTTTCCTCCATGGATTCTTCCACGAGAAAGGCAGCGTCTTCGATGATCTTGGTAAGGGTTTCTTTTTCCAGGACCGCTTTTCGATTCAGGATGTCGTCGATCTTTTCCTGGAGATTCAGCAGGCGCTGGATGCTCCTTTTGCCCCGCTTGAGGACGGTTTCGTATCCTTCCACCCGGCTGTCCCGGAGTTTCTTTCCCATCTGGTGCAGGGCCGCTCCGATCACCGCCAGGGGAGTCTTGAGTTCATGGGAAAGATGGTTGATGACCCGCTCCCGGGCCTTTTCCATGAGTTTGAGATCTTCGTAAAGCCGGGCATTTTCCAGGGCGATGGCCACGTAGTGGGAAATGGAGGTCAGCAGTTCCACGTCCGCGCCGGTGAATTCCCCCCCATTTTTGTTGAGGGCCTGGAGGACGCCGATGCGGTGGTGGCTGCGGTTGATCAGGGGGACGCAGAGAATGTTTCGGGTCCGGAAACCGGAAGCCCGATCCACATCCGGATAAAACCGGGGATCCACGTAGGCGTCGTTGATCAGTGCGGCCTGACCCTGCTGGAAGACCCATCCGGCCACCCCCTTGTCCGCGGGGATTCGGATGAGATCCTTCCCCATCCCGGAAGCGACCAGGGACCACAGGGTGTTGGTGTTTTCATCGAAAAGAAAAACCGTCCCCCGCTGGGTGCCCATGACCGCGTTGGTCTGGTCGATGATCACCTCGAACAGGGTTTCGAGGTTCATCTCGGAGGTCAGGACCTGCCCCACCTGGTACAGCTGGTGGTAGCGCCGCAGCTGGTCCAGGAGGATCCGGTCTTCTTTTCGGCGTCCCGGTTCTCCGCGTCGCTCCGAATTGAATGGGGGGCCTTCGTTCATGGACGCGGCCCATCATGTGAAGAGGCAGAGCTTGGCATCCTTGGCGTATTCCATGAAGTCTTCGGCCGACCAGACCACGGCGCCTTCGATGAGGTCTTCTTCTTTGAGTTCCATCATATCCACGCTCATCCGGCAGCCGATCAGCTCCACCCCTTCGATTTGGGCCATTTCCTGGAGTTCGGCCAGGCTTGGGATGTTGGCCTTATCGATCTTGCTTTTCATCATGGCCGTGGCGATGCTGGCCATCCCCGGAATGGCACCGAGCACCCCTGGCGGGATGAACTTTGCCCGCTCGAATCCGCCTTTTAAAAGGAGGCGCAGTCCCATGAAGGTATAAAAGACCTTCGATTCCATCCCCAGGCGGGCGGCGTTGATGCCGAGGATCAGGCTGGGGTATGCGCCGTCGATGGTGTCTCTCGAACATATAAATGCGGCTTGTTCTTGGGTTTCATTCATGGCGAAGATCCTCCTGAAAGGGGGTTACGGTTCCAATCAGGGTAAAATCGAATGGACTCAAAACCGTCCATGGGGATGGATTTCCCCTGATGGCGAAAAAAAGAGACTTTCGCCCACGTGCCGGATCCAAACGCGGAGCGTTTATCAAAAGAATGGAGGCGGCATCCGGATTCGAACCGGAGTATAGCGGTTTTGCAGACC
>JAFDGC010000004.1 GCA_019309485.1 Deltaproteobacteria bacterium | reverse complement strand
TTCAAAGTGGCGTTGGTCCAGCCGGTGGGAAGCGCCCTGGGCGCTGACGGCGACGTGGATTACACCATTCCGAAGATCGAGGCCAGCTATGTCTTTTCCGCCGACAAGTTCAAGCTCGGTGCGGTGGGCGGCTACAACGCCTATGACGTGGAAGCCTCTTCTGCCGGAGATTATGATGTGACCTCTTATGTCGTGGGTGCGTTCGGCCAGTTTAACTTCGGACCCGCCTATGTCAATGCCAATGTCTGGATGGGCCAGAACGCGGGCAACTACGGCCTGTGGAACAGCGGGGCAGACGACGCGGTACTGAACGGCAGCACCGTGGAAGATACCGACAGCCTTGGTTTCCTCGGCGTGGTGGGCTTCAAGGTCAGCGACATGCTGTCTTTTGAGGGCGGCTACGGCCAGGTTTCCAATGACAACGACACCTTCGCCCAGGAAGATGAAACCGCCGCCTTCTATGTGCAGGCGGTCCTGAAACCGGCCAAGGGCGTCAAGATCATTCCGGAAGTCGGTTTCGTTGACTACATGGAAGATGCCGCCGGCGCGGATGAGGGGGATAACACCTACTTCGGCGCCCAATGGCGCGTGGATTTCTAATCACCACGTCATTTAATTGTTACCAATTAAAAACCCGGGGCCGAAAGGCTCCGGGTTTTTTATGGGTTTTTCTTTTTAACGGTCTTGGATCTCGCCCAGGGCGTACGCAATGATGGCGCACTTGGGCGTGGTGAAGGCGATGCTCCCTTCCTTCATCACCACCGCCGCCACCAACTCCTCGCTGCCGTCGCCGTCGAAATCGGCAATAAAGAAGTCCCGGACAAACCCGGAGAGGGTCCGGGTCTCCCGGAGCAGGGAAAGGCCGATGCCGTCCCAGGCAAGAACTTGAAACTGGGATTTGGTATACACCCGGAACCGTTCGAGGAGGGACCCGATGAGTTCGTGGTTTTTTGCGGCGATGACTTCTGTTTTTCCGTCCTTATTGATGTCATGGGCCCATATCCGCATAGGAAGGTAGTGAATATTTTCAGCCCCGGGTTCATCTTTGGCCGAGTTGAAATACAGGGTACTCCCCCCAAGCCTGTCGCTTCCTTTCCACACGGCGCTACCCGAAGACCCGAATATATGAATGTGATCCCGGGGATCATAGGCGACATACATCCGCTCTCCGTTGTTCTGAACATCCCCCATGGCGAAACCCAGCAGATTGACACCGTCTGTCAGAATCGTTTTTTCTTCCACATAGCCGTCCCCCTGCCAGCGCATTTCATGGATATCCCCTGAAAAGGGCTCTCCGATTTTCATTCGCTGACCGAGCAGTTCGGGATTCCCGGTCTGCTTCCCCACCACCCGGTAGAACCAGGGGCTGTCTTTAAGAATGGGAACCCATTGCGTCCCGTTGAATTCCAACACAACGGATTTGGCCGCATTTTTTTGCAGATTGGTGGCGCTGACAAAGATCTCGGCCATGCCGTTGCCGTTGATATCCGCCGCATCCACGCCCACGATATTGATGAAATGCCCCAAATCGATTTTAAAGATTTCCCTGAACCGCTTTCCCTCCTTTAAAAAGAGGCGGACTTCCGTGGGGGTGGCCACCACGGTCTCGATTTTGCCGTCGCCGTTGACGTCCCCTGCGCAAATGCCGTTGATCAGAAAATCAAAGTTGGGGCTCTTCCAAAACGAGGCCCGCGAACGCAAGGTTCCGGGTGCGGGCAGGAAAATGTCCGTCCGGCCCTCATCTTCGGAATCCTGGAATCCCCCCTCGATCAATTTTTCCGGATGCAACCGGGTTTCGTCCACCGGTTGTCGGGTTTCTTCCGGTGCGGGGGGTGTTTTTTTGGGGATGGATCGGCCGAAGGCCGTTTCATTGATGTCGGCGGCCAACTGATCGATCCTGGGGATCACTTCATCCAGGGACGGGCTTTGTGTAAAAAAGGTGCGGACCGGTTTTTCTCCCGAAAGATCGATAAGCTTGATGTCGATGCTGATACTCTTTCCCAGTGCGGTGAGGCTTCCGAAAAGCACCCGGTCCGCCTGCAGAGACGCCCCGATTTCCCGTGCGGTTTTCTCGGTGACGGGGCCTGTTTCTTCATCGATTTTAGGATCTTGGACCCGGAGGACCGCCACGTTGTCCTCCCACGTCAGGCGGGAGGCCAGCATATCCGGAATCCCGTGCTTCAAATAGGAAAGTTCCGGGGGCGCATTGACCTGGAAGGGGAGAATGGCCACCCGCAACGGAGATGCCGCAGGCGCGTTTCCCGGGAAACAGAGTATCGGAAAAAGAAAAAAGAGGATTCGATGTATTTTTCGGTTCATGAAGAGAGGCTCCTTTTGAATGGGCTCTTGTAGAATAGGATTCAAAGTGCGGATATGGATCATCCGTCAAGGTGTTTTTTTAAAATCTCATTGACCCGTTCGGGATTGGCCTTCCCTTTGGTCTCTTTCATGACCTGGCCCACGAAAAATCCCATCAGCTGGACCTTTCCGGCATGGTACGCCTTCACCTCTTCGGGAAACCGGTCCAGGACCCGGGCTACGGCCGTCTCCAGGGCTTTCACGTCGCTGACCTGGACCAGGCCCTGTTCTTCCACGATCTCCTTCGGTGATCGGCCGGTTTCGGCCATCTGCTCGAAGACTGTCTTGGCGATTCTCTGGCTGATGACCCCTTCCTCGATGAGGCCCAACAACGCGACCAGGTTTTCCCGGCTGACGGGGGACTCCTGGATCGCAACGCCCCGGGCGTTGAGGAGTCCCAGCAGAGGCCCCATGATCCAGTTGCTCACCGTCTTGGGGTGGGGAAACGCCTTGGCGCAGTCCTCGAAATAGTCGGCCAGCTCCCTTTCTGCCGTCAGGATCCGGGCGTCGTAGTCGGGAAGACCGTAGGCCTGGATGAGCCGGGTCCTTCTCTGCCGGGGAAGCTCCGGGAGATCCTTTTTCAACTCGGTGACCCAGGCCTCGTCGAGATGAAGGGGCAAAAGGTCCGGGTCCGGGAAATACCGGTAATCATGGGCTTCCTCCTTGCCCCGCATGGGTCGGGTCTGGTCTTGGTCCGGATCGTAGAGCCGGGTTTCCTGGAGGACGCTTCCGCCTTCGGCCAGGATTTCGGCCTGACGCTCGATTTCCAAGGCCAGGGCGCGTTCCACGTGCTTGAAGGAATTGAGATTTTTCAATTCCGTGCGCGTCCCGAACACCTCTGCCCCTTTGGCCCGGACGGAAATATTGGCGTCGCAGCGGAAGCTGCCTTCTTCCATGTTTCCGTCGCAGACGTCCAGGTAGCAAAGGATGGCCCGAAGCTGCTTGAGATAGGCCCCGGCTTCTTTCGGAGAGCGGATGTCGGGTTCGCTCACGATTTCGATAAGGGGGACACCGGTCCGATTGAAATCCACCCGGGAAAGGCCCCGGTCCGGATCATGGGTGAGCTTCCCGGCGTCTTCCTCCATATGAATCCGTGTGATGCCGATCCGCTTCCTGTGACCGTCCACGTCGATTTCGACGAACCCGTTTTGTGCCAGGGGTTCTTCATACTGGGAGATTTGATATCCCTTGGGGAGATCCGGATAGAAATAATTCTTCCGGGCGAATCGGCTGATCAAGGAAAGGGTGCAATGGGTGGCCAGCGCGGTTTTCACGGCATAGGCGACCACTTTTTTGTTGAGCACCGGAAGGACGCCGGGCATCCCCAGGCACACGGGACACACATTCGTGTTCGGCGGATTTCCGAAGGCCGTGGAGCACCCGCAAAAAATTTTGGTTTGGGTTTTCAGCTGGGCATGCACTTCAAGCCCGATGACCGCCTCGAAAGACATGGTGTTTTCCCGGAGTTTCCATTCGTTTTGGATTTGGATGTATCTTTTGTTATGATGTATAGTCAAGACCTTTTGTGGGGCGAAGACAGCGGCGCGTCAAGGGATGAAACTGCAAAACCAAGGAAAATCATGGACTTTTTTTTAAGTGTAATGGGGATGGTGATGGTGGTGGAGGGCCTGCCGTATTTTGCCTTTCCGGAAAAGATGAAATCCTGGGTGAAAAAAATCGAGGCCCTCAACGACAAAAGCCTGCGGAAATTGGGATTGACACTGATGGTCTTGGGGGTGTTTTTCGTCTACCTGGGAACCGGGGGATAACCCATGTTTCGCCTTTCGGATTACGCATACTCGCTTCCCGAGGAATGCATCGCGCTCCGACCGGTACCCCGACGGGACCGCTCCCGCCTTTTGCTTTTGAACCGGCAATCAGGAAAGGCGGCCCATTATTTTTTTTCGGATCTGCCCGACCTGTTGCGTTCCGATGATCTTATCGTGATCAACAACACCAAAGTCATCCCCGGGCGCCTTTTTGGGAAGAAAGCCACCGGCGGAAAGGTGGAAGTCCTCCTCCTTGACTTGCCCGCGGCCCTGGATAAATCCGGGGAAAAGGGTTTGATTGTCTGTGAATGCCTGGTCAAAAGCGCCAAGCGCCCCAAAAAAGGAACGCGGCTTTTTTTTCATGATCACCTGGAAGGCGAGGTGACGGGCGGACAAAATGGATGCTACACGGTGGCGTTTTCCTTTGACGGCGATTTCATGGGGCTGTTGCATCGCCTCGGATGCATCCCCCTGCCTCCCTATATCCGCCGGACGTCTGGAGTACCGACCCCCGAAGACGCCAAGGCCTACCAGACCGTTTATGCCTCTTCCGAAGGGGCGGTGGCCGCCCCCACCGCCGGACTGCATTTTACCCCCGAACTCCTTACAACACTCAAGGAAAGGGGGATCACCCTTGTTGAAATCACGCTGCACGTGGGATACGGTACCTTCCTGCCCGTAAGGAAGACGGATATCCGGGAGCACCGCATGCATCCGGAAACCTATGCCGTCTCCAAAGAGGCCGCCGAAGCGATTCGAGCGGCCAAAACCAGGGGATCCCGCATCGTGGCGGTGGGGACCACCTGTGTCCGGACCCTGGAATTTGCCTCGGATGAAACGGGAAGGATTGAATCCGGGAGCGGACGGTGTGACCTTTTCATTTATCCGGGGTATCGATTCAAGGTGATCGACGGCCTGATCACCAATTTCCATCTGCCCCGATCCACGCTGTTGATGCTCGTGTCCGCCTTTGCCGGTCGGGAGCGGATTCTGAATGCCAGGGTTCGAGGGGGGAAATGTTTGATGTTCATGTAAAATGCCCTGATACGCGGGCGCGCCGGGGGGTTTTAACAACCGGCCGGGGGGACATTCAAACACCGGCGTTCATGCCGGTGGGAACCCTTGGAACCGTGAAGGCCCTGACCCCCGAAGATTTAAAAGCCGCCGGGGCCTCCATTCTGTTGGGAAACACCTACCACCTCTATTTGCGCCCCGGCCTGGAGGTGATCGACCGGTTTTCCGGGCTCCACGCCTTCATGCACTGGGAGCGGCCGATCCTGACGGACAGCGGCGGGTTCCAGGTCTTTTCCCTGGCGAAACTGGCCCGCATCACGGAAGAAGGGGTGACGTTCCAGTCCCACATCGACGGATCCGCCCATCACCTCACCCCTGAAAAAGCGCTGGAGATCCAGCATCGCCTCGGTTCGGACATCGTCATGTGCCTGGACAACTGCGTCGCCTATCCGGCGGAAATCGACACCGTCAGCAAAGGCGTGGCGCTGACCACGCACTGGGCCCGGCGCTCCAAGGCGGCCTGGGAGAAAACCGGCAACGGCGCTCTTTTCGGGATCGTTCAAGGCGGCGTATGGAAAGATTTGAGGAAAAGATCCGTGGAGGAACTGGCAGCCATCGGATTTTCCGGATATGCCGTGGGCGGTTTGAGCGTGGGAGAGCCCAAGGGCGCCCTTATGGAAACCGCCGCCTTTACCCTGGAAAGGCTTCCTGAGGACAAGCCCCGGTACGTGATGGGGGTGGGGACGCCGGAGGATCTGGTGGAACTGGTGGCGTTGGGGGCGGACATGTTCGACTGTGTCCTTCCCACCCGGAACGCCCGGAACGGATCCCTTTTCACCTCTTTCGGCACGGTCAACATCTGCAACGCCGCCCACCGACTCGACACCGGTCCCCTGGACCCGGAGTGCGCCTGCTATACCTGCACGCATTACAGTCGGGCCTATCTGCGGCATTTGTACATGGCCAAGGAGCTTCTGGCCTACCGGCTCAATACGATCCACAATATCACGTATTATCTCCATTTGATGCAGCAGATGCGAAGCGCCATTGCCCAGGGGCGGTTTATGTCCTTTAAAAAGGCGTTTTACCATCGCCGGCAATTGTGATGAAACCGTAAAAAGGCCGGTTTTGTTCGCGCCACAACCCTTTTCGAAAGATCCAAAGGGTTTCGCTAAATCTCAAGAAATCGTTCCCGCCTTCGGCGGGACCTCAAACAGCTTGAGATTTTTAACGCTCAACCCTTTGCCTCTCTTTTTCCGAAAAGGCTTGGATGGCGCTCACAAAAGCCTTTTTACGAAGCCATCAAAATATGATGCGTGCGCAAAAGCCTTTTCACGGGTTTGACAATTGTGATATGGTCTCCTGAACGACCGAAAGCCCTTTTGGACGTTTACAACCCAATGGAAGGAAGCATCTCATGAAAGAAAAAGTGGAAAAAGCTATTGAGAAAATCAGGCCCATGCTGGAAAGAGACGGCGGCAACGTCGAACTGGTGGGGATCGTCGACGGCGTGGTCAAGGTCCGCCTCCAGGGGGCGTGTGCCGGATGCCCCATGTCTCAGATGACGCTCAAAAACGGCATCGAGCGTTTGATCAAGGAAGACGTTCCCGAGGTCAAGTCTGTGGTGGCGGTGGACTGACCCGATTCTAATCCCGGCCCCGATCCCGGCATTTGCCGGAAGACCGTTTCGGTGGGGGCGGAACATGGAGGTTTTCATGACGATTGCTAAAAAGATCGAGGCGATGCAGGCCAAACAATCCTGGATCCGGAAGATGTTCGAAGAAGGGGCAAGACTGAAAGCCGAACACGGCGCTCAAAATGTTTTCGATTTCAGCCTCGGAAATCCCAACATCCCGCCCCCGGAACGATTCAGGGAAGTCCTTCGGGATTTGATCGATTCCGAAAAACCGGGGGATCACGGTTACATGCCCAACGTGGGGTATCCGTTTGCCCGCAAAGCCGTCGCCGAATATCTTTCCCGGGAACAGGAAACGCCGGTCACCGAAGAGGAGATTATCATGACCTGCGGCGCCGCCGGTGCCCTCAACGCCGTCTTGAAGGCGATTCTGGACCCGGGAGACGAAGTCATCTGCCCGGCGCCCTATTTTGTGGAGTACAACACCTATGCGGACAACCACGGCGGCGTGCTTCGGACCGTATCCACGCAAGACGATTTCACACTCGATTTGAACGCCGTTTCCGCTGCGGTTACGGATAAGACCAAGGCGGTCCTGATCAATTCCCCCAACAATCCCACCGGCCAGATTTATTCCGAGGAAAGCCTGAAGGCCCTGGGGAACCTCCTTTCGGAAAAGGGCCGCACCTTGAATCGGACCCTTTACCTGATCTCGGATGAACCCTACCGGAAGATCGTCTATGACGGGGTGCGGGTGCCGGGTATTTTTCCCTGCTACAAGGACACGGTCATTGTGACGTCGTATTCCAAGGATCTGTCCATCCCCGGGGAACGGATCGGGTTCATTGCGGTGAACCCCGCCGCCACCCATCGGCCGGCCCTTTTGGGGGGACTGGCCCTGGCCAACCGGATCCTCGGATTTGTCAATGCACCGGCGTTGATGCAGCGGGCGGTGGCCGCCCTCCAGGGCCAAACGGCGGATCTCAGTGCCTATGCCCGGAAACGAAGACTCCTGTGCGAAGGGCTGGCGGAATGCGGATACGAATTCGCCGAACCCAGGGGCGCTTTTTATCTTTTCCCCAAATCCCCCATCCCCGACGATGTCGCCTTCGTGCGAGCCCTCCAGGAGGAATTGATTCTGGCCGTGCCGGGAAGCGGGTTCATGGGCCCGGGACATTTCCGATTGGCTTTTTGCGTGGACGATGACACCATCGTCAATGCCATGCCCGGCTTCAGGCGCGCCATAAAAAAATTTCAATAACACCGGAGAAACACCCATGAAGATTTTAAAGATCGATCATTTGGGGATTGCGGTAAAGAGCATCGATGCCGGAAAAGCCTTTTGGACGGATATTCTGGGGCTTCCCTTCATAGGGACCGAAACGGTGGCGGAGCAAAAAGTGACCACCGCCTTTTTCCCGGTGGGAGAAAGCGAAGTGGAGCTTTTGGAAACCACGGCCCCTGATGGTCCTGTGGCCAAATATATCGAAAAGCGCGGGGAAGGGATCCAGCACGTGGCCTTTCGTGTGGAAAACATCGAGGAGGCGTTGGCGTTTTTAAAGGAGAAAGGCGTGGCCCTTATTGACCAGGTCCCCCGGAAAGGGGCCGGGGGGGCGAAAATCGCCTTTCTACATCCCAAGGCGACAAACGGCGTCCTCGTGGAGCTTTGTGAGCGGTGACGGTGTTGTGAAGGGTTTTATTTCGGCGCTGCGTACCCTGATTTGTCAACGGGGTGCACGATGCCTACGTCGCGTTGCATGGGATTGAAGTTCCCCGCATCCCCCCAAGGCGGGATTTCCGATTTGCTCCAACCCGCGAAGCACTGCCGTCAGGCAGAACCTGCGGGGAACGCGCTCGCTGCTGCGGTTCCTATTTAACGATTTCATGAAACAAAAAAACGGAGAAGGGAGCCTTGAGCCATGACAAGAAACGGGAAAAAAGGGTGGATACTATGCGGCATCATGCTGTTTGTCTTGGGAGGATCTTTTCCGGCCGTTGCCCTGCAGACGGCTGTTGATTCGGACCCATGGACCTTTTCCATCGCTCCCTACTTGTGGATGGCGGGAATCGACGGGGACATCACGGTCCAAGACCGTCGGGCATCCGTGGATGCCGGTTTTGATGATGTCTGGTCGGATCTCGATTTCGGCGGTCAGATCCATGTGGAGGTGGGTAAGGGGCGATGGGGGGCGTTCATCGATCCCACCTACTCGGAACTCACCGTGGAGGAAAACACGGCAGCCGGGCGAATTGAAGCCGAAACCAGCATCTGGCTCCTCGAGTTCGGGGGGTATTACCGGGCAGTGGGGTTTTTCGAAAATCAGCGCATCGCGCCTGAGTTTTATCTGGATGTTCTGGGCGGAGGCCGGTTCTGGGATGTCACCGGCAAGATCAGAAGCCCCTATTTGGGAAAATATGAACAGACGGTGGATTGGCTCGATCCGTTTATCGGGCTGAGGATCTGGGTTCCCGTAACCCCTAAGGCCGCCTTCGGCGCCCGGGGGGATATCGGAGGATTGGGTGCCGGGTCGGACTTTACCTTCAATTTCACGGCCAAGTTCGGCTATGATTTTACGCCCGTTTTCAGCGGATGGTTCGGATATCGGGTTCTGAGCGTCGATTACGAGGACGGAAGCGGTTCTGAGCGATTCGAGTTCGATACCACCTGGCACGGTCCCATCATCGGTTTCATGCTGCGTTTTTAAAGTCGGTGCGCAGGCAAGCCGTTGATCAGCGGACATTCGTTGCGATCTCCAGGGCCAGTTCCTGGGCGAATGCGGCCAAAAGACGGTTCTGGGCGGCGATGTAGGCCGGATACGCAGCATCGTCCACGGGTTCTTCAAGGAACGTCTTTTTCACCACCGGTGGACGGTCGCTTCGGGGACCCCGCATGGACCAGGTCGCGGCGAAAACCGCCTTTTGCCCCAGGGTCCCTTCGAAACGATGGACTCTCACAAAGATCCGGATGTCCGGGTCCGAAATGCCGTCCCAGGGGAAGGAAACGACCCTTTCGGATTGCAGCAGAACGGAAAGGTTTTCCGCCAAAACCGTCGAAATTTCTTCCTGTAACACCCCGGCCCAGCGATGATATTCGGAAAGCGTCAACCGGTTTTGACCGGAGGTGGTGACAATCTGGGGACGGTTGTAGATCTCGGGCAATTCGATGGGGCCGACGCCCACCAAAAGGTCCTTGGGAATAGCGGAGTCCGTTTGTTGTAGGGGATTTCCTGCCATGGGAGCCAACGCGTAAAAGTGCACCGGTGTGGACGGCCCCCGGCATCCGAGGCTTCCCAGAAGGATGATTCCGGCTGCCAGCCACACCGTATGCTTCCTTCGAGACAATACAATCTTTGATCGTTTCGCCAAAAGCCGTTTGACTGGACCATTCAAGCCCTCGATCATTGCTCTTTTCCTTTCCCGTAAATCAGGGCCTCAGGATGGCGGCTGAGATAATCCGCCATCACGCGGACGGCCCGGGCCGCCCCCGCAATTTCCGAAAGGGCCCCCTTGAGTTCCTGGTACAATGAAGCCTCCGTGCTCACGAACCGATCCATATCGGAAAGGGTTCCCTGTGCCTCCTGAAGCAGGGCTGAAAGGGCCGGGATCGAAGAGTCGTTCAAATTTTGAACGAGGCTGTCAAGACGTTTGAAGGCCTTGGTCAGCTGTCCCATCCCGGCACTGAACTCCGGAACTGCGATGCTGTTCAGCCGGCCCACCAGCGCCTGGATCTCTTCCAGCGTTTCCCTGAAGGCAACGACGCTTTCATGCAATGCGGCCGCATTGACCAGCCGGTTTGCCCCCTGGAGGGTCCCTTTGAGCTCCCGGGAGATATCCTCGATGGGGATCCGTTCCAGTTTTACAAGGAGGCGGCCTAAACTGTCCAAGATCTCTTCCGTGGGCCCCGGGAGGGTGGGGAGCACAGGATACCGCCCGGACCAGTCGATTGCCGCCATGCCGGCTTCCGGAAAAAGGTCCAGTTCCACCAGGCGTTTTCCGGTAATCAGACTCCCCGTTTTCAGGCGTGCCCGGAGGCCTTTTTCTACCAGGGCGCCCATAAAGACTTTTTGTTTGGATGCGTCGAATTCGGTATGGGCCGGCCAGAAGCGCTCCGGTGTGGTTTCGATTAAAACCGGGATACGGCAGATTCCGTTTTCCGGGTCGAGTTCCAGATTCACATCCAAGACTTTTCCCACGCGGATGCCCCTAAACTCCACGGGGGCCCCCGGAAAAAGCCCGCGGACCGATCCGTCGAAATACAGCAGCCAGTTGAATTTGTGGGCGTAAGTTTTTTCATAGATTTCTTTCCGGCTTGTGTAGAGCGTGAACCGGTGGCCTGCTTCCACCGGTTTTCCGGGTTCCAGATTGGCGGGGGTCTCGAAAGCGATGCCGCCCAGCAGTAAGGCCATGATGGATTCCGTCTTTACCTGCACGCCGCTGACATCCAGAGCCACATCGAGCCCCCCGGCGTTCCAGAAGCGGGTGTTGGTATCGACCAGCCGGTGATGGGGGGCGCTGATGAAAATATTGACGATGACGGCCTTTCCCGATTCTTCCAGGTGATAGCCCACCACCTGCCCCACTTTGATCTGACGGTAGTAGACGGGGGAGCCCACATCCAGCGAACCCAGACGGTCGGCGCGCAAGGTAAAATGGGCACCGGGAAGATCGGTGGTTACCACGGGCGGCACTTCGAGGCCGGTGAAATGCCGCTCCGCCTTTCCTGCGGGCCCCGGGTCCATTCCGATGTAAGCGCCCGAAAAGAGTGTCCCGAGTCCGGAGATCTCACCGGCGGAGAGGCGGGCCCGGACCACCCAGAACCGGGTGCCTTGGGTTAAAAGGGTTTCCGTTCCCTTGGTGAGCTGTGCCCGGACCAGCACCTTGGATAGATCCGGACTCAATTCGATTTTTTCGACCCGCCCGACCGTGACATCCTTGTATTTGATATGGGTTTTACCGGCTTCAAGGCCCTGGGCCGTTTTAAAGGAAATGGTGATGACAGGACCTTTTTCGGACCATGTCCTATACACCAGCCACCCCCCGATCACGAGCGCCACCAGAGGCACGATCCAGACGATGGAAATGGGGATTTTCCCTTCCTTCACCACCGCTTCAGGCAACGTATCGATTTCCGAGTGGCCCGTGTGGTCGCTTTCCATGGGAAGACTCCTTTGCCGGAACGCTTCCCGAAAACCCCGCCTTTATAAGGAAGGGGCAAGGGAAGCCATCGTTAAACAGATATTTTCCTTACCTGGGAGCCTCGCCCTTCTGGACGGGCGGCTCCACATCCCAGATCAGCCTGGGATCGAACTGCATCGATGCTGCCATGGTAATGACGACCACGGCCGCGAAAAAAGGGGCTGCGGGCCCCGCCTGGACGGAGGCAAAGGAACCCAGGTTCACCAACGCCACGAGGATCGTCACCACGTAGATATCCACCATGGACCATCGACCAATCACCTCCGTGATGCGATACAGGAGGGTTCGATCCCTTTTGTGCCCCGGGAACCGACGTTGCACGGAAATCAATAGAAAGCCCAAAATCAGCATTTTGGCCAGGGGCACGATCACGCTGGCGATGAAGATGATCACGGCGATGGGCCACATGCCGGTTTTGATAAAATAAAGCACACCGGAAAGGATGGTATCGGACTGGGTACTCCCGAATGAGGTCACCGTGGTAATGGGAAGCACGTTGGCGGGTATATAGAAAATGACGGCGGCGATCAAGAGCGCCCAGGTCCGCGGGATGCTCAAGGGTTTTCGCACATGCAAGACCGCCTTGCAGCGGGGGCATATGCGGCGTTGACGGGGGCCCAGGTATTGTCCCCGGCAAAGGAGATGGCAACTGGGGCATCCCACAAGATCGAGGCCTTTTGCCGTGGCGATGGAACGCGTCATGGACGTTCCTTCCATTTTTCCCAGACCGTGTGGGGATCCAGGGAGGCGATGGCGGCCGCCATCAGGAATATCAGGGCCATAAAGGCGTAGAGGGCAAGGCCCGGGATGATCTTGGCGGTTTGAGCAAGCTTCACCATGGAAACCAAGATGCCGAGCATGAAGACTTCCATCATGCTCCAGGGTCTCAAGCGCTGAATGAGCCGGAAGCTTTCCATGAGTTTGGGGGCGTTTCGATTCAGGCGGACGGGGACAAGAACATAAAGCATCCCGGCAAGCTGGACAAAAGGCACAATTACCGTGGTCAGCAGGACCAAAAGGGCCAGGAGTTGAAGATCCTGGGCGTAGAGCTCACGAATACCCGTGATCAACGTGGTTTGCCGGATTTGGGCTTCCATTTGAAAGGAAAGGAAGGGAAACGCGTTGGCCAGGAAAAACAAAATCAGCCCCGCACTTGAAAAGGCCAGGGTCCGATCCAGGCTGTTCTTTCGTTTTCGGAGCAGGAGGGCGCCGCACCGCTGGCAGCGCACCGATTGCCCGGTGGCGACCGTTGGTATACGAAGGACCAGGTCGCATTCATGGCATGCAATCAGATGGGTTGCGTTTTCCACGGTCAAAACCTCGGTGTGACGGGGAATATACAAGAAAAAAGCATGCATTTCAATAAAACAAGGCGGTTGTGCGGCAATACATCCCCTCCTTGGATTACGTAAAGGGTAACTTTGGAATTGAAAATCGCATGCATTGTGGTATGAGAAAAGAGCAGACGCTGTTTTGCTTTTTTTTTTGAGGAGGGCCCTTGATGCGGGCGCCCTTGATCCAGCAGCATAAACAAAAACAGGTGATCTGAAAGGATAAGGGAGACCCTTAACAAATGGCATGGGTTTTAAAATTTTTCGTCTCTTCCGTCGGCCGCAAGCTCCTCATGGCGGGAACCGGCCTTTGTTTTGTCTTGTTTTTAACGACTCACCTGGCCGGAAACCTGCTGCTCTACCGGGGCGGGGACGTCTTCAACGCCTATGCGGCGCGGCTCCATTCCCTCGGCCCCCTGCTGACGATATTTGAATTGGGCCTTTTGGCTCTCGCCCTGGTCCATGTGGTATTCGGGCTGTGGCTCTTTTATGAAAACGATCGCGCCCGGCCGGTGAAATATGCCGTGAAAAAAAGCGGGGGCGGCCAGACCTGGGGGTCGGCCACCATGCCGTATACCGGGGTTTTGATGTTGGCCTTCGTGATCTATCACCTGATCCGCTTTCATTTCGTGGATAAAACCAACATTCCCATTTATGAGATCGTGAAAGCCGCATTTCAAAATTCTTTCGAGGTCGCCCTTTATGTGGCGGCCATGGGCGTGGTTGCCCTCCACGTGAGCCACGGATTCTGGAGCGCCTTCCAGACCCTGGGCGCTCATCACACCAAATATACACCGATCATCAAGGCGGCGGGGTTGATCTTTTCGATGGTGGTCGGTATCGGCTTCGGCTTCATTCCCATCTATATGCGTCTTTTGTAACGCAGGCGTTAAGGAGATTCGATTCCATGGAATTAGAGGCGAAAATCCCCAAAGGGCCTTTGCCCGAAAAATGGGACCGGCATCGGTTTGAACTCAAGCTGGTGAATCCGGCCAATAAGCGCAAATTCGACATCATCGTGGTGGGAACGGGCCTTGCCGGGGGAAGCGCCTCCGCTGCCCTGGCGGAGTTGGGATACAACGTCAAGACCTTTTGCATCCAGGACAGCCCCCGTCGGGCTCACAGCATCGCCGCCCAGGGGGGAATCAATGCGGCCAAGAACTACACCAACGAAGGGGACAGCATCTGGCGTCTCTTCTACGATACCGTCAAGGGGGGGGATTTCCGGGCCCGAGAGGCCAACGTATACCGACTGGCCCAGATCAGCAACGCCATCATCGACCATTGCACGGCCCAAGGGGTCCCCTTCGCCCGGGAATACGGCGGGTTGCTGGCGAATCGGAGTTTCGGCGGGGCCCAGGTGGCCCGGACGTTTTATGCCCGGGGACAGACCGGTCAGCAGCTTTTGCTGGGGGCGTACAGCGCCATGATGCGCCAGGTGGCCGCCGGGCGGGTAAGGATGTTTCCGCGCCGGGAGATGCTCGATCTCGTGGTGGTCGACGGTCGTGCCCGGGGGATCGTGGTGCGAAGCCTCCTCACGGGCGAGATGGAAACCCACCTCGGCCATGCGGTGGTTCTGGCCACAGGAGGATACGGGAACGTCTATTTTCTTTCCACCAATGCCATGTCCTCCAACGTGACGGCCGCCTTTCGGTGCTACAAGAGGGGCGCCTTTTTCGCCAACCCGTGTTTCACCCAGATCCACCCCACCTGCATCCCGGTGCACGGCACCTATCAGTCCAAACTCACCCTCATGAGCGAAAGCCTGCGAAACGACGGCCGGGTCTGGGTTCCCCTGCAGGCGGGGGACAGGCGCCGCCCCGGGGATATTCCGGAATCGGAGCGGGATTACTATCTGGAACGCCGGTATCCCAGTTTCGGGAACCTGGTTCCCCGGGATGTGGCTTCCCGGGCGGCCAAGGCCATGTGTGACGCCGGAAAGGGCGTCGGCGAAACCGGGCTTGCGGTGTATCTCGACTTCAAGGACGCCATTGCCCGGGACGGCCGGGCGGTGATCGAAAAAAAATACGGGAACCTTTTCCAGATGTATGAAAAGATCACCGGCGAAGATCCGTATGAGACCCCCATGATGATCTATCCCGCAGTTCATTATACCATGGGCGGCCTCTGGGTCGATTACAACCTCATGAGCACGGTGGACGGCCTCTTTGTGCTGGGGGAGGCCAACTTTTCGGACCACGGCGCCAACCGGCTGGGGGCATCGGCCCTGATGCAGGGGCTGGCGGACGGCTATTTCATCATTCCTTACACCATCGGCGGATATCTCGCCACCGCTTCCCTTGAATCCCTTTCCGAGACCCATCCGGCTGTTCAGGAGGCCAAGGCGGCCTCGGTCCAACGGATCCACGCACTGCTTTCCGTCAACGGACGCCGCACCGTGGATGACTTTCATCGGGAGTTGGGCCGGATCATGTGGGATTATTGCGGCATGAGCCGGAACAACAGCGGCCTTGAAAAAGCCAGGGAAAGGATTCGGATCCTGCGAGGTGAATTTTGGGAGAACGTCAAGGTGCCGGAAGGAAACGAAACGCTGAACCAAAGCCTGGAACGGGCCGGACGCGTGGCGGATTTTCTGGAGTTTGCCGAATTGATGATTATCGACGCCCTGGCGAGGCAGGAATCCTGCGGCGGGCATTTCAACGAGGCGTACCAGACGCCGGACAACGAAGCGCTGAGGGATGACGCGCAATTCTGCCACGTGGCGGCATGGGAATATCAAGGCGATGACCGGGAACCCGCTTTCCACAAGGAGCCGTTGGTTTTTGAAAACGTGGCGCTGGCCCAGAGGAGCTACAAGTGAAAAAGAGCATCAGCCTGACACTCAAAGTGTGGCGGCAGGCCGGAAGCACCGAAAAAGGGAGCTTTGAAACCTACGCGGTGAAAGATATCTCCACGGACATGTCCTTTCTGGAGATGCTGGATGTGCTCAACGAGGACCTGACCCGGGAGGGAAAGCCTCCCATCGCCTTTGATCACGACTGCCGGGAAGGCATCTGCGGCATGTGCGGCGCGGTGGTCAACGGAAGACCCCACGGTCCGGAGAAGGGGACCACTTTGTGCCAGTTGCACATGCGGCATTTTTCGGACAACGACGAACTGGTCATCGAACCGTGGCGGTCCCGGGCCTTTCCGGTGGTAAAGGACCTGGTCGTGGATCGGAGCCCCTTGGAGCGGATCATCATCGCCGGGGGGTATATCTCCGTCAACACGGGGTCGGCCCCCGAGGCCAACAGCCTTCCGGTGCCCCAGGAGGCGGCGGAAAAGGCCATGGATGCGGCGGCCTGCATCGGATGCGGGGCCTGCGTGGCCGCCTGTCCCAACGGTTCGGCCATGCTCTTCACCTCGGCCAAGATATCCCACCTGGCCCTGTTGCCCCAGGGCCGGCCCGAGGCGGCCCGGCGGGCCATTGGAATGGTACAGGAAATGGATCGCCTCGGCTTCGGCAACTGCTCCAACATCACCGAATGCCAGGTCGAATGCCCCAAAGAGGTTTCCATTTCCAACATCGCCCGGCTGAACCGGGAGTTTATGAAGGCCTGGCTGGCGGCCGACGAAAAGTAGAAACCGGATCCCGGTCTTAAGCCCGGAGGAATCCGGCCGCAGGCCCAAGGAGACGAGAAGATGGCTGTAAAAATCATGATCAAAAGACGGGTGCCGGAAGACAAGGTGCAGGAATTGATGCCCCTTCTTGATCAAATGCGATCCATGGCCTCGAAGCAGTCGGGCTATATCTACGGAGAGACGATGAAAAGCCTCGATGCTCCTGAGGAGTATCTGGTCATCAGCACCTGGCGTTCCCTGGCGGATTGGGAAGGCTGGGCCAAGAGCCCCCAACGCCTTTCGCTTCAGGAAAAAATCGATCACATCATCGGATTCCAAACCGAGTACCACGCTTATGAGCACTGATGGCGCCCAAAAAAAGGGGCGAAGTCCATCGGTGGGAAAGATTTTTGTGCTTAGAAAGGAAGTTCAGCATGTCCAAACACCCGGAATTTGAAAAGTGGAAAGCACTGGCGGAAAAACAGATGAAAGGAAAACCCGTGGAGTCGCTGCACTGGCCCTCCCCGGAAGGCATTCTCATCCAGACCCTTTATGCCGCCGAAGACATTGAAGGGATGCCCCATGTGAACACCCTGCCGGGTCTTCAGCCCTATGTGCGGGGTCCCATGGCCACCATGTACGCCGGCCGGCCCTGGACCATCCGGCAGTACGCCGGTTTCTCCACCGCCCGCGAATCCAACGCCTTTTACCGGCGAAACCTGGCCGCCGGCCAAAAAGGGCTTTCGGTGGCCTTTGATCTGCCCACCCACCGGGGGTTTGACTCCGACAACCCCCGGGTCATCGGGGATGTCGGGAAAGCCGGGGTGGCCATCGACTCGGTGGAGGACATGAAGATCCTGTTCGATCAGATTCCTCTGGACGAGATGAGCGTCTCCATGACCATGAACGGGGCGGTGCTTCCCATCATGGCAGGATATATCGTGGCCGCCGAGGAACAGGGGGTTTCTCCGGAGCAACTCACCGGAACCATCCAAAACGATATTTTGAAAGAATATCTGACCCGGAACACCTATATCTACCCCCCGGAACCCTCCATGCGGATCGTGTCGGACATCATCGCCTTTTGTTCCGAAAAGATGCCCAAATTCAACACGGTAAGTATCAGCGGGTACCACATGATGGAAGCCGGCGCCGACTCCGTGCTCCAATGCGCCTTCACCCTTGCCGACGGCCTGGAGTACGTGCGGGCGGCCCTGAAAGCCGGCCTGGACATTGATGCTTTTGCCCCGCGCCTTTCCTTTTTCTTCGGGGTGGGAATGCACTTTTTCATGGAGATCGCCATGCTCCGGGCGGCCCGGTTCTTATGGCATGAGCTCATCAGCCGCTTTGAACCCAAGAACCCCCGGTCCACCATGCTCCGGACCCATGTCCAGACATCGGGATGGAGCCTCACCGAGCAGGACCCGTATAACAACATCGTCCGAACCACCCTCGAGGCCTTGGCCGCCGTCCTCGGCGGCACCCAATCCCTGCACACCAATTCCTTTGACGAAGCGGTGAGCCTCCCCACCGATTTTTCGGCCCGGATCGCCCGGAACACCCAGCTTGTCATTCAGGAGGAGTCCCATATCTGTCACGTGGCGGATCCTTTGGGCGGATCCTACTATGTGGAGGCATTGACCGACGAGATCGTCCGGGCGGCGCGAAAGGTGATCGATGAAGTAGAGGCCCTCGGAGGGATGGCCAAGGCTATCGAAACGGGGATGCCCAAGCTGAGGATCGAAGAAGTGGCCGCCAAGCGGCAGGCACGCATCGATCAGGGGAAAGAGGTCATCGTGGGGGTGAATAAATACCGCCTGGAGGAAAAACCGACAGTGGACGTGCTGGAAGTGCCCACCACGGTGCGGGACGAACAAATCGAAAGCATTCAAAAGATTCGGGCTTCCCGGGACAATGCCGCAGTGAAACAGGCCCTGGAGGCCATCACCCGTTGCGCCGAGGGGAAAGGGAACCTCCTGGATGCGTGCATTCCCGCAATCCGGCTCCGGGCCACGGTGGGGGAGGTATCGGACGCCATGGAAAAGGTATTCGGCCGCTACAAGGCAACGACGCACTGTATTTCGGGTGTTTATGCCGCGGAGTACGGAGACGGCGAAAAGATCGAGGCGGTGCGGAAACGCACCGAAACCTTCGCCGAAAAAGAGGGGAGACGCCCCCGAATTCTGCTGACCAAGCTCGGCCAGGACGGCCACGACCGGGGGATCAAGGTGATCGCCACGGCGTTTGCGGACTTGGGTTTTGACGTGGATCTGGCCCCCATGTTCCAAACACCGGAAGAGGCGGCCAAAATGGCCGTGGAAAACGATGTCCATGTGGTGGGGGTTTCCTCGCTGACCGCCGCCCATAAGATCCTGGTTCCCAAGCTGGTTGAAGCCCTTGAAAAGGAAGGGGGCCGGGAGATCCTGGTGGTGGTGGGGGGCGTGATTCCGCCCGCCGACTATGATTTCCTGTACAACACGTCCAACGTGGTGGCGGGCATTTTCGGACCCGGTACTCCCATTGTGGAATCCGCCCATGACGTCCTGGATGCACTGGAAAAAAGGCGGTAAAAGCGATCGTTGAAAGACAGCATCGGTTTCTTTGAACACCCCTGCCAACCTTTTTTTCGGATCCGGACGAGGATTTTTTTATTGACAATTTGCGGCTTTTTCATCATTTTCAACACTTTTCGAATATCGGGCCGCTGCAAATACGGTCCCGGCGGCAAAGGCCATCTTAAAATAGGCGTTTTCCTTATCGGCGCGCCCCGCCCTTCAGGGTGGGAGGGCGCCACTGCCGGTTCACGGCCGGAGACAGGGTTTGCGTCCGGCAATCAGGCCCGGTGAGACGATTTAAATAAACGGGCCGGAAAGCACCAGGAAAGGGAATCGAGAAATGGGTATCGTGGAAGATAAAATCAGGGAGTTAAAGGAAAAACAGGCCAAAATCCTGGAGATGGGCGGAGAAAAGGCGGTGGCCCGTCACAAGGAAAAGGGGAAATTGACCGCCCGGGACCGCCTGGCGCGCCTTTTCGACCGGGGGACGTTCCGGGAGATCGACATGTTCGTGCGGCACCGGTGCACCAATTTCGGCATGGAAAAGGTGGATATTCCCTCGGACGGGGTCATCACCGGCCACGGGCTTGTGGCCGGGAGGCCCGTATTCGCCTTTTCCCAGGACTTCACCTCCCGGGCCGGCAGCCTCGGAGAGATGCACGCCAAAAAAATATGTAAAGTCATGGATCTGGCCCTGAAAGCGGGGACGCCCTTTGTGGGATTCAACGACTCGGGGGGGGCCCGGATCCAGGAGGGAGTGGACGCCCTTTCCGGATACGGCCAGATTTTTTACCGCAATTCACTGGCTTCCGGTGTCATCCCTCAGGTTTCGGCCATCATGGGGCCCACGGCGGGCGGCGCGGTCTATTCCCCGGCCATGACGGACTGGGTCTTCATGGTGAAAAACACCAGCTACATGTTCATCACGGGTCCGGAGGTCATCAAGGCCGTGACCGGCGAGGAGATCACATTCGAAGAGCTGGGGGGCGCCATGACCCACAACGAGAAAAGCGGGGTGGCGCATTTTGCGTGCGAGAATGATGAAGACGCCATCGCCCAAATCCAGAGGCTTTTATCGTATCTTCCATCCAACAACATGGAAGACCCCCCGCGGATGGAAACGGGGGACAATCCGAAGCGCACGGCCCCGGAGTTGAACCGGATGATCCCGGACAGCCCCAATCAATCCTACGACATGAAGGCGGTAATCGCCGCCATTGTCGACAACGGCGAATTTTTCGAGCCTCACCAGTATTATGCCCGCAACATGATCGTGGGGTTCGCCCGGCTCAACGGTCGGAGCATCGGGATTATCGCGAACCAACCCCAGGTTCTGGCGGGCTGCCTCGATATCGATGCGTCGGACAAGGCCACCCGGTTCATCCGGTTCTGCGACGCCTTCAACATCCCCATACTCACCATCGCCGATGTTCCCGGATACCTTCCGGGGAGCCAGCAGGAATGGGGCGGCATCATCCGGCACGGGGCCAAGCTCTTGTGGTGTTATTCGGAGGCCACCGTTCCCAAGTTTCTCCTGGTGACCCGCAAGGACTACGGCGGATCCTACCTGGCCATGTGCTCCCGAGACTTGGGTGCGGACATGAGTTTTGCCTGGCCCACGGCGGAGATTGCCGTCATGGGCGCCGCCGGAGCGACCAACATTATTCACCGCAAGGAGATCAAGGATGCCGAAGATCCGGCGGCCAAACGAAAAGAAAAGATTGAAGCCTATGAAAATCTTTTCTCCAATCCGTATCGGGCGGCCAACCGGGGATACATCGATGCAGTCATCGAACCCAGCGAGACGCGGCCGCGCCTCATCGACGCGCTGGAGATCATGTGCGCCAAACGCGAACTGAGGCCGCCCAAAAAGCACGGCAATATTCCGGTGTAACGAAGAATTCAAGCGGCATATTCAGGTACAAAAAGACCTTGGAGCAAAGCATGAAGGATCCGAAAAAGGTTGCGGCGGTGATGGCTGCCGTGAAGGCGTATATCCAGACGGAAGAAGAAGCCCTGGTGTTCCAATCCATGCCGGTGCCGGCAAAGCCGCCGGCGGAACCTTTCAGCCCGTGGCGGTTCAGCGGGCGCCAGGACCAGATGCAGATGCGCCTCCAGATGCTGATGAAGGCTTACCACCGATAATAAAATAGGGTTAAAGGGTTCGAGGGTTCGAGTGAGGCTTCACCCGGCCTCTTGGATCCTCTACCCCTTGACCCCGACACGAATAAAGGGAGAAGGAAAGATGACCGATCATAATCAAGTGAAAATGACCGCCATGAATTATGAAAAAGAACGCCCGGAGGCGGAAAACCCGCTGAAAGTGGAAGACCTGACCCTTCGGGACGGCCACCAGTCCCTCTTTGCCACCCGGGGACGTACCGAGGACATGATCCCGGTGGCGGAGATGATGGACGAGGTGGGCTTCTGGGCCATGGAAATATGGGGCGGAGCGACGTTTGACACCATGCACCGGTTCTTGAATGAAGACCCGTGGGAGCGCATCCGGACCCTGAAACGCTACATCAAGAAAACCCCCTTTTCCATGCTCCTGCGGGGACAGAACCTGGTGGGGTACCGGAACTATGCCGATGACGTGGCCAAGGCTTTTGTGGAGCGGGCCGTGGAAAACGGCATGGACATCTTCCGGACCTTCGACGCCCTCAACGATTACCGGAATTTCGAGACGGTGGTCCCGGTCATCAAGGCCTCGGGAAAACATTTCCAGGGGTGTATCTGCTATTCCCTGACCGAACCCCGGCTGGGAGGAGAGGTTTACGACCTCGATTATTACGTCAACAAGGCCAGGGACCTGGAATCCATGGGGGCGGACAGCATCTGCGTCAAAGACATGGCCGGCCTCATCGCGCCCTACGACGCCTACGTCATCGTCAAGGCCTTGAAGGCGGCCGTCAAGGCCCCCGTGCACCTGCACAGCCACTTCACATCAGGGATGTCGGCCATGAGCCAGCTGAAAGCTGTGGAGGCGGGGGTGGACATCGTGGACACCTGCATGTCGCCGTACGCCTATCGAACGTCCCACCCGGCCATCGAACCGTTGGTCATGACCCTGCTGGGCACCAACCGCGATACGGGATTCGACATCAAGCACCTGGCGGCCATCAACGAAAAACTCGAAAAAGAGGTGATGCCCAAATACAAGCACCTCCTGGATGACTCCAAGATGAGCATCATCGACATCAACGTTTTGTTGCACCAGACTCCTGGAGGGATGCTGTCGAATCTGGTCAACCAGCTCAAGCAGATGGATGCCCTGGACAAGATCGATGATGTCTACCGGGAACTCCCGCGGGTGAGAAAAGAACTGGGTCAGATCCCTCTCGTCACCCCCACCAGCCAGATCGTGGGGATCCAGACGGTGAACAACGTCTTGTTCGACACCCCCGAAGAACGCTACAAGATGATCACGGACCAGGTGAAGGATCTTTGCTACGGCCTTTACGGCAAGACCGCCGTCCCCATCGATCCGGAAGTGCAAAAGAAAGCCCTCAAAGGATACCCCCGGGGGGAAGAACCCATCACCTGCCGGCCGGCGGAGGTCCTGGAACCGGAACTGGAAAAAGCCAAGGCCGAAATCGGCGATCTGGCCGTGGACATGGACGACCTGGTCCTGTACGCCCTGTACCCGGTGACCGGGAAGCGATTCTTGAAATGGAAATACGGCAAAGAAGAACCGCCCGCCGAAGTGCGGCCCATTACCCTGGAGCAGGTCAAGGCCCGGGAGACATTGATCAAAAAGGCCCTGGCAGGCGAACTGGTGGAAAAACCCGCAAAAGAAGCCCCGCCCAAGAGCGAAAACGCCCGCACCTTCAATGTGTTCATTGACGGTGAGTATTTCGAAGTCGGCGTGGATGAAGTGGGCGAGTCTCCGGTGATCCGTTATATCCAGCAGATGCCGGCCCAGATGCCCACGATGCCGGCCATGCCGCCTCCGGGACCGGTGTCGCCACCCCGGAGCACGCCTCCCCCGGCGCCCGCCCCGGCACCGGCGGCCAAACCATCGGCGCCCGAACCCCTCAAGGCGGCGGAGCCCCCCAAAGCGGCGGCCGCTGGGGAGGGGACACCCTTGAAAGCCCCAATGCCCGGGATGATCGTGAATTACAAAAAACAGGTGGGAGACAGCGTGACCGAAGGGGAGACGGTGGTGATTCTGGAGGCCATGAAGATGGAAAACGCCCTGCCGGCACCCGTTTCGGGCACGATCAAGTCCCTCAATTTCCAGTCCGGTGACTCGGTGGCCAAAAACGACGTCCTTTGCGTCATCGGGTAATATGCGTTCTACTGTCGAGGTGATCAAGGCCGGATTTTGGCAGGGAAAGACCCCGAGAGGAATGATCCATGAAGATCCACGAATACCAGGCCAAGGGGCTCTTTAGAAAATACGAGGTTCCCGTTCCAGACGGAGGGGTGGCATTCGATGTCGAAACTGCGGTTGAAACCGCGGGCCGGCTCTCCGGGTTTCCGGTGGTGGTCAAAGCCCAGATCCATGCCGGGGGGCGGGGAAAAGGGGGCGGCGTCCAACTGGCCCGGTCTTTGAAGGAGGTGGATCAGATCGTTCAAAAAATGATCGGGACGACCCTGGTGACCCATCAGACCGGATCCCAGGGCCGGCGTGTGGGCAAAGTCCTGGTGGAAGAAGGCCTTGCCATCGCCGAAGAACTTTATTTATCCATCATCGCCGACCGGTCCACAGCGAAAATCGTGGTCATGGCCAGCCGGGCCGGGGGGATGGACATTGAGACCGTGGCTGCAAAAACACCGGAAAAGATCGTCAAGGTTTATATCAACCCCCTCGACGGGATCCGCGCCTACCACTGCCGGCAGGCGGCTTACGCCCTGGGGCTGCCAAAAGAAGCCATGAAGCCCTTTTTGGCCATGCTCCCCCGATTGTATCGGCTTTTCGTGGACTACGATTGTTCTCTCGTGGAAATCAATCCCCTGGTCCTCACCGCCGGCCAGCGGCTGGTGGCCTTGGACGCCAAGATCAACTTCGACGACAGCGCCTTGTTCCGGCACCCGGATCTTTTGGAATACCGGGATTTGACCGAAGAGGACCCCCTGGAAATCGAGGCTTCCAAGTACAATCTCAATTACATCAACCTGGACGGCAACATCGGCAACATGGTCAACGGCGCGGGATTGGCCATGGCCACCATGGATCTCATCAAGCGGGCCGGGGGGGAGCCGGCCAACTTTTTGGACGTGGGGGGCGGTGCTTCCACGGAGATGGTGGAAAACGGATTTCGGATCATATTAAGTGATGAAAAGGTCAAAGGCATCTTGATCAACATCTTCGGCGGGATTCTCCGGTGCGATGTCCTGGCGGAGGGGGTGGTGCAGGCGGCGAAAAAGACCGGGATCACGGTCCCGGTGGTGGTGCGGATGGAAGGCACCAATGTGGAGGAAGGCCGGCGCATTCTTGCGGAATCCGGCCTGAACCTGATCACGGCGGTGGATTTGAAGGACGCCGCTGCCAAGGTGGCCGAACTGGTGGCCTGATCGGCCAAGGGGGAAGGCGTGAGCATTTTTGTCAATGCAAAGACACGGGTGCTGGTCCAGGGGATCACCGGGA
Source organism: Deltaproteobacteria bacterium (assembly GCA_019309485.1). GTDB lineage: Bacteria > Desulfobacterota > Desulfobacteria > Desulfobacterales > UBA2156. Next base: position 71,034 of record JAFDGC010000004.1, on the reverse strand, counting down.
AAGAAGGTCAGTTTCACACCCGGCATTGTGTGGCCTATGGAACCCGGGTGGTGGCCGGCGTGACGCCCGGAAAAGGCGGGCAGGAAATGGACTGCATCCCGGTCTTCAATACGGTGCAGGAGGCCGTGGATCGCACCGGCGCCGACTGCTCTCTGATTTTCGTCCCCCCGGCGTTTGCCGCCGAGGCTGTAATGGAAGCCGTGGATGCCGGGATCCGGACGGTGGTGACCATCACCGAAGGGATCCCGGTGTTGGATATGATGAAAGTCAAAAATTACCTTTCGGGAAAACCCGTGCGCCTCATCGGGCCCAACTGCCCGGGGATCATCACTCCGGGAGAGGCCAAGGTGGGGATTATGCCGGGTCCCATTCACAAGCCCGGGGGGCCCATCGGGGTGATTTCCCGTTCCGGGACCCTGACCTACGAGGTGGTCTACCAGTTGACGTTGCAGGGGATCGGGCAGACCACCTGCATCGGCATCGGGGGGGATCCCGTCAACGGCACCACCTTCATCGACTGTCTGGAAGCCTTTGAAACAGACCCGGAAACGAAAGGGGTGGTGATCGTAGGCGAAATCGGCGGCACTGCCGAAGAAGAAACAGCCCGGTTCATCGAAACGCGTTTTTCCAAACCGGTGGTGGGGTTCATCGCCGGTTTGACGGCGCCCCCCGGGCGGCGCATGGGACATGCGGGGGCCATCATCAGCGGCGGGAGCGGCACTGCCGAAGTCAAGATTGCCGCCATGCGGAAAAGCGGGATCCACGTTTGTGAAGATCTGGGAACGCTGGGGGAATTTTGCGCCGAGGTATTCGGCCGTGCATGAGATGGGGATCGCGATGGAGATCATTGAAATCGCTTCTCAATCCATTCCGGAAGCCCTGAAGGGGGCAAAAGTCCACAGTGTCCGCCTGAAAATCGGAAAGCTCACCGCCGTCGTTGCCGAAAGTCTTCGATTCTGCTTTGACATCGTTTCCCGGGATACGCCGCTTAACGGTGCCGTGCTCTGCATTGAAGAAACGCCGGTGGTGGCCCGTTGCCAAGAATGCGCCGGGGAGTGGACCCTGGAGAGTCCTTCCTTTTCCTGCCCGGCATGCGGCAGCGGCAAATTGATGCTTATTTCGGGCCGGGAACTTGACATCGAGGCCATTGAGATCGAAGATGAAGACGATGCCCACGCAAACGGGGGAAAATAGAAGATGGAAATCAAGGTGGTTCGGAAGGTGTTGAGCGTCAACGAAAAAATGGCCGAAGAGAACCGGCGTCTTTTTTCCCAAAAAGGCGTATATGTGATCAACGTCATGAGTTCTCCGGGGTCCGGAAAGACGGCGCTTTTGGAAAGGACGCTCGCCGATTTTTCCAAAAAGATTCCCTGTGCGGTGATCGTGGGGGACATCTGCACCACCCATGATGCGGACCGCCTGGCCCGGTGCGGCGTTCCGGTGTCCCAGATCAATACGGACGCATTCGGCGGGGAGTGTCACTTGGCGGCCCATGTGGTGGAAAAGGCGGCCCAGGAAATGGACCTTGCCGGGATTCGGCTCCTTTTTGTGGAAAACGTAGGGAACCTGGTGTGCCCGGCTGAATTCGACATCGGAGAAGACAGCCGGGTGGTGGTGATGAGCGTCACGGAGGGAGAAGACAAGCCCCTGAAATACCCTCTCATGTTTCGCACATGTCATGCGGCGGTCATCAACAAATCGGACCTGTTGCCGCATCTGGATTATGACCTGGATCAGGCCAGGGCCAACATCCTGAATATCCGTCCGGAGATGCCGGTGTTCACCCTTTCGGCCAAGACCGGCGAGGGGATGACGCCGTGGCTCGAGTGGCTCAGGGCGCGGATCGAAGAAAAAGCATCGGGAACAACCGGATAAGCGGCTTTAAAAAGGATCTCACAGGCGTTCACCGGAGCGAGGCCGCAATCGCGGGGAAAGGAGGGGGGCAAACCGCAGGTTAAGAACGAAAAAGGGGGAATAACACACATGACCGGACTGGGAACCCACATTCTACTGGACTTTTACGGTTGTGATCCCCGCCGTCTCGATGATTTGGGTTTTTTGAAAAAAACGGCGCTTGAAGGGGTTAGACGATCGGGGGCAACCATTATCACAGACCACTTCAAGCAATTTACACCTCAAGGGGTCAGCGGTGTCGTGATCATTGCCGAAAGCCATTTAACCTTGCACACATGGCCCGAGTTCTCCTACATCGCTGTCGATTATTTTACCTGCGGCGACACCATCGACATCGACGCGGCCATCGACCATTTCAGTGCGCGACTGCATCCGGACACCATCGAGATCTCCCGGAATACGCGGGGAAAACGGCTGGGCAAGCTTCCTTCGGAGGCCTTGATCGGGAAAGCCTTCCAACCCATCCGGGGATGGGAAACGGAATCCGCCGGAAACGGGGGATCCCCGGATAAAAGGCTGTTGGAGTATCGATACGCCGTGGATCAGGTTTTGTTGAAAACCCGAAGTCGCTTTCAGGAGATTCAGGTCATCGAAAATCCGGTGTTCGGCCGGATGCTGTGGCTCGACCAGGCGGTGCAGACGGCGGAAAAGGATGAATTCGTCTACCATGAAATGCTCGGCCATGTGCCTGCCGTGATTCACGGTTCTCCCGAAGATGTCCTGATTATCGGCGGGGGAGACGGGGGGCTTTTGCGGGAGGTACTCAAACACGAATCTTTAAAACGGATCGAACTGGTGGATATCGACGCCGCGGTGGTGGATGTTTCAAGGCGTTATTTGCCGTTTACCCATCGGGCGTTCGAGGATCCGCGGGTCCATCTCTTTTTCGACGACGGCATGCGCTTTGTCACGGATAAAACCCGTGCCTACGATCTCATCCTGGTGGACTCCACAGACCCCGTGGGACCCGGTGAACATCTCTACCAGCCGGCTTTTTATGAAGCCTGCAAAGCCGCCTTGAAGGAGGGAGGGCTCTTTACCGCCCAAGCCTTGTCGGTCTGGCTTCAGGAAAAGGAACAGGCGGCCATGTTTCAGAACATGGCAAAAGTCTTTGAGCGGATCGCCCCCTACCTGGCGACGGTTCCCACGTATCCGGGGGCGTTATGGGCGTTTGCCATCGGTTCGGACCGCTTCTTTTCCCCGGATGCCTTCGACCGGTCTTACGCCCGGGACCTCTCCGGGGTCTGCCGGTACTACAACCCGATGATTCATGAAAGCGCCTTTTGTTTGCCGAATTTCATGATCGAACGCCTTGAAAAACAGCTCCCGCTGAGACATTGACTGACAATGACCGGCCGGGATGGCCGATTTCATCAGGATCCTGCAGGAAACCATGCAGGGTTTTTTTCGGGGACGGAAAGTCTGTTTTTTCAAAAGGATGCCGCGCTTTCGGTGGCTTTTTAACCGGTTTTGCCGGCGGATTTCAAACGAACGTCCTAAGGGGACGCTTCCTTTTCAAAGCACCGGGGCATTTGAAAAGGAACCACGAGCGCATTCCCTGCAGGTTATGCCTGAAGGCCAAGCGTCGTGAATTGGAGTAAAACGGAGATTTTGCTTTGCAGAGCGGCGGGTTGTGTTTCAATCACAAAAGGAGGTTTTATGCATATCCATTTCGACAAACCGGGTCCGGACAACACGGAAAAGGTGCTGCAATGTGCCTATGAACGCGGGAAAGCGCTGGGATTAAAGGAAGTGGTGGTGGCCTCCAGCAAAGGCGCCACGGCGGTCAAGGCGGCGGAGATCTTTGAAGGGTTTCGCATTACCGCCGTGACGTATCATTGCGGGTTCAAGGCCCCCTTCGAAAGCGTGATGGATCAAAACGTCCGGGCGGATCTGGAAAAACGGGGGGTGCAGGTGGTTCAGGCCACCCATGCCCTGTCCGGGCTGGAACGGTCGTGGGCAAAGAAACACGGCGGCGCCTACCCGGTCCTCATTATGGCCGACACGCTGCGGTTATTCGGGCAAGGGACAAAGGTGGCCGTGGAAGTGGCCGTGATGGCCGCTGATGCGGGGATGCTCACCGGTGCCGACATCCTTTCCGTCGGCGGGACCGGGAGGGGCGCCGATACCGCATTGATTCTCAAACCCGCCAACCAATCGGACTTGTTCGATATGCGGATCCGGGAGATCGTTTGTAAGCCCCGGGAGTTCTGAAGATCAAGGACCGGACGCCGTGTTCCTGATCGCCGGGATTGCACCCAAAACCAAGGTGCTGGATCAAAGTCCCCGACGCTGCCCCGTGTGCGGACTGGTGCGGGCGTACTACCGCCGTGTGGACCACTACCTCAGTCTTTTTTTTATCCCCCTCTTGCGGGTAAAGACCGGCGATCCGTTCCTCCTTTGCGACGCCTGCGAAAAGACCGTTTCAGAGATGAAAAGAGATTACCGGGCGGAAACAGATAGGGGGCAACGGCAGTGCAAAAGGTGCGGAAAAGGGCTTGAAGAAGGTTTCAGTTACTGTCCGTTTTGCGGGGCACCGGTCCCATGAGGGCAGAAAATTGTACTGCCGCGATATTTGAAACCTCCCCGCTGCCCCGCGAGGCTGAATTTCCGCTTCGCTCCAACCCGCGAAGCACTGCCATCAGGCAGAACCAGCGGTAATGCGCTCGCTGTCGCGGTTTAAAAATGTATCCCGAAAAATCCGGAAAAAAAGCACATCCAATTTATTGGAATTTTATACTGGAAGACGATTCACAAAGACGTTGTATTTGACGCAAATCGACATCCACCCCCAGGCCCGGTCCCGGCAACAATCCCGCTTCACCCCCTTTGCCGAATGAAACCGGATGCCGGGTGACGTTTTCTTTCAATAAAAATTCATCGTAAGAACCGTCATAATATAACGCGTCCCGGCAATGCAGGGAAAAAACACGTCCTGCGGCGGAGAGAATCCCCGACTCCCCAAGGTGACATCCGATTTGAAAACAAAAATTCTTTTCCCTTAGCAGATCCACCAACTTGAAGGATCTGCGGAATCCACCGCATTTGGAAAGGCGGATGTTGACCATGTTGAACCCCTGGGCCGCGGCAGCATCCACATCCTGCAAACGGCAAACGGATTCGTCCGCCATCAGGAAAATCCCCATGGCGGCGACCCGTTCTGCGATTTCAAGAAAGGTCGGATCTTCCGGCGCCATGGGTTGTTCGATGACACGGATTTGAAAGGGCTCTAAAAACGGCATGTGCGCCAATGCCAGTGCCTTGTCCCAGGCGCCGTTGGCATCGACTTTCAAGTCATAATCCGTGTTAAATACGGCTCTTAAGGTTTCAAGATTCTTTTGGTTTTGAAGGACGTCTTTTCCCATCTTCAGTTTCAAGCGGCGGATTTCCAGGTTCTGGATCCGGCGGCACAACGCCCTCACACCGTTTGAATTCCACAGCGGTATGGCCGCACCGTAATGGATCTTTTCCGTGAAGAAGTCTTTCGAAAAATAAGCCGACACGTTTTTCCCTTCACCTTTGCCCCAAATATCCAGCAATGCGCATTCCAATGCACAAACGGCGGAATGATGCGATTTTTCTTCCGGGAGAACGTCGATGAAATCCCAAACCTGCTCAATGTGTTGCAGTACCCTGGGAAACGCCGAAAAACGGACAAAGCGGGAAATATCTTCCGACACACTCCGGGTCGATTCGCCGGTGACGTACGCCCGGGGCGCGCCCTCACCGTATCCCCGGAGTTCGCCCCCCTTCGATATGATTTCACAAACTACGTTTTTGGCGTATCCGCCCTTGTTGAGTGCATGGGGGAAATTCCCCGCGAAGGGGAGCGCAATCTCGTAAATATTGATCGTTTCAATATCCATGGCAAAATAAAATTGACGTCCTTACGGAGAGGATGCGTCTTGTGTCTCGGAGCGGGCGGGGAGCGTCAGCGTGAACGTCGTTCCTTTGTTGATGATGCTTTCCACCTCGATGTTGCCCCCGTGATCCTGGATATTTTGATGGGCGATAAAAAGGCCCAGGCCCGTGCCGTTGTGCATGGAGCTTTTATGCTTGGTGGTGAAATAGGGATCGAATATCACTTCCAGGTTGGATTTGGGGATCCCGATCCCCGTGTCCCGGATCTTGATCTGGACCGCCTCGGGTTTTCCCTTCAGCCGGCGGTATCGGGTCTCCACGTCGATCTTCCCGTTTTCCGGGGTGAATTCAATGGCGTTGGAAAGCAGGTTCAAGACGATCTGTTTCATTTTTTCGGAATCCATCCAGATTTTTTGAATGGTTGGATCCAGATAGGTGTTAATGGAGATTCTTTTCCCTTTGCTCTGGGGCGTCACGAGGATCACCATCTTTTCGATGAGCGCGTTCAGGTCGTCCAGTTCGAAGTTGGACTCCTTTGTTTTGGTCAGGTCCAGCAACTCGGTGATGAGATTGCTCACGCGATTGGTTTCTTCCAGGGCGATTTGATAAAATTCGGTCCGGAACTCCGGATCGTCGAACTTTTTCGGAAGCATCTGGATAAATGTACCGATGGCGGTTAGGGGGTTCTTGATTTCGTGCGCGAGCCGGGCCGCCATATTCCCCAAAAAAGAAAGTTTTTCCGCCCGGCTCAACAGAGCCCGGGATTGATTCAGTTCCTTCATCCGCTGTTTTAAATCCTGGTACAGCCGGGCGTTTTGGATGGCGATGGCGATCTGGGGGGCAAAGACATCCAGAGTATCCCGGGTTTCTTCGGGAACACCGTGGTCATCCACCGCATCGGTGGCGATGATCCCGATCACTTTGGACCGGGTGATCAGCGGCACCACATAAACGGATGTCGGGTTCGCCCGTGCCAAAAGGACGTTTCCTTTCCGAAGACTGGAATGCTTGACTTCAGGGATATACTCCGACTGTCCGGTATTGGCCACCCGGGCCAGGATGTTGCTGAGTCGATCCAAAGGGACGAGATAATTTTTTATTTCTTCAGGGACTTCTCCGCCGTAACCCATCCCGTAGATATATTCGAGGCATCGCTCATCGTCATTGACCAGCATGATGGTGGCCCGCTGGATCCGGCAAACGGTGGCCAAAAGATTCATGATCACGGTGAGGAGTTGTTCCAGGTCGAGAATGGAAAGGATGGCCTTTCCCGTTTCCTGGATGGCGGTGAGCTGTTTGATCTTCCGATTCAGCTCGATGTTGAGATGGTTGACTTCTTCGTATTTCTGCTCGATGATTTCCTTGTCTTTTTCGATTTCCTTGATGGTTTCCAAGAGAACGGACTTGGATCGGAAGAAATCCCCAACGAAGCTTAAGATCTTTTTCTGTTCCTCCCAGTGCAGGAGGTACTCGCAGTAGGGCGCTCCGTCGAAGTAGCAGGCGGTTTCCACCAGGTGGAGGGGGTTCTGGCCCCACAGGGTCGGCAGAAACGTATAAATTCCCTGATTATACATGCAGATGTCCTTGGATACCTGCATTTCCGGATTCCAGTGCAGGCGGACGACTGCTTCGTTCGCCTCTTTTTTTACCAGTTCCACGACCTTGTTGCGGTTCCATTTGGCGTTGATCCGTTGGGCGTTTTTCAGTGCCATGTCAAATGAACCGAAAACCTTGACAATGATGCTTTTAAAGCCCAACTGGGTCCGCTCAACGGCATGCCGGGCCAGGCGAAAAGGGGCCTTTTCATCCTTGAGAATGTGCTTCGCGCGGTGGTAGAGCGTCGAAGCCACGGCACTGGAGATCCAATTGTTGGGATCGCTGAGAAAAGCTTCGGGGTCGGGAAGGGCGTCGATTTCCGGGTGGAGATTCTCGATGAGTTCCGGAATCCGATCCTTGGCATGCATCCTGATGTAGTTTAGAATCACACCCGAGTTGGTGCAGTTGACTTCCTTTTCCATCTCACCATACTCGACTCAGGAAAAACAGGGAAGGGTTTCGGCGGGGTTGTTTTTTCACGTAAGCTTCAGCACGGAGGCGTTGAAAACCGGTACCGGCACCATCGGCGGTTCGGGTTCGGTTTCCGAGGGAACCGTTTGCATGGAAAAATATTTTTTCCATTCGTACCAGTCCTCCGGGTATTGATAGATGAAACTTTCCAAGATTTTCAAAAGGATTTCCCCTAAAGAAGATTCGGCACGGCGTTTGAACTGGTCCATCATTTCGTCCATGGAAGTGACGATGAACTCATACCCATGATCTTTGGACCGGTGCATGAGACCAAAAAGTATGGCGGCCTGGGTCCGTTTGGTCAAAATGTTCATGGTCTTGTCGAGCCAGATCAGCTTTCCGAGGAAAAGGATTTTGTCCTTTTTGGAGGGGCGCCATTCCGAGATTTCATCGCACTGGGTGATGACGATGCGGTTTTCTTTTAAATTCGCGCAGATTTCCTTGACCACATTGGGTGTCCGGGTGGGGTCAATGATACGGGTGGAAAAGGCGGTACACTTTTCAAACAACCTTTCCCGCAGGTGGTCGGTCTTGAATTTGGCGAGGATGGAGACCGGAAGCCGGTTCGCCCCCAGGTATCCCGGTATGAATTCCACGCCTCCGAAATGACCGGTGATCAAAAGGGCGCCGTTTCCTTCCGAGAGCGATTCCTCGATAATTTGAATGTTGTCACACTGCACATGGCTGGAGAGAAAGTTTCTAAGTAGGTCCGTGGAAGAATAGGCATTGAAGAGTTTTTCAAAATAATGGGAGATGATCCCGCGGAAGACGGCGCGGGTGGTTTTCCGAATCTCGGCGGCGTTCTTTTTTCCGGCGAAGACGGTGCTGACGGCGTTTTTAACGGTTTTCCTTTCCTTTCTTTTGAAAAAAAAGTAGAGTCTCCCCAGAAAGGCGATGTAATAGTAACTGAAACGCCATCCCAGGGTCTTGCACAGATAAAGATTTGGCTTGGATTGTAAAAATGTGCTCAGCTGCATCCGGCTTTTCGCCTTTGAAATGGATTCGTTAAGTTTTGAAAAACAGTATTTGATCGCTTTGATAGTTGAACAGGGCACTCAATAATCATGCCAACCCTGATCGATTTTGTTGTCACCCAAAGGAAAAAGCATTATTTGTCTGCGGATGATCAATAAATCGTTTTACGACAAGCTCTTAGCAAGAAAGAAATACAATTAACCATAACACAAATATCCGCCCCTTCAAAAGATTTTTTTAAAGGATCCAAAAGGATGCCCAATATTTTGGGCACACTGCACAGAAAACAGGGCGCCGGATCGGGTCGGCGGGTTTGAACCGCAACTGCGAGCGCATGCCCCGCAGGTTCTGCCTGACGGTAGTGCTTCGCGGGTTGGAGCGAAGTGGAAATCCCGTCTCACGGGGCAGCAGGGAGGCTTCAATTCCAAAAAGACCATCCTCATTTGTTAAAATTTGTGATATGGAAGAATCCATTGCCGAAGCCTTTGATTCTTGAGGGCTTCGTAAAAAGGCCGGTTTTGTTCGCGCCGCAACCCTTTTCGGGAGATCCAAAGGGTTTCGCTAAATCTCAAGAACTCGACACAGGTGTCTCAAACAGCTTGAGATTTTTGACGCTCAACCCTTTGTCTCTCCTTTTCCGAAAAGGCTTGAACGGCGCTCAAAAAAGCCTTTTTCCAATACTGACATTCTTTAGACAAGGTAATTCCGCCTTAAGGGAGACAAATGACTTCAAAGAAAAAAGCGACGATCTTAGTGGTCGATGACGAAGCCGGTATCCGGAAGTCTTTCAACATGATTTTGAAGGAGGAGTATCACATCCTGAATGCCTCCTCCGGATCCGAGGCGGTGGACCTGTATAAATCCCATGCCGTGGATCTGGTGCTTCTCGACATCCTCCTTCCCGACGTGGGAGGACTCAACCTTCTGGAAAAATTCAAAGAAATCGATCCCGCCGTAGAAGTAATCATGGTCACCGCAGTGAAGGAGGTGCCCATCGCCGTGAAAGCCATCAAACTGGGCGCCTACGAGTATATCATGAAGCCTTTCACCGTGGATGATATCGTTGCCGTCATTCAAAGGGCCTTGGAAAAACGCTCCATGCTTCAGGAAATCACATACCTGAAAACGGAACTCGAACGCATCCGCCCCTTTGAGCACATGGTGGGCGAAGACCCGAAAATGAAAAAGGTTTACGATTTTATTTCCACCATCTCCCAGAGCGACGGCACGGTTTTGATCCAGGGGGAAAGCGGCACCGGAAAGGAACTGGTGGCCCGGGCACTGCATAACCGGAGTCCGCGAAAAAGAGAACCCTTCGTGGTGGTCAATTGCGCGGCGATTCCCCTGACGTTGATGGAAAGCGAGATTTTCGGTTACAACAAAGGGGCTTTTACCGGGGCGCTTTCGACACGCATCGGCAAACTGGAGATGGCCAACAAGGGAAGCGTCTTTCTGGATGACATCGATTCCCTGGATCTGAAAATGCAGGCCAAGCTTCTCAGGATTATTCAGGAACGCGAGTTCGAGCGCCTGGGAAGCAATAAGGTCATCAGAGTGGATGTGCGCTTCATCGCCGCTTCCAACAAAAACCTGGCGGAACTGGTGGAAAACGGCGAATTTAGAGACGACTTGTTCTACCGCATCAATGTTTTTCCCATAAAGATTCCCCCGCTGCGGGAGCGCCGGACGGACATCCCCTTGCTCTTGGAGCATTTTACCAATCTTTATGTAAAACAGGCAGGAAAGAACAAAAAACGGTTTTCCGAAGACGCCGTGCATGCCCTGACGGATTACGATTGGCCCGGGAATGTCAGAGAACTCCAAAACTTTGTGGAGCGGCTGGTGACGATCACCAAAGACCCCGTAATCCAGGTCAAGGACTTGCCGCCTCTGATGGGTAACCGGAAAACAGAGATCAAGGATCTCCCCCTCAAGGATGCCATCAGCGCCTTTGAGAAACGCTATATTGCCGAAGTCCTCGAAGATACGGGGGGAAACAAGACCCGGGCGGCGGAAAAACTCGGCATCCATCGCAACACCCTTTTGACCAAGACCCAGGACAAAGACTAGCCAAGACTCCCCAGAGCACCGCCGACATCCCCTTTCACGGATTCCCGTTTTGTTGTGCACAAGATTTTGTGCAGCATATTGTCCCCTTTGGGCAATTTCTTTTTCATTGTCCCCAAAGCGTACTGAATTTCAAAGAGATACAGGTGGCACGGCTTTTGCTTGAATTGCACTTCGAAGTGTGGATAAAAGGGTGATTCTTGATCTTGGGAAAAATGCAAAAATGCGTTTCGTGGACGAAGGAGAAAAATGACGCTTTCGGAAAATACAAATTCGCTGGATGCTGCGGTATTCTCCTCCCGAGCCTTGCGACCGGTGGCAAAGCAGCCGTTGAAACCGAATGAATCGGATGATCCAATCCGAAAAATGACTCTGACCATCCAGCAATTGGAGAAAAAGCTTGAAAAGGTCACGGCCCAATTGGACCGGAAAGCCTTTGAACTGAACGAAATCAAAGCGTTCGTGGAGACCTTTAAAAACGATTTGAGCATGCAGGAGTTGATCGACCTGGTGCTGCAAAAGGCCTTGACCCTTACCGGCGCGCGAATCGGATCCCTGTGCCTCGTGGAAAAAGAGGAAAACCGTCTCCTGGTGGCCGCTTCCCACGGATTTGAAAAAGAACCCAAAGACCATTTTTATATCGATATGGAACCGTCCCTGATCCATACGGTGATCACGGATAAAAAACCTTTGGTGGTGGCAAACATCGAAACCGATCCCCGGACCCATCGCACCAACGATCCGAGGTACGGATCCCCGTCTTTTGCGATTGTCCCCATTTTCGATAAAACAAACGTCGTGGGGGTGTTGAACTTATCCAGCAAAGAAAGCGGCGAGCCCTTTACGTGTCATGATGAAAAGATTCTGTCCATTCTCGTCAGCCGTATCGGGTATGCCCTGGAAACCTTCCGGCTCCACTCCACGGTGAAAGACTGTCAGAAAGACATCCAAAAGGGGAAACGCCTCCTCGACAACACCTGTGTGGAACTGAAGAAGAAGACCATCGAACACGATTTGACCCTCCAGGCCTTGAGAAAGCGGGAAGAAAAATACCGCGCCATCCTGGAGAGCATCGAAGAAGGCTATTTCGAGGTGGATCTGGCGGGCAACCTCACCTTTACCAACGACGCGTTGTGCCGGATCACCGGGTACGGCCGTGAAGATTTATTGGGGATGAACAGCCAGAGATACACGACTCCGGAAACCGCCCGGAAAATCGATCAGCTATTCAATACCATCTATCAAACCCAGAGGCCGGCCCGATTGGAGCGCTACGAGATTATCAAGAATAACGGAGAGCAGGCCGTTCTGGAACTCTCCGCCTCTTTGATGAAAAACGAAGACGGCCGTCCCGTGGGCTTTCGCGGCGTGGTCCGGGATGTGACCCAGCGGGTAATGGCCGATGCGGAGAAGAAAAAACTGGAAGAACAGCTCCGCCAGGCCCAGAAAATGGAAGCCATCGGGACGCTTGCCGGCGGCATCGCCCATGATTTCAATAACGCCCTTCAGGGAATTTCCGGTTATACCCAGTTGCTCCTCATGAAAGCCAACGGAAACGATACCACCCGGAAGTACCTGGAAGCCATCGAGCGGTCGGTGGGCAGGGCCGGCGACCTGATCCGCCAATTGATGATCTTCAGCCGGAAAGTGGAAAGTATGCTGGGCCCCGTGGATTTGAATCATGAAGTCCAAAATGCGGTGCGCCTTTTGGAGCGGACGCTGTCGAAGAATATCGAAATTGAACGATACCTGGAAAAAGATCTTTGTAAAATCCAAGCCGATTCCATCCAACTGGAACAGATTCTGATCAATCTGGCCATCAACGCCAGGGACGCCATGCCGGAAGGCGGAAAACTTATTTTTTCCACCCGGAATTTCACCATCGATGCGGATACCCGAAAAGGGTGCCCGGAGATGAAGCCGGGAGATTATGTCCTTTTGAGCGTCTCGGATACCGGATCCGGCATGTCCGAAAAGGTAAGGCAACACATCTTCGAACCCTTTTTCACCACCAAGGAAAAGGGGAAGGGCACGGGTCTTGGACTGGCCATGGTGTACGGAATTGTCAAAAACCACGGGGCCCATATCAGTTGTTACAGCCATGCGGGCCAGGGGACCACCTTTAAAATTTACTTTCCGGTTCCCGAGACGCCGGTGCATGCGGATGCGGCAAAGGAGATCCGAGAGTCCGGTATGGTGTTCAGGGGTTCGGAAACCATTCTTCTGGTGGACGACGAACCGATCATCTTGGATATCGGTGATGAAATATTGGGACAATACGGTTACAAGGTCCTCAAGGCCGGCGGCGGGGAAGAGGCCGTTCAGTTGTACAAGAATCATAAAAACCGGATCGATCTTGTCATTTTGGATTATAACATGCCCGGGATCGACGGCGGCCGGTGTCTTCAGGAGTTGCTCAAAATCAACCCCGCGGTAAAGGTGCTCATGGCCAGTGGATACGCCCTGAACGATCAAATCAGAGCCACCTTGAGTGCCGGCGCGGCCGGCTTCATCGGCAAACCGTATCAACTCAAAGAAATCCTGCAACAGGTGCGATCCGTTTTGGATCAAAACCGGTTCGGCGCATACGCCAACTAGATCCGACCCTCCGTTCATGTCCCCATCGGCGGCAACACCGGCGGCGGGGATTCCAGGGGGAATATTCCTAGCATATTAGTCTGAAACACCCCCCTTTTTTTCCGTTTTCGACGGATTCAATTGTACTTGACACAAAGGTATGTGTTGTTTATAGAAATTTCCTTTATGTCTTTCCGTTTTGAAAAAGGCGCAACGGATGCACGCTCCTTAATATCGGCGGAAACAATTGCCGGGGAGGCGGCCGGAATCATGGATCTGGATGGGTTCCTTAGAAAACGAAAAAAAGACCTCGTTCAAAAGTGGTTTCATGCCGTCGTGGAAACCTATTCAAGCGATGCTTCCCGGTTTTTTGAAAACCGCAAGGATCCCTTCGCCAATCCCGTGGGAAACACGTTCCGGAAAGGATTGGATGCACTGTACGATCGACTCCTGGATACTCAGTCCAACGACCCCCATCAGATCGGCACCTGCCTAGATCCCATGATCCGCATCCGGGCGGTCCAAAATTTTTTCCCCTCCCAGGCCGTCGGTTTTTTATTTGACTTTAAAAAAATCCTCCGGCAGGAACTGGGGGAAAAGCTGCAACAGCCGGGTATGGGGGAGGCCTTTACAAGACTCGAAGAGCGGATCGATGAATTCGGCCTGATCGCTTTTAATATTTACATGCAATGCCGGGAAAAAATATATCAACTCAAGACCGACGATTTGCGGGAGCGGACATTTCGGGCGTTTGAAAGGGCGGGATTGGTTTACGAGATCTCCAAAACCGATACGGATCAGGAAAATTATCATTAAACCGTAAGGGGTTGAAAGTGAGGTAACGGTAAATGAATGTAAATTACGTGGCTTCCCTCATCACAGTGGTTGTCCTTTTTCTCATCGCCTATGTCGGCACGGAAGCACTGGGGCTTACGGCGCTTTTCGGGGTTGTGATCCCCTATCTGGCCCTGGTGGTTTTTCTGGCGGGGGTCGTCTACCGCGTCCTCGGGTGGGCCCGGTCCCCGGTGCCGTTCCGCATTCCTTCCACCTGCGGGCAGCAGAAATCCCTGCCGTGGATCAAGCCGGCAACCATTGACAATCCGTCCACCACCGGAGGTGTGCTGGTGCGGATGGCCCTGGAAATTCTTTTTTTCCGGTCCCTTTTTCGGAACACCAAGACCCGCCTCTTCGACGGCCCCCGGATCTCCTATGAATGGGAGAAATGGCTCTGGCTTGGCGCCATCGTGTTTCATTATTCCTTTCTCACGGTTTTAATCCGTCATTTCCGGTTTTTTCTGGAGCCGGTGCCGGTGCCGTTCCAGTGGCTCGAGGCCTTGGACGGGTTCCTCCAGGTCGGCGTTCCGGGGATCATGCTTTCGGGGTTCGCCCTCCTTGCTGGGGTCACCTTTCTTTTTCTCCGGCGCATTTTCATTCCCCAGGTTCGATATATCTCCCTGGCCTCGGATTACTTTCCGCTTTTTTTGATCATGGGAATCGCCATTTCAGGGATCTTCATGAGGTATATCACCAAAACGGATGTGGTGGGCGTCAAGGCGCTGGCCATGGGCCTGATCACCTTTCAACCGGTGCTCCCCGAAACAGTGAGCGGCGTCTTTTACGGCCACTTCTTTTTTGTCTGTATCCTTTTGGCCTACTTCCCGTTCAGCAAACTGATGCACTTGGGGGGGATTTTCATGAGCCCCACGCGGAACCTGGCCAACAACAACCGGGAGGTGCACCATGTCAATCCGTGGAACTACCCGGTAAAGATCCATACGTACGACAAATACGAAGACGAATTCAGGGAAAAGATGATCGAAGCCGGTCTTCCGGTGGAAAAGGAACCCGAAGCGGCATCTTCCGAAGAAGAGGAAAAGGAGTAAGGAATGGCAGACGACCTGATAAAACCCCATGAACTCATTGCCAATATCCAGCCCCGGCCGCCCCAGACCGGATGGATGGATACCCCCGTCGAGATCCGCAAGGGGATGTATTGCTATGCGGCGAACCCCAAGAGCCTGGAGACGTTGGGGTTCCCTTTTGCCCGGGAATGGAATCCGTTGGACGAAGATTGGAAGCTTCCCCCCAACTGGAAGGAAATCCTTTTCGAGGGGATGCGGGAGCGTCTGGAGCGGTTTCGGACCTTTAAAATTTTCATGGACATCTGTGTCCGATGCGGCGCCTGCGCAGACAAATGCCATTTTTTCATCGGAAGCGGCGATCCCAAGAACATGCCGGTGTTAAGGGCCGAGCTTTTACGATCCGTTTACCGCCGGGATTTCACCACGGCCGGGAAACTCTTCGGCCGATTGGCCGGAGGCCGGGAAATGACGGCGGAAGTCTTGAAGGAATGGTGGTATTACTATTTCCAATGCACCGAATGCCGCCGTTGCTCCGTCTTCTGCCCCTACGGCATCGACACGGCGGAGATCACCATCATGGCCCGGGAACTGATCAACCTTTTGGGGTTGAATATCGACTGGATCGCCACCCCGGTTTCCAATTGCTACCGGACCGGGAATCACCTGGGGATCCAACCCCACGCATACAAGGACATGATCGATTTCTTCGTGGACGACATCGAAGAAATCACGGGCGTCCGCGTGGAACCGAACTTGAATAAAAAGGGCGCCGACATTCTCTTTATCACCCCTTCCGGAGATGTTTTCGCCGATCCCGGAACCTACACCGCCATGGGCTACCTGATGCTCTTCCATTTTTTAAAGGAAAAGTACGGGCTGGATGTGACCTGGAGCACCTACGCCTCCGAAGGCGGTAATTTCGGGTTCTTCACCTCCCACGAAACCATGAAGCGGCTCAACGCAAAGATGTACGCCGAGGCCAGGCGCCTGGGTGTCAAATGGATCTTAGGGGGGGAATGCGGTCACATGTGGCGGGTCATTCAACAGTACATGGATACCATGAACGGTCCCCCCGATTTCCTGGAAGAACCGGTGTCTCCCATTACAGGGACCAAATTCGAAAACGCCAAATCCACGAAAATGGTCCACATCACCGAATTCACCGCCGACCTGATCCATCACGGCAAGCTGGATCTTGATCCGCGCCGGAACGACGATCTTGTGGTCACCTACCACGACTCCTGCAATCCGTCCCGGGGGATGGGGCTTCTGGATGAACCCCGGTACGTCATCAAGAACGTGTGCAACCATTTCTATGAAATGCCGCCCAATACCATTCGGGAGCAGACCTTCTGCTGCGGCAGCGGCGCGGGTCTCAACGCCGGGGAAAACATGGAGCTGCGCATGATCGGGGGCTTCCCTCGGGCCAACGCCGTCAAGTACGTCCATGAAAAACACGGTGTCAACATGTTGGCCTGCATCTGCGCCATCGACCGGGCCGCCTTGCCCCCCCTGATGGACTATTGGGTCCCCGGGGTGGACGTCACCGGTGTCCATGAACTGGTGGCCAATGCCCTGAACCTGCCCGGCCAGAATGAAAGGAGCACCAACTTGAGAGGAGAAGAGATTTCCGGAATGGAGGCCGAAGATGAATAACACCCGGACGTTTTACGACGGCGGGAAGGTGATCACCGGGCTGGTCATTTTCGTTGTCCTGGTGACCTTCCCATTCTGGTATAATCATGGAAAGGCCGCGCCGGCACCGGAACCCCAACTCACGGAAAAGGCCAAGGCGGAAAAGGCCTGCATCCGCCCCAAGAATGAAATGAAATCCGCCCACATGCAGATCCTCAACAACTGGCGGAACAATGTGGTGAGAAACGCCGACCGGATTCACGAAACCGCCGATGGAAAGCGCTTCGAGATGAGCCTTTCCAATACCTGTGTGGATTGTCATTCCAACAAGGCGGATTTTTGCGACCGGTGCCACAATTATGTGGCGGTGAACCCCTATTGCTGGAACTGCCATATCGATAATCCGAAGGAGACGAGTAAATGAAAAAAAGCAGGAGAAGCTTTTTGCAGATTGCCGGCGTTTCCGCCCTGGGACTCGGCCTCAAGCCGGTCGCCGATCTGGTGGCCGCTCCGGCGGAACACGGCGAAGCGCCTGCTGAGAGGGTTCTGAAAAACGAAGCGGCGCTGAAAGCCAAACAGTGGGCCATGGTCATCGACACCCGGATGTTCGAGTCGGCGGCGGACCTTGAACCGATCATCGAGGCATGCCATAAAATTCATAATGTTCCCTCCATTGACCATCCCCGCCACGAGATCAAATGGATCTGGGAGGAAGAATTCAAACACGCCTTTCCCACTCAGGAACTCCGTTTCCTCCCCGAACGGATCGAACATCTGCCCTTCCTCGTATTGTGCAACCACTGCGAGGATCCCCCTTGCGTCCGGGCCTGCCCCACCAAGGCCACCTTCAAGCGGGAGGACGGTATCGTTTTGATGGATTTTCACCGGTGCATCGGGTGCCGGTTCTGTATGGCCGCCTGCCCGTATGGGTCGAGAAGCTTCAACTTCAGGGATCCGCGGCCCTTCATCAAAGAGACCAACCTGAAGTTCCCCACCCGGATGAAAGGGGTGGTGGAAAAATGCAATTTCTGCGCGGAGCGTCTGGCGGTGGGGCAAATGCCGGCGTGCGTGGAGGCCTCCAACGGTGCCTTAACCTTCGGCGATCTGGAGGATCCTGAATCCGATGTACGGAAACTGTTGAGCGAAAACTTCACCATTCGGCGCAAACAGGCATTGGGCACCGGCCCGGCCGTCTACTATATCATATGAGGTGGTTATGCTTGAAAAAGCCTTTAAAGGAAGCAAGCGGTATTATGGTTGGATGACGGCCCTTTTGGCCGTCATCGGAATCGGATTCGGTTTTTACATGTGGCAGCTCAGATTCGGGTTGGGGATCACGGGCATGAGCCGGGACGTGACCTGGGGGTTTTATATCGCCCAGTTCACCTTCCTGGTCGGGGTGGCCGCGTCGGCGGTGATGCTGGTTCTCCCGTATTACCTGCACCATTACAAGGCCTTCGGGAGGATCACGATCCTGGGCGAGTTTCTGGCCGTGGCCTCGGTGACCATGTGCATCCTGTTCATTTTCGTGGATCTCGGGCAACCCATGCGCGTCCTCAACGTCCTTTTATATCCCACGCCCAACAGCGTGTTGTTCTGGGACATGATCGTCTTGAACGGATACCTGTTGCTGAATATTGTCATCGGATGGAAAATCCTGGAGGCCGAGCGAAACGCCGTGGCCCCTCCGGCCTGGATCAAACCCTTAATCTATATCTCCATTCCCTGGGCCGTGAGCATTCACACGGTGACCGCCTTTTTGTACTGCGGTCTTCCCGGAAGGGGGTTCTGGCTCACGGCCATTCTGGCGCCCCGGTTCCTTTCTTCGGCCTTTGCATCGGGCCCGTCCCTGTTGATCCTGCTGTGCCTCATCGTCCGGAAGCTCACCAAGTTCGATCCCGGAAAGGAGCAGATCCAGTCTCTGGCCAAGATCGTGGCGTATGCCATTTCCATCAATGTCTTTTTCTTCCTCTGTGAGGTCTTCGTCGTCTTTTACAGCAAGATTCCCGAACACATGGATCATTTCAAATATCTTTTCGTGGGACTTCACGGACACGGCGCCCTTGTTCCCTGGATGTGGACGTCCCTGGGGCTTATGGTGATTTCCATCGTTCTCTTGGTGATCCCTTCCACCCGGCAAAACGAAAGTATTCTTGCCGTGGCGTGCGCCACCGTCTTTGCCGGGACATGGATCGACAAGGGATTGGGGATGATTTCCGGCGGATTTGTCCCCTCCCCGTTGCATCATGTCAACGAATATATCCCCACGATGCCGGAGATCATGATCACGCTGGGGGTGTGGGCCACGGGGTTTTTCATATTGACGGTGCTCTTTAAGATTGCAATTACCGTCAAGGAGGAAGTGGCCGGAGTGGCCTCCTGAAAAAAACAAAGAAAAGCGGAATCAAGGAGCAGGGCGCCTTTCGGGGCCCTGTTCGTTTTCAGGGTCTTTAATTTGGATTGAAACGCAAAAAGGCCGATGTTGCCCGCACCGTAGGCCGTTTGAAGGGGCTGCCGTTTTTCAGACCACCCGGTGTCCCCCTGTATACAGATAAAGACCGTCGTCTTCGGAAAGGCATCCCAGCGTCATGTTCAATCGGTGCGCCAGTTGAACGGCAAGGGAGGTGGGTCGGGAGACCGCCAGAAGCACCGGAATACGGGCCCGGGCCGTTTTCTGGACCAGTTCGTAGCTGATCCGGGACGATAGCACCACGGTTTCGGCCAGAGGCAGCGTTTTTTGCAGAAAAAGCCTCCCGATGGCCTTGTCCAGGGCGTTGTGGCGACCCACATCTTCGGCCACGGACAAGGGGGAGGCCCCGGGTCCGAAGGTTACCGCCGCATGGGAAGACCGGGTGGCTTTTCGAAGGGGCTGCCGGTCGGAAAGCGTGAAAAGCCGATGCATGGCAGTCTCGAAGGGAATTTGCACCTTTCTTTGGACCGGCGGGATCACTTGATGAAGTTCATCCACCAGTTCCTTCCCGCATATGCCGCAACTGGTCTGACTGATAAAACCGCGCCGGTCCATGAAACGGCGGATCTGTTCCCGCCGGGACGGATTCAGGGTGACGGTGACCACATTGGTGTCCTGGTCGTCACAGAATCCGATTGAAGCAATGTCGTCGGGGGTGTCCACGATCCCCTCTCCGAGACAAAACCCGGCCGCGTGGGGGATCTCTTCCCCGGGCGTGCGCATGATGACCGAATACGGGTTCCCTTCCACCCGGATGGACAAGGGTTCTTCGTCGATGACGCGCCCTTCCCGGGTGGCGGTTTGCGCTTCATATCGCCATACAACATCCAGCTTCATTGGACTTTACCCAAGGCGGACCGTTTGATCAGGGTTCATCCTGGATCATCGTTATAGAATCTCCGGGATGAAGGGTTCCGCCTTCAAGGACACGGGCGAAGACCCCTTCTTTGGGCATGATGCAGTCCCCGGCCTGATAATAGATGGCACACCGATTGTGACACTCCTTGCCGATCTGGGTGATCTCCACGAGAGCGGTTTTTCCCAACCGAAACCGGGTGCCGATGGGGACCGCTTTCCAATCGATCCCTGACGAGGCGATGTTTTCGGCAAAATCCCCGAAAGAAACATCCAGTCCGGCCTGCCGGGTCCTTTCAATGCTTTCCGCCGCCAGGAAGCTCACCTGCCGGTGCCAGTCCCCGGCATGGGCGTCTCCCTCCACCCCGTGGCCGGGGACAAGGACGACGCGATCCACAACCTGTTTTCGGACCCCTTTTTTTCGGCTCACCGAAAGGGAAACGATATGCATGGCCGCCTCCGTTAAAATGGTGATCCATGTATAGCGTAAAATAAACGCGGATTCAAATTTTTCTTGACAAAAACCCCTATAATTTTGATAATAACCCTTTTTAAAACGTTTTCAATGAAATCGGAGGAGATTCATGTACGCAGTGGTGGCATCGGGGGGAAAACAATATAAAGTCGAGGAAGGTCAGACCTTAAGGGTGGAAAAATTGCCCGGTGAGGTGGGGGCACCGATCCAGTTCGACCGGGTCCTTTTTTATTCGGACGGACAAAAGACCAACATCGGCACCCCTTATCTGGAAAACATCAACGTCCAGGGGCATATCGTCGAACAGGGGAAGGCCGAGAAAATCGTTGTTTTCAAGTATAAGCGCCGGAAACGCTTTCGGCGGAAACAGGGGCATCGCCAACGATATACGGCGATTCGAATCGACCAGATCCAAGCATAATCTTTTTCGGGAGTCCGATTATGGCACATAAAAAAGCAGGTGGCAGTTCACGGAACGGGCGCGACAGCGCCGGTCAGCGCCGGGGAGTCAAGCGCTACGGGGGGAACCGCGTCAAGGCGGGGAATATTCTTGTCCGCCAGCTGGGGACGAAGATCCATCCGGGAAGCAACGTGGGTATGGGAAAGGATTATACCCTTTTTGCCGAAATCGATGGCATTGTTGAATACGAGCGATTGGGAAAAATGCGCAAGAAGGTCAGTGTCATTCCGGCTTGAAATTCATCGATGAAGCCATCATAACCGTTGAATCCGGAAAAGGCGGAAGCGGTTGTGTCAGCTTCCGCCGGGAAAGGTTCATTGCAAAGGGAGGTCCCGACGGGGGGGACGGCGGCAAGGGTGGGGATGTGATCCTTGTGGCCTCACCCGAAAAAAACACCCTGCAGCATTTCCGCAATAAAACCCGCTTCAAAGCACTCGACGGCCGACACGGCGCCGGAAGGAACCGATCCGGGAAAGACGGTGCGGATTTGATGATCCCGGTTCCGCCCGGAACCGTGATTCGGGAGTTAGATTCCCGGGAAATTCTCAAAGATCTGGTGGCTGCCGGAGAAAGGGTGGTTGTCGTCAAAGGCGGTCGGGGCGGAAAAGGAAACGCCCATTTCAAGACCGCCACCCATCAGAGCCCCAGATTCGCCCAGCCGGGGGAACCCGGTCAGGTCCGAACCCTGCACCTTGAATTGAAGCTCATTGCCGATGTGGGGATCGTGGGGCTCCCCAATGCCGGCAAATCCACTCTCATCCGGGCTATTTCTTCCGCCAGACCCCAGGTGGCGGATTATCCCTTCACGACCCTGTTCCCCAATCTCGGAGTGGTCTATCCGAAACGGGGGGATCCTTTCACGGTGGCCGACATTCCCGGTCTCGTGGAAGGGGCCCATGAAGGCACCGGGTTGGGGATCCGGTTTTTGAAACACATCGAACGGACCCGGATCCTGGTCCACCTGATCGATGTGGCCGCCGTGGATTCTGCCGATCCCCTTGCCCCTTATGAAACGGTGAACCGGGAACTGGCTTCGTATCATCCTTTGCTGGCGGAAAAAAAGCAACTGGTGGTCCTCAACAAAATGGACCTTCCCGGTGCCGAAATAAAGGCCGAGGCCCTTGAAACGGCGATTCAACCCGTTCGGCCGATCCGCATTTCAGCCGCCACCGGCCTGGGGATCGACACCTTAAAGGAACGCATGGATCAGCTGCAGCGGGGAACATCCGTCTAATGCACTTCCGAAAACCGGATTAATCATGGATCGCGCGTCGTATTTTTCAAATTCCAGGCGTATCGTGGTCAAAGTGGGAAGCTCCGTCCTCACCGGAAACGAGGGCCTCAATCTCAAAGCCGTGCGGTCCATCAGCCGGCAGGTGAGCCGGATCATCGATCAGAACCGGGAAGTCCTCTTGGTCTCCTCCGGTGCTCAGGCGGCCGGGACCCGGAAAATCGGTCTTTCCCGGCGACCCGACGAACTCCCGAAGCGACAGGCGGTGGCGGCCGTGGGCCAGGCCGGATTGATCATGGAGTACGAAAAGGCCTTTGCCCGGTATCACAAAAAGGTGGCCCAGATCCTTTTGACCAATGACGGCCTTTCCCACCGGAAGCGGTACCTCAACGCCAGGAACACCCTATATGCCTTGTTGTCATGGGGCGTGGTTCCCGTTATCAATGAAAACGACACCGTATCCGTTATGGAGATCCAGTTCGGCGACAACGACAACCTGGCCGCTCTCATCACCCTCATGATGGACGCCCACCTCCTCATCGCGTTAAGCGATATCGACGGGCTTTACACCAAAAACCCCGCGGCACACGCCGATGCCGCCCTGATTCCTGTGGTGACCCAGATCACCAAAGAGGTGGAAGCCATGGCCGGCAACCTTCCCGGATCCTTGGGGACCGGAGGCATGGTGAGTAAGATCGAGGCGGCGAGAAAGCTAGCATCCGCCGGGATCCCAATGGTGATCGCCAACGGGAACCGTCCCAACATCCTTTTGGACCTCATGTCCGGGAAGGCCCTGGGGACCTTCTTCGTACCCAAAAAGAGCAGGCTTTCCGGGAGGAAATCATGGATCGCCTTTAACCTGAAACCCAAAGGGGTTATCCGCATCGATTCGGGGGCGGCAAAGGCCGTATGCAAGGGGGGAAAAAGCCTTTTGCCCAGCGGCGTGATCGGCGTGGAAGGGGAGTTCCAGGTGGGCGCACCGGTGGCGTTTTCATCGAACAACCGGATATTGGGAACCGGGCTGGTCAACTACAGTGCGGCGGATATCCGAAAAATCATGGGGTTGAAGACCAGTCGAATCAAGGAACGTTTAGGATATAAACCCTATGACGAGGTGATTCATCGGGACAATCTGGTCCTGACGGCCGATGCGTCCGCGGAAGAATAACCTGTCGGTGCCGGCATTGCCTGGAAGCGCCGATAATACCTTTTTTTGAATCGGAGGAAATGCATGGATATTGAGGCAACCGTTGAGCAGATGGCCCGGTCGGCCAAACAGGCGTCCGTTATCGTTTCCCG
Organism: Deltaproteobacteria bacterium; assembly: GCA_019309485.1. Lineage (GTDB taxonomy): Bacteria > Desulfobacterota > Desulfobacteria > Desulfobacterales > UBA2156. The sequence goes on along the minus strand of JAFDGC010000004.1, from coordinate 47,286 downwards.
GAGCGATACCGAAACAAAGAACAACGCGTTGGCGGCGCTTGCCCGCCGGCTGGAATCGGAAGCCGGTTTTCTGATGACCGAAAACCGAAAAGACCTGGATCAGGGAAAAAAGGCCGGGCTGAGCAAGCCCATGCTGGATCGGTTGACCCTCACCCGGGCGGCCATCGAAGATATGGCACGCGGACTGAGGGAGGTGGCGGCACTGGATGATCCGGTGGGCGCCGTGGTGAAAACCTGGATGCGCCCCAACGGACTTCAAGTCTCCCGGGTGCGGATCCCCTTGGGCGTCATCGGGATCATTTACGAATCAAGGCCCAATGTCACCGTGGATGCCGCAGCCCTGTGTTTGAAAGCGGGAAATGCGGTCATCCTACGGGGGGGTTCCGAAGCCCGCAATTCCAACGGGGCCCTGGCGGTCCTCATTCAAAAGGGACTGGAGGAGGCCGGGCTGCCCGGGGATGCCGTCCAGGTGATTCCGGTTACCGACCGAAAGGCGGTCCTGGCCATGTTGCAGGCGGAAGAGTGCATCGATCTCATCGTTCCCCGGGGGGGAGAAGGGCTCATCCGGTTCGTGGTGGCGAATTCGCGCATTCCGGTGCTCAAACATTACAAGGGGGTATGTCACGTCTATGTGGATGCGGACGCAGACCTTTTGATGGCCGGTGAAATCTGCTTCAACGCCAAGGTCCAGCGGCCCGGCGTATGCAATGCCATGGAGACCCTGCTGGTGCACCAGGACATCGCGGCGGCATTTTTGACCCACGCGGCCCCCCGGTTACAAAAAGCGGGGGTCGAACTCCGGGGATGCCCGGAAACCTGCCGGATCCTTCCCGGCGTAAAGGCCGCCCAGGAGGAGGATTGGCCCGCCGAATATCTCGACTTGATCCTGGCGGTAAAAGTGGTTTCAGACATGGAAGCGGCGGTGGATCACATCACGCGATACGGATCCAGCCATACTGAGACCATCGTGACCTCCGATTATGCCAGGGCCAGGCGGTTTGTCCGGGAAGTGGACGCCTCGGTGGTGTTGGTGAATGCATCCACCCGGTTCAACGACGGAGGGCAACTCGGATTGGGTGCGGAAATCGGAATCAGCACCTCGAAGCTGCACGCCTTCGGTCCCATGGGGCTCGAAGAGCTGACCACCACCAAGTTCGTGGTTTTCGGAGACGGCCAGATCCGGACGACATGATTCACTGAAACGCGTTCCAATGGGTTACAATCGACCTTTTTACGAAGCCATCAAACTTGAACCGCAACAGCGGGCGCATTCCCTGCAGGTCCTGCCTGACGGCAATGCTTCGCGGGTTGGAGCAAAGCGGAAATTCCGCCCTGCGGGGCAGCGGAAAGACTTTAAAAAAGAGAAAAGGGGTTGGATTTTCATTCAAAAAAAGGTGTGAAAAACCGGATGGGGCTTTTCGGCGGCACCTTTGATCCGGTCCACCAGGGACACCTGACGGCTGCAGAAAAAGTAAAAAAAGCTTTTGCCATGAAAGCGGTTGTTTTTATCCCTTCGGCCGTGCCGCCGCACAAGGAGGGCGATAGGGTGACCCGGGCGGCGGATCGGTTGGCCATGCTGCAGTTGGCTGTAACCGGTACAGCGGGGTTTTCGATTTCCGATTGCGAGATCCACCGCCCCGGACCGTCCTACACCATCGATACCATCCGGTTCTTCAAGGAAAACACGCCCGGTGACACCCGGTTGTATTGGATCATGGGACACGATGCATTCTTGGAAATGCTCACATGGAAAGCCTATCGCGAAATCCTGGCGCAAATCCCCTTGATCGTCATGCACCGGTCCGGAATCGAGCCCCCTTCGACGCCGGCGGCGGGCGGCGGCAGGGTGGAGATGTTCATTGTACAAGAATTGTCTTCGGAGTACCGCCTTTTGGAAGACGATTCGTCTTACGTGCATCCGTCTTTACACCCGATTCATCTTTTCCGGGATCCCTTGCCGGAAATTTCCGCCACACGGATCCGCAAAAAGGTCAAAACGGGGAAGAGCATACGCAATATGGTTCCCGGGGCGGTGGAAGCATACATTCTGGAAAAAGGTCTTTATCGATGACTCAAGACCCCATGGCGTCCCTGAAGCGGTTCGTCGACGCGGTTTTCGGTAAAAAAGCGGAAGATCTCGTTGTTCTTGATGTACGCGCGTTGACCTCCTATGCGGATACATTTGTCCTGTGCTCGGGGCGTTCCAGCCGCCAGGTCATCGCGATTGCCGAGCATATCCGCGACACGCTGAAAAAGGAGGGCATCCGCCCGTTGAGCATCGAAGGAATGACCGAAGGGCACTGGGTCCTTTTGGACTACGGCCACATCATTATCCATGTGTTTTATGAACCCGTGCGCCGTTTCTATGATCTGGAAGGACTCTGGATCGACGCTAAGCGGATCGACTGTTCCGACCTCGGAGACCCCTCATGATTCCTCGCGCAACGCCCGTTCTACTGATGATCCTGGACGGTTGGGGATTGAATCCAACCGCCGAGGGAAATGCCGTAGCCCAGGCCCAAACGCCCTTTCTCAATGCACTCATGTCCGCGTACCCTGTCACCCGTCTTGAATGTGCGGGTCGGGCCGTGGGACTCCCCGACGGCATCATGGGGAATTCGGAAGTGGGGCATTTGAACATGGGGGCAGGCCGCATCGTGTACCAGGAACTGCTGAGAATCGACATGGCCATCCAGGACGGCACCTTCTTTGAAAATGATGTTTTCAACGCCCTCATTTCCCGGGTCAGGGAAAAAGGAACGAGGCTCCACCTCATGGGTCTTGTCTCGGATGGAGGGGTACACAGCCAGTTGACCCATCTGGAAGCGCTGTTGCAGCTTTCCAGAAAAAAAGGGCTTGAGCACGTCTATGTCCATGCCATCACCGACGGCCGGGACACCGCGCCGGACAGTGGCGTGAATTACTTGACCCGGCTTTCCGACGCGATGGAGGAGATGGGGTGCGGGGTTGTGGCTTCCATTTGCGGGCGATACTTTGCCATGGACCGGGACACCCGGTGGGATCGCATCGAAAAGGCATACCGGCTGTATACCGAGGGGAACGGGATACCCGAAAAAGACCCTGTGGAAGGAATCAAAAACGCCTATCTTCGCGGAGAGACGGATGAATTCATCAAGCCGGTGGTCATCGTCGATGAAAAACAGGCGCCGTTGGCGACCGTTCAAGACGGCGACGGGATCATCTTTTTCAATTTTCGGGCCGACCGGGCCCGGGAAATCACCCGGGCGTTCACCGAGGAAACATTTGATGCATTTTTACGCATTCCGTGGCCGAAAGTGTGCGGGTACGTCTGTATGACCCTTTATGATGAATGCTTTCATCTTCCCGTGGCCTTTCCCCCTGTTCATTTGAAAAACATCCTGGGGGAAGTGATCAGTCACAACGGATTGCGGCAATTGAGAATCGCCGAAACGGAAAAGTACGCTCACGTCACCTACTTTTTCAATGGCGGGGAGGAAAAGGCGTTTCCCCTGGAGGACCGGTGCATGATTCCTTCCCCCCGGGAGGTGCCCACCTACGACCTCAAACCGGAAATGAGCGCCTTTGAGGTGACCCGGGAGGTCCTTGCGCGGTTACGGTCGAAAGATTATGCGCTCATTGTTTTGAATTTCGCCAACATGGATATGGTGGGGCACACCGGGAATCTCTCCGCGGCCATTGCGGCCTGCCAGGCGGTGGATCGATGTGTGGGAGAAATCGTTCCGGAAGTCTTGTCCCGAAAGGGAATCGCTCTGATTACCGCGGATCACGGGAATGCAGAGCTCATGGCCGATGATCACGGGCATATCCACACGGCCCATACCACTAACCCCGTTCCTTTCATTCTGGTGGATGACACCCGGAAAAAAGTCCGCTTGAAAGAAGGCATCCTGGCGGACATCGCCCCCACGCTTTTGCACCTGACGGGGATCGAAAAACCCGAGGAAATGACGGGAAACCTCCTGCTGGAAGGGACAGGCTAAACGCGGCCGATGAGCGTGTGGAGTGGATCCGGCCCGCCAGGGGAAGGGCCGGATCCTTGAACCGCAACAGCGAGCGCATTCCCCGCTGCTTGCAGCGGGGAGGCTTCAAAGGCGGTTAAGCGGTGAGATCTTTCCCGCAGTGCTTGCAGACTTTGGCCCTTTTTTTGATGACTTCTGCACAATAGGGGCATTCCCGCGTGAAATGCCGTTCGTGGATCTGTGTGATGGCGCCTTCGATTTTATTTTGAAGGAGTTCGTTTCCCACTTTCAAGTTTTTTAACGGTTCGATGGCTTCCAGTTCGCCGAAATCTCCGATCATTTCCGCTGCCTTGAGGCGGACGCGGACCGGTTCCGCCGCGTCGAGGAGCATCTGCAACACCGGTACCATATCCTTGGCCACGTAACAGTCCGCCAGGAGGGAAAAGCCCTTCTTGATGGATGCTTTCAGCGCTTCCTCGGCGGCCAGGACGGCGTCGTCGATAATCTGGCCCCGGGCGCCTTGGGGGCTGAACACGGGCATACACTCATACTGCTTTGTTCCGGGGTAGCAGATGCACCGGTAAGAGGCGTTTTGAGAATAGTTTTCCCGCAGGTTGTCCCAGCCCTGCACGTAGAGGCTGCAGTCATCATTGAAACACATGTACAGGTAAGGCACCCCCCATCCGAGTCCGTCACTGAACGTCACGGGGGGAACCTCCCAGAGGCTCATTTCCATTCCGCAATGGGGACATTTGGGTTTTTCTTCGGAAAGGATCTTTTGCAGAACCTCTTCCTTGGTTTCAAATGCCATTGAACTTCTCCTTTATGATTTTGGCGTTTGCCGTGTCGACGATTTGGGCCTTGGCTCGAACACTTCCATTGTAAGAACCCTTTCGCGGTTGTCAAACCCGGCCTTTTCCGGCGGTGTCCATAGGCGATCGTGTATCCTTTTCCCGGATTCCCGACCCGAAGAGGCTACTCCGGAATACCGTCGTTGTTCCAGCCTTTATGGCGGTAATATTCGCGCACCATTTGCACCACTTCGGCTTCCTCAAGGGGACGGATGTTCTCCAGGTCTTTTCGGAACAGGCCCTTGGAAAGGTGGTCGTCTGCAGGTGTCAATCCTTCCCGCAGGTTGAAGCGCCGGATCAATCGGGCAATATCCTCGGCCCGTTTGATGAGGCCTTCCACACCGGCTTCGATCCCGCAGACTTGCTTCAAAAGGATCGCCATGGTTTCCCATGGATAAAACGTCCTGAAAAAACGACATAAAATGAAGGTGTCCATGATGGTCAACCGGTTTTCATGCTCGATGAGAGGGGCGGCTTTTCCGTCAACGGCCCCCGGGTCCAAAAGACCGCTCAATTCAAGGTTATGAAACGTGGCCCTCAGGTGGCAGGCGCCCCGATCCGACACGGCAAAGGCTAAAGCGCTTCCCTTCAACACCCGGGGATCGTACCCGGGGGGCTCCAGTCCCTTGGCATGGGCGGCGATGGCTTCCAGACCCCACTTGCGGGCGGCCTTGGCCGTACCGTCGGCCAGATCGGCGCCCACGCCTTTTCTTTTGGCGATCCGGTACAGAAGACCGGCGATGCCGTCCACGTCCCCGTAATCGAGATCGAGGGGGATGCACTTTCGCCGGGAGGCCTCGATGGCCAGGCCGCACAGGTTTCCGGCGCTGATGGTGTCGAGTCCCAGACGATCGCAGATATCGTTCAAGTAGGCGATTTCTTTGATGTCTTCGATCATGCACAGCCCCCCGAAGGCAAAGATGGTTTCGTATTCGGGGCCTTCGATCGTCAGCCCTGCATGACGTCCGGAAGTCACCTCGCTCAGGCGGCCGCAGGCGATAAAACACTTGGCGCATGCCCGGGGTTTTACCCGGCACTCCTGATGCAGGGCCTGGGCGCTGATCTTCTCCCATGCCTCAAGGTGTCCCCGGGACCAGTAGCGTGTGGGAAACGCGTTGGCCCGGTTGGTGCGCTCCACCATGTTGGCGGTACCCCACGTCTTGAATCCGGCGACCACCGGATGGTCTTTGCCCGCAGCGGCGATGGCCTTGGAAAGGTCCAAGACCCCATCCGGATCGTGGAGTTGCCGCCGCCTGGAACCCCTGAATAAGACGGCCTTTAACTGCTTGGCCCCCATGACGGCCCCCACGCCGGTCCGGCCCGCCGAACGCCAGTAGTCGTTTTCAATAACGGAAAACGTGACCCGGTTTTCACCGGCCGGGCCGATCACAACGGCCCCGACCTTTTCACCGGAGGACGAATTCGGGCCGAATCGTTCCTTTACGGCGTCTTCGGCGGTATAGGTGTCCGTTCCCCAGAGGTCGGCCGCGGGGTGAAAGGCCGCCCCCTCCGGAGAGATGACAAGGACGCACGGTACGGCGCTCTTCCCCGAAATCACAACGGCATCGAAGCCGGCGGCGTCCATGGCTTCGGGAGCCTTTCCCCCGGCGTACGATTCACTGTAAAATCCGGTGTGGGGGGATTTGGTAAAAACGCCGTATCGGCTGGATCCCCATACCGCGCTCCCGGTGAACGGCCCTGTGGCGAAAAGGAGGCAATTTTCAGGGGCAAAGGGGGAAATCCTTTCAGGATTGAGCTGCATCAAAAGATAAGAAGCCAACCCTTTGCCGCCCAGGTATCGGTTCAGGACATCCTCTCCGATGGAATCGATTTGAAATTGCTGTCGGGTGAGATCAACTTTCAGGATACGCCCGTAGAATCCGTTCATCTGGAAAATCCTTTTGCAGCGGTGTCTTCACGGTTCATAAACAGAAAAATATGGCACAGGGGGCATGGGATGTAAAGTCCGGGTGAAATCAGAACGCCTCTTTCCCGCGGTCAAGGCTCCGGTACTGGATGGCTTCGGCCACGTGTTCGGGTGCGATGGCTTCGGCTTTTGAAAGATCGGCGATGGTGCGGGAAATCTTGAGGATCCGGTTATACGCCCGGGCGGAAAGCCCCAGTCGATCCATAGCCGAATTTAAAAGATGCGTGGAGTTTTCGTCCAGGGGGCAATGCCGTTTGATATGACGACCGCCCATCCGGGCATTGCAGGGGATCCGGCTTTTGGCAAAGCGTCGCCGTTGGATTTCCCGGGCTTCCAAGACCCGCTTCCGGATGGATGCGGAAGATTCCCCTCCGGTGCCCTTCTGAATTTCCCGGCGCGGTACCGCGGGCACCTCCACATGGATGTCGATGCGGTCCATCAAGGGGCCGGAGATCCGGGAGCGGTATTTGAAGATCTGAAAATCGGTGCACCGGCAGGTATGCTTGGGGTCCATGTGGTAGCCGCAAGGGCAGGGGTTCATGGCCGCCACCAGCATAAAAGAGGCCGGGAAGGTCAACGCCGAGGCGGCCCTGGAGATGGTCACCTTCTGGTCTTCCAGGGGTTGGCGAAGGGCTTCCAGCACGTGTTTTTTAAATTCCGGAAACTCGTCCAAAAAGAGCACGCCGTTGTGGGCCAGACTCACTTCTCCGGGGCGCGGGATATGCCCCCCGCCGATGAGACCGGCGTCCGAGATGGTGTGGTGGGGGGCGCGGAAGGGGCGACGCGGCATGAGCCGCTGTTCTTTTTCGAGCATCCCCACGACACTGTAAATGCGGGTGGTCTCAATGGCCTCTTCAAAGGAAAGGGGCGGCAAAATGGTGGACAGGCGCTGGGCCAGCATGGTTTTCCCGGATCCCGGGGGGCCCACCATGATAAGGTTATGGCCGCCCGCGGCCGCCACTTCCAATGCGCGCTTAACGTGCTCCTGTCCCATAACCTCCGAAAAGTCCACGTCTGCTTCCACAGAAATTTCCAACGAATCAAAAGGATCCGGAGATTCCGGGATCAGGTCCCGGGTACCGGTAAAAAATTCCATGGATTCGGAAAGGGTGCTCACGGGATAAACCGCCATACCCCGAACCACGGTGGCTTCCATTCGGTTTTCGTAGGGGACCAAAACACCGTCAAGATCGGCTTCTTTGGCGGAGAGGACCATGGAAAGGATGCCGTTGATGGGCTTGATCCGGCCATCGAGGGAGAGTTCGCCCAGCACCAGATGCCGGGACGCTTCGGAATCGACAGGGGTCCGGCCGGCACAAAGGATTCCAAGGGCGATGGGCAGATCAAACCCGGTCCCGGTTTTTTTGACATAGGCCGGCGCCAGGTTCACCGTGATACGGTCGTCCGGAAACGCATAGCCGCTGTTGACAATGGCGCTTTTGACCCGCTCCTTGCTTTCGCGAACGGATGTTTCGGGGAGTCCCACGATGGTAAAAGAGGGGAGCCCGGGGGTGACGTCCACTTCCACTTCCACGGGGTAGGCGTCGATTCCTATCAGAGCGCAGCTTCGGATTCTTGAAACCATTTTCCCTTTGCGTCCTTTGGGGCATATAACAGATCGTGTGAAACAAGACAAACGGATTAGCGTTGCACCCCGCCTTTGGCAAGGATTTATCATAAAGTAACGTGTTGAGGGTGCTTGAAAGGAAAAAAGGGTTCGAGGGTCCAAGGGTCCAAGAATATTAAGAAGTACAGAGTTTATCAAAATCGGTATCGAAATCGTGATCGGTATCGAAAACAACACGTTGAAGTTACGTGGAAGAAAAGAAAAACGAGCGATTGTTTTTCAACGGGGGTATTGAATTGTCCTTCAATACCTGGTATAAGCATCTTTCAAAGGAAAAGGATACACCCCTTTTCCCACCGCCTCTTCCGTGCGGCGGGGGAAGAAACGGTATTGATGATTCCAAAAAAACAAAGAACCGTCGCCCGACCCGTTCACTGTTCCGGAATCGGGATGCATTCCGGAAAACGGGTACAAATGGCCATCAAGCCGGCTCCGGTCAATTACGGCATCCGCTTCAAGCGGGTGGATCTGCCGGAAAGCCCCTCTATTTGCGCCCATATCAACAGCGTTGTGGACACCAGTCTGGCCACGGTCATCGGCCATGAGGGACTCATCGTCTCCACCATTGAACATCTGATGGCCAGTTTTGCCGGACTCGCCATCGACAACGCCCTGGTGGAGGTCGACGCTTACGAAGTCCCCATCATGGACGGAAGCGCCGGCCCTTTCACGGCATCGATCCTGGAGGCCGGAATCCAGGAACAGGACAGCCCCAAGTGCTTCTTCGTGGTCAAAAAACCCATCGCGCTTTGTGAAAACGGAAAATCGGTGGTGCTGCACCCGGATTCCGAGTTCCGCATCTCCTGTCGCATTCATTATGATCATCCCGTGGTGCAATCCCAATTTTTTTCCCTGGCCCTGACCGAAAAAGGATTCGGAGAAGAAATCGCCGAAGCGCGGACCTATGGATTTCTCCAGGAGATTGAATACCTCCAGTTGTATGGTTTTGCCAAGGGCGCTTCTTTGGAAAACGCCGTCGTCATCGACGCGGACCGGGTCCTCAACACGGACGGCCTGCGATGGAAAGATGAATTCGTCCGGCACAAAATCCTGGATTGTCTGGGAGATTTTTCCCTTTTGGGAATGCCCATCCTCGGACACTTGGAAATCTCCAAATCCGGTCATGCGTTCAATCATGCCTTCTTGAAAACCTTTTTCAAAAGACGGGATGCATGGGAAACCAGTTTCATCGCAGATCCCTGATCCCGCCGTTTCCATCCGATATGACTTGCGATTCCCCCGTGTATCCGTTATGAAATGCCCATGTCCGGCACTTTACGCCGGATATGGTGTACGGATGAAACCGCCTGTCCTCTTTTTTGAACCACAACAGCGAGCGCATTCCCCGCAGCGTGTTGGAGCGAAGCGGAAATCCCGCCTTGCGGGGCAGCGGGGGGAGCTTCAAAGATGCCTTTACGCCGATCACCGTATTTTAAAGAGGAGCCCCCTTTGATCGGATCCTTTTTTACCGGGCGCCTGTGGCAAGTGTTGACGCCGGTATTTTGCATTCTGATCGCTTTTTCCTTGGCGGCGCAGCCGGTGTATGCACAAGAGGCGAAACTGACCCATATCGTCGTGACCAACACCCGGGACGACCTGCTCTTCTATCTTCGAGTGGAGGGGGCCTTTCGGGAAGATATGAAACGCGCCATTCTCAGCGGCGTGCCGGCCACCTTTTCCTTTTTCATTCAATTATACAAAGATCGTTCCCTGTGGCTCGATAAAGAAATCGTGGAGTTGAAAGTCACCCATACCATTCGGTACAATCCGGTGAAAAAGGAGTTCTCCGTCACCCGATCCTGGGAGAACACCCCTCCCGTTAAAACCCGGTCCTTTTTGGAAGCTCAGAAACTGATGACGGAAATCGATTCCCTGAAAGTGGTGGAGCTGGAGCGCCTGGAAAAGGGGCGGCAATACCAGATTCGGGCCAAAGCGGAATTGAGCAAACGGACATTGCCCTTTTACCTTCATTACGTCCTGTTTTTTATCGCACTTTGGGACTTTGAAACGGATTGGTACACAACGGATTTCATTTATTGATTCGATCGGCGGGCCGTTCATCAGGAGCGTCTGTTTTTGCCGGAATGCTTCCCGAAAGCTCCGCCTTTTACGGCGGGGTCAAGGGAAGCGATCTTACTTATAATCGGCATTTTCCTTGCCGGGGAGTCGCGTCCTCCAGGACGGGCGGGCTCCACTATCGTTGCTGCTCGCAGCGTATCCAAAGGACCGGATGGGAGCCATGCGCTTGAAACCGTTTTCGAAGCCTTTCGCGGGGTTACCTGAAAAAGAGCGTCGGAAGCGCAAGCGCGAAATCGCGCTGATCATCGTGATCCCGGCCGTCGTGGCACTCCTCACATACGCAGAAACCAAGATCATTCAATTCGGCTCGGCGTTTCCCATCTCCAACACCACCCTCATGTTCATCCTGATCAACATCAACCTGCTTTTACTCCTGTTGTTGATCTTTCTGGTTTTAAGAAACCTGGTGAAGCTGTTGTATGACCGGAAGCGAAAGGTCATCGGCGCCAAGCTGCGGACACGGTTGGTGCTGGCGTTCATTATGTTGTCGCTCATGCCCACCATCGTCTTGTTTATCTTTTCCATCAATTTCATTACCACCAGCATCGAGTTTTGGTTCAACGTCCCTGTGGAACAAGCCCTTGAAAATTCACTCCACGTGGGCCGGCAGATCTACGACCATGTAGAGGAAAACAACCGTTACTTTCTGGAGCGGATCGCTTATCAGGTCGCTACCAAGAATTTTCTGGACCCGAAAAAGGCCGATGCCCTGGCCAATTACACTCTGGTGGTGCAGCGGGAGTTCAATATTCCGGCCGTGGAAATCTACAGCGCCCGCTCGAAGCGGCTCACCTATGCCCTGTCCCAGGACCTGGAGGCGATGCCGTTGAAGGTCGTTTCCGCCGACAACCTTCAAAAAGACCGGGGACCCGAGGGCGTGCGCACGTTCATCGAGACGCTGCCCCAGGGGGAACTGATCCGGACCATCGGGAGCATTCCCTACGGGGAAAAAAACGAATCCCTGAAAGGGTTCATCGTTTTGTCATCCCTGCTTTCCAAGGAACTTTCAGAGAATTTGGCCTCCATCTCCAAAGGGTTTGAAGAGTATCGCCAGAGGACCCTTTTGAAGCGACCCATCCAGGTCACCTACTATATGACCCTTTCCATTGTGGCCCTTCTGGTCATGTTCTGCGCCATCTGGTTCGGTTTTTACCAGGCCAGGGCCATTACGATCCCCATCATGGAACTGGCGGAAGGGACCCATCGGGTGGCGGACGGCGACCTCAATGTCCGCATCGGCCTTTCGGCGGATGATGAAATCGGGATCCTGGTGGATTCCTTCAATAAGATGACCCGGGATTTAAAGGCCAACCGGGAGGAGCTGGAGCGGTCCGCCCGCATGCTCAAAGAACAGAACGTGGAAATCGAAGAAAAACGCCAGTACATGGAGATCGTACTGAAAAACGTTTCCGCGGGTGTCATCACCCTGGATTCCCAGGGGTATATCACCACCATCAACAAGGCCGCGGAGAAGATGTTGAACCTGAACCCCTCCCAGATCTTAGGACGAAGCTACAAGGACGTCATCGACCGTCGGTACTTGACTCTTGCCGATGACATCATGGAAAGTCTTTCGGTTTCCGGTAAAAATGCGGTGGAACTTCCCTTGCGGATGACCGTGGGGGGGCGGCCCAAAAGCTTTTTGATCCATATCAATGCATTAAAGGACGACAGCGGCGAGCATATGGGATTGGTGATGGTTTTCGACGACCTCACGGAGTTGGAAAAGGCCCAGCGTATGGTAGCCTGGCGGGAAGTGGCGCGGCGCATCGCCCACGAGGTGAAAAACCCATTGACCCCCATCGCCCTTTCGGCCCAGCGGTTGAAGAGAAAATTTTCCGAGCAGATTCAGGATCCGGTTTTCGAGGAGTGCACCCGTACCATCGCCGAGCATGTGGACGTGATCCGGAACCTGGTCAATGAGTTTTCGGCCTTCGCCCGATTTCCCGTGGCCAATCTCCGGCCGTGCGAGCTCATTCCCATCATCGAGGAAACGGTTTTGCTTTATAAGGAAGAATACCGGCACATCGATTTTCAAATCCACGTGGCCGATTCCATTCCTCCCATGAACCTGGACCGCCAGCAGATCAAGCAGGCCCTTATCAATTTGGTGGAAAACGCCATTTACGCCATCAAGGAGACCGGTTATATCCATATCGCCGTGGCCTTCGACCCCATATTGAAACGGGTGCGCATCGAAGTGTCGGATTCGGGGGAAGGGATTCCGGATAGCGACAAAACACGGCTGTTCGAACCCAATTTTTCCACAAAAAAAAGCGGGATGGGCCTGGGGTTGACCATCGTCTCCACCATCATCGACGAACACAACGGATTGATCCGGGTACAGGACAACCCCGACGGCGGGGCGAAATTTGTCATTGAACTTCCGGCCTAGCCTGGTTATTTAAAAGCTCTTAGTCCCGACGGCGGGGCCAAGCGGATTACAGGAGAAAGGATCCATGTTTCCTTCCATTTTGATCGTGGACGATGAGCCTTCCATCCTCCAGAGCCTGGGCGGCTTACTGGAAGACGAAGGGTTTGAAGTCCTCACCGCCACCAACGGGTATGAAGCCCTCAAAATCATCGATGCGCAGTTCCCGGACCTGGTCCTTCTCGATATCTGGATGCCGGGAATGGACGGCATCGAGACCCTTCGGGAAATCAAGAAGGACAACCCCGGCATTCAGGTCATTATCATTACCGGCCACGGCACCATTGAAACCGCGGTGAAGGCCACCAAGCTGGGGGCTTTCGATTTTATCGAAAAACCGCTTTCCATCGATAAGATCATCGTTGCCATCAACAACGCCCTCAATTTCCAAAGGCTGGAGGAGGAAAACAAATACTTAAGAAAAAAGACCATTGAAAAACACTCCTTCCACGGAAACAGTCCCGCCGTAACGCATTTGAGAAAACAGATTGCGGCTGCAGGACCCACGGACAAATGGGTTCTGATCGCCGGTGAAAACGGCACCGGGAAGGAGTTGGTGGCCAGGAGCATCCATCATCTCAGCCCCCGGTCGGATCAGCCCCTCATCGATATCAACTGCGCGGCCATCCCCGATCCCCTCATCGACAGCGAGCTGTTCGGACACGAAAAGGGGGCGTTTGACGGTGCGGCGGCCAAGAAAATCGGAAAACTGGAACTGGCCACCAACGGAACCCTTTTTTTGGATGAAATCGGAGACATGCCCCTGAAGACCCAGGCCAAAATGCTCCGGGTGCTCCAAGAACGGCAGTTCCAGAGGATCGGCGGCATGCGGGTGCTCCATTTGAATGTGCGGGTGATTGCCGCCAGCAATAAGGACTTGAGGCAAGAAATCGCAAAGGGAACCTTTCGGGAGGAGCTTTATTACCGGATCAACGTGGTGCCCATCGAGGTCCCGCCCCTGCGGGACCGCCGGGAGGATATCCCGTTGCTCATCGACATTTTCCTGGAGGAATTCAGCCGGGAAAGTCGGAAGCCCCGGAAACAGATCCAGGAAGACGCCCGTGATCTTTTACTGGCGTATCCGTGGCCGGGAAACGTCCGGGAGTTGAAGAACCTTATGGAACGCCTGTCGATCATGGTGGAAAAGGAGGTCATCGAGGTGTCGGATATCCCCCGGCCGTACAATCCCGGTCCGACGACCGGCCAGGAAGCAGCCAGTATCGATCTTTTTTCCATTGATGGAATGGAAAAAGCGGCCCGGGCCTTTGAAACGGAATACATCCGGCATAAATTCTTACAGAACGCGCGGGATGTTTCCAAGACCGCGCGGCAAATCGGCCTGGATTCCCGAAGGCTCGAGCGCACCCTGAAAAACATGGGACTGACCCCGCCTTAAAGCCCCCCTGTTTCACTTACGGATCCATGCAACGGAGCAAAATTCATGGGACTGCGGATTTTTGCCGGGAACCTGAAGGGGACGCCCCTTTATTCCCTGAAAGAAAGATCCCTCCGGCCCACCTCCGGGAGGGTCCGGGAAGCCGTCTTCAATATCCTTTTCCATCGGGTCCGGTCCGCCGTGGTACTCGATCTTTATGCCGGAACCGGGGCGCTGGGCCTTGAAGCATTGAGCCGGGGGGCCCGACTTGCCGTCTTCATTGACGCGGATCCCGACGCCGTTTCGGTTCTTGAAAAAAATATTGCCCGGTGCAGGGTGCAGGAGCGTTCCCAGGTGATCCGGTGGGATATCAATCGGAATCTCAACTGTCTTGCCGGCCACCCGGCGTCTTTTGATCTTGTCTTTGTGGACCCGCCCTATCACAAGGGTGCGGTTTTTTCGGCGTTGAAGAATCTCGTTGAATGCGGCGTCCTGGAGAAAGGGGCCCTGGTGGTGGTGGAACACGGTGTCAAAGAGTCTGTTCAAGTTCCTGGTTTTGAACTGACCGACCAGCGGAAATACGGAAAAACTCTTGTCTCCTTTTTTCGATATGGGGTATAATAAAAAATTATGGTTAGCGTAGCACCCCGCCTTTGGCGAGGATTTATCATAAAGTAACACGTTGAAGTTACTTGGAAGAAGACTCGAAAATTAACCGGCGAAAGTTGAACGTTTTCTTTTCCCTGCGAAAAAAGGCATTTGCATGAAACGGACTGCGATTTATCCCGGCTCCTTTGATCCGGTTACCTACGGACATCTCGACATCGTGGAGCGGGGCTTGAACCTGTTCGACAAGATCATCGTGGCGATCCTGGTCAACCCGGGGAAGAAATCCCTTTTTACGGTGGAAGAACGCATCGAGATGTTGAAAGAAAGCCTTGCGCCGTTTTCAAACGTGGAAATCGATACCTTTGACGGACTGCTGGTGGACTATGCGGCGCAGATGAAGGCCCAGGCGATCCTCCGGGGGATGCGCGCGGTGTCCGATTTTGAATATGAGTTTCAAATGGCCTTGATGAACCGGAAACTCAGGCGGGAGATCCAGACCGTCTTTTTGATGACGGGCCTTCGGTGGATCTTCACCAGCTCCTCCATTATCAAAGAAGCGGCCCAGTTCGGCGGTGAGGTCAACGACATGGTTCCCCCCCTTGTTCACCGGCGGCTCAAAGAGAAATTTCCGAAAATGCCCTGATCCCGGGCAGAAGGTGTCGGGGAATGGATTTATGGCATCTCTGGGTCTTTTGCAAGGTGGTGGAGCTGAAAAGCTTTTCCAAGGCCGGAGACAGCGTGCATCTTTCCCAGCCCACGGTCAGCAGTCACATTCGGGATCTGGAGGCGCATTTCAACTGCCGGCTCATTGACCGCCTGGCCAAAGAAGCCGTTCCCACGGAAGCCGGCCGGATCCTGTACGGATATGCCGTGCGGCTCATGGTGTTGAAAGACGAGTTGGAAACGGCCATGGCCCAGTTTCAGGGGGCGGTGAAAGGCCGTCTCGTACTGGGGGGGAGTACCATCCCCGGAACCTATATCCTGCCCGGAATCATCGGTGCATTTTCCGCCGCCTATCCCCAGGTGAGGGTCTCTTTGTCCATCGGAGACACCATGAAGATCGTCGATGACATTCTTTCCGGAACGCTTGCCCTGGGAGTGGTGGGCGCAAAAGTCAAAGATCGACAGGTCCTCCAGGAAGCCCTTTTCCAGGACCGTATGGTCCTGGTGGTGCACCCGGAACATCCGTGGGCGCGAAAAGCACATATTGAGCTGGCGGCGCTGCGTACCGAGCCTTTTCTCATCCGGGAACCCGGATCCGGCACCCGCGCGTCGTTAGAGGAGAGCCTGTTGAAAAAGGGGATGCGCATCCAGGACCTGAACACCATCGCCGAAATGGGAAGCACGGAAGCCGTTCGCCAGGGAATCAAAAGCCGGATGGGGGTGTCCATCCTATCGAAACTGGCGGTGCAGGAAGATTTACGCGCCAGGGCCCTGAAGATGGTGGCGGTGGACGGGCTGGTCCTTAAAAGGAGCGTCTATTTGACCCTCCATCGCCATCGGACCCCTTCCCCCCTTGTCACGGCATTTGTACAGTTTTTAAAAGAGGCGTTATCAAAGGTGAAATCCGTATGAGTTCCCCTAAGAAAAAATCGAAAAAAACCACGGTGCTGACGCCGAACGCCCGGATGGTCCTCGAAAAACGCTATCTGAAGAAAGACGCGGACGGAAATCCCATTGAAACCCCGGCGGACTTGTTCCGGCGGGTGGCGGATACCATTGCCCGGGCGGATCTGAAGTTTGATCCCAACGCCGATGCGGGAAAAACCGCCCGGATGTTCGAGGATCTCATGATGCATCTGCATTTTCTGCCCAACTCCCCCACGCTGATGAACGCCGGGCGGCGCCTGGGACAACTGGCGGCCTGTTTTGTCCTTCCCATTGAAGATTCCATGGAAAGCATTTTCGAAACCCTGAAGCATACGGCCATCATCCATAAGACCGGGGGGGGCACCGGGTTTTCTTTTTCCAAGATCCGGCCCCAGAACGACATGGTTCTTTCCACCGCAGGGATTTCCAGCGGCCCCATTTCCTTCATGACCGTCTTCGACGTGGCCACCGAGACCGTCAAACAAGGGGGGACCCGCCGGGGGGCCAACATGGGTATTCTTAGGGTGGACCACCCCGACGTGGAGGCCTTTGTCACGGCGAAAAACGATCTGTCCCGACTCAATAATTTCAATATTTCCGTGGCCCTGACCCGGGAATTCATGGAGGCCCTGGAACAGGACGCCCCCTTTGAACTGGTGAATCCGAGAAGTGAAAAACCTGTGGCGTCGGTGCCGGCAAAACGGATTTTTGATGCCATCGTGGACTCGGCCTGGCGAACCGGGGATCCGGGGGTGCTCTTCATCGACCGCATCAACGAGGACAACCCGATACCGCATCTCGGCGCCGTGGAAGCCACCAATCCGTGCGGCGAGCAGCCCCTGCTCCCCTACGAGTCGTGCACCCTGGGTTCCATCAACCTCACCAAGATGGTCACGGGCGGGAAAATCCGTTTCGACCGGTTGAAAAAGACGGTGCATGCGGCGGTGCATTTCCTCGACAACGTGGTGGAGGTCAACCGGTATCCCCTTTCCCAGATCGAAAAGATGAGCATGGGCACCCGGAAGATCGGACTGGGCGTCATGGGATTTGCCGACATGCTCATCCTTTTGGGGATCCCCTACGATTCCGAGGAGGCGGTTTCCACGGCCGAGACGGTGATGGCGTTTATTCAGGCGGAATCCCGGAAGGCCTCCGGGGCCTTGGGGAAAAAGCGGGGGAATTTTCCCTACTATGCCGGAAGCCGATTCGACGGGCCGGATACGCCCCACATGCGAAACGCCACCACCACCACCATCGCCCCCACGGGAACGTTGAGCATTATCGCAGGGACCTCCAGCGGCATCGAGCCCCTTTTTGCCGTGGCCCATGAAAGGCATGTCCTGGACGGGAAGACCCTTTACGAGATCCATCCCCTTTTCATCCAGACCGCCAAGAAGGAGGGCTTTTATTCCGACGCCCTGGTGCGCGAAATCGTGGCGTCAGGATCGATCCACAGTCTGGACAGCGTTCCGGAGACGGTGAAGCAGCTGTTCAAAACCTCCCACGACATCGCACCGGAATGGCACGTGAGGATTCAGGCGGCCTTTCAAAAATATACGGACAACGCCGTGTCCAAGACCGTCAACTTTCCCCAAAACGCCACCCGGGAGGACGTCAACGCCCTTTACCGCCTGGCCTACCGCTCTGGCTGCAAAGGGGTCACCTTGTACCGGTACGGAAGCCGGGCGCGGCAGGTCCTGAACATCGGCACCCGAAAAGTGGAGTCGGTGCAAGTGGCGCCCCGGCCCCGGCCCGAACGGACTTACGGGATTACCCAGCGCATCACCACCGGGTGCGGAAAGCTGTATGTCACCATCAATTCCGATGATACCGGGATGTGCGAGGTCTTCGCCCAGATGGGGAAAACCGGGGGGTGCGCGTCCTCCCAGATTGAAGCGGCGGGGAGGCTCATCTCCCTGGCCCTGCGCTCCGGTGTCAAGGTGGAGGCCATCGCCAAGCAGCTCATCGGCATCCGCTGCCCGTCCCCGGCCTGGCAAAACGGGAAGATCGTCCTCTCATGTCCGGATGCCATTGCCCAGGTCCTCAAGGCCGTCACCCACGCGAACCTGGAAGCCGGGGACACCATGTTGGGGGTCTGTCCCGACTGCGGTGGTGTGATGACCCATCAGGAGGGGTGCCTGGTGTGCCACGCCTGCGGCTTTTCCAAGTGCTCCTAAGAGGCAAGGTCCGCCTTTTAAAAAAATTGTTTGACAAGGAAAAACCCGGCGATGAGGAGTACCGTGAAGGCCACGACCAGGGTATTGAAATACCGGTCGATGAAGGCCTTGATGCTCGGGCCGAAGCGATAGATAAGTCCTCCCACCAGGAAGAACCGGGCCGAGCGGGAAACCAGGGAAGCCAGGAAAAAGACCCCGAAGTGGATCCGAAAGGCCCCGGCCGAGATGGTGAAGACCTTGTAGGGAATGGGGGTAAACCCGGCGATTCCTACGGCCCATGCATCATAGCGCGTATAAAGCGCCCGGATGGTTTCCCATTTGGCGTTCAGACCGTAAAAATCCACGATCCGTTCGCCCACGGCGGCCATGAACTGCCAGCCGATGATGTACCCGAGACACCCCCCCAGCACCGATCCGATCGAGCAGATGAAGGCGAACCGGAGGGCCCTTTGGGGCGCCCCGATGGCGAGGGCGATGAGGAGGACATCGGGGGGGATGGGAAAAAAGGAAGACTCGGCAAACGCCAGAAGAAAAAGGGCCCATGTGCCGTAAGGGGTTTCGGCCCAGTGGAGGACCCAGTCATAGAGCCTGCGGAGCATTCATGCCTCTTTCCATCCATGCTCGCCCACGAGCTTGACGAACCGGCACCCTCCCAGGCTTACCGTACGGATCCCTTTTTCATCCCGGATCAGTTTGACGAGTTCCTGGGAAAACCGGTCCCCCACCGGGATCACCAGCCGGCCCCCCATGGCCAACTGCGAAACGAGCGTCTGGGGGATTTCCGGGGCCCCCGCCGTGACGATGATGGCGTCGAAGGGGCTTTCTTCTTTCCACCCCGCCGTGCCATCGGAGTACCGGGTGACGATGTTGTGATAATGGAGTTTGTCGAAGAACCGCCGGGCCTTGAGATACAAGGCGTGAATCCGTTCGATGGTATAGACCCGGTAGGCGATTTCGGCGCACACGGCCGCCTGGTAACCGGATCCGGTCCCGATCTCCAGGACCCGATCCTCTTTGTTCAACTGCAGGGCCTCGGTCATTTCGGCCACAATATAGGGCTGGGAAATGGTCTGGTCGTAGCCGATGGGGAGCGGGAAATCGCCGTAAGCCTGATCCCTGAGGGCCTCACTCACAAAGAGGTGCCGGGGAACCTTGCGCATGGCGGCAAGGACGGCCGGATCCGAAACCCCCCGGGCTTCGATCTGGGTTTTGACCATATCGTCCCGCAGGCGCTGATATTTTAAGGAATCCGCTTTCATCAAAGGGTTTGCTACCAGAACCCCATCAGGGGGTCAAGACGATATCGCGGAATACTTCCACTTGAACTGTTTCAAAAATTTGAAACGCTCAGCTTAGGTTCCAAAGAACCGCAAGAGGGAGGGCCTTCCGCCCGGCTTGTTGGAGTGAAGCGGAAATCCCGCCGTGCGGGGCTGCGGGGAGCTTCAATCACCGGCCTCGGCTGGTTTGCAGACAAGAGGCTTGATTTTTCTATTTAAAGGAGGGTAAATCGGCGCCATGAACCCCTATGGATTTGATGGCAAAGCCTCATGAAAAGAGCCCGGAATCTGTTCTTATCGCTGATATTCGGGATCGGTCTCATGTTCATGGGGACCTGGGGGTACATGATCATCGAAGGATGGAATTTCATAGATGCCCTCTTCATGACCGTCACCACGCTTTCCACCGTGGGCTACAGCGAAGTCCAAAAGCTCACCGATGCCGGCCGCCTCTTCAGTATGGCCTTGATACTTGTGGGGGTCGGCTATTTTTTTTATGTGGCCGGTGCGGTGGTACAGTTCACGCTGGAAGGGCAAATCCGCAACATCTTAGGGAGGCGGCGCTTGGAAAAAAGGATCGAACGGCTCAAGAAGCATTATATCATCTGCGGGTATGGCCGGATCGGCCGGATTCTTTGCCGAAACGTCCGGCAAAAGCCGATGGATGTGGTGGTCATCGAAAAGGACAAGGAACTCGTCCCTCTCATGGAGGAAGACGCCGTACTGTACATCACCGGGGACGCTTCCGAAGAGGCCAACCTCCTCAAGGCCGGGATCAAAACGGCAAAGGGGTTGGTGGCGGCGCTGAGCTCGGATGCGGACAACGTTTTTCTGGTCCTCACGGCCCGGCAGTTGAATCCGAAGCTGTTCATCCTGGCCCGGGCCACGGCGGACGGCTCCAAAGCCAAGCTCAAGGCTGCGGGCGCCGATGTGGTTGAGTCGCCCTACGACATCGGGGCCGCCACCATGGCCCATCGCATTGTCCGACCCACGGTAAGCGGGTTTTTGGATCTGGCCCTGGCATACAAGGGGACGGACATCAAGATGGAAGAAATCCCCGTGAGTCCCGACTCCGAATTGGTCAATGTCATGCTCAAGGATTCCGGGATCCGGCAGAAATACGATCTCATTATCATCGCCGTGAAAAGCGCCTCCGGCCGGATGCTCTTCAATCCGTCTTTTGAAACCACCCTCGGTGCAGGGGATACGGTGATTGCATTGGGCAAGGAAGCCAATCTCCAGCTGCTGGAGAAGGTGTTGAACCCCAAACGTTGAGAATTCTAAACCGGCGGACCGTCCCGTCTACGGGTGGGTCAGATCTTGTAGATGATCCGCTTTTCGGTGATGATGATGTCCACAAAACGATCGTGGGGCTCCATGGGGATCTGGGGGACCATCTGGGCCTCCCGGGCCAGGGCCACCTTTCGCGTCGTGATTGGCAATTTGGGGATGAGCCTGTCGTAGTATCCGTCTCCGGTCCCGATCCGTCCGCCCTTTTCATCAAAGGCAATGCCGGGGATGAGGGCGATATCGATGAAATCGATGGGAACGGGCTTACACCGGCTCCGATCCGGTTCCGGAACCCCCCGGGGACCGGTTTTTAAGAGTGCATTCGGTGTGTCCACCTTGAAAAATTCCACCTTTTTTTTCTCGCTTTTAAAGGCCGGCAAGACCACCACCTTATGAAGCGGATAGCATTCCTTGATGATTCTCGCGGTGGGGACCTCCGGGTCCTTTTCCTTGTATAAGAGCACGACCTTGGATTCTAAAAAATTGGCAAATCCAAACAGGCGCGCTTCGATCTCCTCGATCACGGTTTGTCGGTCTTCTTTTGAAAGGGCATTGACCCGATTCCGAATTTCTTCCCGAATCGATTCCTTTTTCTCGAGGATTTCATCCATCGATTCACCCCCGGTCTGTGTGGCAGATTTTCAGTTGCAGTTTCCGGCGCCCCAGGCGCCGCCGGACGGGATAACCATCTGTTTCTAACGGTTTTTTAAGGCGATGTCAACTTATAATAATCATTGACGAAATGGCGCATCCATGATAAAAGCTCAATGCAGCCTCAATCCCACTTTTTGCGATTTTGTGAATTAAAAAAATAGGCATCGACATGCTGGAAATCAAGTTCGTCAGGGAACATTTGTCAAAAGTTGCCAGCGCTTTGACCCTTAGAGGGCAGCCGGCAAGCCTGGACGCCTTCGTGACCCACGAGGAAAGGCGGCGGCAAATCCTTTTACAGATCGAGGGCTTGCGGCACCGTCGCAATACGGTCTCGGAAAGGGTGGCCGCCATGAAGAAAAGCGGCGACGATCCATCGGCCCTGGTGGAACAGATGCGGGGGGTTTCCTCTGAAATCAAGGATCTGGAAAAAGCCCTTACCGAAACCGACGCGGTCCTTTCCGAGATTCTTTTGGGAATTCCGAACATCCCCCACGATTCCGTGCCCGAAGGAAAAGACAGCAACGACAACCCGGTCCTTAAAACCGTCGGGACCCTCCCGGTGTTTTCCTTTCCCCCCAAAGCCCATTGGGAGATCGGGGAGGCCCTGGGCATCCTCGATTTCGAACGGGCGTCCCGGATCACCGGATCCCGGTTTCCGTTGTATTTCGGCGCCGGCGCACGAATGGAGAGGGCGCTCATCAACTTCATGCTGGATACCCACATCCAGGAAAACGGTTACCGGGAAGTCCTGCCCCCTTTCATCGTCAACCGGGAGTCCATGACCCATACGGGGCAGCTCCCCAAATTCGAGGCGGATCTTTTCAAACTGCAAGGGTGGGATTACTATCTGGTTCCCACCGCCGAGGTGCCGGTAACGAACATTCACCAGGAAGAGATTCTCGATGCCGATGTGTTGCCCATTCGGTATACGGCATACACTCCGTGTTTCCGGAGCGAAGCCGGGTCCTACGGGAAGGATACCCGGGGACTGATCCGCCAGCACCAATTCAACAAGGTGGAACTGGTCTGGTTCACGACGCCGGAGACCTCTTATGAGGCGCTGGAGATCCTTTTGTCGGATGCGGAAAAGATCCTTCAACGCCTCGCGCTGCCGTATCGTGTGGTCACCCTGTGCACCGGAGACCTGGGGTTCTCCGCCGCAAAGACGTACGACATCGAAGTCTGGATGCCGGCCCAGGGGGTCTACCGGGAAATCTCCTCCTGCAGCAACTTCGAGGATTTCCAAGCCCGGCGGGCCCAAATCCGGTTCAAGAAAAAGGGACAAAAAGGGACCCGATTGGTCCACACCCTCAACGGATCCGGACTGGCCGTGGGTCGAACCGTGGCGGCGCTTTTGGAAAACAACCAGCAGGCCGACGGGTCCGTGGCCCTCCCAGAGGCCCTGCGGCCCTACATGGGCGGCCTGGAGGCGATTCGGCTGTGAAACTGGCCGATTTCCCGGAAGCCCTGCAGCCCCATCTGATCCCCGCGCCCGGGGGGGAGATGATCTACCGGTGCCTGGGATGCCAAAAAACCTTTCCCGTCCAAAAACTCCTGTACACCTGTCCGGACTGCCGACAGGTCCTGATGATCGAAGACCCGGACTTCGACCGGCTCAAAAAGGTTCCGGCGGCGTTGTGGAAAAAAATTTTCGATTTCCGGAAAGCCCTCAAGATCCCGGCCCTTTCCGGGATCTATCGGTTTCACGAATTCATCGGCCCCATTCTTCCCCTGGAGGCCGTGGTCTACCTGGGGGAGGGTCACACCCCCATGATCGCCGCCAACAGCATCCTCCAAAAACGGGCAGGGGTCCCCTTCTACTTTAAAAACGAGGGTCAAAACCCGAGCGCCTCTTTCAAGGACCGGGGGATGGCCAGCGCCCTGAGTTACATCAACTACCTGGTGCAACAAGGGCATGCGCAAAACATCCTGGCCGTATGTGCATCCACAGGGGATACGTCCGCCGCCGCCGCCCTCTACGCGGCCTATCTTCGGCCCCATGTCCGTTGTGCGGTGATTCTGCCCCACCAAAAGGTGACCCCCCAGCAGCTTTCCCAGCCCCTTGGAAGCGGGGCCGCGGTCTTCGAGATCCCCGGCGTCTTCGACGATTGCATGAAAATCGTGGAACATCTTTCCGAACGGTATCCCGTGGCGCTCTTAAATTCCAAGAACGCCTGGCGGATCCTGGGCCAGGAGTCTTATGCCTACGAGATCGCCCAGGCATTTGATTACGACCTCTCCCGCCTGGCGGTGGCGCTGCCCGTCGGGAACGCGGGAAACATTACGGCGGTCCTTTCGGGATTTTTAAAATTTTACGACGCCGGGATTCTCAGGGCACTTCCCAAGGTCATCGGAGTCCAGTCCGAACATGCCGACCCCGTCTATCGCTACTACCAGGAACCGGATCCGAAAAAGCGCCGGTTCGTCCCCGTGGGTGTGCGGCCCAGTGTGGCCCAGGCGGCCATGATCGGAAATCCCGTTTCCATGCCCCGGGTCATCCGGCTGGTGGATCGATTCAATGAAACCGCCGGGCGCCAACGGGTCTTTTTTGTGGAAGTCACCGAGCAGGAGATCATGGACTGCCAGCTTCTGGCCAACCGGAACGGGCACATCGCCTGCACCCACGGCGGGGAATCCCTGGCCGGCCTGATCCGGGCAGTCGAAGCCGGCCAGGTTGAAAAAGACGAAACGGCTGTACTGGACGCCACGGCCCACGCCATCAAGTTTTCGGGATTCCAGGAACGCTACTTTTCCCGCACCCTGGCCCAAGAATTCAATGTATACACCCGGCCCGAACTGGTCAATGCGCCGGTTTTGATGCAACCCGGGGGGTGTGCCCTCCCGGAACCGGGAAGACCTTTGACCGGAGCGGACCTTGACGGTTTCGTTAAAACCCTGTCGGATGCGATTGCAAAGGCGTTGAATCTGAAAAAGTCTCCCGAACAGTGAAACCGATGTGTTTTCGGTTTTTCCTTTCCCGGATCGTTCTGCCGGCCGCTGTTCTTTTGTGGGCGTCAATCCCCACGCATGGGGCGATTTTATACAAAAGCTACGTGGTGAAAATGGATCGGGGCCGCGCCGTGCTTTGCGATCCTTATATTGTAGGGGAAGAGGACGCCGTCCTTTCCGTCCTCCGGCAAAAAGGGGAGTTGGCCGCGGACAACTTCACCGAATTTTTGCATCTTTTTAAAAGACTGAACCCCCATATCCGGGATCTCAACCGGATTGAACCGGGGCAGCATCTTTTCATCCCCATCCGAAGGCTTCCCCCCGGGGAATTTTCCCGGCAGCAGGATGCACGGGTCACCATCCCCTTTGTCACCATTTCCAAGGTCAAAAAACGCATCCGGGCGCACTCGGATACCCATCACATTAAAAGGGGGGAGTGTGTCTCGGTCCTGGTGGCCCGGCGCTTCGGGGCATTCGGCACCGATGCCTACCGGATGGGGGTTGATCTTTTCCGGCGCGCCAATCCCGGCATTTTGGATATCAACCGTGTGTTTGTGGGCCAGAAAGTCTATCTCCCCCGGCCTTCCATCCAGCAAGAACCGTGGTTTACCGCGTTGCTGGATCCTTCCGGCAGCGGGATGGAAGCCGAAACCTTCATCACCCTGAAAGCCGAAGCCGCGCCTGCGACGTCCGGTGGTTCAATGACCGCCTGGAAAAAGGACCCGCCGACCCCTTTTTCCCGGGCCGCCGAACTCATCGATGCAACACTCATCCGGAAAGGGCGCTATTTTTTCCCGGCACAAAACGGCGCGGACCGTGAACTGGATCTCTCCCGGTTTCCCATCCTGGAAATGAAAGACGGGAAACGGGTGATTCTTTGCGAGGAAAAACTCGACGACACCTTGCTCCATGCGATTCGATCCCATTGGCAGGATGCCCGAACGCTGGTCATCTCCAAGGACGCCCCCCTGGAGACCGTCCTGGATGCCCTTTCCCGGGTGATTCCGGGGATTTTTCCCGGGGAAACCTTTCGTTTTTCGGACAACGGCCTGGAGGTGGCGCTTTTCCCCCGATGGATGATTCACCGGCTCGGCTCCGGTAAAAATCCGCTTCAAAAAACAGCCGTCTTCCTTGCCGGCGGCAAAGCCTCCTTGCTTCCGGAGGCCTTGACCCGGTACCTTTCCAAGTACAACATCCATGTGAAACAAATCGATCCGGATCCGATAGACGGATTCGAAGGCTTCACGGAAAGGAAAGAATCCAAACCCAACACCAAACCCTTTTTGCCGATCATTCGGATCCATCGGGATACCCCCCGCAGGATCATTCCGGAGATACTTGCCACCCTGGGGTATCTGTACACGCCGAATGTGTCGGTCTTTTTTCCTTATGGGGGTGTCCAGGTCAAGGCATGGACCGACATGGTGACGTTGCCCACCGGAAAGATGCTGCTGATGGATTTCGGTGATCTTCAAGGGGATGCGGTCCCAGCCTTGACAACGGCCGGCATTCCGGTCTTCCAATTTACAGGCAACATCGACAAAAAAGATCGCCTTGTCGCTCTGCTGAATACCCTCCAGTGCCGTTTTCGCATCAATCCGACCTTCCCGGTGGGAAACAACCGGGAAAAAGCCGATGCCTCCTTGACCTTTCCCGGGGTTTTGGTTTTAACAAAGGATGAAAAATCGACTCTGATCACCCATGACGGCATCGATGGGGATGCCCTGGAGTTTTTGCAGGAAAAGGGGATCCAGGTCCTCACGGTGCCGGAGGCGGGGGGATGGATGTGAAAAAGGGTTCGAGGGGTCAAGGATTCAAGGGTTCAAGGGGTCAAGGGGTCGAGGGGTCGAGGGTTCAAGGGGTCGAGGGTTCAGGGGTCCGAGTGGTTGAAAAAACAGATGATGGGAAAAGGAATATGAAACGATTATCGATGGCGACACTGGTGTTCCTTTTGGTTCTGGGTCTTACGGCCTGTTCAGGGAACCGGGAAGCCCGGATGCGGCAGGCCGCGGCCACCCGCAACCTGGGGGAATCCTACATGATGCAGGGGAAACACACGGCGGCTCTGGCCGAGTTTATCAAGGCCGAAAAACTCAACCCCGAGGATCCCTACCTGCAATACGACTTGGGCCTGGTTTATATGGCCAAGGAACGCTTCAATCTGGCGGAAAAACACTTCAAAAAAGCCATGGCCCTCAAAGAGGGGTATGCGGCGGCCAAAAACAGCCTCGGGGTCCTGCACCTGATTCGAAAAGACTGGGACGCCGCCATTGTCATCTTCAAGGAGACCCTCGAAGACGACCTGTACGCCACCCCCCAGATCCCTTTGTCCAATTTGGGCTATGCCTTTTATCAAAAAAGGGACTATACCCAGGCCGAATTCTATTACCGGGAGGCCCTGCAAAAGG
This sequence comes from Deltaproteobacteria bacterium, assembly GCA_019309485.1. Lineage (GTDB taxonomy): Bacteria > Desulfobacterota > Desulfobacteria > Desulfobacterales > UBA2156. The sequence goes on along the minus strand of JAFDGC010000004.1, from coordinate 20,080 downwards.
ATCCGGAATACGTGAACGCCTGGCGGGGGCTGGGCCTGACCTATGGCGCTGTCGGCAAAAAAATCAAGGCCGCGGAGGCATTGGAAAAAGCGGTTCGATACGCCCCCAAGGCCCCGGAACTCCACCTGGATCTGGGGAACGCCTATAAGGCCGTGGGGGATTTTGCCAAAGCCCGGGCCGCCTATGAAAAGGCCATGGAACTGGACCCGGCGGGCTCGAGCGGCGAAGCGGCCCGAAAAGCGGCGGCGGGGTTGCGATAAAACAAGCGGATGCGGGATAACCGACGTCCACACCTTTTATTCTTACGGATTCGATTGGCGAACATGAAAAACGCCTTGGAAACAAATAACTATACCGTATATCCGGCAGAGGATGCAGCCGTGTGCCGTGTGAAAAACATTGCAGTGCCGGCGAATGCCATGCGGCTGGACAAGAAAACACCTTGTACCAAAACATCCTATTGTGAAGCGTGCAAAAGCCCCGGCCGGATCTGCAGCACCTGGACCATCACAGAAAATCCTACCCCAAGGGACCGGTAAAAGTGGTGCTGGTCAACCAGGATCTCGGGTTGTGAAAAAGGGGACGGTGATGATTTCGCCCGGGATAAGATAAAAGAAGAGGACCAAAAGGCGCCGGCACTGCTGCAACCGGGTCCATTTTTCGTTGTATCCTTGACCGCAGGTTTTGAAATTTAAATATTGACAGCTATTTTTTCGTCTGATAGCGGAAATCCGCATGTTGCCCCGCCTCGAATAACAAGCACGAGTTTTCTTTTTTATTTCGGCCGTAGAAAAATGTATGGATGTACCCCCTGGTTTCCAGATCGGAAAAGCGGCTTCTTATCAATCCAACAAACTTACGGAAGGAGAACGGAAAGATGAAAAGGCTAAAAACGGGGATGTTACTGGTAACAGCTGTGGTTTTTGGGATCATCAGCGTATGTAGTTCCGCTTTTGCGGCCGATGTTATCAAGATAGGATATACGGCCCCCTTTACCGGTTCGGCGGCTGAGTTCGGAACGAACGGGTGGCGCGGCATCCAGATGGCCCTGGACGAAATCAATGCCAAAGGGGTGAGCATTGGAGGAAAAAAATACACCGTTGAAATCGTTCGCTATGACAGTGTGTGCACCCCCACCGATGGTGCCGCCAACCTCCGTAAATTGGCACTGGAGGATAAAGTAGTGACGATTCTCGGGGACCATTGCAGTTCCGTCTGCAATGCCATCTCCCCCTTATGCGAACAGTTCAAGATTCCAGGCATCACCATTGAGTGTGCGGCTGACAACGTGACCAAACCCGGCAATGATTTTTATTTCCGTATGCGGGCCTCGGTGGGACTCATGGCCCCGTTATTCACCCCCAAGATCATTGAGAAGTTCGGCCCCAAATCCGCCGGGTACCTTGTTGTCAACGATGATTACGGTTTGGGATTGGCCAAAGCGGTCGAGGAAGAATTCAATAAAGCCGGCGTCAAATCCGCACTCCTCGAAACCTTCGAGAGGGGAAATACCGATTTCACGGTGAACCTCGTGAAGATCAAGCAGGCGAATCCGGACGTTGTTTTTTACGCTGGTTCCGCTTCGGAAGGCGCTATGATCCTGAAGCAAGCCAATGAGATGGGCATCACAAAGGAAATCAAGTTTATCGGTTCGGAGGAAATGGGTGAAATGGAGCTCCTTTCTTTAGCCGGCGCAAAAGCGGCAGAAGGAACCTATGCCGTGGCCTTGTGGGGTGCGGTTCCAGAGGATTTTGCCAAGCAGGTCAAGGATAGGTTCAATGCTCCCATGCACTATGCCATCATCTTTGGTTATGATGCCCTTCATGTGGCGGTCAACGCCATTCAAAAAGCGCAGTCTCTCGACCCCGTCAAGATCCGGGATGCCTTGAAGCAGACCGATTATGCCGGATTGCAGGGCCACATCCAGTTTTTTGATTTCGACGGATACAAGAACCAGGGGAAAGCCGCCCCCTCCCTGATCCAGTGGAAAAACGGCGAGCGTGTTCCTCTCTAATCCTATTTGGACCGCGCGGGGCTGCCCCCAGGCATTTTCGGGTGGATGCCCCGCGCTCAAAACATTTACCCCCAAGAGGCAACCCAATGGAAGTGCTGTTTTTACAGATCGGAAACGGTCTGATTATCGGATCTGTTTATGCTCTGGTAGCGCTGGGCCTGAATATGATCTGGAGTATCACTGATATTCCGGATTTCGCGCAGGGGTCTTTTTATGTTCTTGCGGCGTACGTGGGGCTCTTTGCGGTTACACTGGCCGGACTTCCCTTTGTCGCGGCCCTGCTCCTGGGAATGGCGGTGGGGGCTTTGTTGGCGTTTCTCTGTGAACGCTTGCTCTATCGGCGTTGGCGCGAGAGAACATTTCGGGATGCCGCCCGTGTGCAGCTGCTGTGCGCGATCGCCTTGTTTTTTCTTTTCGCCAACGTTGCGAACGCCCTCTGGACGGGTAAGCCCCGCACCTTTCCCGCTTACATGGAAGGCGCTGTATTCGGATTCAGTTATATGCGGATCAACGTGCTGATAGCTGCGATTGTCCTTTTTGTGATTGTGTATTTGTTCATCATGAAAACCAAGCAGGGGAAGGCCATTCGAGCCGCATCAATGGATCCGGGGATGGCGCAGGTGCTAGGCGTGAACATCGACACCGTCAACTCCATGGTCTTCGCAATCGGCGGGGCATTATCCGGCGGTGCTGCTGTTCTGGTAGCCCCTCTGTATTCCGTTTTTCCCTCCATGGGAGATCTACCTCTCCTGAAAGCGCTGGTTGTTGTCATACTGGGCGGATTTGGATCCGTTGCAGGAGTGCTCATTTGCGGCCTGGGACTCGGTGTCATAGAAGCCCTTGGTGCAATGTACGTCTCCTCCGCATACCAGCATGGGTATGCATTCTTCATTTTAATCCTGGTCTTGTTGCTGAAACCGAAGGGACTGTTTGGCCGTGTTTGATGGCGGCATGGAATGCCTTCTATCTTAATCTCCGGCCTATGAAATGGGGAGCGTTTTCATGTGGAACACGAACCGAATCATCTTGGGCATCATGCTGTTTGTGCTGCTGGCCATTCCGCTTTTTGCCTCCAGTTACATCGTATACGTGGTTACCTTGGCAATGCTGTTTTCGATGCTGACTGCCAGCTACGATTTCATGACGGGTTTCACCGGTCCGCTTTCTTTCAGCCATGGGGCGTTTTACGGCATCGGCGCTTACACCTCGGCCCTTCTCACGTTGAAAACCGGGATGTCATTTTGGGTTGCGATGCCGGTGAGTACGCTCACTGTCTTTGTGTTCGCGGCCATTGTGGGCTATCCGGCACTCAAGCTCCGGGGTCATTATTTTGCCGTTACCACTTTTTTTTTCGGACACTTCATTTACCTGGTGTTGCTCAATTCACGTGATATCACCAAAGGTCCCCTGGGACTGGGTGGCATAAGGCCTCCTGAGAGTCTCTTCGGGATCAATTTCGGCAACATGACCGCCATGTACTACTTAATTTTATTTTTCGGTGCACTGATGGTGGTGTTTCTCTTTGTGCTCGTGAATTCAAGCATTGGGAAACTCCTTGTCTCAATAAGGGAGAATGAAGATCTTGCCCAGGCATCAGGTGTCAACACCGCCTTTTACAAGGTCATGGCGTTCAGCATCAGTTCCGGCTTCGCAGGAATGGCTGGATCCCTGTTCGCACATTTTTTCAGGCTTCTTCATCCCTCCACCTTTGCATGGATGACCTCTGAGATGATTGTAATCATGTTTCTCGTGGGTGGCGCCGGGACTTTGATCGGTCCCATTATCGGAGCCGGCGTGGTGACGTTCATCCTCGAACTCATGAGGTTTGCTCCCGAATGGCGGTTCATCATTTGGTCGATCCTGCTGATCGCCATTCTCATCATCGAACCCCGGGGACTGGCTGGCCTTTATAACCGTATCCGAGGGAGGAGAGCATAATGCAAAACCAAAGTCTTCTGGAATGCAAAGGGCTCACAAAGCGATTCGGTGGAGTCCATGCGGTCAAAGAAGTCGATATCAAGATACAGGCCGGAATGCGAATGGGAATCATTGGCCCAAACGGCGCCGGCAAGACCACGCTATTCAATATGTTTACGGGAGAAATCAAGCCCTCTGCGGGCGCCATCTATTTCAAGGGGCATGCTATCCACGGGATGAAACCGCATTTTATATCAAAGATGGGAATCGGCCGTACTTTTCAGATCGTCAGGGTCTTCGACGAGCTGTCCGTCTACGAAAACGTGCTGATCGGCGCCGTCGCAAAAAACTTCCATTTCAAACCTACCCGTGAACAGCATGACGCCGTAAGAAGAATTCTATCGTTGACGAAACTCGATTCCCAGAAAGATGTGATGGCAAAGCACCTGACTGTAGCCAAAAAAAAGCATGTGGGACTGGCGATTGCGCTGGTGGGGAATCCTCAGCTCCTCCTCCTGGACGAGTGCATGGCGGGTCTGACTTTTGTCGAAACGGACGAAATGATAGAATTTCTGCATAAAATCAACACAGACATGGGTATCACTCTGGTTGTGGTCGAACACGTCATGAAAGTCGTAATGGAGCTTTGTGAGAACATCGTGGTAATTGCCTCGGGAGAAAAAATTGCTGAGGGGTCCCCGAAGGATATCGTCAGCAATCCGCATGTCGTGGACGTCTACTTGGGAGAATCCTAGCGATGATGGTAGAAGTACGTAACATTGAAACCGGTTATGGGGAACTCCAGGTTATCCATAATGTGTCGATGGAGATCGACCGCCATGAAATTGTGGCTCTCGTGGGAGCCAACGGAGCGGGTAAATCGACGCTCATTCAAACGATATGCGGCTTGCTTCCGGTCTCATCGGGAACGATCAAGATCGAGGGCCGTCATATTGAAAACACGCCCGCCCATACCATAATTCATCATGGTATTGCTCTAGTCCCTGAAGGCCGCAGGCTGTTTCCTTACATGACCGTTCTCGAGAACCTTGAAATGGGGGCATATGTCGAAAAAGATCCGAAAAAAGTCAGAAGCAATCTTGACTGGGTGTTTGGTATTTTTCCGAAACTGAAGGAACGCCAACATCAATTGGCCGGCACTTTCAGCGGTGGTGAACAACAGATGCTCACCATCGGCCGGGCATTGATGAGTCGCCCCAAATTTATCATTTTGGATGAACCCTCCCTCGGTTTGGCGCCGGTTATTGTGGACGATGTATTCAAGGTGCTTCAGGTCCTTCACAAAGAGGGCGTGACCATATTGCTGGTGGAACAGAACGTACGGAAAAGCCTCGAGATTTCTGACCGTGCGTATGTCCTTGAAAACGGGCGCGTCACCATGAGCGGCCTGGCATCGGACCTTTTAACGAACGACGAAGTCAAAAAGGCATATCTGGGGCTTTGATCCACACTTTTCTTGACCCGTAACAGCGAGCGCATTTCCCGCGGGTTCTGCCTGACGGCGGTGCTTCGCGGGTTGGAGCGAAGCCGAAATCCCACCTTGCCGGGCAGCAGGGAAGCTCCAATACATCTCCGGCGCAAAAAAACACAAGATCACCCGGATGGCAAATCGCTCGCATGATTGCGGCCGCTCCGGATTCATTGTGCAAATGATTGGGATTCCTGTGGGGCTTTAACTTTCGGCATGCCGCCTTTTGCCCATCGGGTTCCATCCTTTGGCGGCGAATGGAATCGAAAAAGGCCGGAAATTTCATGAAAATCCTTTTTTGGAATATGATGCTGGCGATGGTGGCCGGGTTCTGTCTGCCGGTCCAGGCGGGCATAAACGCACGGCTGGCGGTATGGACCCGCTCTTCCATTTTGGCGGCAACGGTTTCCTTTGCCGTGGGTACGCTTTCTCTTTTGGCGTATGCATTCTTGCTTCGCATCCCATGGCCGGAGATAGCCCTCGCCGGACGGCAGCCATGGTGGACCTGGACCGGGGGCTGCATCGGTGCTTTCTTTGTGGCCTCCACCGTGGTTCTGGCTCCCCGGCTGGGCGCCGCCCCCATGGTGGCGCTGGTGGTGGCCGGTCAAATGCTGATCTCCGTCGGGCTGGACCATTTCGGTCTGCTCGGCTACACCCTTCACCCCATGAACGGGTGGAGGATTTTCGGCGTAGCCCTGATGATCGGTGGAGTTGTTTTTATTCAGCTTTTTTAGCATTTCGGGACCCATTGTCTTTTGGAGGTGGAAATGGACGTAAAAGAGTTGCGGATCAACGGAGGCCGGTTGAAGGCCGCCTTGGAAGAGATGGCCAAGATCGGCGCCACGCCCGGCGGCGGTGTCCAGCGCCTGGCGCTCAGCGACGAAGACAGGCGGGCCCGGGATCTATTTGTTCAATGGCTCAAGGACTTGGACCTGGAGGTCACGGTGGACGAGATGGGGAACATCTTCGGCCGGCGTCCCGGCAGGAAAAGCCGGTTGGCCCCGGTCTTAAGCGGTTCCCACATCGACTCTCAGCCCAAAGGCGGTCGATTCGACGGCATCCTGGGCGTGATGGGGACCTTGGAGGTGCTGCGTACCCTTAACGATCACCGCGTAGAAACCGAACGGCCCATTGTGATCGTGGACTGGACCAATGAGGAGGGGTCGCGATTTGCACCGGCCATGGTGGCTTCCGGTGTTTGGGCGGGGGCTTTGGACCGGGATTGGGCATACAACCGCGCGGATAGAAACGGCCGGCGCTTCAAAGATGAACTGATCCGCATCGGGTATAAAGGCAGCGCCCCCTGCAAAGCCTTTCCCGTCCACTGCTACTGGGAGTACCACATCGAACAGGGTCCCATGCTGGAACGGGAAGGCAGGCAGATCGGTGCACCCAAGGGGATTCTCTGTCTCCACTGGTATGACGTGTACATCGAAGGAGAAGCCAATCAGGTGGGGCCCACCCCCATGGAGGGCCGCCATGACGCACTTTGCGCCGCCGCCGAAATGATTCTCAAGGTCAACGAGCTTCCCGTGCGGATGGGAGGGAACATGGTGGCCACCGTGGGCGAAATTCAGAACCATCCCAACTCGCGCAACATCATTCCCGACAGGGTCCATTTCACCGTGGACATCCGCTCCTGGGACGACGATCTCGCCCTCAGGGCCTGGGAGACGGTGCGCCAAGATTTCGAGGCCGTGGCGACCCGGAGAGGGTGCCCCATCCGTATCGAGGAAACCTGGCGGGTGGCCCATTCCCCTTTTGATGAAAAACGGGTGCAGATGGTCCTGGACACCGCGGGGGAGCTGGGGTACGCGAGCCTGCGGATGGTCAGCGGCGCCGGCCATGATGCCAGCTACATGAACCGTGTCTGTCCCACCGCCATGATTTTCGTGCCCAGCATCGGCGGGCGCAGCCATGTGGAAGTGGAAAACACCGCCTGGGAGGACTGCGAAGCCGGGGCCAACGTGCTTTTGCACGTCATCCTCAAGTCCGCCGGAGAGCGGTAATCTTCCATCGAGAAACGGCGAGGCTGCGCCGGACCGCGTTAAAACGTGGAAAAAGGTTCGCGTTTCACGAATCGGCCGTGACCCTTCTCGCCGGTGAAATGCATGCGGTCCTTCCGCCATTCGGCCACTTTTCTGCCTCGGGAATAAACGGCAAAAGGCATCCCCGTCACCTTCATCCCTTCATAGGGCGTGTAGTCCACGTTCATGTGGAGCTTTTTCTGGGAGATGGTGAACGCCTGGCGGGGGTCGAAAACCACCATGTCGGCGTCCTTGCCCACCGCGATTTCCCCCTTGTCCTTGAGACCGAACATGCGGGCGGTTCCCGTGGAAAGTACGTCCACCATTCGCTCCAGGGTGATCCGCCCCTTGACCACACCTTCCGAGTGCAGAAGCATCAAGAGGGTCTCGATGCCGGGCGCGCCGTTGGGGATCTTCTTGTAATCGTCCTTGCCGAACATGTCCTTCTTCCCCTTGAAGTCAAAGGGGCAGTGATCGGTGGCCACCACCTGCAGCGCCCCGGCGGAAAGGCCCTGCCACAGGGCGTCGTTGCTTTCCTTGGTCCGCAGGGGCGGGCTCATCACGTACTTGGCGCCGTTCCAGCGCGGCTCCTTGTAACGGGACTCGTCGAGAAGCAGGTATTGGGGACAGGTCTCGGCGTATACGGCTATGCCCCGGTCCCGTGCGTCCTTGACCCTCTGCAGGCCTTCCTTGGAGGACAAGTGCACGATGTAGATCCGTGAGCCTGTCAGCTCCACCATTTTCGAGGCCCGGCTTATGGCCTCCTCCTCGGCGATGTTGGGGCGGCTCACCGCGTGATAGTAAGGGGAGAGTTTCTTTTCCCGGGCGAGCACCTCGTTCATGTGCTGGATGATGTAGACGTTTTCGGCGTGCACCTGCACCAGGCCGCCCCATTTCTTTGTCTGTTCCAGCAGCTTGATCATGGTGGCGTCGTCCACCCGGAAATCGTAGACCATGAAAATCTTGAAGCTGGGGGTACCGTAGTCCCGGCAGGCCTTTTTCACCTCTTCGATGACTTCCGGCCGTGGGTCCATCACCGCCGGGTGCAGCGAGTAGTCGATGCAGACTTTCCCTTCGGCCAGAGCTTTTTTGCGCTCAAGGGCCTCGTAGAGTGTTTCGCCCTTCTGTTGCAGGTCAAAGTCCACCACGCAGGTGACCCCGCCGCAGGCCGCCGCGATGGTGCCGGTTTCGAAATCATCCTGGGAATAGGTTCCCATGAACGGCATGGAAATGTGGGTATGGGGATCGATGGCTCCAGGCAGGATGTACTTGCCGCGGCAGTCGAGCACCTCTTCGGCGGTCTTGTCCAGCCCGACGCCGATTACCTTGATCTTGCCGTCCTCCACGAAAACGTCGGCCTTGGTGCGGCCGGTCGTCGAAACAATCGTTCCACCCTTAAGCAATACACTCATCGGGGCCCTCCTTTTTGAATGGCTCATATTTCATTTCGGCGGCAAGGCTCGGGTCTTTCACCGCCGTTTCCCTGCGTTTCCATCCCCTGGGCATCTCCTTAAAGGAAATCAGGCCGGGGATCGGGCAGACGAAGGAGCACAACATGCAGCTCAGGCATTTTTCTTCCACCAGCCCGGGACGCCGCTTCCGGCGGTCCCAGTCCAGAGCCTGGCCCCCGGCGTCCCGGCACACGATGTAGCACTGGCCGCAACCCACGCATTTTTTCATGTCGTATTGGACAATCCCCTGGCGATCCAGCTCGAAGGCCTCTGTCTCGTAAAGATTCGGGAGCGCCTTTCCCACCAGGTCCGACACAGATGGAATGCCCCGGGAGGCCATGTAATCGGACAGGCCTTCAATCATGTCCCCGACGATGCGATAGCCGTAGTGCATGATCCCCGTGGTCACCTGTACCGTCCCGGCGCCCAGAAGGATGTATTCGAGGGCATCGGTCCAGGTCTCGATGCCGCCGATTCCGGAAAGCGGCAGTCCCAGCGCCTCGCACTTGGCCATAGAGGCGATAAAGTTCAGCCCGATGGGCTTCACCGCCGGTCCCGAGGTGCCGCTGATGGCCCCTTTGCCGGAGACGTTCGGCCGGGGCACCCAGTCATCCAGCCCCACCGAGGAGATGCCCCGCACGGTGTTGATGGCCGAGATGGCGTCTGCACCGCCCTTCTTTGCATAAAGGGCCGGTTCGGTGATGTCTGTAATGTTGGGAGTCATTTTGGCCATCACCGGGATGGAGACGTGCTTCTTGACAGCCCCGGTGAATCGTTCCAGCAGGTGGAAGGCCTGCCCCACCTTGTGGCCCGCGCCCTCAATACACATGTGCGGGCAGGAAAAATTCAGCTCCAGCATGTCGGCGCCGTTGTCCTCGGCGGCTTTGGCCAGGTAGACCCACTCGTCCTCGAAGAACCCCATGATGCTGACTACGACGGGGTGATCCGGATAGTGCTTCTTGAGATAGAGACATTCCAGCAGATTGTCCTTCAGGGGCCGGTCGGAGATCTGCTCCACGTTCTGGACCGCGATCTCTTTGCTGTTGCCATAGTGGATGCAGTGCATGCGCGGGGAGGGATGGATGATCGGCAGCCGGTCGCTGTTCAAGGTCTTGAAGACCACCCCCGACCAGCCGTCCTGGAAGGCGCGCTCGATCATCTCGGCGCTGTTGGACACCGGCGAGGAGGACAGCAGGAAGGGGTTCTTGAACTTGACGCCGCAGAAATCTATCGACAAGTCGACTGGGGTGTTCACGGTAAGGCCTCCTTATTTTTGATTGCTCAGATAGTCCTTGATGGCACGGGCCGCCGCCTTGCCGTCCTGGACCGCCTGGACCACCAGGGCCGGGCCGCGGACGATGTCCCCGCCGGCAAAGACCCCCGGCCGGGAGGTGGCGCCGGTCTTGGGGTCGGCCTCCACCAGCAGCCGCCGGTCCACCCGCACCCCGGGGTACCACTTGGGCGAGTCGGCCGGCGCCACGTTGCCGATGGCTTCGATGATCACCCGGGCGGGCAGGATCCACTCGGAGCCTTTGACGGGCACCGGCCTGCGCCGGCCGGAAGCGTCCTCCTTGCCCAGCCGGGTGCGCACCAGCCGCACCCCTTTGACTTGCTTTCGGCTGTCGGTGACGTAGCCGACGGGCTGATTGAGCAGCAGGAAATGAACGCCGGCTTCCTGGGCTTCGACCCGTTCGTCGGGTTCCGCCGGCATCTGCGTAAATGAGCGCCGATAGATCAGATGAACATCCCTGGCGCCCAGCCGGACCGCAGAGCCGACACAGTCCATGGCCACCGATCCGCCGCCGATCACCGCCACATCCTTGCCCTCGATGCGCTTGATCATCTGCTCGAAGCGGCCGTCTCGCAGCGCCGAGAGGTAGTCCACCGAGGAGAACACCCCGCCGATCCGCTGCCCGGCGGGCACCAGGGTTGCGGCCGCCCACAGCCCGGGGGCCACGAAGACCGCAGCAAAGCCCTGCGCCAGCAGCCGGTCCACCCCGTTGTCGGCGTCGACAGGGCTGTTGCACTGGAAGCGCACCCCCAGGGCCTTGACGTCGGTAAGCTCTTTCTTGAGGAACTTCGAATCGAAGCGGTAGGAGACCACCCCGTAGCGCAGCGCCCCGCCCGGCTCGGGCCGCGCCTCGAACACCGTCACCTTGTAGCCGTCCTTGGCCAGCTCGGCGGCGCAGCTAAGCCCTGCGGGGCCCGAGCCCACCACGGCCACCTTCTCGGTCCGCGGGGCGGGTTTTTCGAACACCCTGAAACCGATGTCCCAGGAGTGCTCGACCAAAAATCGCTGGATCTTGCCGATCTGGATGGGCCGGTCGGCACCCTCCGGGAGCCCTTCCGAGACCATCCGGGCGCTGCACGCCTTTTCACAAAGGCGATGGGTGGGGCACAGGACGCCGCACGCACCGCCCAGGACATTATTCTCTTTGATGGTCCGGATCGCGCCGGTGATGTTTTTGAACCGCAGTTTACGGATGAACTCCGCCGGACGGGTGTCTGCGGGGCACCCCTGGGAACAAGGGGCGTCGTGACAGAGCAGGCAGCGGTGGGCCTCAACAACGGCCTGTGCGAAATCGAATCCCTTGCGCATATGAAAGAAACTTTTCTTATGTTTCACCGTATATCTCCTTTACCCATTGCGTTGGCATTCCCTTCTGAAGGGGGGCGGGTCCTTTCTTTGTCCTGGGGAAAGGCGTCATGGGCACCCCATCGTGTTCTTTCTCAAAGAGGCGGCGTTAGGTTTTAATCGAAAAAATACAGTTACGCCTTTAGAAGAAAAAAGTCAAACGGCAGCGGGGTTTTTTATGCAAGCTTTAGACAGGGGAAGGTCTTTTTGAAAAACACTTGACGATGAAGAAACACCTCCACTAATATGTGGGCCGTTTCCGGTGAAAAGCGCCGGGATGACTATTGCTGAAGGAGGGTATCAATGGCTCGAATCGTTACATGTGCTCATATCCAGGCATCCAGCGCCACGCATGAAGGAACACCGGCCGAGATCAAAGAGGCCATGATCCAAAAGCATCTCCCGCTGATCGAAGAAGCGGGAAAGAAGGGCGTTCAGATCCTGTGTTTGCAGGAAATCTTTCATGGGCCCTATTTCTGCGCCGAGCAGGATATCAAGTGGTACGGCACCGCCGAAAGCGTCCCCGGACCCATCACCGAACGACTGGCAGAGTACGCCAAAAAATACCGAATGGTCATGATCGTCCCCGTCTACGAGGAAGAAATGGACGGTGTTTATTTCAACACTGCCGCCGTCCTGGATGCCGACGGCCGTTACCTGGGAAAATTCAGGAAAGTCCACATCCCCCATACGTGGCCGGGATTTTGGGAAAAGTTTTATTTCAAGCCCGGCAACCTTGGATTTCCGGTCTTTGATACCGCCTATGCGCGGATCGGAATCTACATTTGTTACGACCGCCACTTCCCCGAATGCGCCCGGGAACTGGCATTGAAAGGCGCCCAAATCCTTTTCAATCCGTCCGCCACCACGGAAGGGAAATCCCGGTATTTGTGGGAGCTTGAACAACCGGCCCAGGCCGTGGCCAACGGGGTTTTCATCGGGGCAAACAATCGCGTAGGCCTTGAAAAACCATGGGAATTCGGCCGGTTCTACGGATCCAGCTACTTCGTGGATCCCCGGGGACAGATTCTGGTCAAGGGAAGCCATGACAAGGATGAAGTGGTCGTGGCCGGGCTGGACCTGGATCAAATCCGGGAAGTCCGCGACGGATGGCAATTTTTCAGGGACTTAAGACCCGACCAGTACACGGAAATCTGTCGGATCATGAAATAGGCGTCGGTTTAAATTCCTGAAACCCCGGAGGGGGCAACCGCGAAAGAGGAGAAGAGAAGATGAGCGAACAATCGGTAGGTGAAAAGCAACACTGGATTGTCTATCCCATCGGCAGCAAGCCGAAATGGCCGTTGGCGGTCCTTTTGGGGATTCAACAGTACCTCACCATGTTTGGCGCCACCGTGTTGATTCCCTTCATCATCGGCGGCGCCATGAAACTCCCGCAGGAAGAACTGGCCCTGATGATCTCGACCATTTTCTTCACGTCGGGGATCTGCACCCTCATCCAGCAGTCGCCTATGGGAAACAAACTGCCCATTATCCAGGGGGGCACTTTTTCGTTTCTGGGGCCCACCTTTGCCATTATCGGCATGGTGACGGCGGAAAAATTCGGCGGCGGTCCGGAGCCCTTGTGGCAGATTCAAATTCAACACTTGACCGGCGCCATCATGGTGGCATCTATTTTTGAAATTGTTTTAGGGTATACCGGCATTATCGGCGCGGTCCAGAAGTACATCGGCCCTATTACCATCGGTCCCACCATCGCCCTCATCGGTCTGGCGCTCTTCGGCATCGGCGCCCCCTGGATGGCGGGAAACTGGATCATCTCCCTGATTACCCTGACGGCGCTCATCGTCTACTCCCAGGTTTTTTCCGCCAAGTCCCGGGTATTCATGCTTTTCCCGGTGTTGCTGTCCATCATCACCGGATGGCTGGCGGCCCTGATCGGCACCGTCACCGGGATGATTTCGCCGGAAAGCCCGGCCTACCTGAAGACGGGCCTGATCGCCGCAGCCCCCTGGTTCAGTTTCAAGCCCATGCTCCCCTTCAAATGGGGGGTGCCCGATTTCGGCTCCATGACCCTCTGGGCCGGGGCCGTGGGCATGCTGGCCGGCTACCTGGCGTCCATGATCGAGTCTATCGGGGACTACAATGCCTGTGCCCGTATCTCCGAGGCGCCGGCACCCACACCGCGCATGGTCTCCCGTGGACTGGGCGCCGAGGGGATCGGCTGCCTGATTGCAGGCATCCTGCAGACCGGCAACGGCACCACCTCCTACTCGGAAAACATCGGTTCCATCGGCCTGACGCGGGTGGCCAGCCGGCGGGTGGTGCGCTGCGGCGCGGCGGTGATGCTCGTTATCCCGGTGGTGGGTAAATTCGGCGCCGTGCTGGCCACGCTGCCACAGCCCGTGGTGGGGGCCATGTTCGTGGGACTTTTCGGCATGATCGCTTCAGTGGGGTTGTCCAACCTGCAGCTGGTCAATCTAAACAACTCCCGGAATCTTTTCATCATCGGACTGGCTTTTTTTGCCGGATTGAGTTTTCCGGCGCACTTCGGGGAAGCCAAAAACGCAATCGACTGGTACGAGGCAGGCCGTTTTGCCGGGCTCATCGGCGATATGATCACCACCATCTTGAAGACCGGGATGGCGGTGGCCGGCATCACCGCGTTGATTCTGGACAACCTGCTTCCCGGCGCCACCAAGGCCGAGCGCGGCCTGGAATTGTGGGCCCAGGACGCCTCCACGGAAGCCTGGGAAAAGGCGGAAGCCGAATGGGCTGCCCTGAAGGAAGGCGAAGCGCGGGCCGTCTAGTGCCTGGTCGTTAAAGGATTCCTTGACAAAGCGGATGGAGGAGGCCTCCGGGAAATCCCCACAAGGGCCTCCTCTTCCCGGCTATCGGGGGTGCATTGCGTGTCCAGGGGAGTATTGTACATCGTTTACGCGATGATGGGATTGATCGGGATCATTGCCATGTATTCACTGCTCAACGCCGGCAATCCCGACAGCCTGCTCCGATTCGTACTGCCCGACCCGGCCCATGACCTTTATGTGGCCATGGGTTCCTCCCTTCTCGTCTTCATCCTGGGATTCATGGTTTTTTACTCCCGAGACCTGGAAGGCTTTCAGCGGCTGCTGGAAATGAATTCCGATCGAATCCAGCACCTGCGCCGGCAGGGCAAAACCGACGCCCAGATCGCCGATTCCCTCCTGGAAGCCATGGGGAGTGCCGGCGGATATCGGCATCGCCTCGCCCGCAAGAAGTTGATCCTTTATCTTTCCGATTTTCAGTAACGGCACCAGTTCTCCTGGCAAGAGATGACCGGTGGTTTTTTGAAATGACCGAATTTTTCGAAAACCAGCAATGGATGATCATCGCCGGGCTCTTTTTCGGCCTCCTCGCTTATGTCGCGTTATTGCGCTGGCGGGATCGAAGGTGGATCGAAGGGCGGTTCGGCCGGAACCCCGTTTTGGCCATGAGCTTCGGCGTCAACTACTTCGGGTGTTTCGGCGATCCAGGTCCCCCGTGCCGGAGCAGCGGGTTTCTGTTGTTGATGCGGGATCGGCTTTTCTACCGCAGCCGGGTGAAAAGAATCGAACTGGATATCCCTGCGCATGCCATCTTTCGTGCCTATATGGACCGGGTGCACAAAGGCGTCGATCTGCATCAGCCCGTCATGAAAATCGATTTCATCGACCCCGGCGGAAATCGCAATACGGCTGCATTCAAAGTTCACTATCCGGCCCAGTGGATCCGGGCCATTGAAAACATTCGGCCCGGAAACGATGCCGCCGCATCCCAGCCGACCGTCCCCTAGTTTCAGTCAAGGGCGGTGCCCCAGTCGTACTGGCGCTTGATATATTTCAAGAACATCCCGGTTTTGGTCCGCTGCACCCCGTCGATGTGGTTGATCTTGTCAAAGATCAGCCGGTTCAGTTCGTCTAGATCCTTGACCACGAATTCCGTATCGATTCCTGTTCCGCCGGTGGTCTGGACGATAAACCACAAGGGCTTCAGTTTCTTCAACTGGGCGATGATGGCGTCCATTTTTTTTATGTCCACATAAATGCGGATGTGCCCCACGATTTTAAACCCCAATTTCAATGGATTGCTCACCGCTACGATTTGAATCACTTCGTCTTTGATGAGGCGGTTCAAACGGGTTCGGACGGTGGCCTCCGAAATCCCGATCTCCTTGGCGATATCGGTGTTCGATATGCGGCCGTCCTTCTGCAGCAGCCGAATCATTCGGCAATCCACGGCATCGATCTGTCTCTTTTTATTTTTACCATGGTTTTTTTTCATCGTCCCTCCTTTGATGCTTTTGTGCGGTCATGCCCGCAAAAGCCGTGATGCCGCGGGAGAACCGCCGGCCCGGCACCGATTTTCGACAAATGAATAGCGCATTGTTAGCAGAAAACACCAATTCAATGCAAATATTTTCCTTATATCGCATTTTTTTTAATTTTAAATTGTATTTTTCGTAATTATCGAAGATTTATTTCTTGACATCCGCCGGAAACCCGCCTAAGATCCCCATGTTTTTGATATTGTATCCGGTCCGTCCGGACAAGCGCCGTATTGAATCATTCAGCTTATTAAAGGAGGTACCCGAATGGCATTACCGCTGATGAAAAACTATGTAAACGGAGAATGGGTCGAATCCAATTCGAAGACCATCGGCGATGTGTGGAATCCGGCCTTGGGGGAGAAAATCGCCCGGGTCGCCTATGGCACGAAGGAAGACGTGGACAAGGCCGTGGCCGCGGCCAAGGCGGCCTTCTGGGAATGGCGGACGACGCCGCCGCTGACCCGGGCGCGGTATCTGTTCCGGCTCAAGGATGCATTTGAAGAAAACTTCGAAGAGATCGCCCGGGTGCTCACCACCGAACAGGGAAAATGCATTGACGAAGCCCGCGGCGAAGTCCGCCGCATGATCGAAAACGTGGAGCACGCCACCGGGGTGACCACGCTCATGTGCGGCTACACCCTGGAGGACATCGCCAAGAACATCGACTGTTACGGCCACCGCCAGCCCATGGGCGTGTTCGGCGCCATCGTGCCCTACAACTTTCCGGGCATGGTGCCCTGGTGGTTTCTTCCGTATGCCGTTGTCTGCGGCAACACCTTCATCGTCAAGCCGTCCGAGCAGGTCCCCATGACCCAGACCAAAATTTTTGAAATCGTGGATGAGATCGGCTTCCCGGAAGGGGTGATCAACATGGTGCACGGATCCCGGGACGTGGTGAACGCCATGCTGGATCATCCGGATATTGAAGGGATCTCCTTTGTGGGATCCACGCCGACGGCCAAATATATCTACGAGCGATGCGGGGCCACGGGCAAGCGCGTGCAGGCGTTGGGCGGCGCCAAGAACATAGTTGCCGTTACGCCGGATGCGGATCTGGCCGCCGGCATGCCTTCCCTGATCACTTCTTTCTTCGGCTGCACCGGGCAGCGCTGCCTGTCCGGTTCGATCCTGGCGCCGGTGGGAGACGTGGCCGATGAATTGATCGAAAAATTCCTTTTTGCCACAAAGGTCATGAAGGTGGGGAACGGCCTGGATGAACAGACCGCCATGGGACCGGTGGTCAGCGCCGCGCATAAGGAGAGGGTGCTGGGATTCATCGAAAAGGGGATCGAAGAGGGCGCCGATCTGATCCTGGACGGCCGCGATTTCAAAGTTCCCGATTATCCCAACGGATTTTTTATCGGCCCGACCATTTTCGACAATGTAAAGCCGGATATGACCCTCGCTTGCCAGGAAATATTCGGGCCTGTGGTCAGCATCGTGCGCTGCAAGGATCTGGATGAGGCCATCGAACTGGTCAACACCCGCGGCTTTGCCAATGCGGCCTGCCTTTACACCGGCAGCGGAGGCGCTGCGCGGGAATTCAAATATCGCGTAAAGCCCAGCATGGTGGGCATCAATATCGGCATCGCCGCCCCCATGTCCTTCTTTCCCTTCGGCGGCGCCGGCGACTCCATGTTCGGCGATATCAAAGGCCACGGCCAGGAAATCTTCCACTTTTTCACCGATACGAAGGTGGTCATCGAAAGGTGGTTTTAGCAAAGGAGCGAAAGCATGCCCTTGGAAACTTTTGGAAGCGTATTGAATTTCGCAGAGCAGCTGGAAAAAGAAGACTTGGCATTCTACGATGTCCTGGCTGGAAATCCGGCCTGTGCGCCGCACAAGGCTCTTTTTGAATCACTGGCTGCCGATGCGAAAAAAAACATCCGGATCATTGAACGGACCCGCCGGGAAAACGTCACTGAAATGATCCTGGAGCCGATCAAGGATTTCACCCGGGAGCCCTTCTGCGTGGCGTGCCAGGGGGCAGAAACCCTGAACGCCGCGGAAGCGGTGGAAACGGCTAAACGACTCGAAGACCGCGCCCATCGGTACTACAAGGAAGCCGCCGAAAGAATCAAGGCCCTTTCTGAAGTGGCGCGCGCCTTAAAGGGTCTGGCAAAAAAACGAAAGGCCCACATGGATCAGCTGGCCGGCATTTAACCCGCCGTACCGTCCAATGGGATGGTGGCTGAAAAAGGAGTAGAAACCATGAGTGACATTGTCTCTAAAGTGCAGGAACTCACCCGACACACTTACGGCACCTGGAACCGCCAATCGGCCTGGAAAACACCCATGCTGGTAACCGACGCCGAGGGAATTTATTTTTACAACGCCGACGGGAAGCGATTCATCGATTTTTCTTCCCAGTTGATGTGCTCCAACTTGGGGCATAAAAACCCGGCGGTGATCGAGGCCATCGTGAAGCAGGCGGAACGACTCCCTTATGCCGCCCCCGGTTTTGTCACCGAAGCGTCCATCGCCGCGGTGGAGGCGTTGCAATCCGTGATGCCGGAATCGTTGAACCGGTTGTTTTTCTCCACCAGCGGTACCGAAGCCAACGATGCGGCCCTGATGCTGGTGAGACAGAAACAGGCGCCGGCCTATAAAATCGTCTCCCGGTACCACTCCTACCATGGATCCACTTCCGGCGCCTTGACGCTGACGGGGGATCCGAGGCGATGGCCGGCGGAGCAGGCGCGGTATACCATCCAGGGCGTCCTCTATGCGCCGGATCACTATTGCTACCGCTGTCCGTTTGATTTGACCTATCCCCGGTGCAACGTGCAGTGCGCCCGTTTCCTGGATTATCTTTTCAAAGAAGAAGGAAACGTGGCGGCGTTCATCGTGGAACCGGTGGTGGGGACCAACGGCCGGATCGTACCGCCGCCGGAATACTTCCCCCTGGTGCGCCGCATCTGCGACGAAAACGGCGTCCTCCTCATCGCCGATGAAGTCATGTCCGGCTGGTACCGGACGGGAACCGCCTTTGCCGTACAGCATTGGAACGTGACGCCTGATATCATGACCACTGCGAAAGGGGCCAGCACGGCATACACCCCGGTGGCCATCACCGCCACCACCCAGGAAGTGAAGGATTTCTTCGAGGATACCTTCTTCTGTCACGGCCACACCTATGCCTATCACGCCCTGGCCCTTTCGGCGATTCCCGCAGCGGTGTCCGAATATCAAAAACTCATGGCCTCAGGTCTGCCCCAGCGCACCGCTGCCTATCTCAAGGAAAAGCTTTACGCTCTCGGAGAAAAGCACATCTGCGTCGGGGATGTGCGCGGCATCGGGCATTTCTGGGGATTTGAAATCGTCAAGAACCGTAAAACCAAAGAACCCTTCGACGTCAAACCGGATAAATTGACAGGGAAAGCCCTCATGACGGGAAAAATCGCGGCCGAAGCCATGAAAAACGGTCTCTATATGGCGCCCTGGTATGATACGCTGGTGATCGCGCCGCCGCTCATCATCACAGAAGACCAGATTGATGAGGCCCTTGCTATTCTTGATAAGGCACTGGTTGTCGGGGACAAGGAGGCCGTAGAAACGGACGCGCCTCTTTCCAAAAGCGCCGAATACTGATCCGTCGCCCTCGATACGGCCGCGCTCCGGGCGCGCCCCTCACTTTTTCGAAAAGCCTTGAATGGCCCCCGGAAAAGACCTAAAGAATCGGCCGGCAGGGAGTTTCTCCCTGCCGGCCGGTGTTTTTTCGGACCCGAATCGGGTGCGTCTGGGGTGCTAAGAAGTGGGCGTGGGTGTGGCGGTGGGGGTGGGTGTCGGGGTGGTTCCGGGTGCCGTGATGGTGACCACTACCTGAGCGGAAACACCTGTGGCAGTCAATACAGTGATTTGGCATGCCCCCGTCTGGGTGCCGACTGGTGCCAGGAAATATGCCAAGGCCTGACCCGAGGAATTTGTTGTTACTTCGATACTTCGTTTTCCGTTGGAGAACTCACCCCTCCCGGTTTCAAAGTATACCCGTGTGCCCGGAACTGCTGTTCCATTAAATGTCACAGTCGCCGTGAGTGTTGAGAAAGTGGCGCCATCTGCCGGTATACTGGTCGGGCTGGCGGTTACCGTTAATAAATACTGAATTCCAATTGGTACAGTAATAAGCTCTCTTACTCCTTGTGAGTAACAAACTACTTGTTCGACTCCTTGCGTGAGACCTAACAAATATACCTTAGCCGTTCCGGATATGTCTCTTGTTTCCTCGTCAATTGTATCAT
>JAFDGC010000019.1 GCA_019309485.1 Deltaproteobacteria bacterium | reverse complement strand
ACAAAGACCTTCAGATCCACCCGGGAAAGATCGGCCACGGAAAGGACTTCCTGGCCGGGAGTCACCACTTCCCCGGGCTCCATGTTGCGGCTGAAAACAATGCCGTCGAAGGGAGCAGACAGGGTCGCGTAGCCCAACTGAATCTCGGCCAACTCCAGCGCCGTGCGGGCCGCTTCCACCTGGGCCCGGGCGGCCTTGACTTCTTTTTCCAGGGCGACAATGGTGGCCAGCTTCGATTTGGCCAATTTCAAGGCGGCCTTTCCTTCGGTCAGCGTGGCCTTTGCCGCGTCGATCTCCTCGGTGCGGAACCCTTCTTCAGCCAGATTCAAGGATTCCCGGGCCTGCTGATACGCCTTTAAAGCGGTCTCGAATTGTAGACCCACCGCGTCTATGGCGGATTCGGAGACCGCCTTTTTCGCGTACAAGGCGTCGTAACGCGCCTTTTCCTTTCGGGCCAGATCAAGACGGGCCGCGGCGGTTTCGAGGGCAAAACGTGCCTTTTCCTTTTCCTGGAACCGGTATCCGGTTTCAAGCTCCCGGACCTTTGCCTTCAGGGCGGCCACGGCCGCTTCGGCCCGTTCCACTTCCACAGGCAACACCTTCCGGTTCACGGCGAGAAGGGCTTGGAGGCGCTCCAGATTCGCCCGGGCCTTTTTCAGATCGGCCTGGGCCCGGGCTTTCCGGGCTAAAAAATCATCCGGTTCCAGGACCGCCAGTTTCTGCCCCGCCCGGATTTTTTGGCCTTCGTCGACCCGGATCTCGGCCACGCGGCCACTCACCAGAAAGGCGATGTCCGATTGAACAGCATCAATGGTCCCCGAATAAAAGAGCGCCGCCGTGGAGCGCCGATACTGCCCCCAATATACGAACGCCCCGACGCCCACCAGCAGCACGAGGAAGACGCCGAGAATCACTTTTTTAATCAATGCCCACCTCCATTCAATGGAGAGCCACTGTATCTTTTACATCGGCGGATTTCAAGTATTGACCGGAACACTTCGAGCAAGCCCCGCTTCAGGTCGGCAGGCAGTACTCTTGCCTTCTGCGCCCCCTTCCGGGTTGACGCGCCTTGCCGGGGCTGATATGAAACGCGCATCAAATCAATTTGATTTCATGCATTTTTTGAAAAGGAACAGGGGATGCCGCCGCTGAAAAAAATGCTCAAAAGACTGGGCTGGCCTGTCCATGAGATGCCTTTCGGGCAGATCGCCCGGGAGTTGTACCGTCGATGGTTCAAAACCCCGCCGGAGACCCTTGAAGATGAAAAGCGCATCGGCCCGGCTTCGGCGGCGGGCATTGTCTTTGCCTTGGCAGGGGAAGGAGACTTTCAAAGTCTTTGCTGGACACAAGAGCCCCCCGAATGTCGGGAAAAACTGGTCTTGCCCCGGGAAAAAAGCCTTTTTGTTCGTGAAGGAACAGAAAAACCCCATCCGTTTCCGGAACGCCGAAAAGCCCCCCGCATCCCCGGGAAAGACCTGGTTTTCTGGTCCATGGGTGAAAAGAGAACCGGCACCGGGTGGCTCGTGGATTATTCCGCCCACGGGATCGCTTTTATCACCGAAAAAGACACGGCGCCCGAAGTGGGCACCGCCCTTTTTACCCAAATCAAGAACCGCGCCCGCCGCGTTCTGGACCTCGGTGATGCCACTGTGGTGCGCATTGAAATCTTAACCCCGGAACTTTCCCTGGCCTGCCTCCGGCTCGACGCCCCCTGTCAGGAATTGATCTCGTAGCCGCTCCGATCGGGATTGAAATCCCCCGCCGCCCTGCAAGGCGGGATTTCTGTGTCGCTCCCACACGCTGCGGGGTATGCGCTGGCGGTTGCGCTTCAAAGAGGAGGCTTTTGTGCTTCGGTATGCCGGCCCTGTAAAAGACAAACGGCTTTTGGACCGGATCCGGATTCTTTGGGCATGCGTCCTCGCACTCGCAGTCTGTCTCCCGGCGCTGGGGGCCGTTTACCAGTGGAAAGACGCCTCCGGCACACTTCATTTTTCCGACACCCCGCCGCCGGGTCGCCCCTTTCACCTTTTGGGCGAAGACCCCTCCGGAAAACCCGCTTCGGCACCCCTTCCGACAACACGGAAGCATCGCGTCCAATCCGATGTTTCTCCACACGCCAAAGGCGTTTTCTGGAAAATCGAAAAACCCGGCGCCTCTCCCAGTTTTCTTTTGGGAACCATCCACGTGGAGGACCCACGGGTACTGGCGCTTCCCCCTAAAGTCAAGACCGCTTTTGAAACGGCAGACACGCTGGTGCTGGAACTCGTTTTGGATGAGGCCACCGTGTTCAAGGCCGCCGCTTCCATGATGTACATGGACCAAACGGACCTCGAAAACGTTCTCGGCAAGTCCCTGTTTGAAAGGGCGGCCGCGGCCATGGCGGCTTACGGGGTACCCCAAATCGCCTTGAGACGCATGAAGCCCTGGGCGGTCCTTTCCACCCTCATGATCCCCAAACCCAAAACCGGGAATTTTCTCGATATCGTGCTGTACCGGCAGGCGGTAAAATCCGGTAAAAAGGTTGTCGGCCTGGAAACGGTGGAAGAGCAGGTGGGTGCCCTGGAATCCCTTTCCATGGAAGATCAGATCGAGATCCTCAGACAAACCCTGGATCAACTGGAGGCCCTTCCCCGGATGTATGGGACCATGATCGAAACCTATCTTGCCGGCGATCTGACCGGGCTGGTCGCCCTTTCGGAACGATTCGTCCGGAGCCAGGACCGGAATCTGGTGAAACGGTTCATGGAACGGGAACCTCCGGATGGCACAACGGCTCATCCCCCACCTGGAAAAGGGAAACGTGTTCGTGGCCGTGGGCGCGTTGCACCTGCCGGGAGAAAAGGGGTTGATGAACCTGCTCGAAAAAGCGGGGTACACCGTCACACCGGCTTCGTGAAGACGAACGGTTTAGAGGGCCTTTTACGTCGTAAAAAGGCTTTTGTGAGCGCCGTTCAAGCCTTTTCGGAAAAAGAGAGACAAAGGGTTGAGCGTTAAAAATCTCAAGCTGTTTGAGACACTTGTGTCGAGTTCTTGAGATTTAGCGAAACCCTTTGGATCACCCGAAAAGGGTTGAGGCGCGAACAAAATCAGCCTTTTTACGATTCCATCTTTTTTGACTTGCATCAAAGACAACGGATCTTGATGGAGATAGAGTCGGGGGAACAGACCGCTCTTGATTGCGCAAGGAGGTGCCTTATGTGCCAGAGTTATCGAAAACGTTGCGTTTGCGAAACGCGCACGGCCGAGATCTTTTTCGGAAAAAACGTCTTGGATGAATCATCCGTGTCAAAAGTTTTCTGCCCGGACTGCAGCGATGGAATTGAGGTCTCCGCCGAAAACCGCGTTTGGGACAACGGCTGGGTCCTGGAGTTGGATATGGAACGCGTCCGTGAAAACGCACTGATCATGGGAACACTTCCCGACTCGGTGACCGCCGAATGGGTCTTCGACGAAGGGTTTGCCACCTGGGTGGGGATCACCCCCGACGATGCCCAGACCCGGAATCAATTCCAAAAACTCGCCCAAACCGACGTCCGGGCCTATGTCCAGGCCATCCGGGACTGGGGCGTGGCGCGGGAAAAACGCTTCACCAAACAAGGCTGGCGGAAGATGATGCCCCGAACCGCCGTCGTCCAGTAAAACAGGTATGGAAAATCCGCCTTTCACCCCGCCCTTTCCGGGTCAGGAATGAAAAGAATCGTCTTCATGGAGTTGTTTTAAAAAGGAAAGCCGGTCTTTAAAGACCGGCTTTTCCTTTTCATAGACAATATCCTTTTTAATTTACAACTACGACTCTCCCAGCATCCTGGCCGTCCGAATCATTGTTCATCCGGTTGTCATCTTCCAGATCGAGAATCACTCCCAGGTAATAGCTCCCGGGGGCGGCGCTTGCGGGGATGCTCACCAGGGGTACGGTCACTTCCACGGTGGACCAGGGAGCAAAGGACGCCTCAAAGGCATGTCTTTGGACCAGGGTGTCCGAGGTGGAAATGTTCTCGTTGTCCGACAGGTAAACATTGGCATTCACCGTACCGCTCCAGGCGGTGGACGAAGTGTTGTGGGCTAGGTAATTCATCTCCATCTGGCGGCCGTCATTCGCCCCGAGGGCTTTGACGGAAACGAAAAGCGGCGTCAGATCCACACTTGCCGGTGCCGACGTCGCAGTCCAGTTCGCGATGGCATTGAATTGATTACCATCCATTGTAGCACACGTGGTAAAGGAAGACCGATCACTCGTCGAAAGAATCGAATAAACATACCTCCCGCGGCCGGAATAGTAGACATACTCACTGCTTCCGCTGTGCCCGCCATAACTCGGTTTCAAAAAATAGACATGATGCGGTGCATCTGGGACCCACCCGTCATTATATCCATAACGGTAATAAAGGGTCCTTCCTGTGAAGCCGTAGGCAGACTCTGCGGGATACCCGCCGTTGTTGAAAAGTGTGGTCAGGTACCAGTTTCTATTGGTTGTATAGCCGAATCCGTGCCATCCCACAGCGGATCCGATATTCCGGTCCAGCTTGATAACCCCGATGTCCCAGTCGATGTTCCCGTGGGTGACCCATCCCACAAACGCCAGCATCGACACCGAATTGGCGACGCCGTAGGGGGCCCAGCCGTCACGATATCCGGGCACCACCTGAATCGTACTGGCCCATGGTTTTCCGCCGCCCTGGTTCACGCAATGGCCCGCGGTGATTGCGTAGCCCGGTTTAATCATGGTCCCGGAACACACGTATCTCCCATCCGGAAACGTCATAAACAGCTTGGTCAACACCCGCCACGGATATGCATGCGTATTTCCGACCGCCGTCATATTTGTAAAGGTCGCCAGGGAATCCTGGGATTGATGTTCCGCGTCTATCTCAGATAATCCGGAGCCTTGCCGGCCCAGGCTTGCAATGGTCTCAAAGACCGAGCCGAACTGGCCTGAAAGAGCGGCCGGATCGAGAACCTTTTCCTCACCAGACGCCGGATCGTACACCACCACCGAATTCATTACCGCCTCATCCACCGTTTGGGAACTGGAAAGGGGTAACTCCGGAAAGGGCATCGGCGCATAGCCGGATAAATCTTCCGGAAGGGCGCCGACGTTTCGGGTCGCCCCTTCATCACCGGATCGAATCCCGGCCACCACTGTCTGATCGACTATGGTTGCGGTCACCCGAACCACTTGAAGCGGTTCGGCGGCGGATGCCGCGCCTGAAATCAGGAAACCCAACAGTAAAAACGTCATCGCCACTCGAATGCATGTTTTCTTTTCCATGACGATCTCCTTTATGCATGTTCGGTTGATTTGTACCCTATGACCGACGGGGATGTCGGGGCTGATCGGCATCATGCCGTTTATTGTTTGCCGCTTTCACCCTGCTTTGATGTCTTCTCCTGACCGGTGCCCTGAATGGAAGGTTCCTGGGGATTTTCTCCCTCTTGGGCATCCGGATTCGGTTTCACGCTTGGAAAGGGCATGGGCTTGTAATCCTCGGGATTGAGGGGCAGCTTTTGGTCCTTTTCATCCGCAAGCGTCCCTGTTCCCGTCGCGCCGGGGCTGACCGTTCCGGCGGGTTTTTCCGATTCCGCCGCCTTATCGCTTTGGGTCTGGGAGCATCCAGTGGAAGTCATTAAGGCCACGATCAAAATGCATGTGAAAAGGCCGAGAAATATCGGAACGCAAGAAAAAAAACGATGGTTTTTACGGGTGCTGCATTTCATGGGAACCTTCCTCCGAAAAAGGGCATTCAGGGTCTTCTGGGGGTTCAGTGGAGGGGCGTTAGGGGTATTTCACCAGCCTTTCTGTTGAAAACGGAAGACGCACCTTTTGTAGGCTATATATCAGGGATGCATTTGTCAAACAAATATTAGCATCGCATTCTCGCATCTCCTTTTTTCCCCCGCATAGGAAAACCAATCCCTGAAGGGTGTGTGGACATGAAATTGTTGGACCTCAAGGGTTTGGGCGTCGATAAATCGACCCTTCAGGGAAAGGATACCCGGAGCATCTGGGAGGTTGCCTGTCAAGCGTATTTCTTCTCCGAAAAAGGTCTTCAAGAACATCCCTTCGGATGTCGATTGCAATTTGTTGCGATCGAATTCGACCTTTTTTCCCACGCGATCCGCTTTATCCGCCAGGGTGCGGATGAAATGATTGTCCGCATGGTGCGGCCCGTCTTGCAGCAACACGGGCGCGGCAAAATACGCCCCAAGGAAAAGGAGGGCGGCAAGGGGCCGTTGAACCGGTTTCCATCGGAAACCCGGGCTAGTTTTCGGAAGACATCGACATGAAAAGGCCATGAAGGCCGCACCGGCGGCCGTCATCGCGTGAGCCGGCCAGTCCTCGGGCCAGAACCCGCCGAAACTGAAGGGTTTCCACGAGAAGGGGGCGAACAGATGGACGCCGTCGGCCCATTTGGTCTGGATTGCGTCCAGGAGCAGATGAAAAAGGGCATTGACGGAGACGACGAAAAAGACCTTTTTGGTGTTCTGCGCGATGATGGAAACAGCACCGCACAACAGGAGACATCCGAAAAAGGATGCCTGGACGATGACATAGGCGCGCAGATCGTAGGGGTCGATCCCCGGGAAAAGGCTGCGGACAAGGCGCTGCAGGATCCAGGGCAGGTCCGGAACGATCAACCCCAGGAGAATCCAGGGCAAATCGGCCTTTTTGAATACGGCGCGGCCCATCCATCCCTGGGCGCCGATATGGGCGAGCGTGTTGGGCATGCTGCATTCCCTCGTCGTAATGATGTTTATGCTTGAATTTCTATGAAAAAAAGGTAGTGTAACAGTATTGCCGGTGGATGTCGACGACCCGTTTTCAAAAAAAGAGGACTGCCATGAAATCGGTTCGCCGATGCCCTTTTTCTATCCAACCTTTCGAATCATTGCATCTTTTCGAAAGGGATCCAAATGAAGTTTTTGCCTGAATGCGTGTGTTTTTTTCGAATCCCCCGGAGTTGCAGAAAATGAAGCCTATCGTCGCCCTGGTGGGGCGCCCCAATGTGGGAAAATCGACGCTCTTCAACCGCATCACAAAGAAGCGGGATGCCCTGGTGGACAATACACCCGGCGTTACCCGGGACCGGCACTACGGGGATGCCGCCTACGACGGCCGGGAGTTCATCCTTGTGGATACCGGAGGATTCACGGACATCGATACCGAAGGGTTCGCCTCCGCCATCCTGGAACAGATCGGGGCTGCGGTTCAGGAAGCCGATATCATCGTTTTGGTCCTGGACGGCAAAAGCGGTGTTTCCCCCTTCGACCGGGACGTGGTCCGGTTCCTGAGGCCCCTCCAAAAACCGCTGATTTTTGCGGTCAATAAAATCGACGGTCCCGAAACGGAAGCGCGTCTTCATGACTTTTACATTCTGGGCGCCGATACCCTCTTCCCGCTTTCCGCCGAGCACGGTTACGGCGTTCATGATTTCATGGACCGCCTTGTGTCGGAACTGGATCGGATCCTGATATCACCGGAATCGGAAACACCCGAAGCGCCCATCAAGCTGGCGGTGATGGGCCGGCCCAACGTGGGCAAATCCTCCCTTGTCAACCGGCTTTTGGGTGAACACCGGCTCCTGGTGAGCGACACCCCGGGAACCACCCGTGATGCCGTGGATACCCTGCTTCGAATCGATGATAAAGCCTTTTTGTTCATCGACACGGCCGGCATCCGCCGTAAATCGAAGACCGACGCCAAACTGGAAAAATTCTCCGTTATCAAGGCCCTTAAAAGCCTCGACCGGTGCCATGTGGCCCTGGTGCTGCTGGATGCCGAAGAAGGCGTCACCGACCAGGACGTTCGGATCGCCGGTTACGCCCATGAGCGTGGACGTGCCGTTTTGTGGATCTTCAACAAGTTCGACCGGGTACAAAAAGAAACCGGATCGTCAAAAAGGCTCATCATGCGCCTGCGCGCAGAATCCGGTTTTTTGGGTTTTGCGCCGGTGCTGACGGTTTCGGCCAAGACCGGTTTTCGGGTCAAACGGATCCTTCCCATGGTGGAGGAAATCCACCGTCAGTACACCTTTCGCATCGGGACCGGGACGGTGAATCAGATCTTCCAAGAAGCGGTCCTGAAAAAGGAGCCGCCCTTTCATCGGGGTAAGCGCATCCGTTTTTATTACGCCACCCAGGTTTCCACCAAACCCCCCACTTTCGTGGCCTTCGTCAATTTTCCCGAGGCCGTGCATTTTTCTTACCGTCGCTATCTGATAAACCGCATCCGGGACCGGGCCCGGCTCGACAAGACACTCATCCGCCTGTTGTTTCGGAAGCGCCAGGGAAAAACGCGTCGTGGATCTGTTTGACACCCAAACGGACAACACCCGGGACCGCGTCCCTCTGGCCGAGCGGATGCGGCCGGAAACCCTGGATGCACTTGTGGGCCAGGAGCATGTCACCGGGCCCGGAGGACTGATCCGGCAAGCCGTGGAAAAAGACCGGATCTTTTCCATGATTCTGTGGGGGCCACCGGGATGCGGAAAAACCACCCTGGCCGGGATCATCGCCCGTCAAACCCGCTCCCGGTTCCTGCAGTTTTCGGCGGTGCTTTCCGGGGTCAAAGAGATCCGGTCGGTCATCGATCAAGCCCAGGTCATGCGGGCTTCCGGGAAAAAAACCGTTCTTTTCGTGGATGAAATCCACCGGTTCAACAAGGCCCAGCAGGATGCCTTTTTGCCGCACGTGGAAAGCGGGCTGATCACCCTCATCGGTGCCACCACACAAAACCCCTCCTTCGAAGTGATCCCACCCCTGCTTTCCCGCTGTCGGGTGATCACCCTCAAGCCCCTCTCCGAAGCGGCCGTGGGCCGGATCATCGACCGGGCCCTTTCCGACAGGACGGCCGGGCTCGGGGAACTGAACCTGGTATTGGCACCCGACGCCCGGGCCCATCTTATCCGCATCGCCGACGGGGATGCGCGGACGGCCCTCAACGGCCTGGAACAGGCCGCATCCCTGGTCCTTCCGGCACGCCCGGGATCCGAATCAAACAAAGGGCAACGGATTGACGTCAAGGATCTGGAAGCGGCGCTGCAGAAAAAAGCGCTGCTGTACGACAAGAACGGAGAGGAACATTACAACCTGATATCGGCCCTGCACAAAAGCCTCCGGGGAAGTGATCCGGACGCGGCCCTCTACTGGCTGGCCCGGATGCTGGCCGCAGGGGAAGACCCCCTTTATATCGCCCGGCGGATGATCCGATTCGCCTCCGAGGACATCGGTTGCGCCGATCCCCAAGCCCTGGGGGTCGCCGTGAACGCCATGGAGGCCTTTAAGTGCATCGGCGCGCCGGAGGGTGAACTGGCGCTGGTTCAAGCCGCCGTCTATCTGGCCACCGCACCCAAGAGCAACCGGCTGTATACGGCCTATAAGGCGGTCCGAAAGAAGGTTCAAGAAACCGGATCTCTTCCGGTTCCCCTGCACATTCGAAACGCCCCCACGGCCCTCGTGGAAGCGTCCGGATACGGGAAAGGCTATCGGTACGCCCATGACTATAAAAACGCCGTGGTGAAACAGGCCTATCTCCCGGAACCCCTCAAGGGGAAGCGGTTCTATCACCCCACGGACCGGGGGTACGAAGCCCTCATTAAAAAGCGCCTGGAAACATGGCGGCGCCTGATGTGTCCCGAAAAAAGTCCGGGGGAAAAAGAAGATGAAAGATCGTAAAACGGCGCATTTTTTACGATCCTGTCCGGTCTGAGATCCCAAAGGCAAAGCGGCGGAAGGGCCCTTTCCGGATGAACGCACCGGACGCATGAAAGGTCTGCTCGGCAAAAACGATACGGCCGCCGTATCCCATCAGGACCACCGTGGAAGAACGGGTGCCATAGGCGGGACTTTGGATGAAAATGGAAGAAAGGATCCGCTCCCAGTCAAGCCCCACGCCCGTATCCGGGAGTTCGGCATCCGACGGCGTGACCGTATCGGTTAAAAGAGAAAAAAGCCGTTTTTCCAATTGTGTTTCGCCGGTCTCCAGGGCGTCGGCGAACAAGCGGATCCCCCGGCGCACCTTGGGCCAGGGAGTGTCGAGCAGGCGGTTGCTCAGCCCATGGATGCCGGGTGAAATCCGGCGGACCCCTTCGGCCCGGTTGGAAAGCCAGAAAAGCGCGTCTGCATCTCCGGCAATGAGGTTGAAGGGATTGTAGGCATCCCGGTCTTTTTCCACCCTTTGAAGATAGGCATCGGCGGAAGCCTTCCCTTTCAGAAACTCGGCCACCAGGATGCCGCGGGACTTGGCCGCATTCCGAAAGGTGCCGGGATCCCGGTAATTGGTGACGGCGGCGAGCCGGCCTTCCCGGGTGACCCCCAGCCACGTTCCTCCGAGTCTCAGATCCCGCCCGGCAAGGATCCCGGGGGCGTCTTCCCAGAAACGGGCGGGTGCCGCGGGTCTATCGTAGAATTCGTCCCGGTTGGCCGCCAGAATCAGTTTGTACTTGGGGTGCGCGTTGTATGCGAACAATAAAAGACACATGGGCGCAAATGTTCAGGCCGTGGATTTGACCGTCTTCACGGCGTCGCTCAGCTTCATAAATTCCGTCACCTCGAGCGTTTCGGCACGACGGTTCGAATCGATTCCGGCATCCCGCAGGACCCTGGCGGCATCTTCCGGGCCGAGTCCCAATCCGCCCTGGGACAGGGCGTTTTTCAATGTTTTGCGGCGCTTTCCGAATGCGGCCCGTACAATTTGAAAAAGGTGCTTTTCCGCTTTGACATCCAAGGGGATATCTTCATGAAAAAGGATCTCCACCACCCGGGAGTCCACCTGTGGTTTCGGGTAAAAGGCGGCAGGGGAAACATCGAGCAACGCCTTTACAGCGGCACAATACTGGACGAGAATGGAAAGCCGGCTCCGGTCCTTTGTTCCGGGGGGCGCCACCAGTCGATCCGCCACCTCCTTTTGGAGCATCACAACGGCCCGGGAAACGGCGCTTCGGGCCACCACGAGGCGAATCAATATGGGGGTCGAAATATGGTAGGGCAGGTTCCCCAGGACCACCAGTTTCTTTCCGGCCTGGCGGGCGACATCTTGAATATCCAGTGCCAGGATGCTTTGTGCCTTCACGGTGACATTTTCCATTCCCGCCAAGGACATCTCGGTCGAAAGGCTGGAAATCAGCCGTGGGTCCGTCTCCACGGCAAGGACCCTGCCGGCCCGTCGGGCGGCCGGCAGGGTCAACGCCCCCAGACCGGCGCCGATTTCCAGGACCGTGTCTTTGGATCCGATACTGGCCCGTGAAACGATCTTTTCGGCGATCTTCGGGTCGGCCAGGAAATGTTGACCCAGCGACTTTTTTGCCCGGATTTTTTGTGCGGTGAGCAATACCTTGGGGGCGGTCATCATAGAAGCAACCCTATTTTCTTTTTATGCAGCATAAATACCCTTACGATACCTGTCAAGAAAATGGGGGTTCAGGAAGGCGTTGACAAGGAAATCCGCGTGGATCTGTGTTTCCATCATATTTGATGGAATCGTAAAAAGGCCGGTTTTGTTCGCGCCGCAACCCTTTTCGGGAGATCCGAAGGGTTTCGCTAAATCTCAAGAACTCGGAACAAGTGCCTCAAACAGCTTGAGATTTTTAACGCTCAACCCTTTGTCTCTCTTTTTCCGAAAAGGCTTGGATGGCGCTCACAAAGCCTTTTTACGATCTTGTCATATTTGGAGTCGGCCTAAAAAACAGGCCGGGCGACTCCCGCCGTTCAAATGAATCCGGGCTTCCGGTTCAAAAGAAAAAAATACTTGAAAGGAAAACGTCATTGTGTTAGCCAGAAATCTTTTGGTTTGAACCAACTCCGTTTAATCGGTTAACCGGAATGCTTTTTTCCCCGCCCGCCCTTCACGGTGCGGGCGGGGAAAACGATAAAAAAGACTTTTTCCTTACCGGGGAGTCCCGCCCTTGAGGACCGGGAACTCCACACTCTGGGCGAAAGGATGCAACCCCGATGACGGCGAAAAACGAACTTCAACTGGCCTACGGGATCGCGATTGTCCTTCTGATCATAGGAATCCTCAGTTTTACTGCATTTTCCGCCAAGCCTCCCGAAGAACCGGTCCGTATCATGTTCAAGCCCACGGCCGGAAAGGTGCTGTTTACGCACAAGACCCACGCGGAGCTGGGCGGATACGGCATCGATTGTTACACATGTCACCACCATCCCGAATATGACGAATCCGCCCTGAGACCCTGCGGCGATTGTCACAGCCAGACCCAGGAACGGACGGAACCCAACACCTGCCGGGAATGTCACGAAGAAGGGGAACTGGAAACCGAAAACACCCCCAAACGCTCGGACGCTTTTCACGATCAGTGCATCGGCTGTCACAAGGAAAACGATGCCGGCCCGATCGAGTGCTCCGAGTGTCATGTCTTGTAACGGATCGAGGCGCTTGGTGTCGTTTTTGAAGATTGACGGGAAGAACCGAAGGAGTCTTTTATGATCAAACGATCCTTTCTGGGTCTTGTGAAACCTAAACTCGAGATGCCGCCGGTTCCTGAAGGGCGTTTCGAAATCAAGGCGGTTCCGACCCCCGGGCGGGTGACCCTTCTTCTGGAAAAGCCGAAGGATCCCCGGCTTGCATCGGACACCGTGGCCCTTTCCAAAGGGGACCGGGTGAAAACAGGGCAAAAAATCTGCCTTTCCTCCGACAGTACCGTTTACACCCTTTCTCCGGTGACCGGCACCGTCTTCCAGGTATCCCCTTCCATCGGGGATTTCGGCACCACTTACATCGCCGTTTCCATTGAGGTGGAACCGGAAGATGTGTTTGACGAAGCATTTCAGGAACGTATGAAACAACCGGATGCGGCCCTGGCCAGGGAACACCTTTCGGCCCTGCCGGGAAGCCCCCCTTTCGGGGCGTTTTTTCGCGAAAACGCCTCCATCGACACCCTTTGTATTATGGGCGTGGATTCGGATTTCCTTTCCACGACCCAGCGGTACATCCTGGCTCATCAAAGAGGCGCCCTGAAACGGGGAATCGATGGGCTGAAAACCCTTACCGGCGTGGAAAGGATCGTGCTTGCCGTTCCAGCGGGCGCGGATCCGCAGCTGGTCGATCTCGGCGCGGAGGTTCGGGAGGTTTTTACCCGATATCCCCATACACTCCCCCAGTTGTTGATGCAGACCCTTTTCGGTCAAACGGTTCCGGCCGGAAAGACCTGTGAGGATCTGGGAACGGTCTTTTTCAGCGCCGAAGCCGTCGCCGCACTGGGGGAGGCGATGCAACACGGCCGGTTCCCTGGCCACAAGGTCCTCACGGTGACAGGGAAAGACCAGACCGCACACATGGTCACGGCCCGGATCGGAACCCCGGTTAGGGAAATTTTCAATATGCTGGAAATAGAAACGCAAGAACTCGATCGTATCGTTTTCGGCGGCCCCATGACCGGATCGGCGGTTTATTCGGAAGACCAACCGATTCTTCCCCATACGGATGCGGTTTTCGTTCAAGATCGAAGCCGGATTCCACCGATCTCCCAGAATCCCTGCATCAACTGCGGTGAATGCGTCCGCATCTGCCCGGCCAGGATCCCCGTAAACATGCTCGTCCGCTACCTCGAAGCCGGCCGCTATGATGAGGCGGCGGATCTGTATGATCTGCACTGCTGCATCGCGTGCGGTCTGTGCAGCTTTGTCTGTGTGGCGCGGATACCGATCTTCCAGTACATCCGCCTGGGAAAATACGAACTGGAGCGGATGCATGCAGCGGAGGCGAATCATGCCTGATTCCAAGAAATTCATCGTTTCCCATGCCCCTTTCTGGCATGACGGGAGCCACATCACCACACGGAATTACCATACCCTCCTCGCCGCGCTTCCCGCGGTGATCTTCGGCATGATCCAATACGGCATGCCGGCCGTGGGCGTGGTTTCTCTGGCGGTTTCATCGGCCATGATCTGGGAATACCTTCTGAACCGGATCACCCGGCAGCCCGTCACCATCGGAGACGGAAACGCCGCCCTCATCGGCCTGCTTTTCGCCATGCTCCTCCCGGCCACCTCCCCCTGGTGGATGGTCATTACGGGTACGTTAGTGGCGATTCTTGTGGGAAAAGAGATTTACGGGGGCATCGGAGGAAATCCCTTTCATCCCACCCTGGTGGCAGTGGCCATTCTCATGCTCTCCTGGAAAGACCTCTTTGACTTCGACGCCGCACTGGTCGATTATGAATTCGACTTCGCCGTGGCCTATCCCCTTGCCGCGCTGAAGCATTTCGGCGCGTGGGCTGTGGAAGGCTTTACGCCGGGCGGCCTTTTGATGGGAAACCAAATCGGGGGGATCGGATCCACTTTCGGGTTGGGAATTGTCGCCGGTGGGATTTATCTTGCTTTACGAGGTATCATCCGGTGGGAGATCTCTGTTTCCTTTCTGGCCGGCGTCTTCATCACCGCCTTGATCTTCAATCTGGCCGACGGCGCGCGCTATGCCGGACCGCTTTTCCACCTGTTCACCGGGTATACCCTCATCGGTGCCTTCTTTTTTGCCACCGAAGACTCCTCTTCACCGGTGAACTTCATCCCCATGTTGATTTACGGCGCCGGCGGCGGGATCCTTACCGTGCTCATCCGCAATATCGGCGTGTATTTGGATGGCGTCGTGTTCGCCCTTTTGATTATGAACATCGCCAATCCGCTTTTGGACAAACTCAGACCCAAAGCCCTTGGAAAGGTGATCTGACATGCGTGAAATGATCAAGATGGTGGTGGTTTTGACCGTTTTGAGTTCCTTTTCGGGCGGCCTTCTGGCGGCGATTCGCAACAACACGAAAGAGCGCATTGAATACCAGCAACTCAAATTCGTGAAAGGCCCGGCCATTCGTTCCATTTTGGAAGGGTGTTCCAACGATCCCATCGTGGACCGTTTCAAAATCAAAGACGGGGACGTGGAGCACAGCTTTTTCGTGGGCGTCTTCGACGGGAAACCCAGCACGGTGGCCCTGGAAAGCTTTGGAAAAGGGTTCGGGGGCAATATCGGAGTCATGGTGGGCGTCAACGTGAAAGAAGACACCATCGTGGGAGTGGGTGTCACCACGCACAGCGAAACACCGGGGGTCGGATCCAGGGCCAAGACCGAACCGGATTTTACCGCCCAGTTTCAGGGACTCCCTTTGAAAAAGGAATTCAAGGTCAAGGCCGACGGAGGGCAAGTGGATGCCCTGTCCGGTGCCACAGTGACCTCCCGGGGGGTTTCTGCCGCATTGACCGACGCGGCGGGTATTTACGAACGCGTCAAACCCCAACTGATGGAAAAATTAAAAACCTTTGCCAACTAAGGGTCCCAAAGGAAACGCGACATGGCCAAAACGCTGACACAAGAATTCGTCAAAGGGTTATGGGATGAAATCCCCCCGTTTCGCCTGGTGCTGGGTCTATGCCCCACCCTTGCCGTGACCAAGACCGTTGAAAACGGCATCGGGATGGGCTTGGCCACCACATTTGTGCTGGTTTTTTCCAATATTTTGGTTTCGGCGTTGCGCAAGATCATCCCCTCCAAAGTACGGATCGCCTGTTTCATCATCGTCATCGCCACGTTCGTCACGGTGGTGGAACTCTTGATGCAGGCCTTTACGTATCCGCTTTTTCTGAAACTGGGAATTTTCATTCCGCTGATCGTGGTGAACTGCATCGTGTTGGGACGCGCCGAAGCCTTTGCTTCCAAAAACAGCGTCCTGGCATCCACTGCCGACGGGCTGGGCATCGGTGTTGGCTTCACCCTGGCGCTGGGCGCCCTGGGAGGTGTCCGGGAAATTTTGGGCAACGGCACCTTTTTGGGGAAAACGGTCTTCGGCCCCGCCTTCCAGCCCTTTACCTTCATGGTGGAAGCCCCGGGCGCCTTTGTTTGCCTCGGGTTGATGCTGTGTCTCATGAACCTCGTCGGGAAAAAGTAAAAAAAAGGAGCATCCCATGGGCGATTATATCCTGCTGGCCATCAGTTGCATTCTGGTCAACAATATTCTGCTGGCCCAATACCTCGGCAACTGTCCGTTTTTAGGGACCTCCAAGAAGATGGAAACCGCGGTGGGGATGGCCATGGCGGTGGTCTTCGTCCTGGTTTTGGCAGGGGTGATCACCTGGCTCTTGGAAACATACGTTCTCAAGGCCTTCGGGCTGGAATATTTAAGGACCATTGCCTTCATCCTGGTCATCGCCTCTCTGGTGCAGTTTGTTGAGATGTTTTTGAAAAAAAGCGTCCCGGCCCTGTATACCGGGCTTGGCATCTTCTTGCCGCTGATCACCACCAACTGCGCCGTGATGGGGGTCTGCCTGATCAACGTCAATGAAGAATACACCTTCATGCAGTCCCTGGTGACCTCCTTTTCCTATGCCGTGGGATTCGGGTTGGCCTTGATTCTTTTCGCCGGCGTGCGCGAACGGATCATCCTGGGTCGGGTGCCCAGGCCCCTGCAGGATACCGCCATCGGACTGGTGACCGCAGGGGTGCTTTCCCTGGCCTTCTTCGCCTTCAAAGGCATGGCCTGATAGGAGGACCCTTTGACGGAAGCGTTGTTGTTCATGTTCGGACTGGGGGCCGCCTGCGGTTCCATCTTGAGTATCGCTTCGAAGATCTTTTACGTATACGAAGATCCGCGCATCGCGGAGGTGGAAGGCTTTTTGGCCGGCGCCAACTGCGGCGGCTGCGGGTACGCCGGGTGCTCGGCGGCAGCGGTGGCGGTAGTGGCCGGAAAGGCGCCCCCCAGTGTGTGCATCGTGGCCGGCCCGGAATCCGCGACCAATGTGGCCCGGGTGATGGGTGTGGACGCCGGGGCGGCGGAATCCAAAACCTCTTCCAATAAATGCCAAGGCGGAGACCGGGCGGAAGACATTTACTTTTACATGGGGATCCGCTCCTGCCAAGCCGTGAATGCGCTGTTCGGCGGGAAACGGGAGTGCGACATCGGTTGCCTTGGGTATGGGGATTGTGTCCGGGCCTGCCTTTTTGACGCCATCGAGATCGGTCCGGAAGGTTTCCCCGTCATCGACGAGGGGAAATGCGTGGGATGCGGTGCGTGCGAGCGCGTCTGCCCCAAAAACGTCCTTTCCGTCACCACGTTGAGGGACCGGTTGCTCCATTTCAACCAGGAGGATGACTGCCTGGCCCCCTGCCAGCAGACCTGCCCGGCACAGATCGACATCCCCAAATACATCGCCCAGATCAAGTCGGGAGACTATGACGGCGCGGTCCGGACCATTCGGGATCGGAACCCTTTGTTGCTTTCATGCGGCCGGGTCTGCCCGCATCCATGCGAGGATTTCTGCCGCCGGGGCATCGAAGACGAAGCGGTCTCCATCAACCAGTTGAAACGCTTCGTGGCCGATCGGGAAATGCATTCCGGGAAACGGATCCCTGTCCCTTGCGCCCCGGACACCGGGAAAAAAGTCGCGGTCATCGGGGGAGGGCCCGCCGGGCTGACCTGTGCCTATTATCTCCGGCGGCTGGGCCACGACGTCACCATCTACGAGGCCATGCCCGAACTGGGGGGGATGATCCGCTATGGGATCCCGGAATATCGCCTCCCAAAGAAAGTCCTGGATTGGGAAATCGAAGGGATCCTGAACCTCGGGATCAGGGTGCACACCCACGTCAAACTCGGGATCGATTTCAACCTTCCCTCCGTGGTGGCGGCGGGATACGACGCCATCTTCCTGGGGGTCGGGGCATGGAAGGACTATTCCCTTAAGATCGAGGGGGAGGATCTTCCCGGATGCTACACCGGAATCGATTTTTTGTCCCGGATCGCTTCCGGGGAAACGATTCCCATCGGTCGTCGGGCAGTGGTGGTGGGGGGCGGGAACACGGCCATCGACTGCGTCCGCACCCTTATCCGTCTCGGCGCCGAGGAGGTCTACATCCTCTATCGCCGGACACGGAAAGAGATGCCGGCCAATGCGGTGGAAATCGAAGCCGCGGAGCATGAAGGCGTCAAATTCATCTTTCTCGCCGCCCCCGTTCGGGTGGTGGGAGACGATCAAGGAAACGCCACGCACCTGGAATACCTCAAGATGGAACTGGGGGAACCCGATGCCAGCGGAAGACGGCGGCCGGTCCCGGTGGAAGGCTCCGAAACGCTTCTCGAAGCGGACATGATCATCTCCGCCATCGGGCAACAGCCCGAAATCACGTTCAAAGAAGAAGGAAAGCGCGTCCAGTCCCTCAAGACCACCCGCTGGAACACCATCGATGTGGATCCCGAGACGCTCCAATCGAGCATTCCGTATATCTTTGCCGCAGGAGACGCCGCCACGGGACCCTCCCTTGTGGTGGACGCCATCGGCGGTGGTCGGCGGGCAGCCCGATCCATTCACCTGTATCTTTCCGGTCAGGCCGTGACGCCTCCTGAAAAGGCCCTCTTCAAACGTCATATTCCTGGGACCCTTTTCGATTCCGTCCCGGGGATTCAAAAGATCCCGAGGATTCCCATGCCCGAGTTGCCGGTGGAAGAACGGATTTGTTCCTTTGTGGAGGTGGACCAGGTCATTTCCGAAGAAGACGCCAAGAAGGAATCTTCCCGGTGCCTGGACTGTGGCAGGATCTGCTACAACAAAGACGCGGCGGCCTAGGGTGGAGGAATTCGAACTCGAAGACCTCTTGCGCCGGGCCGTCGGAGATCCGGAAAGCGTTCCCCGGGAGGCCAAACACGTCTTTTCCGTCCTGGTGAAAAGCACCCTCGAATTCAGGGATCAGCAACGCAACGTACTGGGAATCACCGTCACGGTGGAAGACGTCCGCGTTGCCCTGGATTGGCTCTTGGATTTTTTCCGTTCGGGTCGGCTCCCCCGCACCGAGCACCGTCTCCGCCGGGAGCTTTTTGAAACATGGGTAAGCGCCCTGTCGGCCGCCGGGGATTAATCTGGCTTTCTACGATTTCATCAAATTTTATTTCTGAAACCCCTCTTGTGGATCCCCTTGCTTTTCGCCTTTTCTCAAGGTCATCATCAACGATTCCATATCTTCGGGTACGGGGGCTTCGAAACGCATGACCGCGGATGTTTCCGGATGAATGACTTGGAGCCGCCAGGCGTGGAGCATCTGGCGTTTCGCCGCGTGACGGGCGTTCGCCGCGTTTCCCCCGCTTTTTTTCCGGGGTGTCGACTTTCGTTTTCCGTAGACCAGATCTCCCAGGACCGGATGCCCCAGGGCCGCGCAATGGACCCGAATCTGGTGGGTTCTCCCGGTTTTCAACCCGATTTCAAGGAGACAGGCGTCGTAAAAGCGTTCCCGGACATGCCAGCGGCTTTCCGCCGCCCTCCCTCTGGGATTTTTTGTGGTCATGCGCTTTCGGTCCCTGGGATGGCGCCCCACGGAAAGTAAAATCCGCCCTTCATCCGATTCCGGGACGCCATGGACAACCGCTAAATAGGATTTGACGGCCTCTCGGGACTTGAACTGGCGGGTCAGGTGAAGGTACGCGGCGGGTGATCGGGCCACCACGAGGAGGCCGGAGGTATCCTTGTCAAGGCGATGGACGATTCCGGGACGCTTTGGATCCCCCACCTCCCGGAGTTCCGGGTAACGGAACAACAGGGCGTTGACCAGGGTGTTCGAAAAATGCCCCGGCCCCGGGTGCACCACCAGACCCGGGGGCTTGTTGATAACGATCAGCGCCGCATCTTGGTAAAGGACGTCGATTGCCCCCGGCTCAGGGGCTGGAAAAGGCGCCGGGGGATCCGGCAGGGTTCCGGTGATCGAATCCCCTTTTTTCACCGTATACGACGGCCTCCGCGGGATTCCGTTTACAAGAATGGCACCGGAAAGAATGAGGCGCCGGGCGCGACTCCGGGTGATTCGGAGGATATGCCCGGCCACATAGGCATCCAGACGAAGGGCGTTTTCCTCTTTATCAGCAACGAGACGGAAAGAAGGCTCACCCTTCATGGCCGGCTGTGGAGTAGTGGAAGGATTACTGGGGTGAGAACAGAGATTCGATTTCGCTAAGGATCGTTTTTTCGTCCGTGTTTTTCGCGGTCGACAGCTCTTTCACCAGAAGCCCCTGGGCCGTATCGTAGAGTTTGCGTTCGCCGAAAGACAGGTCCTTTTCCAGCTTGAGCAGATAAAGATCCCTAAAGACCTCGGCCACATCGTAAAGGGAACCGGTTTTGATCTTTTCCATGTATTCCCGGTACCTTCTGTTCCATGTCTGATTTTCCAGGGAAACATCCCGTTCTTCCTGCATGATCTGATAGACCTTGGGGATCTCGCCTTCAGGGATGACATCCCGCAACCCAACGGACTGGACATTCCGGGTCGGGATCATGATCACCATGCCGTTTTCGAGGACCTTCATAATGTAAAAATCTTGTCTTTCCCCGTTGATGACGCGGGTCTCGATGGCGTCGATCCGTCCCACACCGTGGGCGGGATAAACCGCCAAATCCCCGACCCGGAAACCGTCTCCTCGGCCGATGCCGCCGGAGGTGTCGACCCTTGCCTCACCTTTGCTTTTGCCCATAGCGACTCCAATTGATCTATTGCACATCGTTCATCCTGGAGTCTGTTTATCACAAATTTAAACCGGGATCAAGGGATAAAAAAAGGATTGGCGCAGACTTGCGCCAATCCTTTTTTATGCGTTCAGAAAGGATGCCGATTTACAACAAAAACGGCACCATCAACAGGGCCACCACGTTGAGGATCTTGATCATGGGGTTCACGGCGGGACCTGCGGTGTCTTTATACGGATCGCCGACCGTATCGCCGGTGACCGCAGCCTTATGGGCGTCGCTTCCCTTGCCGCCCAGATGGCCGTCTTCGATGTATTTTTTGGCGTTATCCCACGCCGCACCTCCCGTGGTCATGGAGATGGCCACGAAGAGACCGGTAACGATACTCCCGATAAGCAACCCTCCGAGGGCCACTTTTCCCAGGAGAAAACCCACTGCGAGAGGGGCGACGACCGGAAGCAACGCGGGGATCATCATTTCCTTAAGGGCGAACTTGGTAACGATATCCACGCAGGTGCCGTAATCGGGCTTGGCAGTGCCTTCCATGATTCCCGGGATCTCCCGGAACTGCCGACGCACTTCCTCCACCACCGCCCCGCCGGCATTGCCCACCGCCTTCATGGCGATGGAGGCGAAGAGGTACGGCAGAAGCCCGCCGATGAAAAGGCCGATGATGACGTTGACGTCTCCGAGATCGAACCGGATGGCGCCGCCTTCCCCGCCCCGCATGACGAACTCATAGACATAACAGGCAAAAAGGACCAGCGCCGCGAGCCCTGCCGAACCGATGGCGTATCCTTTGGTCACTGCCTTGGTGGTGTTTCCCACGGCGTCCAAGGGATCTGTGACGGCCCGAACGCTTTCGTCCATCTCCGCCATTTCCGCAATCCCGCCGGCGTTGTCGGTGATGGGCCCGTAGGCGTCAATGGCGATGACCATTCCGGTCATGGAGAGCATGGCCATGGCCGCTGTGGCGATGCCATAAAGCCCGGCAAAATGATAGGCCGTGAAGATCCCCACACAGATGGCCAGCACCGGGAGCGCCGTGGCCTGCATGCTCAGGGCCAGGCCGGCGATGATATTGGTGGCATGTCCGGTGGTGGACGCCTCGGCCACCCCTTTGACCGGGGAATACTTGCCGGTATAAAATTCCGTGATGATCACGATGACCACGGTGAGGATGATGCCCACCATGGCGGCATAAAAAATCGCCATGGGTGCGATGTCTTCCAGGGTGACCATGAGTTTTTTCGTTGCGAAATAAAACCCGATGATGGCCATGATCGCGGAGCCGAACATCCCCTTGTACAGGGCGCCCATGATATACTGGCTGGTGCCGAGGCGGACGAAGAAGACCGCGATGATGGAGGCGATAATGGAAATGGCGCCCAGCATCAGAGGAAACTCTGTGGCAATGGCGATCTTGGGGAACATGAGGTGGCCGATGAGCATGGCGGCCACTGCGGTGACGGCGTAGGTCTCGAAGAGATCCGCCGCCATCCCGGCGCAGTCCCCCACGTTGTCCCCCACGTTGTCGGCGATGACCGCCGGATTCCGGGGATCGTCTTCGGGAATGCCGGCCTCCACCTTCCCCACCAGGTCCGCGCCCACATCCGCGCCTTTGGTGAAGATACCGCCGCCCAACCGGGCGAAGATGGAAATGAGGCTTCCGCCGAAGCCCAAAGCGACCAGGGCCACCACGTCACGGGTGAAATGGTAGTATCCAGCCACCGCGGTGAGGGCCAGGCCCGCCACGAGCATGCCGGTCACCGAGCCGCCCTTGAAGGCCAAGGACAGTCCTGCGGCCAGCCCCTTCTTGGCCGCCTCCGCCACCCGAACATTGGCGATGACGGAGACCCGCATCCCGATGTAGCCGGCGGCATAGGATGCAACGGCGCCGATCAAAAAGCCCACAGCCGTCTTTGCGCCCATGGTGACGAAAATGATGGCAAAAATAATCAGCCCGGCGATCGCCACGCTTTTAAGCTGCCGGTTCAGATAGGCGATGGCACCTTCTTTAATTGCACCGGAGATCTCCTGCATCCGCGCGTCCCCGGCGGGTGCGCCCTTCACGATGCCGGCAACAATCATCGCGTACGCCACCCCCAACAGACCCACTAGTGTGCAAACCAACGGTATGTTCTTGATGATGAAATCCATTCTTTCCTCCGTTTTCGGTTTAGCGTAAAATTCTTGTTTTACTGGTGTTGAATCGGTTCATGCCCTCCTTCGTGCCGCGGGTCAGGATGCAGACCACCGCCTCCTTGGCCCGCTGAACGACTTCGACCAGGATTTCTTTTTCTTCGGGTGCAAAGTCGTCCAGCACATAATCCGTAACACTTGTCGCTGACTCCGGACGCCCGATTCCAACGCGGATGCGAATGAACCGATCGCTTCCCAAGGCATCCATGAGCGACCGCACGCCTTTGTGTCCTCCATGCCCTCCTTTCTCTTTTATTTTTATATTTCCCAACGGGATATCGATGTCGTCGTGGATCACCGTCACCGCCTCGCTCGAAAGCTTCAAATCCCGGCACAAGCGCTGCACCGGGGGACCGCTTCGGTTCATATATCCTTGGGGCTTGGCGAGGGTGACGGCCTGCCCTGCAATGATTCCGGCACCGTAGCGCACTCCTTTTGCCCTCTGGCTCACGGATATGGAAAACTCTGCGGCCAATGCGTCCACCACCATGAACCCGGTATTGTGACGTGTCTTTTCATACGCTTTTCCGGGATTTCCCAGCCCGACCACCAAGTGCACACGCCCGCCCCCGTCAATGGGTTTTGTTTAGGCTTCCTCTTCGGCGCCTGCGCCTTCTTCCCCGGCGCCTTCTTCCATGGTCTCTTCAGCTTCGGCTTCGGCTTCGATTTCTTCTTCCTCCGCCCTCGGGCTGACCACGGTTACCACCGTAAAGTTGGTCTCGGCCAGTATCTCCACGTCTCCGTCCAGGACGATATCCTCCACGTGAATGGCATCCCCGAAATCCAGGTGGCTCACGTCGATCTCAATGGTGTTGGGAATTTCCATGGGGCGGCACAGGATCTCGATCTCTCTTCGGACGATCTGCAAGAGCCCCCCCATCTCCTCGCCCTTGGCCTTCCCCTTGGTGACCACCGGGACATTGACACGGATCTTTTGGTCCATGTTCACTTCATAAAAATCCACATGGATGAATTCCCTGGTAACGGGATGGCGTTGAATCTCTTTGATCATGACGGTCCGGAATTCGGTGCCGCCGTTTTGAATCGCAAGTTTGAAAATGGAACGGACCGCCGACTTTCCCTTGAGGACCCGTTCCAGACCGCTGAAGGATACGGTCAACAGGACCGGGGGGCGCCCCGACCCATAAAGGACTGCGGGGGTCTTTCCCTGTCTCCGGAATTTCCGGGCCGCACCCTTGCCCGCCGCCGTTCTTGGGGCGGATGTCAATTCGAGTATTTCCAAAATTCATTCCTCCTTGATCTGTCGATTAAACGAATAATGATGTGACGGATTCTCCCGTGTGACTCCGGATGATGGCTTCCCCCACCAGCTCCGCGATGGAAAGGGTCTTGATTTTCTCGCACAACCGGACGTTTTCGTTCAACGGCACCGTATCCGTCACGATAAGGGTTTCGATGTGTGACGATTGAATCCGGTCCACCGCAGGACCCGACAACACGGCGTGGGTACAGCAGGCATGGACACCTCGGGCGCCATGGTCCATCAGGGCGGCGGCGGCTTCGGTAAGGGTGCCGGCGGTATCCACCATGTCATCCAGGATAACGGCGATTTTACTTTTTACGTTTCCGATGACCGCCATGGCTTTGGCCATATTGGGGGCGTCCCTCCGTTTGTCCACAATGGCCAGGTCGGCGTTGAGCCGCTTGGCGATGGCCCTGGCCCGCTCGGCCCCTCCGGCATCCGGGGAAACGATCACGGTATCCTGGTTGAAGTGGTTTTTTAAATAATTGATGGTCACGGCCGCGGCGAAAAGGTTGTCCACCGGAATGTTAAAAAAACCCTGAAGCTGGCCGGCGTGAAGATCCATGGTGATCAGCCGGTTGGCCCCGGCCACCGTCAAGAGATCGGCCACCAGCTTGGCGCTGATGGGCACCCGCGGCGCCACCTTCTTGTCCTGCCGGGCATATCCATAATAGGGGACAACCGCCGTGATCCGCCTCACCGAAGACCGCTTAAACGCGTCGAGCATGAGGAGGAGTTCCACAAGATTGTCGTTGACCGGGGGGCAAGTGGATTGCACGATAAAAACATCCTTGAGCCGCACGTTTTCCTGAATCTCGATTTGCACTTCCCCGTCGCTGAAGCGTTTGACCTTGGCCCCGCCGAGGGGAACCTTGAGGTATGCACAAATTTTTTTGGCCAGTTCAGGGTTCGAGTTCCCCGAAAAGATTGCAAAATCAGACAT
This sequence comes from Deltaproteobacteria bacterium, assembly GCA_019309485.1. Taxonomy (GTDB): domain Bacteria; phylum Desulfobacterota; class Desulfobacteria; order Desulfobacterales; family UBA2156. Next base: position 15,307 of record JAFDGC010000019.1, on the reverse strand, counting down.
TCAGGCTGCCTTCTCCCTCCTGGTGCAACACACACATGCCTTGAAAAACGTGGCTGGGGCGGGAGGATTCGAACCTCCGAATCCAGGAACCAAAATCCTGTGTCTTACCACTTGACGACGCCCCAAGCCGGATCCACCTGTCGGCCCGATGTCCTTTGTGTCCCCGCCCCTGTCATACGATCAACTCGGCGGGAAAAACACGCCATTGGGGTCTTTCTATCAGGGCGTTTTCCGCTTGGACGGCCTTTTCCCGGTTTTCAAACAATCCGAAAACGGTGGGGCCGCTCCCCGTCATCAGCGCGCCGAGGGCTCCGTGTGTCATCAATGCTTCTTTCATGTGACGCACCTGCCCATGGCGCCGCACCGTCACGGACTCCAAATCGTTGTAAAGGTGATCGCGGGGATCAAATGGGCCTTTTATAAAAGGTATTTGTTTAATTTTTCTTTCCGCTTTTGTCAATGCCAAATCGAATTCTCGAAAGATTTCGGCGGTGGAAACGCCGAAACCCGGGAATATTAAAAGAAGGGGAAACGGCCTCATCCCCTCGTAGGCGCGAAGTTTCTCGCCGATGCCGGTAGCCACGGCCGGTTTTCCGAAAATGAAAAACGGAACATCCGCGCCCAAGGAACGTCCGAGGGCAAAAAGGTCCTCGGATGGAATCGGATTTTTAAAAAGCCGGTTGAGTCTCGACAGCACCGCCGCGGCGTTGCTGCTTCCGCCGCCGAGGCCGGCCGCCACCGGGATGCGCTTCTCGATGAAGATGCCCACCCGTCCCATTTTGCGCCGGATGTTTCCAGGGGCCCGATCCCAGAACGCCACCGCCGCGCGATAAGCGAGGTTGGATTCATCCCTGGGGACCCCCGGCGCGTCACAGGAAACGGAGAATTCCCGCCGGCCGAAGGCGATCGTCAGCGTATCATGGAGGCTTACGGGGCACATGAGCGTACGAAGCGTATGATAGCCGTCGGCTCGTTTCCCGGTGACCTCCAGATACAGGTTGATCTTGGCCGGGGATTGAACCTCCAGGGGACTATCCTTTTTCCTTAACGTACATGAGTCTTAAATCGTGGAGAATGTTTTTCAATAGATTCTCTTCGTCCTTTTCCAGGTTCCCCTGAGTTTTCTTTTCGATGACCCCCAAGATGTCGATGGTCTGTTTCGCCAGGCCCAGGCTCTTGTTCTTCTCACCGGTGGCCGGGTTTTCAATGATCCCCAAATGCACCAGCGCCGAGGAATGGAGCGAGAGGACGAAAGTGGCAAAATTGATCTCCGGAAGCTGGGTATCCTCGGTCCCAGGCCCTGTGGAATCGATTTTTTCGAAGCCAGATTCAGGCGCGTCCTTTTGGGAAACCTCCTTTTCCTCTTCTTTTCCTTCTTCCCGGCTGGAAAATCGCCGGTCTTTGATGACAAAGTCTTTTTTTTCTTCGGCCATCTCCGTTCTCCTGTGCCCCAAAGGGCGGATCCGTGGGGTTGCGGTTGGAACGTCTTAGCGTTCGTTTTCTTCAAAAGGAAAGCGGGTGGACCACATTGACCAGGGGCAGGGCCCGCAGTTCTTCCAGGGCCGGCTCCGGAATCGAAGTGTCCGTCTTCATAAAAATCACATTCTTGTGGCCGGCCCTGTCCTGACCCACCTGCATCCGGCTGATGTTGATCTGATGCTTCCCCAGGACGGCTCCGATACTCCCGATGGCGCCGGGTTTATCCTGGTTGTAAATCAGCAACATATGTCCTTCCGGGATCAATTCGAGGCGGAAATCGTTGATCATGACGATCCGGACGTCCTTTTTCCCAAAGAGGGTTCCGGAAACGGTGTTGGTCATTTCGGTGGAAACCGTCTTTACCGTGATGAGATGGATATAATCTTCGGCATCCGCGGCGGTGGTCTCCGTGACATTCATGCCCCTTTCCTTGGCGATCACCGGCGCATTGACGAAATTCACCTCCTCTTTCACCATGGGCGTGAGAAGGCCTTTGAGGACAGCCGTGGTGACGGGGCTTAAGTCCAAATCCAGGAAGTCGCCGTTGTATGTGACGGCCAGTTCCTGAATGGGACCGCAGGTGAGCTGGGCCTGCAGCATGCCGATCCGTTCTCCCAGTTGGAGGAAAGGCCCCAGTCTGCCCAAAAGTTCCCCGGACACGGAGGGGACGTTCACCGCATTGACGATGGTGTTGTGTTTGAGATAATCGATGATCTGCCGGGCCACGTCCACGGCCACATTGGTCTGGGCTTCCTGGGTGGATGCGCCCAGGTGGGGGGTTCCGATCACCCGATCCAGGGTCAAAAGGGGGGAATTCCCCGGCGGTTCGGTTTCAAAAACATCCAGGGCCGCACCGGCGACTTTTCCGCTTTGAATGGCATCATATAGATCCTTTTCATCCACGATCCCTCCCCGGGCGCAGTTGATGATCATGACCCCGTTTTTCATTTTGGCAAAGGCGTCCTTGTTGAGCAGTCCCATGGTGGCCTTCATTTTGGGAACATGGACGGTAATGTAATCGGCCTGTCGATACAGATCCGCCAGGGAAACAGCTTCATAGCCGTCTGATGCGATGCGCTCCGGCGTGACAAAAGGGTCGTGGACCACCACCCGCATCTTGAGTCCCCGGGCCCGGTCCGCCACGATGGAACCGATCTTTCCGTATCCGATCAATCCCAGGGTCTTGTTGAAAATCTCTTTTCCCTGCAATTTCTTTTTTTCCCACCGGCCCGCTCTCAACGAGGCGGTTCCCTGGGGGATATTGCGCGAAAGGGCCAGCATCATGGCGATGGCGTGTTCGGCGGTGGTCACCACATTCCCGGTGGGGGTGTTCATCACCACGATGCCCCGCTTGGTGGCGGCGGGGATGTCCACGTTATCCAGCCCGATTCCGGCCCGGCCGACAACTTTCAACCGAAGCGCCGCCTCCAGGAGGTCTTCCGTCACCTTCGTGGCGCTGCGAATCACCAGCGCGTCGTATTGTCCGATGATTTCCTTCAGCGCATCCGGCGAAAGTCCGGTTTTGACATCGACTTCGATCCCCTCTTCCCCCTTGAACATCTCGATTCCGGCCTCTCCCAGGTTGTCGCTCACCAATACTTTCATGCTTTGCCTCTTCAATTTTTTATTTGGCTCATAAACTTTTTTATTTAAGAAAAAAAATGCTAATATTCAAGTGATTTTTCGCTCTCGTGCATCGCCGGGAGCATGCATGGACGCCTTTTGGATCCGGAAAGGAAAACGTCATGAATCTTTTTGCCAAAGCCGCCGTGTCGAATTTAGGGCTTTTGGGCCGCCGAGGTGCCAACACCTTTTGCTGACAGCGTTTTTTTCCCTTTTATACCCCAGTCCCGGAGCGCCTTCCGGCGGCATTTGATTTGACTTTGGTAATCTGCTGGAGTACTTATTAAGTTACAAACATACGCAGGATGCTCCGGTTTGCCGGTGACAAGACGGTTCCCCTCGCTGCCGGACGAACCCCCTCAATGGCTTTATTACAGATGGAAAACATGCATTCATGAATGCTCCGGAGTTATGTATCGACCGATTGCTGTCGAGCCGAAAAACCCTGGAACGGGTCCTCGACAACCTTAAGGAAGGAATCATCGCCCACGACTTGCAACGCCGCATCCTGTTTTTCAATAAAGAAGCCGAACGGGTGACCGGTTTCACCCGGGAAGAGGTCCTGGGAAAGGATTGCCACGAGGCCTTCGGAGAGCCCTTTTGCGGGGATCGCTGCGCTTTTTTATACGAAAACCCCGCCCCGAAAGAACACGACGAATACACCCTGCACATCACCACCAAGGCCGGAGAAGCCCGGGTGATCGACATGAGCGTTTCGGGCATGGACGACGGGAAGGGCGGCTTTTTCGGTGTCTTGGCCTCTTTCCAGGACATGACGGACCTGGTGGACCTCAAGATGAAAACCGGAATGCTCACCGGATTTTCCGGCATTATCGGGAATCATCCCAAAATGCTGCAGGTGTTCCAGCAAATCCAAAATGTTTCGGGATACGATTATCCGGTGAATATTTTCGGGGAAACCGGTACGGGAAAGGAGTTGGTCGCTGCCGCCATCCACCGGGAAAGCCGCCGGGGACACAAGCCTTTCGTCCCCATCAATTGCGGGGCGATTCCCGAAGGGCTGATTGAAAGCGAACTTTTCGGACACATGCGAGGGGCCTTTTCAGGGGCCGTGCGGGACAAGAAGGGCCGTTTCGAACTGGCCGACGGCGGCACCCTCTTTTTGGACGAGGTCTCCGAACTCTCCAAAACCATGCAGGTGAAGCTGTTGCGTTTTTTACAGGAAAGGACCATCGAGAAAGTGGGCGCGGAAAAAACCGTTTCCTTGGACGTGCGGGTAATCAGCGCCACCAACGTGGATCTGAAACAGGCCGTTTCCAAAAAGACCTTCCGGGAAGACCTGTATTACCGGCTCAACGTGATCCCCATCCGGATCCCTCCATTGCGGGAGCGTAAGACCGACATCCCCCTTTTGATCGAACATTTTCTTAAAGAACCCCCCCGGGTTCATGGGGGGAACCGGCTCCGGATCTCCCGGGAAGCCCTGGTCTGCATGATGGATTATCACTGGCCCGGGAATGTTCGGGAACTCCAAAGCGCCGTTCAGTTCGCCATCGTCAAATCCAACGGAATGGAAATCCGCGCGGAAGACCTCCCCTTGGAACTCAAAGCGGAAAGGGCCAAAACCCCGCACCCGGGCCCTACCGGAAAACTCGACTCCCCCCGCGTTCGCCAGGCCCTCAGGGAGACCGGGGGAAATAAATCCAGGGCGGCGGCGGCTTTAGGCGTGGGGCGCGCCACCCTTTACCGCTTTTTGGTGCGTCACCCGGAGATTGGTCTTTAACCGAACGCAAAGGCCCCCCGGCAGGGAGGCACTTTGTTTGCACAGGGGGCTTTCGAAGATTACGCCACTTCGAGCTTCTGGCGGTCCGCCATATCCATGAGGACCCGTTCCCGGGCCTTGTCGATGCTCAACGCCTTTCGCTTTTTATCGATGTGCTCGATCATCAGCCGGGCCATTTCATAGGGATCGGCGGAGAATCCCCATTTTCCGAAGCCCTGCTTTTCGAGCTCGTCAAAGAGGAGTTGATGGAATTTGGTGTTTTCAACGATGGGAAACGTCACCCCAAAGACCGTGAAGACACCCGAAGCCACAAAATAATGCCCAATGGCGATGGCTTTTTCACTCATCCATTCGGGCGCCGCCCCGGCCACCGGAAGATCTGCCATGCTACTGCCCAGCCCCCCGGTCTTGACCATCTCCGCACACGCGATCAGGATCCGGCTGTTATCCACACAGGAACCGATCCCCAGAACCGGTGGCATCCCCACGGTTTCGCAGACTTCCCGGAGCCCGGGGCCCGCCAGCACCGCCGATTCGGGGGTGGTCAGCCCCGCCTTGGCCAGGGCGATCTGGGAACAGCCGGTCTGTACCACCAGGACATCGTTTTTAATCAACTCCTTGACCAGTTCCACGTGAACGAAGTCCTGCTTCACACGGGGGTTGGTGCATCCCACGACCCCGGCCACGCCCCGGATCCGGCCGTTGATGATGTTCTCGTTTAAGGGCGTATAGGAGGAACGGAAGGATCCGCCCAGCATGTACTGGATATATTCGTGGGAAAACCCGTGAACGCCGATGTTGCGCTGCTGGGGAATCTCAATGGGAAGATTCCGGTTCTGGAACCGGGTGATGGCCTTGATGACGATCTCGTCCGTGCATTTTTTGGGGTTGAAAAGATCGAAGTCGATGTGCATCGCCCCTTCGATGTGGCATCGGGCATCGGTGGTAATCAACGGCGTATTGTAGCAGGCCGCCACACTGACCAGGCCCTGCTTGATGCACTGGATATCCACGGCCATGGCATCCACGGCGCCGGTGACAAGGATCTCCTCTGTGGAAGAAAAGTTCCCGGCATGGGGGATGCCGTGGCGCACCAGCATCTCCGCCCCCGAGCAGCACATCCCCACCAGGTTGATGCCTTTGGCACCGGCTTTCTTGGCCGCTTCCACAAGGGTCGGTTCGTTCACGGATTCGCACATGGATTCAAAGAGGTTCGGTTCATGCCCGTGGATGATGATGTTGACCTGATCCGCCTTCAAAACGCCCATGTTCACTTCGATGCTGATGGGGGAAGGAGTGCCGAACAGGATGTCCCCGATTTCCGTGGCCACCATGGATCCGCCCCAGCCGTCCGCCAGGGCCGTCCGGCTGCATTGCTTGACGATATTGGTGTAGTCCTGATCCATGCCGATGTGGCTCCGGGCCATCATCTCCATGACCTCCCGCATGGCTCCCCGCGGGACCACCCCATGCTTACGCCAGGTCTCCAAGGTCTTTTCCGGCACCCGCTTGGCAAAGGGGATCTCCCCTTCCACCTGGGTGTAGGTCTTTTCCAGTTCATCGCAGAGTTCGAGGGCGATCTCTTCGGTGGTCCTCCCTTCGGTGGCGATGCCGATGGACTCGGCAACGGCTTCCAGCTTCAAAGTGTCCTTGATCTGATAGTCTTTGATGTTCCCCTTGACCACTTCCCGGAACAAATCGAGCATGGACATGCCATGGTCACTGTGACAGGCGCTTCCAGTGGCCACCATCCGGGCAAAGTTCCGGGCCATGATGGTGTCAATGGTGGCGCCGCAGACCCCGACCTTGCCGTAGGGATCCTTGGAATTGAGGCGACAGGGCCCCATGCCGCAGTGTTTGCAGCAGGCCGAATCCGCACCAATGGGACACGCCTTCATGTTTGCCGCCCGCTGAAACGCCGTTTCCACACCGTCTCTTTTCGCCTTTTCCAGCATCTGGGCGGTGGCGTCACAAATTGTTACCGCTTTGGGATCGATACCGTCTCTCTTTTCCTTTTTTTCTTTTTCCATGATTCCTCCATAAAACGGGTTTTGCGAAATCGCTTTCGTCATCCTTTGATTCGACGGCCCCGATTCTCCCCTTTCGGAAAAAGCGGCGCCGGTTTTCCCCTTGACACGCCTTTTTTAGTAATAGTTATCATTTATAAAATTCCTTATGTCAAGAAAATTCTGGGGGCGGCGCAAAATTTATTGAAATCGAAAAAGGTGTACTTTGGCCGCGATTAAAGCCGTTACCATCGCGTCCACGCTGGGGATGGGATTATGTTCATTTATTGAACGTCTGGTTTTCATTGCACCAGGAAAGCAACTTCTATATGTATGAATAATGGGCCATCGTGAACATTCGATGTAAAAAATGCATAAAAGGATGGGAGGTATGAAACGGTTTTTCATCGGGATGGCGAGCGTTAGTTTGTTGCTATGGGTGGTGCCGCTCTTTGCCTGGACCCGGCAGATGGGGGATCTTTGGTTCCCCGTGCTGTCCGATTTCTAGCCCCACGGCGCCGTGGCGCAACGGTACGGAATCCTGCGTTCGGACGGAACGAGCGAACGGGCCCTGTTCGTCATCGATGGGGCGGGCATCCTGCGTTACATCGACGTCCACGATATCAATCAGCGGCCGGACTTGGGCGTTTTAATGAAGGAACTGGAAAAAGTAAGCGGCGCGTCACCGCCCTGAAGGGCGGGGCTCCCCGGTCAGGAAAAGATTCATTTCAAGATCGCTTCCCTTGAGGCTGACTTAGACAGGGATTGGGGGAGGCGTTTCGGTCAATGACGGAAAACGCCAATGGCGCTCATAAAAGGAAAGGCAGAAAGGAAGGAAATGAAGACACCCGACGTAAAGCTTTACGCATTGAGCACCTGCAGCCACTGCAAATCCACGAAAAAGCTCCTGGATGAGTGCACCGTGGAATATCAGGTGGTGGATGTGGATCTTCTGGAAGGGGAAGAGCGCAAGGCCATCCTGGAAGATGTCAAGAAGATCAACCCCAGGTGCTCTTTTCCCACCGTTATCATCGGCGAAAAAATGATCGTGGGATACAAGGAAAAGGAGATCAAGGAGGCGCTGGGGCTCTAATGGACGTGCAGAAACTGTATCATACCCTCAAGGAAAGCCAGGGGAAAAAAGGGTTTTATTTCAACCGGGACAAAGAAGAGGTTTTCGAACTCCTCGAAGCCTTGCTGATCAATAAAGACCGGTACGGTTATATGGCCTGCCCCTGCCGTCTGGCTTCCGGAGACAAGGAAAAGGACAAGGACATCATCTGCCCCTGTGTCTACCGGGCGCCGGACGTGGAAGAATTCGGAAGCTGTTATTGCAACCTTTATGTGTCCAAGGCGTGGAATGAGGGGATCATTGAACATCGATATGTACCGGAAAGGCGGCCGCCGGAAAAGTTTGGCTTCTGATCCGGGCATTTGAAGGTGCTTCCGGGCCGGTCATCCCCCGAAATCGTCGAAGGCGATCATTTCCGGTTCCACCCCCAGTTCATGGAGCATCTTTCGGACCGCCTCGAGCATGGGGGGCGGCCCGCACAGGTAGTATTCGATTTCCGTGGGATCCGGGTGGTCCTTCAAATACATGTCGTACGCCACCTGATGGATGTATCCCTCGGGCCCCTCCCAGTGATTCTCGGGCTCGGGGGCGGAAAGGGCCACAACGAACGTAAAATGATCATAATTTTTTTCCAGTTCCCGGAATTGATCCTCGTAAAACAGCTCCTTTTTTGATCGGGCCCCGTACCAGAAAGACATCCTGCGCCGGGTTTTCACCGTGAGCAGCTGGTGGAAAATATGGGCCCGCAGCGGCGCCATCCCCGCCCCGCCGCCGATGAAACACATCTCCCGGCCCGTGTCCTTGATAAAGAAATCCCCGTAGGGTCCGCTGAGGGTCACCCGGTCACCGGGCTTGAGGGTGAACAGATACGAAGAGGCTACGCCGGGGGGAATTTCGGTCTCTCCGGGAGGCGGGGTAGCGATGCGGATGGTGAACATCAATTCAGGCTCTTCCGGAGTGTTGGCCAGGGAATAGGCGCGATAGACGGGCTCTTCGGCCCTGGCCTTGAGTCCCCAGAAATCGAAACGATCCCAAACTTTCTTGTAGGTCTCCCCCACATGAATCTCCCTGTAGGAGCGTTCGTATTCCGGAATATCGATCTGGACATACGCCCCGGTCTTGAAATCCAGCGTCTCTTCTCCTTCGAGCTTCAGCTTTAATTCCTTGATGAATGAGGCCACGTTTTCGTTTGAGACCACCACGGCGCTGTATTTTTTGATATTGAAAATCTCTTCGGGAATCCGGATTTTCATGTCCTCTTTGACCTTGAGCTGGCAGGACAACCGGACGCCGTCGCGCTTTTCCTCCCGATTCAGATGCGCCAATTCGGTGGGAAGAACGTCCCGCCCCCCTTCTTCCACTTTGCATTTGCACAATCCGCAGCTTCCTTTCCCCCCGCAGGCCGAAGGAAGCAATATGCCGTTTTGGGTCAATGCCGATAGGAGGGATATGCCGGTGGGGACCTGGAGACTCCTGGACGGATCATCATTGATGACGACGGTACGGTCCCCCTTGACGACGACCTTCGCCTCCACGAAAAGCAACCCCACGACCATGAGGCCGATGACGCAGGTAAAGACCGCCAGTGCGATGATGAAAATTTCCACCGTTTGTTGCCTTTGTTAAATCAACCGACCAATTTTAAAGTGCGCCGCAGGTTACATGGAGATTCCGGCAAAAAGCATAAACCCGATGGCCATCAAGCCGGTGGTGATCATGTTGATGGCAAAGCCCTGGAGCCCCTCCGGTACATCCGCATAACGCAGCTTTTTTTGAATGGCCGACATGGCGATGATTGCCAGGGCCCAGCCCATCCCGGAACTGGCGCCGAAAACCGCGGTTTCGGGAAAGGTGTACGCCCGTTCCACCATGAAAAGGGAAACGCCCAAAATGGCGCAGTTGACGGTAATCAAGGGAAGAAAGACCCCCAGGGAGACATACAAGGCCGGGGAATAGCGATCGATGACCATTTCCAGAGCCTGGACCATGGCGGCAATGGTGGCAATGAACAGGACCAGCTTCAGGTAGCTCAAGTTCACTTCCGGAAACCCGGCCCAGGCCAGGGCGCCCGGCGCCAGCAAAAAACGGTAAATGAGCCAGTTGACCGGCGTGGTGACGGTCAACACGAAAATGACCGCAACGCCGAGCCCCGCGGCGGTCTTCATGTTCTTGGAGATGGCCACAAAGGAGCACATCCCCAAAAAGTACGCCAGCAGGATATTCCCTACAAAGATGGAATTGACGGCGATGCTGATCAGGTTTTCCATACCCATGCGTCCGTTCTATCGCCCTTTTTTCCTTGAAAGAAGCGTATGCTCCAGCCAGACAAAGAGCCCGATGATGATGAAGGCGCCCGGGGCGAGCCGCATGAGCCCGTTGTCCAGGTACCCGGCCTCGTAAAAAAATGCGGGGATGACCGGATATCCGAAGAGTTTTCCGGATCCCAGCAGTTCCCTGAGGAATGCCACTCCCATCAGGACCGAGCCGTACCCGATGCCGTTGGCCAGGCCGTCCACAAAGGATTTGCAGGGGGGGTTGGACAGGGCGTACCCTTCCGCCCGGCCCAGGACGATGCAATTGGTAATGATCAGCCCTACGAAGACCGAGAGTTGCCGGCTCACATCGTACATGAAGGCCCGGAGAAATTCATCGGCCAGGATCACCAGGGTGGCGATGACGGACACCTCCACCATGATGCGGATGTTTCGCGGCATGGCGCGCCGCATCAGGGAGATGATGAGGCTGGAAAAGGCCACCACGAAGGTCAGGGCAATGCTCATGACCAGGGCGGTCTTCAATTGCACCGTCACGGCCAGGGCCGAGCAGATTCCCAGAATCTGTTTGGAAATGGGATTGGCTTCCCACAGGGCCCGGGCAACGGCCTTGTAGGACCGGGATTTGCGCAGGGCCTGGACCGGAGCCGGCGTCATGGGCGGCCCCCCACCACGGCTTGAAAACCGTTTATGTTCCGTGCCGGTTTCATCAAGGGACTCCAATCATGTTTTTTCGGAAACGGATGGATACCGGCTCGTAGCTTTCCAGGGTTTCCCGGATCCCGGCGGTGAGATACCGCCCGGTCAGGGTGGCTCCGCTGATCCCGTCCACGGTGTGCGGACGCATCCGTTCCGGAACCGCTTCCCCTGCCTCCCCCCGAGCGATGCGGATGGAGATAAAGTTTCCGTCTTTATCCACGATCTTTTTTCCGATCCATTCTTTTTGGAACCATTCCTTTTCGATCTCTCCGCCCAGGCCCGGGGTCTCCGAATGCTGAAACACCGTGAACCCGGCCACGGTGGCCCCGTCATTTTCCAGGGCCAGATATCCGTAGATCTTCCCCCACAGGCCGTCCGATTCCACGGGAACGGCGTATGTGTGAATGGTGCGATCCTCGAGCCGGACATACAGGGGAAGGTCCGTGCCTGCGTGTTTTTTCGCATCCACCAGTTCCCCTTCCGGTGTCACCCAAAAGGTTTTAATCTTTTCCTTATAGAGCTTTTCGATCTGACTTTCGACCAACGGTTTCCCGGCTACGATCAACCCGACGGCCTTTAAAACATTGCGCTGTTTTTCCAGGCGCATGTTGTGCTCCTGGCGGCGCTGCAACCCTGTGGATGCCGCCGTGAGGAGCACGCTGCAGACCACGCAAAGGGCGACGGCGAAAAAAAAGGAGCGAGCCGATTCAGACATTGAGCACCCGCCTTTTCAAGCGCGCCTTGATCGCCATTTCATCCAAAAGGGGCGCAAAGAGATTCATGAAGAGCACGGCCAGCCCCACCCCTTCCGGAAAGGCCGGGTTGAACACCCGGATCAGTACGGTGAGGGCCCCGATGCCGAACCCGAAAATCCATCGGGCGCCCTGCATGTGACAGGAAGATACCGGATCCGTGGCCATGTAGGTGAAGGCGAACATGGATCCTCCCATCAAGAGGTGATAAAAGGGATTCAGGGAAAGATACGGCAGCAACTCCGGACCCGCCAAAAGATTGAGGATCCCGGCGGTGATCACAAGCCCCAGGATACAACCCAGAATGATCCTGTAACTGGCGATTCCCAAGAGCACCAGGAAGGCCGCCCCCAGGACCGCCAGAAAGGCGGCCGTCCCGCCGATGCTCCCCGGATAAAGGCCGAAAAGCAGCCGGGACAGGGTATACCCCGAATCCAGGAGGACCCCGTGAATATCCTGGAGCCGCTCCATACCTCCGGCCACCGACAACGGGGTGGCACCGGAAAAGGCATCCACAGGGACCGTCCGGCCGTCGATGAGAAGGGTCCACACCCCGTCCCCTGAAATTTGTGCCGGATAGGCAAAATAAAGGAACGCCCGGCCGGTAAGGGCCGGATTGAGGAAGTTGCGTCCCGTTCCCCCGAAAATCTCTTTCCCGATCACGACACCGAAAGAAATCCCCAGGGCCGCCTGCCACAGGGGAATCGTGGGCGGCAGCGTCAGGGGAAACAGGGTACAGGTCACGAGCACCCCTTCGGATATGGGATGCCGGCGGATCGCCGCAAAGAGGACTTCCCAGGCAAACCCGACCCCAAAAACCACAACGACGATGGGAACCACCGCCGAAAGACCGAGGAAAAGGGCGGGGAAAAAATCCGGAGCGCGACCGGCCGCCGAAAGGGCCTGGCGGCCCACGTTGTATACTCCGAATCCATAGTGCGGCATCAGGGCCAGGATGACGAGCATCATGTACCGCTTCACATCCAGGCTGTCCCGAACCATGGGGGCTTTTCGGGTGAAGCGGGGCCGGGCCAGGAATACCGACTCCAGGGCTTCATACATGGGACCGAGCCGTGCAAGGGAGCCATCGGGATCGAAAGCCTTTCGAATACGTTTCAAAAACGAACCGTTTTCGTTCATCGGTGGACTTCTTCCCGGTAAAGGTCGGCCCGGACCCTTTTCAGCGCATGGACAAGATCGATCTTGGAAGGGCATACATAGGAACACAGCCCGCATTCGACGCAATCCAGGATCCCGTGTGCCAGGGCTTCTTCCATTTCACCGATGACAGCGGCTTTATAGGTAAACTGGGGGAGGATGTCCACGGGGCAGACCTCGGCGCAATAGCCGCACCCGATGCAGGCCCGTTCCTCTCCGTGATAACGGGTATCCACGGGAAGGAGTCGGGTAGTGAGGCGCGACCAAAACGCCCTGGAATAAGTGGGCTTTTGGTATCCCGGCTTGAAAAAGGCCCACTTTTCGGGTGTTGGATCCTCGGAAAGCACGACCACGGCGTTCTCATGGAAGCCGAGGTAATCCTCTCCGGAGGCGGGATATCCGGTGAAAACGCCCCCCACCACGAAACGGTGAGCGCCGTCGCTGCCCGATGTCCGGGCGATATGGCGCAGAGGAGCGCCCAGCCGGACCGTTACATGGCATGGATTTTGGGCTTTCGGTCCCGCCGTCACCACGATCTTTTGGGTTGGATAACGCCCCTCCCGCAGGAACCGGGACAACAGAAGAAGATCCTGACCATGGAGGGTCCAGGTGCGGTTGTGTTTCGGATCCGTCTTGGTCCGGTACAGGAACACCCCGGCATCCCCGCAGGGGTAATGTCCGGAGACCTCATGGGTGACCGCTTCCTTCAAAGTCGAGGGAACTGCATATTTCGACGGAAGCACCACCGCCACATGTCCGGAAAGTTTTTGAAGGACCCGCAACCCGAACCGGAACAACGCCGAGGCGTCATTCAAATACACCGACGGGTGCGGCTCGAAGGGTTCCCGGGTGCCCAGGGTGACAATGATGCCTGGCGGATCGTTTGCCCCCATCGGAATGTTTCGAAACGGCAGCTCCCGAAACAGGGCCCACAAGCCCCCATCCTGGATCCGGGATTTCAGGTCCGCTTTTCCCATTGTCTCGAGGGCGGCATCGGAAACCGGTTCAAAGGACTCGTGGGTTTCTTTTTCATCGAGCCGGATCACTACGGCCTCAAGGATGCGACGGGGCCCGAGACGAATGGCTTCCACAATGCCTGTGCCGGGAGAGCGGAATTTCAGTTCCGGCCAGTGCTTGTCTGCAAAAAGGAGTGTCCCGGTCTTAACGGCATCTTTCTCTTGAACCGCCAACCGCGGTTTGATGAAGGGAATATAATGGGGGACGACGGCCACCGTGTCCGGAGTTTTGCGCCGCTCAAGATTTAAAGAAGGCACGCCCGCCGCCCGAAGCGTATATCCTTTTTTGATCCGCAATAACTGCACGCGTCTGGATCCCTCGTATCCGGGCCTTTTTCGTCCCAAGCATTTTAGCATCGTCTTCGGCTATTTTCAACCGCCGCTTCGGAAACAAAGAACCCCAGCGGACCGGATCCCGTGCGCCTTGACTTTTTCATTATAGACCCGCATATTAAAAGAAATCCAAAGGAAAAACACCCCGTTTAAAATTGAAAAAGGAGACGACATGACGCTGGAAACCAAACACGTCAAGCGGGTTTGCAAATGCGAAAACTGCGGCAATGAAGCGGAAATGCTCATCACGTGCACCCTGGAATCCCCCCGAGACCACGGGACCGGAGAAACCGAGGCTGAAGCCAAGGGTTCTGCAAAGCGGGTCAAGGGGACAGGTACCTGTACAAGTTGCGGCAACGATGCGGACATGTGGGTTGATCTGTAAAAAGGAATGGGTTTCAATCTTTGATGGAATCGTAAAAAGTGGAACCCGCCCGCCCTGAAAGACGGGGCTCCCCGGTAAGGAAAATGCCCGTTTTAAGGCCGGGGCTTGACGGGAACGTGTATATAGTGTTAATAATTATTATTGCAGCTGCCCCGCAAGGCGGGATTTCCGCTTCGCTCCAACCCGCGAAGCACTGCCGTCAGGCAGAACCAGCGGGGAATGTGCTCGCTGCTGAGGTTCACTGAAAGACTGCCCGAAACGGTCGTCCGGCGCAGGCGTTACCAAATGAAAGACGCATTGAAAACACCGTCATCGAACCATATGTCCGCCGATCCCCCGAATGCCTTTTGGGCTCCTGAGGGACAGCCCCCCCCTATTCGGATGACCCGACAACGACGGGTCATCCTGGAAGAACTCGAAAAAATGCACTCTCACCCCAGTGCGGATGAACTTTATATGGAGGTTCGAAAGCGGCTTCCCCGCATCAGCCTGGGGACGGTATACCGAAACCTGGAAATTTTATCCGAGATGGGGAAAATCCAAAAGCTGGAGACCGGGGGGAGTGTCAAACGCTTTGATTGGAACCCGTCCAAACACTATCATATCCGCTGTGTCGCATGCGGCCGTATCGACGACGCCCCCATCGCACCGCTGGATCAAATCGAAGACGACCTTTACGGGGCCACCGTCTTTACCATCACGGGGCATCGTCTTGAATTCACGGGTTTTTGTCCCGAGTGTTCAAAGAAAAATCAATTGCCCTCCAC
>JAFDGC010000070.1 GCA_019309485.1 Deltaproteobacteria bacterium | reverse complement strand
ATGGAGGCGGCATCCGGATTCGAACCGGAGTATAGCGGTTTTGCAGACCGCTGCCTTACCACTTGGCTATGCCGCCTTAAAAAAATGGAGCGGGAAACGGGATTTGAACCCGCGACTTCGACCTTGGCAAGGTCGCACTCTACCACTGAGTTATTCCCGCTCGACAGGGCGTTCTTAACGTAATCCTGTCCTCTTTGTCAATACCTTTTCAACAATTCGCACCATTTACTGAATCCTTTGTGCTGCTTGGACAGGTTTTCCCGGAATCGAAATCGGGATCGAAATCGAATGTCGAAAACATAGGTCTTACGGCGCGCCTGTTCTCTTCGATAGCGAGTGCGATTTCGATACCGATGGTTTGGGAGTGGGCATCGTCACCCTTTGAGGAGCTTCCGGAAACGGATGAAATAATCCGCGCCCGACCAGATCGTGAAAACGAGGGCAGGCCATAAAAGGATCGTTCCGATGAGATGGAAGCGGATGTCCCTATACGGGTAATGGATGAGGAGGGGTATGATGGCCGCGATTTGAAAACCGGTTTTGTACTTTCCCAGCATGGATGCGGAAAGGTCCTCTCCTTTTCCCGCGATCACGTTGCGCAGGCCGGTCACGGCCAGTTCCCTTCCGATGATGACGCACACGATCCAGGCGGGTACCCAGCCGTGGGCGGCGAGCATGATGAAACTCGAAGACACCAGCAGTTTGTCGGCCACGGGGTCCATGACTTTCCCCAGGTTCGACACCAAACCGCTGTGCCTGGCCCAGTACCCGTCCAGCCAGTCCGTGAGGGCCGCGATGCTGAAAACCAGGGCGGCCAAGGCCGTGGTAATCCGATCCGGAAAGTGCAACAGAATGATGATTCCCGGAATCGCGATGATCCGCAACAGTGTCAGCCGATTCGGCGGGCTGAATATACCGGCATTATCCGCCGCCACCCTTTCTTCTCCTTTGCGATCCGGCATACGCAACCCCTTGAACCCTCAACCCCTCGACCCCTTGAACCCTTGAATCCTTGAACCCTCGAACCCTTGAACCCTCGAACCCTTGAACCCTCGAACCCTTGAACCCTTGAATCCTTCAGTATTCAACTGTCTTTCCGGTTCTCCAGGAACTTGTCCCTGCACGCGGTGCTGCAAAAATAATGCTCCTCGCCGTCCACGCGCACGCGGAGTCCTTCCTTTTTGGGAAAATACACCTCGCAGACCGGGTCTTTCACCATCACGTCATCGATCTGCCGGTGGTCCGAACCCGAATATCTTGTCTTTCGAGGGGAACTCGGATCCAACCAGGACCGAAGGATCCGGTATCCCACATACACGGCCAGAATAAAGAGAAGGAGCTTCACGGACAGACCACCACCTGCTGGTTCCCCTCTCCCAGGGTCTCCAACAAAGACTGCATGCTTTTTTTCAATACCGGATGCATGACATCGGGGTCAATATCACACATGGGTTGGAGCACAAAACGCCTTTCATGCATCCGCGGATGCGGAACAACCAGGTCACCGCGATGGATCATTCGGTGGCCGTACAGCAAAATATCCAGGTCCAGGATCCGGGGTCCGAACCGGATGCGGTCCCGGCGCCTCCCCGCGGCTTCCTGGACGGACCGGGCGGCCCTGAGCAATGCTTCGGGTTCCAGGTCGGTCCGGATCCGGATGACCGCGTTCACGAACCAGTCCTGGTCCGGATAGTCCACCGGCTCGGTGAGATAAAAGGGTGATTGTCCGGTCAAAAACGTGGTCCCGTATGCCGTAAGCTCCAGGATGCCCCGCTTGCAGTTTTCGAGCCGGTCCCCCAGGTTGGAGCCGACCGAAAGAAATACGTCGTTATCCGGCCGCACGCAAGAAATCCACCGTCTCGAAACGTTTCACGGCTTCCTGTATCCGGTTTTGGTTCACCGTAAGGGCCATGCGGACATACCCTTCCCCGGCGGCGCCGAAACCGTTTCCAGGGGTGGCCACCACGCCGGCTTCCGTCAACAGGCGGCCTGCAAACTCCGCCGACGCCATCCCTTTGGGGACCTGAATCCAGACGTAGAAGGTGGCGCGGGGGGTAAAGACCGACAGCCCCAGCTTTTGGAGTCCCTCCACAAGAATATCCCTCCGGGCCTGGTATTCCCGGTTCATTTCTTCAACGCACGCCTGGTCCGCCTCCAGAGCCGTAATCCCGGCCCATTGGACGGCCTGGAAGGCCCCGGAATCGATGTTGCTTTTCACCTGCCCCAACGCTTCCACCACCTCGGCACGCCCCACGGCAAAACCGATGCGCCATCCGGTCATTGCATACGTCTTGGAGAGGCTGTGGAACTCGATCCCCACTTCCTTGGCGCCTTCAACCTCCAGGAAGCTGATGGGGCGATACCCGTCAAAGGCCATTTCCGTGTATGCCGCGTCATGGCACACGATGATATTGTGTGCCCGGGCAAAGGCCACCGCTTTTTCGAAAAAAGCCCTGGACACCACCGCAGAGGTGGGGTTGTTGGGATAATTGAGGAACATGAGCTTGGCCGCATCCGCCACTTTACCCGGAACGGCGTCGAGGTCGGGGAGGAAATCGTTTTCCCTGGTCAACGCCATGAAATGGGACGTCCCGCCGGCAAACCGTACGCCGGTATTGTATACTGGATAGGCCGGATCCGGCACCAGAGCCGTATCCCCCGGATCGATGAAGGCCAGGGGGATGTGGGCGATCCCTTCCTTGGAGCCGATGAGGGTGACGACCTCCCGCCGGGGATCCAGGTCCACGTTGAATCGTTTTTTATACCAGTCAGCCGCGGCGGCATTGAAGGCGTGCATGCCCGAATAGGACGAGTACCGGTGGTTGGCCGGATCCTCTGCGGCGCGGCAAAGGGCCTCGATGATATGCGTCGGTGTCGGAAGATCCGGATCTCCCACCCCCAGGTCGATAACATCCACGCCCTGGTTCCGGACCTCTTCTTTTCGGCGGTCGAGCTCCTTGAACAAATAGGGCGGCAGGGTTTTGAGCCGCTCGGCTTTTTCAATGGCGATCATGTTCCGGCTGTCCTTTCTTGTGCATTTCAACAGGTTGTCTGCCCTCGGAAAAAATCTTTGCAACCGGGATCGGATTCGCTTATTCCATCAGAAATCGATGCGATGCCGAACGGTCGATTGCGATTGCGATACCGATACCGATTAAGATTTAATTTAAGGATAAAAGGGTTTCATGGGATCCAGGCTTCTTCCCACATGACACCTTCATAAATCACCCTGGCGTCGCCTTCGAGGAACACGTCATCGAACCCGTCTTCTTTGCGTTGAAAATGGATGGTCAGGTCTCCTCCGCCCCTCGGAAGCACCCGGATGGGGGAAGGCCGGCGGTTTTTGGCCGCCGCCACCAGGGCTGCGGCAATGGCACCGGTCCCGCAGGCCAGGGTTTCGTCCTCCACGCCCCGCTCATAGGTCCGGATGGCGATGGCGCCGTCCGCCTCGAACCGGATGAAATTGACGTTGGCCCCTTCCGGACCGAAATGGGCATGGAATCTCAGTTCCCTGCCCCGGGTCCGCACGTCCACCCCCTCCAGTTCCGATGCTTCCACCACCGCATGGGGCACCCCGGTATTGAGGCGGCTCAAAGACACCGGGCCCGCCTGCGTTTCCACGGTTTCGTCCAGAATCAAACCCCGGGGACGGGGCATGTTTACCTTGACCCGGTCCCCCACGATTTCGGCTTTCACGATGCCGGCGTCCCCTTCAAAAGACAGTATCTTCCCGGCGATGCCTTTTAAGTAGGCAAAACGGGAGACACACCGGGCGCCGTTGCCGCACATTTCGGCCCGGCTCCCGTCGGCGTTAAAGTAGCGCCACTTGAAATCGGCGTGTTCGGAAGTTTCGAGCAGAATCAATCCGTCGGCCCCGGCGGAAAGCCTCCGGCGGCAGACTCCTTGGATGAAGGCACGAAGCAGGGCCTCGTCAACCGCGGTCTCCCGGTTGTCGATGAGAATGAAGTCGTTTCCGGCCCCGCTCATCTTGTAAAAAGGAATTGTTTTCATCATCGGCATTACGTCAAAAACGGCGGGATGGATTCCCCCCGCATCAAATCTGCGTAGGTTTCCCGCTCCCGAACCACGTGGAACCGGTCCCCTTTCACCATGACTTCGGCCACCCGCAGCCTGGAGCAATAGTTGGACGCCATGACGAATCCATAGGCGCCGGCGCTCATGACGGCCACCAGTTCCCCGCTTTTGAGGTCCGCCATTTCCCTGTCCGCGGCCAGAAAATCCCCGCTTTCACAGATGGGACCCACCACGTCGGCCGTCACTTTATTTCTCCGGGCCTTTACCACTGGCTGCACGCCGTGATAGGCATGATACAATGAGGGCCGAATGAGATCGTTCATGCCCGCATCCACGATGACGAACTCCTTTGCCTTCCCCTTTTTCCGGTACAGTACCCTGGTCACCAGGATCCCCGCGTTTCCCACGATCACGCGGCCGGGTTCCAGGATCAGCTTCAGGGAAGTCCCCTTGAGGGCATCCACAATCGCCCGGGCGTATTCTTCCGGCAGGGGGGGCGACTCGTCCCCGTAAATGATCCCCAGGCCGCCCCCCACGTCGATGTATTCAAAATCGATGCCCGCGGCGTCCCGGAGCTTTTCCACCAGGGCCACCAGACTCTTCAGGGCATCCTGAAAGGGGGTGGCTTCGGTGATCTGGGAACCGATATGACAGTCGATCCCCCGGACTTGCACATGGGACAGGGTTTTGGCCAGACGGTACCCTTCCACGGCCCCTTCCACGTCGATGCCGAACTTGTTCTTCTCCAGCCCCGTGGAAATGTACGGATGGGTCTTGGGATCCACGTCCGGATTGACCCGCAGCGCGATGGGCGCCGTTTTCCCCAGGGTTCCGGCGCGTTCGTTCAACAGCCTGAGTTCTTCGATGGATTCCACGTTGAACATGAGAATCCCTTCTTTCAGGGCGTAATCGATTTCATCGATCCGTTTTCCCACACCGCTGTAAACGATGCGCGACGCCGGAATTCCCGCCGCCAGGCCCCGGTACAGTTCGCCGCCGGAGACGATGTCCAGGCCGCCGCCCATCTTTGAAAAAAGGGAAAGGATGGCCAGGTTCGTATTGGCCTTGGCGGAGTAACAGACCAGCCGGTCCATTCCTCTGAAGGCGTCCGAAAACTCGTTGAAGTGGCGCGCCAGGGTGGCGTGGCTGTAAAGGTAAAAGGGCGTCCCCACCGCGTCGGCGATGGCTTTCACCGGGACGTCTTCGGCGTACAGCTCGGCGTTTCGATATTCGAAATGATGCATGGGTTTCCCTGTTAAAAGTCTGTGCCGCTATGCCGGCGGCGTATAACATCCCGCCGGGAAATATCCGCCGGTTTCCGGCGGGCTTGCCCCCGCCTTGGCGGGAGTGTAAAACCCGGCCTTGCCTGTTTTAAAACAGTACCCCCGCCGCGTTGGAATCCAAACCCTCCCGGCCTTCCCGATCCACCGGGTTCACCTTGTAGATATAGTAAAACCCTTTCTCCGGTTGATCTTCGTAAACAAAGACCGGCGTATCCGTCCCGGCATCGAGCCGAATATCCGCCGGGATTTCGGCCAGGCGTTCGAAGAAAACCGGGCAGTCCCCACAGTCTGCGCCGACGGCCTCTGTTTTAAAACGATAGATGTGAAAACCCGTCAGTTTCGAGGGATCCATCGGCGGGCTTCCGGGCATGGACCAGCTCAGCCACACCCCCTGGGGCCCCCGGGTCACCCGCAGATCCGTCACGGCCGGGAGCTGTTCCGGCGCCGGCGCCACCGGCGCCTTCTTGACACCGCATGCCTGTATCAAAAAAACCGCCAAAACCAAAGTCAAAAAAAGGACGATGCGCATGGGAGCCCTCGCTTCCATCATGGGGATTGATTCGAATCCGAATCCAGGATCCGCCGGACCAGGGCGTCCAAGCGACGCCCATCTTCTTCCAGATTCGCCCGGGCCGTCTCCAGGGCCGACACCACGCAGCGCCTGGCCGTTCCCCCGAAGGACGCCCGCCGGCTGATCATGGCCTCGGTTTCCAGGATGGTATAGACATCCTTTTCAACGGAAGAAGAAAAGGCTTTGAGTTCCTCCAGTGTCAGGTCCCGGAGTTCCTTTCCCCCGGACAAGGCGTACTTTACGGCCTCTCCCACGCATTTGTGGGCGTCCCGGA
Source organism: Deltaproteobacteria bacterium (assembly GCA_019309485.1). GTDB lineage: Bacteria > Desulfobacterota > Desulfobacteria > Desulfobacterales > UBA2156. Next base: position 3,294 of record JAFDGC010000070.1, on the reverse strand, counting down.
AGGCCATCCCTTTGGCAACAAGGTAATCGGCCAGGTCTGTGGCATTGAGAAACCCGGACATGGCCGCCCGCCCCATGGCCCCGGCATTGAACCGGATTTTTCCGAGCATGGCGATAAAGACGCCCAGGCAGGCCTTGAGGGTATCCGTCCCCTGGAAAAGGAGCCCCTTGTCCTCCTGCAGGTCCCGGTTGTATGTCAAGGGAAGGCCTTTCATGAGGGTCAGCATGGCCAAAAGGTTCCCGAAAACGATCCCGGCTTTTCCACGCACCAGCTCCGGAATATCCGGGTTTTTCTTCTGGGGCATGATGCTGCTCCCCGTGGCAAAGGCGTCGGGAATCTCCACAAAACCGAACTCCGAGGAAGACCACAGGATCAACTCTTCGCTCATCCGGCTCAGGTGCACCATGGCAATGGACGCATCCGACAAAAACTCCATGATGAAATCCCGGTCCGAAACCGCGTCCATGCTGTTGGGGGCCACCTTTGAAAAACGCAGGAGTTGTGCGGTGTAATGCCGATCGATGGGATACGGGGTGCCGGCCAGGGCCGCACTCCCCAGGGGCATCACGTCCATGCGGCCGAAGGCGTCTTCGAACCGTTCGAAATCCCGGGTGAACATTTCATAATAGGCCATTAGATGGTGGGACAACAACACGGGCTGGGCCCTCTGGAGATGTGTGTATCCGGGAAGGAGAACATCCAGGTGCCCGCCGGCAAGATCCACCAGGACTCGCCGCAGGCGCAGCAGGTCCTGGAGTACGGCAAGGGTTTCCTCCCGGAGGAACATCCGCACATCCAGTGCCACCTGATCGTTCCGGCTCCGGGCCGTGTGCAGCTTCTGGGCCACCTTCCCCAAGTCCTGGATGAGCCGGGCCTCGATGTTCATGTGGATGTCTTCCAGGCTTTCATCGAACTCGAACTCCCGGTGTTCGATGGCCCGCTTGATCTTGATGAGCCCCTGGATCAGGGTGTCCGCCTCCTGGGCTGTGATCACGTCGGCCTTGGCCAGGGTCCGGCAGTGGGCGATGCTCCCCTGAATGTCGTGGGCATACAGGCGCCGGTCCACATCGATGGACGCGGTGAAGGTCTCGGCGATGCGGTCGGTGCGTTCCGAGAAGCGCCCCCCCCAAAGTTTTTCCGTCATTGGTTTTCTCCCATGCCGTTGAAACAGCTTACTTTGAGAAGTCGTTTTAAAACCTCGAATGAGGTCCAAGGGCAAGGCGTCAGGCCGATCGGGAAAGCGCAGCATACTACTGAGTATGTGAGCATTTACCGGAGGCCTGCAACGCAGTCATTGGGCCTCAGATGGGGTTTTAAAACGACTTCTATCTTTTGTTCCGGATCATCTTCCGTATGCGCAGCCGCAGGGCGTTGAGCCGGATGAACCCTTCGGCGTCCTTTTGACTGTAGACCGTATCGTCTTCGAAGGTGGCGAAATCCTCCCGGTACAAGGAAGCGTCCGATTTTCTCCCCAGGACGATGCAGTTGCCCTTGTAAAGCTTCATGCGCACCACCCCCGACACGTCCGTCTGGGCGTCGTCCATCATGGCCTGGAGCATCTTCATCTCCGGCGAGAACCAGAACCCGTTGTACACCAGCTCGCTGTACCGCGGGATAAGGGAGTCCCTTAAGTGCATGACCTCCCGGTCCATGGTGATGGATTCCATGGCGATATGGGCGGCCCTGAGGAGCGTCCCGCCGGGGGTTTCGTAGATCCCCCTGGATTTCATTCCCACGAACCGGTTTTCCACCACGTCGGCGCGGCCGATGCCGTGCTTCCCGGCCAGGCGGTTCAACCGGGCCAAAAGCGCCGCCGGGGAAAGGGGTTGACCGTCCACCGCCACGGGGTCCCCCTTTTCAAAGGCGATCTCCACGATCTCCGGGGAATCGGGCGCTTTCTCAAGCGGCGTGCACAGGGTGTACAGGTCCTCGGGCGGGGCCTGCCAGGGGTCCTCCAGGATCCCTCCTTCGTAGCTGATATGCAACAGATTCCGGTCCACGCTGTAAGGCTTGGCCTGGGTGGCGGGGACCGGGATGCCGTGCTTTTCGGCAAAAGCCATGAGATCGCTGCGCGAATTCAAGGACCATTCCCGCCACGGGGCAATGATTCGGATTCCCGGCTCCAGGGCCAGGTAGGTCAGCTCAAACCTGACCTGATCGTTTCCTTTTCCCGTGGCGCCGTGGCTCACGGCATCCGCCCCCTCGGACCGGGCGATCTCCACCTGGCGCCGGGCGATCAGGGGCCGGGCCAGGGAGGTCCCCAGCAGATACTGGCCTTCATAAATGGCGTTGGCCCGGAATGCGGGAAAGACGAAGTCCTTCACGAAGGTTTCTTTCAAATCCTCCACAAAGACCCTGGAGGCGCCGGTGGCTTTGGCTTTTTGGGGGATGTGGTCCAGTTCTTCATCCTGGCCGATGTCCGCCGAAAAGGCGATCACTTCACAGCCGTAGGTTTCCATGAGCCACTTGAGGATCACGGAGGTATCGAGCCCCCCCGAGTACGCCAGCACCACTTTTTGAATCTTGTCTTTCATTTCGATGAATCGATCCTTTCCGCGTGGAATTCCGTCAGTCAATATATTCCAGCAAGACGGCTTTGTGCATGTGAAGCTTGTTTTCGGACTGGTCCCATACCACGGAGCGCGGCCCTTCCAGGACCGACTCGGTGATTTCTTCTCCCCGGTGGGCGGGAAGGCAATGCATGACGATCACGTCTTTTTTCGCCCTTTTCACCAGGGCCTCGTTAACGCAAAAGGATTTGAAGCTCGTCTCCCTAATGCGGTGTTCCCGTTCCTGCCCCATGCTCGCCCACACGTCCGTGTAGATGACATCCGCTCCGGTCACGGCGGCGACGGGATCCTCGGTAAGGACGATGCCGTCGGGATTGCGTTTCCGGGCTTCATCCACCACCCGTTCGTCGGGCATGTACCCGTCGGGGCAGGCCAGTGTCAGGTTGAGCCCCAACACGGCGGCGGCATTGATCCAGGAATGGGCCACGTTGTTCCCGTCCCCCACCCAGGCGAGCTTGATCCCCCGGTATCCCCCCTTCTTTTCGATGATCGTCATGAGGTCGGAAAGGACCTGGCAGGGGTGAAAGCGGTCCGTCAGGGCATTGATCACAGGGATGTCGGAAAATTCGGCGAATTCGGCCAGAAGATCCTGGGAAAAGGTGCGGACAGCTACGGCGTTCAGGTAGCGGGACAAGACCCGGGCCGTATCCCGGGCAGGCTCCCCCCGGGAAATCTGGGAATCGGCGGCCCCAATGAAAATGGGGGTTCCCCCGAGCTGGATCAT
>JAFDGC010000018.1 GCA_019309485.1 Deltaproteobacteria bacterium | reverse complement strand
TTACCCATTATTATTAAGCGGCGGACGATGCCCCAATCCAGTGTCTATAACCAGCTGTCCCTGTCGGAGAAAGCCCAATTTCTGTCCCCCGGCATTCTCTTCGTCGACCCCAAAGGTCGCATCCGACTTTTTAACGAGGTGGCGCAAAAAATTTTCGGCAAGTCTTTGGAAACGGTTCTGGATCGTTTTATCCGGAACGTTTTCCCTGAATTATGGCCGGATATTAAAAAAGTCTTGCGGACCGGCCAAATCCATGCGGCGGTTCCCTTGAAAATCGGTAGCACCATGCTGATCGTCGACCAGATTCCCCTTTCATTGGACGGTAGCATCGCCGGAGTCGTCACGCTATTCCAAAACATCTCCGAATTCGAGCATTTGCTCTCTGAATTGGCGTCCCACAAGGAATTGATCGAAGAGATGGACGTCATCATCAATTCTTCCTACGACGGCCTGTGGATCTGTGACAGCGAAGGCAGGGTGTTGCGGGTGAACCGATCCTCGGAGCGCATGAGCGGCGTTAAGGAAGAAGAGGTGCTCGGTCGGAACATGCAGGATCTCGTCAGGGAAGGGATTTTCGACAAATCCGTGACGCTGGAGGTTTTAAAAAACCGGACCGCCGTTACTTTGATCCAACGGCTCAAGGACGGCCGGCAGGTGCTGGTTACCGGAAATCCCGTTTTCGATGCCCGGGGCGCAATTCGATTGGTGGTGACCAATGCCAGGGATATTTCCGAATTGAATCGGCTCCACCGGGAGCTGGATGAAAGCCGCGCCCTGGCCCATGAATACCGCTCGGAGCTCAACCGGATTCACCAACACCAGGAATTCAGCACCCGGGTGGTGTATCGGAGTCCGGTCATGCAGCGGGTGATGGATGCGGCCCTCAAGGTCGCGCCTTTTGATGCGGGGGTCTTAATCACCGGGGAGTCGGGGGTGGGAAAAGGACTTCTTGTAAAGATCATCCACGAAGCGTCCGGCCGGGAATCGGGCCCCCTTATCCACGTGAACTGCGGGGCCATTCCCGAATCCCTTATCGAGGCGGAGCTCTTCGGATACGAAGGCGGCGCGTTCACCGGCGCCCTGGTGAAGGGAAAACCCGGATACCTTGAACTGGCCCACGGCGGCACCCTCTTTCTTGATGAAGTCGGAGAGATCCCCATCGGCGTGCAGGCCAAGCTCCTTCGATTCCTGGAAGACAACCAGGTGACGCGGGTGGGGGCGACCGAGGCCCGGAAAATCGATGTCCGGGTGATCGCCGCCACCAACCGAAACCTGGAAGCGATGATCGGGAGAAAAAAATTTCGAAAGGATCTGTATTTCCGCCTCAATATCATTCCTCTGCAGATCCCGCCTCTCAGGGAGCGGCCCGAAGACATCCCGCCGCTGATTCATTTTTTCCTGGAGCGCTTCAATGAGAAGTACGGATGCCGGAAGCGGATCCTGCCGCCTGCCGTCGACGCGTTGTGTCGCTACCTTTTCCCGGGGAATGTGAGGGAATTGGCCAACCTGTTGGAACAGCTGGTGGTTCTCGGGCCTTCGGAGACCATCTGCGAAGCAGACCTTCCCGCCCAGGTCAACCGGCACGACGAAGGCATCTGCCCGCCCGTACCGAAAAACAGATGGGATCTTCGTGCTGTGACGGCGTCGATAGAAAAAAATCTCATCCGCGACGCACTGAATAAGACGCATTCCCTCCGGGAAGCCGCCAAACTGCTTGGCCTTCATCATTCCACCTTGTTTAGAAAAATTCAGCGCCACGGCATCGACAAGTAGCCGGCACCCGCCCTGAAACGCCGCCTGTTTCATATTTGCACCATGGTTCATATTTGCGCCTAATGCGACATTTATCAAATTAAACAAGATTTTTATATTGATTATGGTTCAGTGAATCCGAAAAATATGGTGCGTTTTTGCAACAAGGCGGGTTTCCGCAACATGTTGTAGTGTATAATAAAAAAAGATTTTTGCGCTCCGGCACATAAATTGCTTGCCTTATGGATGAACCCGCCAAGGATGTGTTTTGGGGGAAGAAAAATTCGCTGTCACCGGGTGCAAGGAGTCCAAGTTGAACATTTTTGATCGAATGGTAAGCACCGTTGAGCCCCATCCTTTTCATGCCACGATCCTTCTGGAACTGCATCCGGGCGGCGCCGGTCTGAAGGAAGCACTTGATATTCTGGACGATCTGAGCGCCGGTGAAAATGAAGTCGAAGTTATCCGCGAAAGTGGTCCGAAGATCCTTCAGATCCGTATGCCCCGTGAAACGGCAAGAGAAGCGGTCCTTCGTCTCACGGAAAGCGGCTTTACGAATTTGAAGGCCATCGACCCTCGGCCGGTGCGGTCGCGGCGATTTTAAAAGAAAAGATCTGCGGCAACAGTCGGTTCTCAAGATAGTGTTCACCTATGGGTCCTTTCCCGGATCATCCCGGAAGGGAGGTAACAAAGGAAGAACTTCCATGTCGCAACCCCGTCAGAACCACCTTTTCTACCAGGCCAGGTCTCCGCTGCCCATCGTTGAACGGGCCGAGGGGATCCGCATATGGGATTCCGAAGGCCGGTCTTACATCGACGGTTGTTCCGGTGCCGTAATCAGCAACATCGGATATGGAAACCCGAGAATCCCCGAAGTCATTGCCGAACAATCAAAGAAAGCCTTTTTTGTATACCGCACCCAGTTCGAAAACCAGCCCGCCATCGATCTTGCCGCCGCACTGGTGGCCCACAGCGCTCCCCATCTCAATCGGGTCTATTTTGTTTCGGGGGGATCCGAGGCGGTGGAATCGGCGATGAAACTCTGCCGGCAGTACTTCTTCAACAAGGGTGAAGGTTCCCGGATTCATTTCATCAGCCGCGAGCCGTCCTACCACGGCAGCACCCTCGGTGCCCTGGCCCTTACCTCCTATGCGCCACTGGAAATCCCCTTTCGCCCGATGATCCGGGTGTATCCCAAGATTCCGGCCCCCTATTGCTACCGGTGTCGATACGGGTTGCGCTATCCGTCCTGCGGTCTCAGGTGCGCCTGGGCCCTCGAAGAAACCCTCCGTCTGCACGGTCCCGAGAATGTGGCGGCCTTCGTGGCCGAACCCGTCGGCGGCGCCAGCACCGGAGCAGTGGTTCCCCCCGATGACTATTTCGAGGTGATCCAGGGGATTTGCCGCAAGTACGGCATTCTGTTGATTCTGGATGAAGTGATGACGGGCTTCGGGCGGACGGGAAAGCTTTTCGCCTACGAACACTGGGGGATCGAAGCGGATATCGTGGCCCTGTCCAAAGGGATGGCCGCCGGATACTATCCCTTGGGGGCGGTCATGACGAGGTCGGATATCGTGGAGGAACTCCTCGACAAGGGCGGCTTTTCCCACGGCCACACCTACGCCGGAAATCCCATGGCCTGTGCCGTCGGACTCGAGGTTTTGAGGATCATTACCGGAGAACGGCTCCCGGAGAATGCGGCCGCCATGGGAGGGGTGCTGAAGGAGGGACTCGACGTTTTATCCCGGAAATACGAAGTCATCGGCGATGTGCGGGGCAAAGGACTCCTTCTGGCCGTGGAGTTGGTCCGGGACCGCACGCGCCGGGAAGCCTTCCCGCCGGAGCGAAACGTACATCTGGCGTTGACCGAAGCGGCGTTCGCCGAAGGGCTGATCATTTATCCCCGCCGGTGTATCGGTGGGCTTTATGGGGATCACGTCCTGGTGGCCCCGCCCCTCATCGTCGGCCGGGACGACTGTCGGGAAATACTCGACCGATTGGATCGGGCATTCATCCGGCTGTGCCGGAACATTGAGAAAGCGTGAAAGCGGAAAGGGGGGATATTTCAATACAGGCAAGAGCGGCAATAAGACATTACCCTTTACCAACGATTTATCAACGGAGGATCCCATGAGAAAAAAAAGCATCCTGTTCTTCAGCTTGGCCGTTACGGCGATGTTTGTACTGACGTCCGTCGCGACGGCGGAAGATTACGACAAGATCAAAGCAGCGGGCGAGATGAAATTGTCCATGAGCGGTGCCTACCCGCCCTTCAACTTCGTCAATGACAAGAACGAGGTGGTGGGGTTCGATGCGGAGATCGCCCGGGAAATCGCCACACGTCTCGGTGTCAAGCCGGTCATCGTGACGACCGCGTGGGACGGTATTCTGGCGGGCCTGCTGGCCAACAAATACGATGCCATCTGCGGCAGCATGACCATCACCGCCAAGCGCCTGGAAATGGTTGACTTCGTCGGACCTTACTACCGGAGCGGAAGGGGCATCTTCATCCGCGCCGAAGACGAAGAGAAAATCAAGGAGTTGTCGGATCTCAAGGGACACAAGGTCGGTGCGACCCTGGGAGAAACCCATGAAAAATGGGCCCGGGAGCAGGATGGATGGATGGTGCAGACTTACAAGGGCCTTCCCGAACTTTTCCTGGACCTTGAAAATAAGCGGATCGACGCCATTGTGATCGATTCCGTGCCCGGTTTGCTGGCCATCAAGAAATCAGGCAAACCGATCAAGAAGGTCGAAATCCCGAGCATCGAAGGGGGAGACGTCAACATCGGCATCGCCATCCGCAAGGGCAATCCGAAGCTCAAGGAAGCGATGCAGAAGGCGCTGGACGATATGATGGCCGACGGCACCTACAAAAAAATCGCCATGGAATGGATCGGTTACGATATCCGGTAACCTGAATCGGTGCGGCGGAGTCGATGCGGTCGTTCGACTCCGTCACGCCGGGTCGAAGGAGGGTTCGACAACTTGAAAACCCGCTATGGGAAATTCACGTGGCCTGAAATCCGTAAACTGGATAAGGACCGGGTGGTCATCCTGCCGGTGGGCGCCATGGAAGACCACGGGAAACACCTGCCCCTCGACACGGACAATTTCATCATCACCCGCGTGGCCGAAGCGGTGGCGGAAAAGATTCCCGGGGAAGTTCTTCTACTGCCCACCATCCCCTTCGGCTTCAACGAACACCACAAGGATTTTCCGGGGGTGATCTTCATCCAGCCCGAAACCCTGATGCATTTTGTGTTGGATGTCACCCGTTCCCTGGCCCACCACGGGTTCCGGCGCATCCTCCTGCTCAACGGGCACGGTTCCAATCACCCGGTTCTGGATTTGGCGGCGCGGAAAACCGTCATTGAAACAGAGGCGGTCTGTGTGTCGGCCTCCTACTGGAACCTGATCGGCGAAACCCTTGCCGGGCATCGGCGTTCCAGGATCGGCGGCATCGCCCATGCCGGGGAAATGGAAACTTCCATTTACCTGTACTTCGACCCGGATCATGTGGTGATGGAAGAAGCCGAGGCCGATATCTCCCATGATCCTTCGAGCCGCTATTTTTCTTTGGACCTTATGGGCGGGGCCAAGGCCATGTGCATGTCCTGGTGGTCGGCGCAGACCAAAACCGGCACCATGGGAGACCCGACAGCGGCAGACGCCCGGCAGGGCCGGATCTTTTTCGAAGCCGCCGTGACGGAGATCATCGGTCTTGTCCGGGAGATCCGCCGGCTTCCGATTCATCCCCGGCGGGACCACCATTGAGGAGACGGCGGTGGATTACCAGCTGATCATCAAAGTTGCTCCATTTTTCGCCAAGGCCGCGTGGTCCACCGTGGTGGTGTCGTTTCTCTCCTTTGCACTCGGGTTGAGCATCGCATTCCCGGCGGCCTTTTGCCGACTTTCCCAAAACCGTTTCCTGCAGATTCCGGCCCGGGTCTATGTCAGTGTTTTCAGAGGCACCCCGTGTCTGATCCAGCTTTTCGTCATTTACTTCGGCGGACCCCAGATCGGGATCCAGTTGGAACCGTTCATGGCGGGTGTCTTGGGACTGGGTATCAACATCGGTTCCTACATGACCGAATCGATTCGGGGTGCAATCCTGGCCGTGTCAAGAGGCCAGACCGAAGCCTCCCGATCCCTGGGGCTGAACAAATTTCAGACCATGCGAAAAGTCGTGCTGCCCCAGGCGGCGGGGCTGATGATCAGTCCCCTGGGGGTCAACACCATCGCCTTGATCAAAGGGTCTTCGTTGGTGTCGGCCATTTCCGTTCTTGAACTGGCCTATACGGCGCATCGGTTTACCAACTCCACCTATCGGCCGTTCGAGATGTTCATCCTGGCATCGACATTTTACCTGGTCATCATCACGCTGACCTCCAAGGCCATTCGAAATCTGAACGGCCGGTTTGCATACGAGAAATGAATTGCCGCTGACGGGAGGTATGGCTGTACGGACATTGTAATGGAACGACGGCCTGCAGCGAAGAAAACGATACGAATGCGAAAGAAAAATGCAGGGTCTTGAATTCAGTGTTGTTTTCGAAAACATGAACATCCTGTTACACGGCATGTTCTGGACGGTGGTGCTGTGCTCCAGTGCCAGTCTCCTGAGCATTGTCGTCGCCGTGGTCCTGGCCATGACCGGTATCTCGAAGTTGAAGCCTCTGAGGTCCGCCACCTTTTTTTTCCTCTGGGTGTTTCGAGGAACACCCCTTTTGCTCCAGCTTTTTCTCTTTTACTTCGGTCTTCCCCAGATCGGTCTCTATCTCAGTCCGATCATCACGGGGATTATCGGTCTGACGCTTCACTTCGGTGTCTATAACGCGGATGTGCTCCGCGCCGGGATTCTGGGAGTGGAAACCGGGCAGCACGAAGCATCGCGAAGCTTAGGCCTGAGCTATTTCCAGACGATGCGGAAAGTGATCATCCCCCAGGCACTGCGAAACGTATCACCGGCTGTCGGGAACAACCTCATCGCCCTGCTCAAGGAATCGTCTTTGGTCTCCATCATCACGGTACCGGAGCTCACGTTGTCGGCGCAGCGGGCCATCAGCGAGACCTTTCGTCCCTTCGAGTTCTACTTTGCGGCGGGGGCGCTCTATTACGTGGTGAACTGGGGACTGGAATTTATCCTCCAACGCGTGGAAGCGCGAACCGCGCTGACCCGGTAAGGGAAATCCGGCATGATCAGCTTGAAAGACATTTGGAAGAGTTTCGGTGACAATCAGGTACTCAAGGGAATCAGCCTCGAGGTGGAAAGAGGAAAGATCCTGGTGATCATCGGTCCCAGCGGATCCGGGAAGAGTACATTGCTTCGGTCCATCAACCACCTGGAGACCATTGACCGGGGAGAAATCTGGGTCGACGGCGTTCAGGTGAACGCTCCTCTCAAGGGAAGAAAGTTTGAAAAGCACATCAACCGGGTGCGCCAGGAAATGGGCATGGTGTTTCAGCACTTCAACCTGTTTCCCCACATGACGGTCATGGAAAACATCACCATGGCTCCGATGTTGCTCAAAAAGATTCCCCGGGAAAAGGCCGATGCCCAGGCCCGGGGTCTGCTGGAAAAAGTGGACCTGGCCGACAAGATGAACTGCTACCCGGTTCAACTCTCCGGCGGGCAGAAACAACGGGTCGCCATCGCCAGGGCCTTGGCTATGGAACCCAAAGTCATGCTTTTCGACGAAGTGACCTCGGCCCTTGACCCGGAGCTGATCGGAGAAGTGAATAAAGTCATGAAACGCCTGGCTTCCGAACACATGACCATGTTGATCGTTACCCACGAGATGCGGTTTGCCGCCGAGGTGGCGGACCATGTCATTTTCATGGCCGACGGCGTCATTATCGAGGAAGGCCCTCCGGAAGAGATTTTCTCCAATCCCGCCCATGAGCGGACCCGCCGCTTTCTTTTCGAGGTATTCAAATCATGATCGATAAAACCTGCCAATGGGAACGCCTTGACCGGTATTTCGCCGACGGACAGACCGTCATGATCGGCGGATTCGGGGTTCCCGGGACGCCTTTTCTCCTGATCGATGCCCTGCTGAACAGCGGGGCAAGCGGGCTGACTCTCGTGAAAAACGAAGCCAACGAAGACCACATGGGTATCTCCAAACTCATCGAGACGGGGCGTGCCCGAAAGCTCATCACGTCGCACCTGGGGCTCAACGCCACCGTCATCGGGATGATGAACCGGGGGGAAATCGAGGTGGCCTTCTACCCCCAGGGGATTTTGGCCGAAAAGATCCGTGCCGGCGGCGCCGGCCTCATCGGTATCCTCACCGACATAGGGATCGACACCATACTAAAAACGGAAAAGCAGATTATTGAAGTGCACGGCCGCCCCGCTATCGTGGAGCCGGCCCTTCGAGGGGACATCTCCTTGATTCACGCCGCGGTGGCCGACACCATGGGGAACCTCATCTACGAAAAAAGCGCCCGAAATTTCAATCCCTTGATGGCGACGGCCGCAAGCCGGGTGATCGCGGAGGCGGAGCGGGTGGTTCCGGCAGGGGAACTTGACCCGGATCACATCCACACGCCGGCGGCCTTTGTCGATCATGTGGTTCCCATCCCCCGACTGACTGAAGAATACGGAGTACTGGCCCATCATGTCGTATAAGGAAAAAATCGCCCGGCGTGCCGCGGCTGAAATTGCTCCCGGTCAGGTGGTGAATCTAGGCATCGGCATTCCCACCATCATTCCCAGGTTCATCGAGCCAGATTTTCCGGTGGTTGTCCAATCGGAAAACGGCATCCTCGGAATGGGCCTCCCGACGGTACGGGGTTTGGAAGACCGCAACTTGATCGACGCCGGAGGCAGCTATGTCAGTATTCTCCCCGGAGCCTCCTTTTTTGACAGCGCCTTGTCCTTTGCCCTGATCCGGGGTGGCCGGCTGGATATTGCCTTCCTGGGCGCGCTGGAGGTTTCGGAAACGGGCGATCTGGCCAACTGGATCATTCCCGGCAAGTACGCTCCCGGCATCGGGGGGGGCATGGAACTGGCCCAGAAAGCCAGGCGCGTGGTGGTGACCACAACCCACACCACCCGGGACGGTCGCCCCAAAATCCTGCGCGAGTGCACGCTTCCCCTAACGGCCAAGGCATGCGTTCACACCATCATCACCGAGCTCGCGGTGATGGCAGTAACCCCTTCCGGGCTGGTGCTCCGGGAACTGGCCGAGGAAATCGGAGTACAAGAGGTCCTCGAAAAGACCGGGGTGCCCCTGACGGTGCCCAAGGGGACAATCCCTGTTTTTTGATGCGTATGGAATTTTTCACCCTCCGACGAAACGGAAATGCCGGATGAATGCAAAGGAGCGAAAACTGATGGCGACCGTGGATGGTCTCCAGGACGATATCATCGATTTCGCAAGCCGTCTGGTGGCATCCCCGAGTACCCTTGGGAACGAATCCGAAGCGGTGATGGTGATGGAATCGGAACTCAAGAAACTCGGCCTCTCACCGGTGCGGATTTCCATCGACCCGGTGAAACTGGAAAGCCATCCGGGGTTTGCGCCGGTGCCATGGTCCTATGACGGGAGGACCAACGTTGTGGCGGTGCGAAAAGCCGACGGGCCAGGGGGGAAAAGCGCTTTGTTCAACGGCCATCTGGATGTGGTGAATCCGGAGCCGGTGTTCCTGTGGAACCGGGATCCCTTTTCCCCCGTTGTTCAGGATGGATGGCTCTACGGCCGCGGAGCCGGCGACATGAAATCCGGGGTTGCGGCCATGGCCTACGCTGTTCATGCCGTGGAACGGGCCGGTTTCGGCCTCAAGGCGCCGGTCGTCCTGGAAGGGGTCATCGAGGAAGAATGCACCGGAAACGGGGCCCTGGCCTGTCTCGAGGCGGGTTACGACGCCGATGCCGTATTAATCCCCGAACCCTTCGGCCCCACCATCCTGACACAGCAGGTGGGGGTGCTCTGGTTCAAGGTACAGGCCCAAGGAAGATCCAACCATGTCCTCGACACCGGTGCCGGAGCCAATGCCATTGAAAAGTGCTACCTGCTTATCAATGCCCTGAAGAGCCTCGAAGAAGAATTGAACGATGAGCCCCGGCCGGCCGGGTATGAATCCATGGCCCACCCCCTGAACCTGAACGTCGGCATGATCGAGGGGGGCAACTGGCCCTCGACCATCCCGGCACAGGCCGAGTTTCACTGCCGCCTTTCTTATTTTCCAGGAACGTCCTATGCGGATATCCGAAGCCGTGTGGAAGCCGCAATCCAGCGCGCGGCCGCACAGGATCCCTGGCTTTCGGCAAATCCGCCGCGGGTGGAATTCTACGGGTTTCGATCAGAGGGACACCGGATCTCGCGGGATCTGCCGGTTTTGTCCGTACTGAACGGCTGTCACAAGGCCCTGGCCGGAATGGACGCCGCATCCTATGTGGCCACCTGCACCACCGACCTGCGGGCGTTTCATTTTTTCGGAAAAGGCCAGGCCACCTGCTACGGGCCGGTTGCGGAAAACATACACGGGGCCGACGAACGGGTCCGGCTGGACAGTGTACACCATGTGGCCCGGGCCTTTGCCCTGTTTCTGGCGCGATGGTGCGGCCTCCGTGAGTGAACGGCGGCCTTAAAAGCCCTTTTCCTGCTTTGTTGACGACAATGGGGAAGCGGATATGAACGATGTCGTTATTACCGGCTATCTCAGAACGGCCAACTCCCGATCCAAACCCGCGGATCCGGAGAAAGACTGCTTCGGGAACCTCCGGGCCGACGAACTTCTCGCCCGGGTGGTGTCTGAACTGATTGACAGGAACAAAATTGCGCCCGGGGAGATCGACGATCTTCTGGTGGGGTCAGCCCTCGGCGTGGGGGAGCAATGGACCTTCGGGGGGAGGACGCCCGTCTTTTTGTCCAATCTGTCAGACCGGGTTTCCGCAAAATTCCTTGACCAGCAGTGCGGTTCCGGAATGGCGGCGGTTCATGTGGGTTTTATGGAGATCGCGGGCGGGTTTGCCGACGTGGTGGTGGCCTGCGGTATGGAGCATCTCACCCGTGTTCCAATGGGTCCATATCTTTTCGAGCAGGGCACCCTCTCCGTGCATCCGGCCCTCTACGAGGAGGCGCGCTACCGGCACTGGGAGATGGAAGTCTCCATGAATATGGGACTTACCGCCGAAAAACTTTTCAAAGGCGGCGGTTTTACCCGGGAGGATCTCGATGCGTGGGCGGTTCGGTCCCATCGTCTTGCCGGCCGGGCGATTGCGTCGGGATTCCTGGAAGGAGAGATTCTGCCGGTGGAGGTGATCACCCCCGACGGTAAAACCCGGATCATCGACCGGGATCAGACGGTTCGGGAAGACGCCTCCATGGAACGTCTTTCGACCCTGAAGCCGGTCTTCACGCCGGACGGGGCCGTCACGGCGGGGAATGCCTCCCCCCTGAATGCCGGCGCCGGCGCCCTGGTGATGATGTCGCGCCGGGAGGCGGAAAAACGAAATCTGCCCGCCCTCGCGGCGATTCGCTCCATCGGATTTGCCGGGGTGGATCCCACCCTCATGGGCACCGGTCCGGTGCCGGCCATACGGCGGGCGCTGGACCGGATCGGCTTTTCCCCGGACCGGATCGATTACTGGGAAATCAACGAAGCCTTCAGCATCGTGGTGCTTCACTGCATGCGGGAGCTGGGGATCGAGGCCGAACGGGTCAACGTCATGGGCGGCGCCCTTGCCCTGGGACACCCGTTGGGTGCCACGGGAATCCGCATTACCGGAACCCTGGCCCGGATCTTGAAGGAAAAGCATGCCCGGTGGGGATGCGCCGCCGCCTGTGCGGGCGGGGGGCAGGGGGTTGCCATCGTCCTGGAACGGGAGTAAAGAGATAAATAACATTGGAAAAGAGTGTAACCGGATGAAATGAGGATGGGGGAAGCGCATGGAGACTGATTTCACCAACGAGGCATTACACAAGAAACGGGAGGCGGTCATTTCGTCCGGTGTGGCGAGTGTGACGCCGGTCTACGTGGAATCGGCATTCGGGGCGATTGTGAAGGACGTGGAGGGAAAGGAGTACATCGATTTCGGCGGCGGGATCGCCGTGATGAATATCGGCCACGGTCACCCCAAAGTGGTGGCGGCCGTCAAGGCCCAGGCCGAAAAGTTCACCCACACGTGTTTCATGGTCAATCCTTATGAAGTCGCCGTGACACTTGCCGAAAAGCTTTCCCGCATCACGCCGGGGGATTTTCCAAAGAAAGCGCTTTTTGTCAACAGCGGGGCGGAAGCCGTGGAAAATGCGGTCAAGATCGCCCGCTACTACACCCGGCGGCCGGCGGTCATTGTCTTTGAAAACGCCTATCACGGCCGGACCCTGCTCACCATGACCATGACGAGCAAGGTCAAACCCTACAAGTTCGGGTTCGGACCCTTTGCCCCCGAAGTCTACCGGATGCCCTTCGGGGATACGGCGGGTCCGGAAATGCTCAAAGAAGTGTTTTTGAAGCACGTGAACCCCGAGGCCGTGGCCTGCGTGGTGGCCGAACCGGTGCAGGGGGAAGGCGGGTTCATCGCCCCGCCGCCCGGCTATTTCCAGGAACTTTCCCGGATCTGCCGGGAAAACGGGATCCTTTTCGTGGCGGACGAAATCCAAAGCGGCATGGGGCGCACCGGGAAGATGTTCGCCATCGAACATTGGAACGTGGCCCCCGATCTGATCATCCTGGCCAAGAGCCTGGCGGCCGGTATGCCGCTGGCGGCGGTGGTGGGAAGACAGGAGATCATGGATGCGGTGCATCCCTCGGGCTTGGGGGGCACCTACGGCGGGAACCCGGTGGCCTGTGCCGCGGCGTTGGCGGTCCTGGAGGTCTTTGAAGAAGAGGGCATGCTCGAAAAAGCGCAAACCCTCGGGAAAAAACTGGGGGAGGCCTTCGAAAGATTCCGGGAAGCCTATTCCATCGTCGGTTCGGTGCGGGGGCTCGGCGCCATGCGCGGCCTGGAACTCGTCAAGGGGGATTCGAGTGCACCGGCGGCGGACGAAGCGAAGAAGCTTGCTGCGTTCTGCCTCGAGCGGGGTCTGATCATCCTGGTCTGCGGCACGTACGGCAACGTGGTCCGCGTCCTGGTTCCCTTTGTTGTCACGGACGCCCAACTGGACAAGGGCCTGTCCATCCTGGAACAAGGCCTGGCGGAGATTTGTCCATGAACGGTTTTTACGGACGATATTTAAAGATCGACTTGACCTTGGAGACGGTCACCATCGAGTCGATCGCGCCGGAAGTGCTGACCCGCTGGCTCGGAGGAAAAGGCCTGGCCGCGTATCTTTTGGCGGAGCTGAATCCGCCCGGCGTGGACCCCATGGCGCCGGAGAATGCGTTGATTTTTGCCACCGGCCCGCTGGCCAACAGCATGATCTGGGGGTCGTGCCGGTACGGGGTGTTCACCAAGTCGCCGCTGACCGGACTTTTTGCGGAATCCTACAGCGGGGGCAGAACGCCGGATGCCATGGACGCTGCGGGCTTCGACGCCGTGGTGATCCGAGGCCAGGCGAAAAAACCCGTCGTCCTGGGGATTCATCCCGGGGGCGCCGACATTCACCCGGCCCGGGATCTTTGGGGGATGGAGACCTATGCCGCAGAGGATGCGATAAAGGCACGTTTTGCACGGCCGGAATACCGGAAAAAAGGGGCCGTGGTCATCGGGCCCGCGGCGGAAAGCGGGGTGCGCTTTGCGGTGATCGAAAACGATTACTGGCGTTCGGCGGGCCGGACCGGTGCCGGGACGGTCATGGGCGCCAAAAAGCTCAAAGGGATTCTTTTCACCGGAGACCGGAAACGACCCCAGGCCGATCCGGACGGCGTGAAGGCGTTTTCCAAAAAGTTCATGGCCGACTTCAAAGACCACGCCGCCGCCCAGGCGTACAAAAACTTCGGCACTCCCATGCTCGTCAGGATGACCAACACCGCCGGCGCCTTTCCCACGCGTTATTGGCAGCAGGGGATCTGCCCGCATTGGGAAAAAATCAGCGCCGACGCGCTTGTTTCCCGGTTCAAGGTGAAGCCCAACGCCTGCGCCAAGTGTTTCATGGCCTGCGGGAATCTCGGTACCCTTCAAGAAGGTCGCCACGCCGGCCTGACCCTGGAAGGCCCCGAGTACGAGACCATCTATGCCTTCGGCGGGCTTTGCATGATCGACAATATCGAAGAGATTGCGTATCTCAACGATATCTGTGATCGGCTGGGAATGGACACCATCACCGCGGGAAATCTGTGCGCGTTCACCATCGAAGCCGTCAAACGCGGACGCGTGGATTTCCCCGTCGATTACGGGGATCCGGACGGCGTGGCGGAGTTGCTCCGGAGGATCGCCCGGCGGGAGGGGATCGGTGCGGTTTTGGCCGAGGGGATCCGCCATGCCGCCAAAGTATGGTCCCTGGAGGATATGGCCGTGCATGTGAAGGGGATGGAGCCGGCCGGCTACGATCCCCGGCCCCTCAAGGGGATGGGCCTGGCGTACGGCACGTCGGATCGCGGCGCCTGTCATCTCCGGGCCACGTTTTACAAACCCGAGCTTTCCGGGATGATTCCGCCTGAACAAATCGAGGGGAAAGCAAAGCTCTTCTTGGAGTTCGAAAGCCGGTTGACCCTTTTCGATATGCTGATCCTGTGTCGGTTCTACCGGGATTTCTATTTGTGGGACACCCTGGAAGAAGCCATCGCCCTGGTGACGGGCCTTGAGGCCGGGGAGGAAACACTCAAGGAAAAGGCGCTGGACGTGGCAAACCTGATCCGCCGCTTCAACCTCCGGGAAGGCATGACCCCCCGGGACGACCGTCTCCCCCGATTTCTGCATCAGCCCCTGCAGGACACAGGGAAAGTCATCTCAAAACAGGAGATGGAGCGTCTTCTGAAAGACTACTATCGATTACACGGCTGGGACGAAAACGGTGTTCCGGCGCCTCAGGAATAACCTCAACGTTGCAAAAGTCGGAGGGCTTCAGGGCCAAGGCGCAAAGGGTGAAGCCGTAGTCGTCTACTGCGAACCCTCTGCAACGCAGGACCTGGAGTCTTCCGGCTTTCCCGAAGGGTGAAAAACACGGCGAAAACGAGTGCGACCTTCGACTTCACCGGCGGTGATATCGAGGCCGATATCATAAAAGGGCTTATTTTTTAAAGAGTTCAGCCTATTAAATATTATTCGCCATGTTTTTAATGCAACTTTGAGGTTAATTCGCCCGCCGGCAAAGGGCTTCCCAGTTCCGGTCCGCGGCGGCCTGAACGGCTTCTGTCATCTCTTCTGTCATCTCCTTGAATCGTCCCTGGGCCCTGAAGTAGTCCGCCACGCCGATGGGCTGCTCCGGAACCACGCTTAGGAGGTATTCCCCGTTTTCCACTTCGTAAAGGGGGAAGAGGCGGGATAAGGTGGCCATCCGGGGGATGCGCACCGACTGGGAGGCGTCGATGCCCCATCCCGGGGGGCAGGGGCACAACAGATGCAGCGCCAGCTTCATGGCCAAAGCCGCCCCGCACCCCTGGCACGATAACAGCCCGGGCTGCATCAGGGCGTCATCCGGCGCATCCAGGCGTATGTCGAATCGTGTTTGCGTCATCTCATTCCTTGAGCCCCCAGAACACGGAGGTGCCGTCCGAAACCTCCCGGTGCCAGACATCCTCGATGATACCGGTGACGTCCTCCGGAGTGACATCCCGGCCTCCCAGGCCGGCGTCTTGTCTTCGTACAGCGGGCGGATAAACCGCCATTTGCCCGTCAGGTTGTGCAGCATGGTGCCCATGGAGACATTCATGGGGGTCATGTCCCGCCAGGAGCGGATCGGGTAGGGCTTGGCCCGGTTGCTGCGTCGCGGGGGATTCATGGGTGTGTCTCGGGTCCTTTGGAAGGGTCGGTTCCGGCGGCGACCGATTCATAGGCCCGGCGCGCCGCCTGCCGATTGGCCTCCGGTTTCACGGGCACATATGCTTCGATGGCCTGTTCCACGGACGCGAGTGTCACCAGTTCCGTGGTCCGGGCCAATGCCCCGAGAATGGCCGTATTCACGATGGGGTTCAACGCGGATCCCAGGCCGTGGGCCACGGCGACGGCACCGGCATCCACCGTGAATATCCGGCAGGTAGGATCCAGGAAAGCGGCATAAAAATCGAAGGTGCGCCTGCCGGCGGAACCGGGCTGTTTTTTCGGGCAAGCCCGCGGCCGGGATGAACAGGGTATACGCCGCCGGGATTAAAACCAGAGTGATCAGCGTGGAGCCGGTGAGTCCGCCCCACCACCGGCCCCCGTCCGGCTTCGGATGTGACGAGATTGCGCAAGGCCACCCTTTCCCCGGAATCAGACGTCAACCCCATTGACAGCCGCCGATGACCTGATAGAGTAACTCCTAAGCTGAGCGTTTCAAATTTTTGAAACAGTTAAATTGGTAATAATTTTAATGGATTCTGCCAATTTTAGCTTCAAAAATGTGAAACCCTTCGTAATTTTTGAGTTTACCGCATCTACGGCGTCAAATGCCGTTGCGCATAGTGCACTATAGCGCAACGACATTTTCCTTGTATCTGCGGCAAACTCGAAAATCGCTCAACTTAGGTAACTTTCTTTTATGAAGCCCGACAAAGCGATGCGAACCTTCGGACACATCAAAATCCCGTTGAAACGGGTGCACCTGGAGCTGACCAATGTCTGCGAGTTCAACTGCGTCTTTTGTCCCAAATCGCGGATGACACGCCCTCCGGGGTTCATGGAAACGGGCCTTGCCATGGATGCGATTTCAGCCCTGGGCGAAAACGGCATCTGTGAAAAGGTGACCCTGCATGTCATGGGGGAGCCGACCCTTCACAAGCATTTTTTTGATATTCTGTCCCATGCCCGGAAAACGGGCGTTCCCATCGGACTGACGACCAACGGGCGACGCCTGGGCGGTTCCGTGGGAAAAGAACTCCTGTCGCACCCTTTGCATCAGATTGATGTGTCGCTGCAGACACCCGATCCGTCTTCCTTTGTCTTGCGAAAGGCCCGATCCCTGACCTTTGACGCATACCTTTCGGGCGTTTTGAACTTCTTTTTCGCCTATAAAAAACGGCATCCCGGGACGATCTTCAAGTTCCGCTTCCTCAACACGCGCTTTTCAAAAAAGCAGATGGAAAAAGCCATCGGTCCCGTAAAGGTCATGTCGTCGAGCCGCGAATTACGGCGCATTTTCCGCCTATGGGCCGACCGGGTGCACGCCGGATTGAATACGGATCCGGCCCAACGGGCGGCGGTGGTAAAAAAGATCGATGCCCTGGTTTCTTATAAATGGCATGTGCTGGAGGTCCACCCCCGCGTCTTTTTCGAAACCTATGTCCTGGAAGACTGGGGGCATGCCTTTGATTCGCGTCCCGTGCGGGATGCCTGGGCGGGATACTGCTTCGGGATGCGGGATCATTTCGGGATTCTTTACAACGGGGATGTGACTTTGTGCTGCATCGACTATGACGGAAAAACCGCCATAGGGAATTTGAAAAAAACCTCCTTGCATGAAATTCTCTCATCCGAAACGATGGAAAAGATAATGGCCGGGTTTGACCGTTATCGACTGGTGCATCCCTATTGCCGGCGGTGTTTAGGCTCCGCCGGCACGGTTTCCTGGCTGATCAAGCCGGTCGCCTCCATTGCGGCGCTGAAAATCCTGAAGCCCTTTTTCTATAAGAAGACGGGCATTGACGCTTAAGTGATCCGGAGGTCCGGGAACGGGTTTTTCAGGAATTTTCCAGGTGCGGAGCACTCCGGTTTTTCTTTTCAGTGGCTTTTCCCAGCTGGATCTCTCCGGGGTATTTCCCAGGCCGCACGATTTCCCCCATCGATGGCCGGCGGTTTTACGAAGGATCAAAATCCCTTGCCGAAGGGGCATGCCGGATACCGGCAGGTGGGGCAATCCAGGCACAGTCCGCCGTGGGCCAGCCTGGCAAGATCCTTTCCGTCCGGCCTTTCGCCGGCAAGCAGGCGCGGGAGAATGAGATCGAAAATCGTGGCCCGATGGTAAAGGGCGCAGGCGGGAATGCCCATTATGGGAACATCTTTCCGGTAGGCCAGGAGGAACATGGCTCCCGGCAGCACCGCTGAACCGTAATAGAGTTGATCCACCCCGACGTTGGAAATCCCTATCCGGGTGACATCGTCCGGATCCACGGACATGCCGCCGGTGGTGATGATGAGTTCGGCGCCCCGGGAAAGGAAACGCTCCAGGTGTTGAGTAATGACGGTTTCGTCATCCGGGAGGATGACCGTTTCCACCAGATCGGAGCCCAGGGCCGTTACTTTCTCCTGCACCACCTTTTCGAACCGATCCTCGATGAGTCCCTGGTAGACCTCGTTTCCCGTGATGATCAGATAGACGTTGCGGCGGGCAAAAGGCGTTACGGAGAAAAGGGGAAACTCTTTTTTGGCTAGGTCCACGGCCTCATTGAGAACGGAGCGCCGGATCACCAGGGGGACGGCGCGGGTACCGGCCAGTTTTTGCCCTCTTTGAACCGGCGTGTGGCTGTGGATGGAAGCGCACATCACCTCCGGGATTTCGTTGAGGGCGATCAACGGATCCACTTTGACCACGAAAAGACCGTCGGTTTGGGCAAAGAGCTGGATTTTCCCTTCCGAAGGATTGGGAGTGTACGTGACCCCGGGACCGGCTAATGCCCCGGCGAGCTCTAAAACGGCTTCGTCTTCATGGACTTCATCCTTGCCGATTTCAAGGACGTAAAGGTGGCGCTTCCCCAGCCGCATCAGGTGGCAAAGGTCATCGGTTTCAATTTTCTGGCCCCGGCGGAAGGCAGGACCTTTGAATTTCCCCGGAACAATTTCCGTCATGTCGTGTGGGATCGTCATGCCCACGGCGTCTTCGATATTAATTTTCTTCATGCGCTTTCTTTTCTTGTTTCGGGAGTCGGTTTTGTTCTTTTAAAGGGTGCGCATTTCCAGTTGGAAACGGCCTCCGGAACGTCTCGCCACTACATTACATGACCGGAATCCTTCCCGCAAGCCCCGCTTTCAAGGCGGGGTCGAGGGAAGCTGTCGCGAAACCGGCGCTTTTCATATCAGGGGGTCCCGCCCTTCAGGGCGGGGGGGCTTTACTCAGTCGTTTGTTGAAATGAAAGAAACAGGGTGTTTTCATCTTTGAGGCGCATTCATTTATTTTCTTGACAAAAAATAAAATTTTTTACGACAATCATATGAAATAATTCAAATGCCGTCTCCGGCATTTGAAGCCCCTTCACACACGGCAGGCCATCTTTCTTTTGATCCTTTTCCAGGAAGGGCTTTATGAGCGAGAAAGAGACGACCGTACGTCCCGAAGACCGCAAACCCTTGTGGAAAAAAACGATCCTGCCCATCATTTTCATCGGTATCGGCATTCTCATCGCCTTTCCCCTTTTCAGCATCACTTACTATACCATGGTCCGAACCTCCACGCCCGGATTCTGCGCCTCCTGCCATGAGATTCAGCCGGCCTACAACGCCTGGAAGATGTCCACCCATGTGAACAATGCCCAGGGGTTCGTCGCCGATTGCATGGACTGCCATCTGCCCGCCCCCCACGATACTTTCAACTTTTTTTTCGCGAAAACGGCCCACGGCATCAAGGACGTGGTGATCCATTTTCTGGGGAAACCTTACGATCGCGAGAAGAACCGGGAGGCGGCCTATGCTTCTTTTAAAAACGAACAATGCCGGAAATGCCACCGGAATATCTTGAATCTCCCGGATAAGCGCGGGGCCATGCTGGCCCATCGGGACGTGCTCTACCCCCGGCCGGGGTACGAAAAAAAGTGCGTGGACTGCCACCGCAACCTGGTGCACAACGACAGCCCCCTGTATCGCTATAAACAATATCAAGTGGCCTACAGGGGGCTGGGGCGGTAATTCTTTCGGGATGCTTAATACGTGAAGCGCAACAACGCGCGCATTCCCCGCAGGTTCTGGCTGACGGCAGTGCTTCGCGGGTTGGAGCGAAGCGGAAATCCCGCCTTACAGGGCAGCGGGGAAGCTTCAAAATCGATTCTCGAATCAACGGCATAGAGAAGGAGAACCACGGGAAACAGAAAGGGGGCATGACATGAAGAAGCGGGAGGTCTTGGCCGGTTGGGCGGTGCTGATATGGGCGTGCTTCGCGGTTGCCGCCGTGGGAGCCGATGCTCAGAGCGCCGGCAACCTGCCCAAAGCAAAGGAATTCAGGATCGAGCGGAGCATGCCCAAGGAGGCAATCGCCTGCATCGAATGCCACAAACGGGAACACCCGGGCCTGTTCGCCGACTGGGCTTACAGCCGGCACGCCAGCGCCAATATCACCTGTTACGATTGCCATAAGGCCGAGGAATTCGACCCGGACGTCAGCAAGATCCATTACCAGCAGTACGAGCGTTCCGACCGGAAATACGGAACCAAGGAGTATCGGGTTCCCGTGTCCGCGGCGGCGACGCCCAAGGACTGTTCCCGGTGTCATCCCGACGAGGCCAAGCAGTACAGCATGAGCAAGCACGCCAATACCATGGAAATCATCTGGAAGATCGACCCGTGGCTCAACAAGGGGATGAACAGCGATTTCGAGCGGGCCAGCGGATGCTATCACTGTCATGGAACGGTCCTGAAGATGAAAGGGGATACCCTGGATCCCGAAACCTGGCCCAACGTGGGTGTGGGGCGCATCAACTTCGACGGAAGCAAAGGGAGTTGCACCAGTTGTCATACCCGGCACCGGTTTTCCGTGATGGAGGCCCGGAAACCCGAGGCCTGCGGCCAGTGCCACCTGGGCCCGGACCATCCCCAGATTGAGATCTATATGGAATCCAAGCACGGAGACCTGTATACGGCCCACGGGGACGAATACAACTGGACCGCCGCTCCCGGCACCTGGACGCCGGGTGTCGATTACCGGGGTCCCACCTGCGCCTCCTGTCACATGTCCGGTGCTGGAACGGTGCTCACCAGCCACGATGTCACCGAACGGCTCTCCTGGGAAATCCAGGCGCCGTTGACCGTCCGGCCCTCGGAGTTTGCGGCCTTTCCGGCCAAGACTAACTGGCAGGTGGAGCGGGACAAGATGAAAGCGGTGTGCATGCAGTGCCACGGGAAAACCTGGGTGGGCAACCACTATGCCAAACTGGACCGGGTGGTGGCCGAATACAACGATGTCTATTTCAAGCCCGCCAAGAAGATGCTCGACGATCTTTATGAAAAGAAGCTTCTGGATTCCACCAAATTCTTTGATGAAACTCTGGAAGTGGAATACTACGAACTGTGGCACCACGAGGGGCGCCGCGCCCGGATGGGCGCAGCCATGATGGCCCCGGACTACACCTGGTGGCATGGCTTTTACGAATGCAAAAAACGGTTCAACAGCTTCATGGAAGAAGCACGGGAATTGATCCGGCACAACAAGAAGGCCTATGTGGCCACGGACTTTCCCAATGCCACGGGGATCACCGAAAAACCCAAGGAGGTGTTCCCCAAACCGTAACTTTCCGAAAATTCCCCTTTCAAAAACCCCGCCCCGTAGATGGGAGCGGGGTTTTTTTTATTCTCCCCTTTATTTAACACAACCCCAATAAAAGACTCATTTTTCCTTAATATGGGCTTTTTATTTTGCCTTTCAATGCAAGCGGATCCGGAAAACAGTGATCGGGTCCGTCGTAACTCCCGGGATTAAATGGAACCTAAGTTGAGCGATTTTCGAGTTTGCCGCAGATAAAAGGAAAATGCCGTTGCGCTATAGTGCACTATGCGCAACGGCGCCGTTGCTGATGATCGGCATGGTGGCCTTCATCGTGGAGATTCCGACACGATTCACGGACCCGGCCACGGCGCTCCCCGTCCAGATCTATCTGTGGGCGGACAGCCCGGAGCAGGCCTTCGTGGAACGGACTTCGGCGGCGGTCATCGTGCTCTTGGCCTTTTTGATCGTCATGAATGCCGCGGCCGTCATTTTGAGAAGACGATTCGAGCGGAGAATGAATGAAAGGTTCCAGGGATATCGGCTCGTTCACCGGACTTCCGAACGTGGAGAGAATGGGGTAAAATCAAAGAAATGGAAAGGTTTCGACGGTGGACAATGCGGCCAACGGCTTGATACCATGAAAAAAATTCTATACGGGGTCCAGACCACGGGAAACGGGCATGTCTGTCGCTCCAGGGAAGTCATCGCCTGTCTGAAGGCGATGGGACACGAGGTCCATGTCCTTTTCAGCGGAAAGGATCCCCGGCGATTCGCAAACCTGGAGGTTTTTCACCCCAATCAAAGTGTGGACGGCCTGACCTTCCGGACGCAAAAAGGGCGGGTGCATGTCTTTTCCACCCTTTTGTCCTTGAATCTTTTCCGGTTTTATCGGGATGCGGCCCGGTTGGATGCTGCCGGATACGACCTGATCATCACGGATTTCGAACCCTTTACGGCGCGCCTGGCCCGACGATATCAAATTCCTTCCATCGGTATCGGGCATCAATATGCCTTCTACTATGATATTCCCATGGGGGATAGATGCCGTCCATACCTGTGGATTTTAAAACGGTTTGCATTCTGCGATACGCCGATCGGCCTTCACTGGTACCATTTCAATTGTCCCATTATGCCTCCCATTGTTCCCGAAGGACTCAAAAGGGCTCCGAAAAAAACCATGGAAAAGATCCTGGTGTACCTTCCTTTCGAAGACCCGGAAACGGTGAAAGGGCTTTTATCCGCTTTTGATAATCATCGCTTCTACATCTACGGCATGTCCGGGGTGGATGCCGCAGAAAATGTTCAAAACCTTTGCGTCCGGCCCTTTTCACGAACCGGATTCCTGGAAGACCTTTCGGAGTGCGGCGGGGTTCTCAGCAATGCGGGGTTCGAGCTGATCAGCGAAGCGCTGCATATCGGGAAAAAGATCCTGGTCAAACCCCTGAAAGGCCAGATGGAACAGGAGTCCAATGCCTTGGCCCTTGTCCGTCTCAAGCTGGGGGAGGCCATGGCCTCCCTGGACCGGCGGTGCATTCGAAAATGGCTGGATGCGCCGCATCCGCCAGCGATGGGGTATCCCCGGACGGCACAGATCATCGCCCAATGGATTCATGAAGGCAGAAGAAAAGAAGTCCGTCAATTGGCCGAAGAGGCGTGGCGGCGGACGGCGGGAATCGAATATCTAAGCGGTTTTGGATAAACCCATTTTCTCACAGGGCCTCCTTTTTCAATCGTCCGGCCAAAGGCAAAAGCGTTTCCAACGCCTCCTGTGCGCTTTGATACCGTTTTCCGGGATCCCGGCGTCCGCATTTCAGGATAAATCCGCGAAGGCTTTCCGGTATGTTTTCCGCCAGAGGAAGCGGATCCGGGATGTCGTGTTTGAGGTGCAAGTCCATGAGGGCGTCGAACCGTTCTTCCTGAAAGGGGTGTTGTCCGGTGACCATCTGGTACGCCGTGATTCCGAGGGCGTAGAGATCGGTTCGGGCGTCCATGGGCTCGCTTACGATCTGTTCCGGTGCCATGTAAAACGGCGTTCCGAAAGACGTAAAGTCCTGGGTGCCGACAGGGCAGGCCAGGCCGAAGTCCAGGATCTTGATGCGGTCGTCGTTCAAAATAAAAATGTTGGTCAAGTTGATGTCCCGGTGAAGGATTCCTTTTCGATGGGCGTATTCAAGGGCGGCCAATGTCTGGACCAGGTAGTAAACCGCCGGTTCGGCCGGGATCTTCTTGAGCTGTTCCAGCATGGCCTTGAGGGAGCGGCCTTCCACGAACTCCATGATGATGAAAATCGTCTTGAAACGCTCTTCGATGTCGAAAACTTTGATGATGTTTTCATGGCTCAAGCCGGCGATGATCCGGGCCTCGTTTCGGAAGTTTGTTAAAAACGTTTCGTCGGCGGCAAGGTCATGGCGCATCATCTTGATGGCCACGGGCATCTGGAGCCCGGTGTGCAGCCCCTTGTAAACAATGCTGTAGCCGCCCCGGCCGATGATGTCGGTGATCAGGTATTTTCCGACCATCCGGTCCGCCGTGGGGCGTCTGGAGTCGAAGCGGTCTGCGGTCAATTCAGTGAGAAAGGCCAATAGATCGGGATCCGCATGGGTGAGGTCGTCAAAGGTCTTTTCATCGAGAACCCAGACCTCCATGTCGGTTTCGGCCTCCACGTGGGCGGTCCGGGGCTCCCCGGTCAACATGGAAGTGATCCCCACGATATCCCCTTCCCCGCGATGCCCGGCGGGATGCAGCTGGCCGTTTTTTTCCGCCAGCACGATGCAGGCCCCCCGCTGGATGATGTACGCCGGGCCCACGGGATCCCCCTGGCGGATGAACCGGTCCCCGGCCTTGATGTGCCGTACCTCCATCTCCTTGATCAGGGGTGTTTCGCCGTCAAGGGTGACGAACTGGAGGAACTTGGTCCGCAAGTTGGCGGTCCCCTCTTCCACCTGTACCCGTTTATAAAAGTCGCATTTCAGGCAGGACGCGCGTTTTTCCACGAAGGTTCCCTGGCACCGCCCGCCGCAAAAAGTGCCGGCCATGGCCCAGCAGAAGCGTCCCCCGCAGACACCGGCGTTGATTCCGGAATAGGAATCATCGGAGGCGGCCGGACAGACCCCGAGGTCATGGGCGTGCACGCCGCCGGGTTCTCTCCCGCATTTCATGTATTCCCAGCAGTTAAGCTTTCGGCGATGCATGGTTTTCCCCTTTGGCTTCTTGCAGGATGTTCAGGTCCGAAGCACAGGCGCTTTCCCCGCCGGTTTCCCGGAACCGTTTTTCTTCGTTGAGAAAATAGTCCAAAAGGGCCATTTTTTCTTTGTCGGTGAGCGCGTTTTGGATCATCGGGAAAAAGACACTGTCTTCCAGGTGGATATGGCGCTGCAACAGGGAGGTGTAGGCGGCAAGGTGTTCCAACAAACTGACGACGGCGATTTCGTCTTTCCGGGAATACCCGTCAAGGGCGGCCTGCATTTGTTCCAGATGGTGTCTGCACCGTTCATGCTGGAATCTCAAGGCCCCGATTTCAAGATCGATGGCGCCGTCTTTTTTCTGGGCCAGCAATCCGAACATGAGAAACTCTTCTTTGAAATGATGAAAGCGGTCCGCATACGCGGAAAAAAACCGGATCCCGGCTTGAAAAAAACCGGTATCGGGTCGACCTCCTTTTTCAAGACCGGTCTTTGCCTGCCGGAAGTGTTCCAGCGCTTGAAGAATCTTCCGATGCTCTTGGATCAGGACGCCCGTGGGTTCCATGGAATGCCTCCTTGCTTTTTTGGAATGTTTTACTTTGAAAGCGCCCGGGAGGCGGAAACAGATCGGGATCGTAGACGGGAACATTCCCCCGGTGGTGCTGGTAAACGGGAAGTTGGAGATGATGGATGTGAAACACGTATTCTTCCAGGCGGATTCCGTTTTTCCAGATCCCCGCCGATTTTGCAATGGTGGAGCCTCCCGCAAAGAGGAGGATCAGCATCGCCGCATAAAGCCAGGGTTTGACGCCGACAGGCAGGCCGACGGGGGAAAACGTCAGGGTCCCCGGGAGGGGACAGGCATCCACGCATTGCATGCAGGCATGACATTCGTCGGAGCCCACGGATCTCAACCGGTGTACCGAAATATCCGAGGGGCACACCTTCGCGCATTTCCTGCAGTCCGTGCATGTGGACGCCTCCCGGCGGATCCGGGTGACGCTGAAGACGCTGACAATCCCCAGGAGCGCGCCGTAGGGGCAAAGATAACGGCACCAGAAGTTACGAAACAAAAGGGAAAGCAGGAACAGCAAAATTAATACCCCCAGGGAAAAGGTCGATATGTCGGTGAAGAACTTCAGCATCTTGATGTCGGCGACGCGGTTGTAGGGGCTGTAAATGAAAATCTCGAGTGCGCGGGTATCCATCCGGACCAGGATGGCCCAGAAAAAGAAAAGCAACAGCAGGTATTTCAGGCTTCGCAACGGCATATCGAGCCATGCGGGGAGTCGGATGTTTCTTCCGAAGACCGTTCGATGGATTTTTGCCAGTTGTTCCGACAAAAGACCAAAGGGGCATATCCAGCTGCAAAACCCCTTTTTTAAAAGCAACGCGGTACTCAGTACCATCAGAAAAATGACGAGTCCCGCCGGATGAACGGAATTAATCCCGCCGGTAAGGATCCAGTGCTTGATGCTGATCAGGGAACTGATGGGCAAAAAGGCTTCCACTCCCGGAGGGCGGGAGACGGAAACAGCGGTTCCGGACTCGAGTGCGTCCACGAACCGGACAAATTCGAACCCGATCCACAGGGTCGTTATCAGAAATCCGATTTGAACCGCTTTCCGCAGTTTTTGGGCACGTTTCAGCGCCACTGGAATCTGCATGTTCGAACCTCTACAAGGTTCCTTTCCGCCCGGATGATCGGGCACCCGGACGGAAAGGAGAGAAGCATGCCACAGGTTGCCCCGGTGCCTTCTTTTATTCAGGGAAGGCATTCCCGGATTGAACCGTAACGGGTTTCAACCGGGTGACGGCTTTGACCATGAACAGCAGAAGCGCCGCTGCCCCGATGATGATCATGAAATCGGGGACCATTCGGGTTTGGCCGAGGAACTGAATGATATCCCTTTCCCAGAACGCATTGGAGCGCGCATGCCAGAATCCGTGGCGGACGTTGTCCAGCACCTGGAGGATGCCGTTGGGAAGCAGGGTGCAGGTGAACATGATGAACAGCCCCACATTGGTCCCCCAGAAGGCCACCCTCAGCAATTTGGTGTTCCATCCTTCCTCCGTGACCAGGCCCCGCATGGAGAACAAAAGCAGCCCGATGGCCAAAAGGCCGTAGGTGCCGAAAAGCGCCGTATGGCCGTGGTTCACGGTGAGGTAGGTGGCGTGTTCGTAGTAGTTGACCACCGGTGTCGTGATGGAAAGTCCCATGACGCCGGCACCGAGGAATTCCCATGCCACGGACGCCATGAGGAACATGAGCGGGTACCGGTAGGGAAAGTTGTTCCCGGCTTTCACCAGCACCTTCTGGCTGTGCCAGACTTCCGCCAGCAAAAGGAAGATGGGAACCGGTTCCAGGGCCGAGATGGTGGATCCCAGCGCCAGCCAGAAGGACGGCTCGCCGAACCAGTAATAGTGGTGGCCGACCCCGATGATTCCCGAAGACAGCGCCAGGGCCACCGTGAAGTACACGGTGCGGAGTCCGGCCTTCAGGTCCACCAGATCGAGATTCACCATCACAAAGACGATGGCGGCGGCGGCGAAGAATTCGAATGCTCCTTCCACCCAGGTGTGGACCACCCACCAGCGCCAGAAATCGGCGATGGTGAGATGGGTGTGGGGGTCATAAAAGAGGCCGAAAGAAAAAAAGCCCACCACGGCAACACCGGAATACGCAAGGAAATGGGGGAGTCCCCACTTGTCCTGGCCTGCGGCAAAGTGGCTCTTCAACGCCCGTACCACCAGGAAGAGCCAGATGATCAGGCCCACCAGAAGGAGGATCTGCCAGAGCCGGCCCAGCTCCAGGTACTCCCATCCCTGGTGTCCCAGCCAGAACCACCATGTGCCGCCGATGAGGCCCTTGAGGCCGAGCACCTCACCCACGAGGCTCCCCACAGCCACGATGATGACTGCTACGAAGAGAACATCCACCAAAAACCCCTGGCCCGCCGGCTCCTTGCCGCCCACCCGGGGCGCCACGAAAAGGGTCATACCGATCCACGCCGTGGCGATCCAGAAGACAGCCAGCTGAAGGTGCCAGGTTTTCACCCAGTTGTAGGGGATGAATTGGGCGATGAAATCGAACCCGTAAAAGGAGTCTGGATGCACCGTATAATGGGCCATCAATCCTCCCATGTTCACCTGGAGGAAAAACAGGGCCGTGACCACGAGGAAATACTTTGCGGTCTTTTTCTGACTGGGGGAAATGGCGGCACCGGCCAGGGCCAGTGCGGGCTCGGGCCGATAGGGCTTGGAGCCCCGGTTGAACTGGTATTTATGAAACAAGAAGATCATCAATCCCAGGCAAACCCCGAACGCCACCAGGGAGATGGCGGACCACACCAGGGATTTTCCCGAGACGGTGTTGCCCACATCCGGATCATGGGGCCAGTTGTTGGTATAGGTGTGGTTGTCCCCGGGCCGAAGGGTTCCGGCGGCCCATGCCGTCCAGAAGAAAAAGTCAGCCAGGTTCTGAAGCTCTGCGGGATCATTAATGGTTCCGCCCCGGATGGTTCCGCCCTTCTCACCCTGGGTGAACAAGGTCTCATAAAATTTCCGGTTTTCCATGAGGGCGTGTTCGAAAAGGGGGGTAAAGGTCAGGGTGTCGGTATCTTTGGCATAGGTGTTGGTTTTGATCTGTCGGATCACCACGGCGTCCACCAATCCCTTGGCATCGGTCTCCAGGGCGGTGTAGGGGACATTGAATTGGTCCCTGGCCAGTTTTTTCCGCATATTTAGGCCCATGTGGTGCAGGGCCTGGGCTGTGAAATCGGGTCCGCGGTAAGTGCCATGCCCCCAGACGCTTCCCAGGTCCATGAGGCCGTATTTCTGCCAGACGCTTTGACCGGCCAGGATCCGGTCCCTGTCCGTGAGCACCGTCCCCTTTTCCGAGACGACTTTTCCCGGATACGGAGGCAAGTCCGCGGCCGTGTAAAAATACCCGATGAGCGCCACCACGATGGATCCGAAAATGGCGATGAGAAAATAGTTCCGAAGCCTCTTACTGATCATGGAAGCCTCCTTTGCTGTTGTTTTTCCCGGTCCTGGGTAACAATGTCTCGACATCGACTCTGATGGATACTTTTCCGCCCCACCGGATGAGAACGGCGCGTAGGATGCTGCGGTATCTGAAAACCGTCAAGGTGATTGCCGAAACCCCCTCCGCTTTGGGATAAGGAAATTGACAAGATTATCGGAACCGTGGAAAGCCTCATATGGGCGGCGCGATGGTGACCAAAAGTCGCAAATCCGTGAAGGCGTTCAGACCGTGAGGCTCACTGATATCGGTGATGATGACATCTCCGGCCTTGGCCGGCCTGGAGGCGTCTTCGGCCCCGACAAATTCCCCTTCTCCCTCGAGAATAGTCAAACAGACTTCTCCTTCGATGTCGTGGTTGTGCACCGGAAGTGTCTGCCCGGCCTTGAAGTTGAAATTCAAGATCTTCATGTAAGGCGAATCATGGACCAAAAGTCGCTTCATTGTCTTTTCATCAAAATCATTGGCTTCATAAAGGCTGACTGCTTTCATTTTCTTTTCTCCTTTTTTGTGGGTTGTGTCGGTTTTTTTTCACATGTTGCACCTTCTTTTTGGACGGCCGCCGCCATCCGATCTGATCCACGGCGGTTTCACCGATCATCTTTTCGAATTCCACGACGATGGTGTGCCACTTCTCGTGGAGTCCGCATTTTCCGTTGCAGGTATCCACGCCCAAAAAACAATTTTTAAAATCGTCCATTTTCATGAACAGCCCCACCACGTCTTTGAGATAAATCTCGTTTGCTGGCCGGGCCAGGACGAATCCGCCGCCTCTTCCCCGGACCGATTGGACAAGCCCTCCCTGAACCAGACGATTCAGGATCTTTGAAAGAAAATTTTTAGGGATTCCTGTTTTTTCTGAAATGACTTGAGTCAAAATCGGTTCCCCGGTTTCCTGATTCGCCAGATACCCCATGGCCCTGAGTGCGTATATTCCGGTCTGAGACAGCATATGTTTCCCTCCTATTTTCTGCTTAATAGGATATCTTCATCTATTTGTCAAGTATTATTTTCATTTCCACAAAAAATTTCTTGACAAAAATACCACAAAGTGGGATATTTCAAATGAACCGCCGGGGTTTGCGCCATACAACCCATTCCACCGCCGTACCGCATGGCGGAGAAGAGGAGGAGGGCATGCCGTTGCAACGGATTTTAATTCCCTACAATTTTACGATGTATGACTTCAAGGCTTTGGAATTTGCCATTCGGACCTTTTCCAAAAGCGAAGAAGTGGAGATCACCCTTTTCAACGCTTACGTGCCGCCGCCGAAGATGGATACGGACGAAAATTCGGTGATGCACCGATTGAAAGGGAACCTCCAGTACCTTTCCCAGCGGGTGCAGCGCCAGGAGGAAGCCTTAAACGAGGCGAAGCAGTATTTGGTCCGGAACGGATTCCCCGAAAACCGGGTGCGCTGTCTTTTTGTCCCGAAGAAGAAAGACACGGCGGGGGATATCATCGATCGGGTCCATCAGCATGCATTTCACACCGTGATCTTGAACAACAAGCCGAAAAAAGCCACCCGGTTCTTTACAGGGAGTGCATCTTCCAAAGTGGTCAACGCCTTGAAAAATATCACGGTCTGTATAGTAACATAAAAATGCCGCCGGTGGATTACACGCCGTCCCCGAAAAGCGGGACATTCGGCGGGGATTTTTTTGATCGCTTCCCCCGAAAAAAAGGGCGATATCGGGGGACGTGTTCCGGTCAACCCAAAGGATCGGAAAGGAGAAACCCATGCGACAAGATGAGAAAATCGACATCGAAATCATCAAGGTGGTCACCCGGGCCATCGCCGGATCCGGTCAAGTGGAAGTCATGGCCCATCATCTGACCCAACTGCTGGTGGCGGCCCTGGAGATCAAAGGATGCACCCTGTTCGCACTGAATCCGGAATCCCTGGAACTCGAGCCTATGGCCAGCTTCGGATTGAGCGTGGATTATTTGAACAAAGGACCGGTGCTCCTGGATAAGAGCATTGACGGTGTCAAAAGCCGGAAACCCGTGGTGGTGAAAAATGTCAAAACCTCCAAGCGGCTCCAGTATACCCGGGAAGCGGAAAAAGAGGGGATCGGGTCCATCATCTCGCTGCCGGTCTTGTTCAACAAAGAAATGATCGGTTCCCTGCGCCTGTATCATCATGAACCGTGGAGCATTTCCAAAAAGGATCTCGATTCCCTGTCCCTGCTGGCCGAGACCATCGGAATGGCCATGATGTTTACCCGCCTGCGCCACCTGGTGCAAGGGATTCAAGGGGTCATATGGGAATTGCCGAAAGTGCTCCTGGAGGAACAGGGGTAAGTTTCTTCCCTTATTTATCCATCGACACGAAGGCTTTGCGGTTATCCCCGGAGGTCTTTCCAATCCGCAAAGATGGCGTACTCCGGGGGGAAGAGGGCGACCCGATCTCCGGGACGGATCCGCGTGTTTCTGGGGACCGCACGATGGTTGACCATGACCAGTTGCACCCGGTCTTCCGGAATGCGTCCCCGGGCAAGTATTTCCGGCAAGGGCGTGGGGGCGTCAAGGGGCATCCGAAACACTGTTTCGGAAATAGATGTGCGGGAGCGTTGCAGGGATCCAAACAGGTGTATTTGAATTTCAGACGTCAACACCGCTTCCTTTCAACTCCGGTGCTTGGAGATCAGAAAGATGCCGTAGGTGGCCCGAAGGTTGGCCAATACCCGGATGATGCGGCCGTATTTGTCATGGGTGTGGGTGTTGATGGCCGCTTCCTGGAGGATGTGGAACCCCGTTTCCCTGGCGTATTTCCGGAAGTCCTGGAGGGTGATGACGCGGATATTGGGGGTATTGTACCATTCATACGGGAGCTGGGGCGTCACAGGTGCGTATCCCGTGAGAAGGAGTTGAAGCCGGACCTTCCAGTGGCTGAAATTGGGAAAACTCACGATCCCTTTCCGGCCGATGCGCAGCATCTCTTTGATGAGGGGTGACGGATCGTAAATCTGCTGGAGGGTCTGACTCAATACCACGTAGTCGAAGGCGTCGTCGGGATAATCCCGGACTTCTTCGTTGATGTCTCCCTGAAGGACGGAAAGGCCCCTTTCCACGCATCGGGCCACTTTATTTTCATCATGGTCGATGCCGCAGCCGATAATCTTCTTGTGCCGCTTGAGGTGATACAGAAGGTCTCCGTCACCGCATCCGAGGCTGATGACCTTGGATCCCGGTTCGATCCAGGAGGCGATGATCTTGAGATCGAATCGAATCGCGTTAGGGGATGGCTTCCCGCCGGACACGTTCCAGAAATCCTTTCACAAGGGCGCTCAGGCGCTCGTTGGGGAGCAGAAATGCGTCGTGCCCCCACTGGGATTCGATTTCACAAAAACTCACGTCCAGGCCCGTTTTTTTCATGGCTTTCACCACGGATCGGGATTGATAGGTGGGATAAAGCCAGTCGGAAGTAAATGAGACCACTAAAAATTTGGCCCTGGTCTTGGAAAAAGCCGCCACTGCGGATCCGTCCCCGTGTTGTTTTTCCAGATCGTAGTAGTCCGCCGCTTTGGTAATGTACAGAAAAGAGTTGGCGTCGAAGCGTTCCACGAATTTGTTTCCCTGATATCGCAGATAGCTTTCCACCTGGAAGTCGGCGTCGAAGTTGAAGGAAAAGTCGGCCTTGTTTTGAAGCCGGCGCCCGAACTTCAACCGCATGGATTCGTCGGATAAGTAGGTGATGTGCCCCACCATCCGGGCCACCGCCAACCCGTGGACCGGTTTCTTCCCGGTGTAATAGTCGCCGCTGTTCCAGTCCGGATCGGCCATGATGGCTTGCCGGGCCACTTCGTTGAAGGCGATGGCCAGCGCCGAATGCCGGGTGGTGGTGGCCAGGGGGATGGCGGAAACGACCCGGTCCGGGTAACGCACGCACCACTCCAGGACCTGCATGCCGCCGATGGAGCCTCCCACGGCGCACAGGATCTTATCGATCCCCAGATGATCCAAAAGGATTCTTTGGGCTTCCACCATGTCCCCGATGGTCACCAGCGGGAATGAGAGACCATAGGGTCGTCCGGTTTTGGGATCAACGGAAGCCGGGCCTGTGGAGCCCATGCAGCTTCCCAGGATATTGGCGCAGATCACAAAGTAGGTGTCGGTATCAATCCCTTTGCCGGGGCCCACCATGATGTCCCACCAGCCCGGTTTGGAATCGTCCGCGTGATAATACCCGGCCACATGGGAGTCCCCGGAAAGGGCGTGCAGAACCAGGATCACGTTGTCTTTTTCCGGGGAAAGCTTCCCGAAGATCTCGTAGGCAAGCGTCACCGGCCCCAGGGATGCGCCGCTTTCCAAAACCAGGGGGTGGTGGGGATCTTCGGCGAATGTGAAGTACTGCTTTTCGACCAGACCCACCGAAACGCCGTTTTTATCGTGTTCGATGTATTCGCTCATGAGAAATAGTTACCGGATGGGATTCCGTGAAGGCTCACACCCCTTTCAAGGCCTGGTCCAAGTCTTCGAGGATATCGTCGACGTGTTCGATGCCGATGGAAAGCCTTACCAAATCCGGGGTCAATCCCCCGGCCCGCTGTTCCGCTTCACTGAGCTGGGAATGGGAAGTGCTGGAGGGGTGCAGGGCAAGGCTTTTGGCGTCCCCCACGTTTGCCAAATGGGAAAAAAGCGTGAGGCGTTCGATGAAGGTCTTTCCGGCGGAAATGCCTCCCTGGATTCCGAAGACAACCATTCCCCCGAACCCCCGAGTCAGGTATTTTTTGGCGGTTTCATGGGAGGGATCCGCCTCGAGTCCCGGGTAACGCACCCAGGAGACCTTCGGATGCCGGGAAAGGTATCGGGCCACGGCCAGGG
Organism: Deltaproteobacteria bacterium; assembly: GCA_019309485.1. Taxonomy (GTDB): domain Bacteria; phylum Desulfobacterota; class Desulfobacteria; order Desulfobacterales; family UBA2156. Next base: position 19,832 of record JAFDGC010000018.1, on the reverse strand, counting down.
CGTTTTCACAGTGCCGCTGCATTCTCAGGGGGAGCGTTTCCAGCCCTTGCAAGAAAAGCCAGGCATTGTCCGGGGAGATGCAGGCCCCCAGGTTGCGCAACGGCACCAGCCGCATCCTCAGGATGAACGCCAGGGGATTCATCTCTCCGAGGTCCGTTGCAAAGCGAACGCCGTGGTAGGTTTCATCCGGTGTATTGTAAAGCCGGAACTTCGGATCGGTCCAGTCAAATTTTCCCGAATCCACCACGATACCCCCGATGCCCGTACCGTGTCCCCCCATCCATTTGGTAAGCGAGTGCACCACGATGTCGGCGCCGTGCGTCAAGGCCGTCATGAGGTAGGGCGTGGTGAAGGTGGCATCGGCGATCAGGGGGATATGGTGCCGTTTGGCGATTTCCGCCACTGCTTCCACATCCGCCACATCCAATACCGGGTTTCCGATGGTCTCCAGGTACAGGGCCCGGGTCTTTTCCGTTATGGCGTGTTCGAAGCCGGCCGTATTCCGGATGTCCACGAATTTCACGCGGATATCGAACTGGGGGAAGATGCCAGCAAACATGGTGTAGGTGCCGCCGTAAAGGTTTGCGGCGGAAACGATTTCGTCTCCGGAAGAACAGATATTGATGATGCTGTAATACACCGCGGAGGTTCCCGAAGAAAGGGCCAGCGCCGCGGCGCCTCCTTCCAGGGCCGCCACCCGCTTTTCCAGGATGTCCTGGGTGGGGTTCATGATCCGGGTGTAAATATTCCCCGGCTCCTTGAGACCGAAGAGATCGGCGGCGTGCCGGGTGTCCCGGAACACATAGGAAGAGGTCCGATAAACGGGCACCGCCCGGGATAAGGTCGCGGGATCGGGCTGTTGGCCCGCATGCAGGCACAGGGTTTCCAGTCGATGGGAAGAATGCATAATGGCTCTCCTTTCCGGGGCTATACAATGAGTTGGCGAAAAACGTCACAGGAACGGCAAAGCGTAATCTTGTCCTGCCAGCGGGTATGGACTTCTCCCTGGCAGACGGTACCGTTGATAAACCAGCATAAGTCCCCGGAGTTGAACTCCCATGCCGGGCATGTGGTCTTTCGGGAAGCCGGGCAGTGTTTCACGATCCAGCAGGGCTTCTTGTTTTTTCCCTGGTTCCGCGCCCTGGAAATCAAGAAAAACATCTGGCGTTCCACATGGGGCGGGATATTCCGCCATCCCTGTTCATAGCTATGGACCGCCTTGATGGATGTCCCCAGTAGCTGGGCCATCTCTTTTTGGGTTTTTTTCAAACGTTTCCGGTAATCGCTGAATTCGGCACGCGTCATCGCTTTTTCCATCCTTTTTTGGTTTAGAAACCCCCTGCGGTAGAGGGCGGAACTCCCCGTAAGGGGTTCCGGTAATGTTATAGATTACCACATGGTAACACAACCCTGTCAATAAAAAAATCCCAAACGCCGGATGCCGAAAAAAACATCCGCCGCGCAACAGGGACGCGGCAGGGATGTCCTTCAATTGAAGCCTCTCCGCTGCCCCGCACGGCGGGATTTCCGCTTCGCTCCAACACGCTGCGGGAAATGCGCTCGCTGTTGCGGTTCAAAAGAGAAAAAGCGGATTTCCCCTGGTGGGATCGGTAAAGCGCCCTTTATGGATTTTTCATCCAAACGGTATGGACGTCTTCCACGGTTTCCCGGATGGAAAGGAGTGCATTGAGGAGGCGGGTATACATCATGGCCAGTGCAAGATTGCGGGCCAACAGCTCCAGGACATCCAGATCCTGGGCCGATACCGACCAGGACTTGGAATGGTACAGGCGTAACGCACCGATGACCTTTTCCGAAAAGGTGATGGGAAGATGCACGATGGCGCCGATGCCTTCCTTTTTGGCTTCCTCCGGATATTGGAGTTGTGCGGAGGTGCGGACGTTTTTGATGACGACGGGCCGGTCTTTGGAGGCGTTCCGGATGCTTTTTTTAAAAATCACGGGGCCTTTGTTCACGTATTCCGGACTCAATCCGAAGCTGGCCAACACCTCCAGTTCCCGGGTTTCGGGATTGAGCACAAAAAGACTGCTCCCTTTGATATTAAGGGCGCCGGTCAAAAGCTGGGTGACATGACCTGCCATGGTTTCGAGGCTTTCCGTGCCTTCGATGATCCGACTCACGGCCTTGAAAAGTTCCATGGTGATTTTTCCCTTTGCAGCCATAATGGGACCTCCTCAACAATTATGACGTTACGATTCCTCCTACGATTGTCCGTGACGGGGTTTGTTCCGATCCCGGGCATGGGTCGTTAAAGATCGCTTTTTGTTGTGTCAGGAGACGATGCATACGGTTTTGTCGGAGAGTCCGGCAATCACCTTTTGAAACACGGCGCCGGTGAAAAACCGCGTGACGCGGCCAGGCTTCCGGTTCAACACAATGATGGAATATCCGTCTTTGACGGTCAAGTCGATACGTGGTCCCGGGGAAAGCCCTTTTCGATGAGCAGGGTGCGGATCTGCTGGAGGTCTTTTTCCAGTTCATTGATGCGCTGGCGGGCATACCCCATGCCGCTGGTGAGCCGCTCCATCACCGTGCTTTTGCTGGTCTCGATCTTGGGAAGGGGCGTATAGGCGTGAAAGAGGGTCACGTGGACGGACTTAACGCTCGGTGAAAAGGTGCGAACCACGAAATCCAAGGCCTTTTTGTCGCTCTTGGAGAAGTTGTAAGGGAGCAAAATCTTTTCGGATGCCATTTCGCGCTCCTTTCTCCTGAAGAGTGAGGATGTGGATCATTTTCGTCTGATTTTATTTTACCGTCATCACCCCCCCAGGTGTCAATAAAATTATGCGTTTGAAAAACAGCCTGCCAGGACGGACGGCAAGTCCCTGCAAGAAAAATCGGCCTTTTACGATTTCATCAAGGGTGACGCCCCGCAGCCGGGGCCGTAAAAATAAAAACGGCCGTTCTTTTTCGGAGACGGCCGTTTCGGATGCACATTCCACCGGGGATCAACCGGTTTTCACGGGCGCTTTTTCCCAATCCTCGATCTTGGCGTCGGGCTGAACTTCTTCCCATCCGGTGATCATGGCGCGGATGTGTGCTAAGAGGGAATGGCCGGTTGTCGTCATATAGATATGGATCACGAGGAACTGCAGGATGGCAAAGGCGCCGGCCAGGTGAACCAAGGCGACAATCTCCAGGGAGAGCCAGGAAAAGCCCCATTGCGCCCAGGAGTTATACCCCCAATAGAGAAAACCGGTGGTCATCTGCACGGGGAGCAGCAAGGCGGCGAGGCTTAAATAGGTCAATCGCTGCAGCGGATTGTGCTTGGCATCCTTTCGCTTGGGAAAGGGGTGGGCTTCCCCGCGGAAGATCCCGTAACCGTAATATCGGATCACGGCGAGCATCTTTTTGGTGGTGGGGATGTACTGGCGCCATTCCCCCGTGGTGAAGACCCAGAAGACGAAGAAGGCGAAGGTGATCAGCCACGTCAGTCCGGTGTAATTATGCACCGTCACCGCGGTTTCAAATCCCAAGAGGGTCCACGCACCGTTCACTTCGAACCCGGTGGCCAAAAGAACGAGGATCAGCAAGGCTTGAAGCCAGTGCCAGAACCGTTCATAGCGAGAATAGAGGTAGATGAGGATCAACTTGTTTTCCGACATCAGCCATTCTCCTTTCGACCGTTTTTCGGTGAAAAGATGCGTCCCAGCCCATGGACCGTCACGCCGATAGCCGCCCCCAGGACCGCCACCCAACCGATGGTGTTGATCCACCGGTTCTGATTGCGGCCGGGCATGTAAAAGCCGGCAAGATCGGCCATCCGCCCGTCATTCCGCACGTGGCATTCGCTGCAGCGGACCACGTTGTTTTTGGGCGCCACCATGTGCGTGGTGGGAAAAACGTAAGTGGTTTCCACAAAGTCGAATTCTCCTGAAAAGGGGAGTCCCAGTGCGCTTTGTCCCACGGCCAGGGCCGAATTCCAATCCAGGGTTTTCCAATATCCCTTGTCTCCGGAAAGGAGCGGCGCCAAAAGGGTCTTGTGGATTTTATCGTAAGGCTGAACACCCCGATGCACTTTGAAGGGAAAAATCCGGCTGTTGGGATCGTCTTGGCTCCCCACCGGATGACTTACCGCCACCACCGTGCCGGGATCCACGCGATCTTTGGCCGTTACGCCGTCAATGGAGCCGTTGAACCAGAAATATTCGGGTCGGACGTTCTTTTCCCACCGCATTTCCCCCTTGACGGTCAGGTAATCCTTTTTTCCATAAGGTCCCTTGCTCTTGAAGGGCTTGCCGTCTTTGAGCTTTCCCGCCTTGGACCAGTCCCAGGACATCTTGGTGGGGTTGACCCGGGCAAAATACGGAATGTGGCAGGTCTGACAGGCCACCTTGTCCGTATGATCGTTGGGTTTGGACCCCTTCTTGTGGGGTGTGGCGGTATGACAGGACTCGCAGGTGATTTTGGCGGTCAGATCGTCTTCCACCAGGCTTTTCCGCTCCGTGGCCGCGGGGACGGTATAGATGCGGCCCGCGATATTATGCCGCTTGGTGGTGTGGCACCGGGTGCAGGTGAAGTTCTGGCCGTCTTCCCCCATGTGGACATCCAATGCCTTGTTCGGACGGGCCATGGAGGAATCGAGATCCCCGTGTTTCACGCCGTCCCCGCCGCCGCCGTAAAAATGGCAGGAACCGCAGTTCTTCCGTCCCGGGAGCCCGATGTTCGTTACCGCATCCCGGATATTCGCCCGGATTTCTTCGGCGATTTCCTTTTCGGAGGCATCATCGGAGGCCGCAAAGACTTTCAGGTCCGCAAAGGCCTCTTCCCAGTTGATTTCTTTTTGTCCGTGGCATACCAAACAGTTGACGGACTCCACGGCTTTGTTCCATCCCGGATGGCACGACAGGCATCCTTTGTCCGTCATTTTGTTGGCGGAGATGCAGAAGTTGTTGAGGGAAAAGCCGCCTTTCCCCTTCACGTCGTCGGCCCGCCATGTCCAGTGAATGGTCTGGTGAAACTGGGACTCGGCTTCCGTGTGGCAGGAAAGGCAGGTCCCGGTGATTTCCGGCCCGGAAGAAAAGGGTTTTTTCAGCGCGTCGATCCGGGAATGGTCCACGGTGATTCCCGGCCGCTCCCCGCGGACGGCCTGGCGGGCCATGGTCCTTCCGGGGGCCGTATCCGTATTCTCCTCTTCTCCCGAGGCGATTCCGGAAAAGAGTAAGACGCCCACGGCCATCACGCCTGCCCATCTTTTCAAGTTCATCCGGTTCATGGAGTTCTCCAGTTGATTATTGGGCTCAAACGGCCGGCGCACCCGGGTGCTCCGGCCCGAAAAACGGATTTGTAAAGCCGTAATCCAATCAATCGGCTTTCACAATTTTAAAGGATCCGTCTTTTGCAAAGGTCATTTCCGCTTCCACGTAAAAGACATCCTTGAGTTCGGGGCGAAGGTCTTTCACCATATAGTAGGATTCCCCGCTCCGGGCCCCGGTGCCGCAAACAAAGACAACCGGTTTATCCGGCGGAAGTTCCTTGATGCGCGCTTCGAGCTTGTCCACCGGAATATTGACGGCGGTTTTCAGGCTCCCCTTGGCGAATTCGTCGGCATCCCGGACATCCACGATGTGAAGACGTTCCGGATTTTCCTTGACGAGACGTTCAAACGTGGCCGGATCGATGCTCCCTTCTTCTTTTCCGGCTTTCAGGGTCGTCGATGATTTCTTGTCTCCGACATCCGCCACATCCATGTCCCCGTATGTGGATTTCCAGTCCGGATATCCGGCGGCATACACCACGACATTTTTATAGCCCAGTGCCATGGCTTTTTGGGCTGATTTATGGCTGAGCCTGCACTTGAATCCCCCGCAGTAAAAGACCAACAGCGTCTCTTTGTCCCGGGGGAGTTGATCTAGCATCTTTTCAAAGTCCATATCCGGGATGCTGACGGCGCCGGGAATGTGTCCTTTGTCGTATTTGGATCTTTTGGGACGGGAGTCGATCAAGACCATATCCGATTTTTTATCCATGTGTTTTTTAACGAACGCCCCGGGTACCGCCGCATAATGTCCGGGTTCTTCCATCCAGCGGGGGAATCCTCCCGCAAAGACCTTCACATTGGTATATCCGAGGGCCTCGGCTTTTCTCGCGCTCTTGTGGCTGAGCTTGCATTGGGGGCCCTCGCAATAAAAAATAAGAAGGGCGGTTTTGTCCTTGGGAAGCTTGTCCACATGTTTGTCGAATTCCGTATACGGAATGTTGACGGCCATGGGGATATGCCCCTTGTTATACTTGGAACGGGTGGGGCGGGCATCGATGAGCATGACATTTTCGGGCATGGGGACATCCACATGCTGTTTGACGAATTCCATGTCCACGATGTCATGGAAAAACCATTCCGGTGTCTTGGCGGTTTCGGCGGCCGCCGAAAGTCCGTGCATGCCGGTTGCCAGTAAAAGAAGGACGGAAAAGAAAAAGGCGGATCGTTTCATAATGATTCTCCTTTAAGCATTGCTGGGAGGTATGACAAAAGGATTTCCCATCCCCGGAGTTTTACTTGCATTTGGCCGGCGTAGGGGAATCCGAGGCATGCCCGTGAAGATAGGCGTATATGTCGCGGACATCTTCCTCTGGCAGGGCCGCCCACTCATCGGCGCACCCGAATGCGTCAAAGTCTTTTTGGGTGAAGATTTCGGTCCATTCTGCCTGGGTATGGGCATCGGGATTGATGCTCGGCTTGGGGGATTCCACGGCGCCCCGTTCAAAGCAGGCCTTGTACACCTTGCGATAGGTATATTTCCCTTTTCGTTTGTTGCCCGGTTCAATGGCCACGGCAGACCCGATAAACAAAAAGGCCAAGAACAGGGTGAAAAAGAAAATCCAGGGTTTTTGGTGCAGTTTGAACATGTATTTTCCTCCTTTCGACTCTTTTTTTCCAAGTAACTTCAACGTGTTGTTTTCGATTTCGATCACGATTTCGATCACGATTTCGATACCGATTTTGATAAACTCTGTCCTTCTAATGTTCTTGGAGCCTTGGACCCTCGAACCCTTGGACCCTCGAATTCGTTTTCCCCTTCAAGGATCCTCAACGTGTTCCTTTATAATAAATACTCGCCAAAGGCGGGGTGCAACGCTTATATGAAAACAAACGCGTCTCTTTTTATATGTTCACGGGGGCTTCCGTTTCCCTCGTGCAGGGTTGCCAACAAGAGTCTCCGCTGTGTTGATCTTCAATTCGCCGGGATTATTTTCGCAATATCGGTGCCAGGAAGACATACCCGGGGCGGAAAGAATTCAACCTATTGAAATTATAATAAAAAATTTTCCCGGCGTGATTTGGCCGTCATCGGCGGGTATGTTTCGGGAGAAAGGAAAGTGAACACAGCAGTTAACACGCGTATCCGCGGTTTCAAAAATTCCGGGGCTCGGGGCCCGAAATATCGCGGCGCTATGCCTCCAAGGCCCCTGAGTTTCCAAGAAAAAGCCGCCTCCGGCTTGATTCGGAGACCGGCAGATGTTATGTTAACTTAAGTTAACACCCTGTTAATCTGTAAGAGAAGGCGGCGTGTCATGGACGTTTCGAAATATTGGAAGACCATCGTGGATACACTCCAGGACGGGATTCTGGTGGTGGACCCCCATGGGCGGATTCTGGCCATGAATCCGGCGGCGGAACGCCTCACCGGATATACGGCGGCGGAGTTGATCGGAAAATCCTGCAGGATGCTCGACTGCACGGGGTGTGAGATCTTCGGGAAGGGTCCGGGCGAGAACTGGTGCGGCCTTTACGCCAGGGGGGACGTCCGGGCCAAAAAGTGCCTGATTACCCACAAGGACAATCGGCTCATCAATGTGATCAAAAACGCCTCGGTTCTAAGAGACGCCGCCGGAAGGATTCTCGGAGCGGTGGAGACGCTTACGGATCTATCGGAAATCGTGCGGCAGCAGCAGGAAATCTTGGAACTCAGGAAATCGCTTCACCTGGAGGAAGGTTATCACGGTATATTCGGAGAATCGACCGCCATGCAATCGGTTTATGAATTGGTGGACAACGTGGGAAAAACCGATGCACCGGTCATGATTTACGGGGAAAGCGGGACCGGGAAAGAGCTGGTGGCCAGAGCCCTCCATGATGTGAGCCCCCGGAGTCACCGGCCGTTCATCAAAGTCAATTGCGCCGCTCTCAACGAAAACCTTTTGGAAAGCGAGCTTTTCGGTCATATCCGGGGGGCGTACACCGGTGCGGACCGGAACCGCATCGGGCGTTTTGAAGCCGCCCACGAAGGGACCATCTTCCTGGATGAAGTGGGGGATATCCCCCTTTCCATCCAGGTCAAATTGTTACGGGTGCTGGAGGAAAAGGAGATCGAGCGGGTGGGGGACCATCGGCCCATCAGGGTGGATGTCCGCATCGTCTCGGCGACGAACCGGAACCTGGAGCGCCTCATCGAAAACGGGCGTTTCCGGGAGGATCTCTTTTTTCGGATCAATGTCTTTCCCATTCGGTTGCCGCCCCTCAGGGATCGTCCCGGGGATATTCCGGTGATCGTGGAACACTTTATCCGCCAGAACAACGAAAGGACCGGCAAACGGATTCTGAGGATTTCTCCGGAAGCCATGGAGCGGCTCTTGGCGTATTCGTGGCCCGGAAACGTGCGGGAACTGCGAAACGCCATGGAATACGCGTTTGTCCTGTGCCCAAACGGCAGTATCGAGATGCGGCACCTTCCCCATAAAATCGTTTCCCGGCCGGCAATCGTTTCCGTAAATTCGTCCGAAGGGTCCGGGAAAAAAGAACGGCTGATCAAGGCCCTGGAAAAGACCGCCTGGAACCGGGCCGAAGCGGCGCGTCAGCTGGGTGTGAGCCGGGTGACCCTATGGAAATGGATTAAAAAACACGGGCTGGAAAAGCCCGGATAATCAACGGAAAGGAAAAACGGGGCGTTCCTCGTGCGGGGGTTGCCGGCAGCGCCGGGGTCAATGAAAATTTTCTTCCGTAAAAGAGCGGGCCACGCGGTCCATGTATTCCTGGAGGGAATCGAAAACCAGGTACTGCTCGATGCTGTCCCAGGCAACGGCGGTAATCACGCCGGACGCCCAATCATTGGGCGTGGTGCCTTCGGCAATGCGGCCCACCATGAAAATTTTGTCCCCTTGAACCTGGAATGCGACGTTTTCCAGGACCACACTCTCTTCGGAATTTCGATTCCCCAGATAAATCAAAAGGATTTTATCGGAAAAATCCGGAAAATAAAGCTCGTTCAATCTGAATGCCTCTTCTTTTAACCCTTTAAAAACCCGTCGGCCGGGCAAATCCACCCTTTATCCTTTTTTGTATCCCATTTTTTACCCCGTTGACAAGATCAAATCCGGGCGGTTTCGAATCCGTATTTTTTTCGATGGCGCGGCTTTTTCCAAATGCTTTATTTCGCTGCTTCCGGCGGCTCCAGGGATTTAACGAAAGACTGCAGATCCTGGATCTGGTGGTCGGCAATGAGGAATGGGTCGGGGTTGTCGGAAGAAAGGCCCGGGCGATGCCTCGAATCCTTTTTTTCAGGTGAAAAAAATTTGAGGACGTGTTCCTTTTCCCCCCGAATCACGATTTCGATGGACGGGTCTTTAAAGTCTTCTTTTTTACGGTCATCTATATAACTTTGACATTCAAGGGCCGACAATGCGGAAAGCACACCCATGAATTTGGTTGAATCCACGGTCTGTCCCCCCTCGGTCTCCCAGACGACACCCTTGTTTTTCGATTCCGGAGATTTTTCCCCTTGGGTTTTTTCACCGGATTCGGAGGGTGTTTCCGGGGCGGTTCTTTTAACAATTTTCACCGATGTGTCTTCGGTAGTCACAAGAACTTCCCGGACACGGGCGGGATCGAAGGATAACACGGTTTTATCCCGGAGGCCTTCCACCGTCACGTTGAACTTGGATTTCAAATTCCCCTGGGCCTGATAGACGTGGGGGTCCCCGGCGATTTTTACATGCGTGTGGCGAAAGGTGGATGCCGTGCTGCCGATTGCCAAATCCCGCTTCAGGGTTTTTCCGGCAAAAGTTTTCACGTGGATCCTTTTTTCCTCTCCCAGATCGTATCGGGCGTAGTTTTTCGATTCCGAAACCTGTGCGGAAAGGATCAACTTGGCGAGGGCGTCCAAAAGATCGTTCACTTTTTTTTCGTCGGCCGAAAAACCCCCCGGAGAAACGCGCCATCCGTCATTGCTTTTTTCCAGGAAGATCCGGCGGTCCTTTCGGGTGATTTCCATGCGGGTGACGGCGCCGGGTTGCATTTCGGGGAGTTTCGGCAAGGTGTATCGGGTTCGATCCGCCTGGCGAAACATCAGATAAGCCCCGGCGGCGAGGATGACGGCGGCCAAAAGTATATATTCCAGCTTCTTTTTCATCGGATCCCCTTTTTCATTCCCTCGATTTTCCCTTTTTTCGTCATTGGAACATCGCCTGGATCCGCTTTTTCCGGCGCCGCCTTTTCAGCCATACCCCCAATCCAAAAAGAATCACACCCGCCGGCAGGCCCGTCACCATAACACTCTTGACGAGGGCCTTGGTAAAACCGCTGGTTTCTTGAAGCGGATTGAAGCGCGCCCTTTTTCCCCGCAACACGGCGATTTCTTCCCGGTGATTGAGATAATCCAGGAGGTTCAAGACGAAAATGGCGTTTTCCGTTTTTCCTTCCGGATCCATCACGTTGTCCTTGAGCATCTCCGAGGAGGCCATGACAAAGACCCGGGCCGGCTTTCCCTCGGCCAGAAAGGCTTTTTTGGGCTTGATCCGTGAAAGATCCGGATCTTTTTCCGGCTGCGGGCGGGTGTGTGCGGCCGGATCGGCATCGGCTTCTTTGGCGTCCACCGGGTCCTTTGCAACCGGCTTTTCCGGGAGGGGCTTTCCGGCGAAGTAGCTTGGAAATTCGCCCTCCAGGAGCATTGCCAATGTTTTTTTCTCTTTTTCTTCATCGGATGCAGGGGGTCGGAGGAACATGGGATTCAAGGTGATCCGATTCTTGATCTCCCATGATTTTTCGGAAGACGAAAGGAGGCGATAGGCCGTGATGTCGTTTTCCTGGAGGCGTTTTTCATCCGGAGTAAGGGGAGAAACCTTGAGAGCTACCAACCCCTTGATGGGTTTCATGAAATCCAACGAATGATCGATATTTCGATCCTGGATTACCGGGGCGAAATACAAGGACTGTTCCCCTCCGCCCATTTCCCGGGGCAGCGTTTGCCGGTAGCAATGTTCATCCAGCACAAGGGATTTTTTGAGGGTAACCCCCCAATGGGACAACAGCTTTTCCAGACCCGAATCAAAGGGCTGGAATTCCTGGCCCCCTCCCATCATCATGGCCTGCCGGCTTTGGGATTCCTTCAAGGCGTCGGGAAAGAGCATCAGGCTGGTTCCCCGCATGAGGGCCTGGTCGATCTGGAACAGGGCATAATCGGAAAGGGGTTCGGTGGGGCCGGCGATGACGAGGCAGCCCAGGTTTGCCGGGATCGTTTCTTCCGTTATCCGGATCGGTTTGATCGCATAATTCTGCCCGGCCAGGCTCGAAAAAGTGCTCAAGGCGCCGGCGTCCTGTTGTCCGGCGAATCCCCTTCCGAAGGGGGGCGGGGAACCGTGATCGGCCATATACCCCAGGTCCGTATGGATGTTCACCAGACGTTCGACACCTGCATTGATCATCTCTTCCACTCGGTCGAGATCCACCAGTTCGTATCGGGTCCCGAGGATCGGAATGCGCATCACATTCAACAGGGGAAGTTCCACGCTCTTTTCCCCATGGGTCATCACAATGCCGATGGCGCCGGTTCCGGCCGCCACTTTTCCGTTGAAGAGGGCCGGCCATTTGAGCTGCAGTACATCATGGGTCTTCAAAAGGTTTTCGGTGCCGGGATCTTTCGTCGGATCCACGTGGGTGTATTCCAGTTTTTGGTAAAGCTTGGCATTGAGCGTTTGGACCATTTCCCGAATCGCCTCGGGATAGTCGGCCAGTTTCTGGATCCCCATGTGGGGGGCGACCGTTTCCAGGGAGGAGGATAGAATCAGCGTCACGTGCACCTTCTCCTTGAGATTCAGCAGCGCACTCACTTTGTTGTTGAGCTTACGGATGGCAGTGGTGAGGCGATACTCCAGGTCATCCGTGGCGGTGATGGCGGGAATGCGCTCCACGATGTCGCCGTGGATCAGGACCAGTCCCATGTACGCCTTTTTGAACTTGATTTCATCCTGGTCCACCATCTGGATCTGGAGGGGATGGATCCCGTAGGCTTCCGCCATCTTGCGGTTTTGGGCGCCCCGGGGGTTGCTCTCCTCGTCTTCCGCCGTCACATGAAAAAAGCGGTAGTTGAAAAACCGGTTGGACGCCGCGGCATACGCCTCCAGGAGGTCTTTCAGATACCGCTCGGTCTGGTTGTGGGGGGCGGGAAGGTTTTGGGTGAAAAAGACATGGATGGTCAGCGGTTCGGACAAGGTGGAAACCGCCGTTCGGCTTGCCGGGGAAAGGGAAAAAAGCCGGTTTTGGGTCAGATCCGCCCGAAGAAAAAGGGTGACGCCCGCAAGGTTGATCAGTACCACGGCGATGCCGTAGATGAGGAATTTGGCGTATTTTCCGAATTTTTTCATCTGCATGATCCTGAATTCGTTGTGGAGCTCCACGCCCTGAAGGGCGGGGCTCCCCGGTAAAGTAAGTACCTATTTGAGATCACTTCCCTTGACCCCGCCTTAAATGGCGGGGATTGCGGGAAGCGTTCCGGTCACCGTTCCTGCATGGCCAGTGTGGCCGCATACAGGCCGATGAAGGTGACGCTGAAAAAATAAAGGAGGTCCCTGGAATCGATGACCCCTTTGGCGATGTTTTCAAAATGAGTGCCGGCGCCGAGATAGGCGATGACGCCCAACAGGGAATCCGGAAAGAAAAAGAGCATTTTATCGATGACTGTCAGGGAAAAACAAATGACCGCTCCCAGGATGAAGGCGATGATTTGGTTCCGGGTCAATGCCGAGGCCAATAGGCCGATGGCGCAAAAGGAGGCGCCCAGCAGGAGTGCGCCGGCGTATCCTCCCACGACAGGTCCCCAGTCCAGATCCCCCAAAAGGGAGATGACCACGGGATAGGCGAGGGTGGGGGCCAGAATCGCCGCCGTAAAAAGGACGGCCGCGACGAACTTTCCCATCACCACGTCCGAAAACCGGACGGGTAAGGTGAGGAGGGTTTCAAGGGAGCCGACACTCAGTTCTTCGGAAAAAAGGCGCATGGTCACGGCCGGGATCACGAAGGAAAAGGTCATGGGGAGCAGGTTGAAGAAATTCCGCATGTCCGCCTGATTGAACAGGAAAAAGGTGGTGAAAAAGATCCAGCCCGTCACCAGGAGAAACACCGAAATGACGATATACGCGATGGGGGAGACGAAGTAGTCTTTGAGTTCTTTTCCTGCGATGCCGATAAGAGGGCGCATATCAATCCTCCCGGGTGAGTTCACGGAATATGGTTTCCAGATTCTGGGTCTCTTGATGCAGTTCGAGCAACACCCAGTCCGTTTCCTTGACGCTTTTGTAAATGGCTTCCCGGGGGTCCGATCCCTCCCGGCACCGGACTTTCAGCACAAGGGTTTCGCTGTCGATTTTTCCTGTTTCCTGGACGTCCAGTACCCCGTCGATTCCCTTGAGTCTCTCTGCGGCCGCCTCGGCAGGTGCATGGCGCAAGGCAAGGGTGACGACCTGGTCCAGGCCGGAGATTTCCGAAAGGGTCCGCGTGTCGTCGTCGGCCACGATTTTTCCCCGGTGGATGATGATCACCCGGTCGCAGGTGGCTTCCGCTTCACTCAGGATGTGGGTGGACAATATGATGGTCTTTTCCTTGGCCGCCCGCCGGATGATGTCCCGGATTTCCACGATCTGGTTCGGATCGAGCCCCGAGGTGGGTTCATCGAGGATCAGAATTTCCGGATCGCTCATCATGGCATGGGCCAACCCCACCCGCTGCCGGAGGCCCCGGGAAAGCTCACCGATGGAAAAATGCATGATTTCCGTAAGGCCGCACAGTTCGGAAAGCGCCCGAATCCGGTTCTTGGCTTTGTCTTCGTCGAGTCCGCGGATCCGGGCCACGAAGTCCAGGTAATCGTAGACGAGCATGGCCCGGTACAGCGGCGCCGACTCGGGGAGGTATCCCATGAGGTGTTTGATCTTTAGGGCGTCATCCCGGATGGAATATTCCTTGACCCTGATGTTCCCGGAGGTGGGGCTAAGATACCCAGTGAGCATCCGCAGCGTGCTGGTTTTGCCCGCACCGTTGGGCCCCAAAAGGCCGACGATTTCTCCCTTCTGGACGGAAAAATCGATGCGGTTCACCGCACAAAAACCATCGTAATATTTGGATAAATTTTCAACCTCGATCAAGAGTGCGCCTCCTTTTTGGGGCAGAAGGTGAAAAATCGGAAGCCTTGTTTATCAGTGGATGCCCTTCGGGTCAAGCCCGGCTGGCATCGGATCGGGTCTTTAATGGCCTTTCGTCTGCTTACGACCCCATGGGCCGGGTGATGCCGAACCGGAGCCATTTGAAACGGTTTTGGTCTTGGGAAGAGACCTTTTTTCCGATGCGGGCCATAAAGACGTTTTCAGGACGGATGCAGATGTTGGGTTCGTTGGTTTCGAATACTGAGAAACCAAAGGGTTTGAAGAGCCGCATCAGCACTGTCCGGTACTGTTGGGCCGTCAAACCGGATCCGTCCAGGTCCCAGGTCCAGGAGTATCCCACCATGTAAACCACCATATCCTCGATGCGGGGATGGTCCAGGGCGAGTTTTAGAATCTTTCCGGCCAGTCGATGGGAGCGCCAGCTCCGGCAGACCTCCACGGCCTTGATTTCCATGATCTTCCCCGGTCCCAGGGCGGCCCAGCGCTCTTCGGGTTCCGGGTGATCCAAAACCCCGAATCCGACGATATGTTTTCGGCTCGACAGGGCCAGGGTCACGTTGGTATCCGGAGTGTCGGCTTTTTTTTCCAATGTCTCCCGTCTGGTATAAAGGGATTTATACTGGGCATAGGTCTTGAATTCGGTGTCAAAAATATACTCCCGAATCTCCTCCGAAGTGCAAAAGGATCTCACCCGGACATTGCCGTTGGGCGTGGGCCAAATGATTTCTTTTTGATGCGCGTACATCATCTTCGAATCCGGCCCGCTTAGAAGTCTCCCCAGTTCTTGTGCAGGCGCTTGATCATGATGATCATATGGTGCCGGTTTCCGTCGGGATCTTTCACATAATCTTCCAGGACGGCGCACTTGAAAAAGTCCAGTTTCACCGCGGAATCGATGGCGGCGTCTTCGATGCCGGCGACGAAGTCCGCCCTCAGTTCGGAAAGCCCCTTATCCATGGCCAATTGAATAAGGTCCAGGAGCATCCAGGTGCCCAGGCGCTTATGGCGGTACTCGGGAAGCACCATGATACGCAGCCGCCCCACATGGGCCGTGCATCCGAATCCCCGCATGTGAAGGGAGGCATGGGCGATGATCTTCTCCCCGGAAAAGGCCACTATGGAATAAACGGTTCCCTTGCCGATGCCGTCGATCCATTTTCGGATCACGGAAGGATCCGTCACATCGTAACGCATGTACCATCGATCGGAATCCGGAATGCGGGAATAGAACGCCTTTAAGGCGGGTTCGTCGCCTTTCTCCAGGTGCCGGATGACGGCCTCCTGGCCGTCTTTCAAGATAATTTCTTTTGGATATCGCATAGTTCCTCCGTACAGATCATTTGATGAAAAGCCCCGTTTTCATTCACGGCGGCGTTGGTTTTCCGGATGCGGATGGAAGGCACGGCATTCATCAATGTTTCGTCTGTCCTCATGGGTGTCCAGGCCTCCGAAGAATGGGGCGAAGTTTCCATGCATACGCTTATAGGCCTCGAATCGACGATCGTCAACGGTTCCGTACGGATTTCCGTTGCCTGGAAGGAGGCCCCGGTGATATGAACGCTTGAACGGGCCGCTTCCCGCAATCCCACAACAGGAACTTCCCTTACCGGGGAGCCCCTCCCTTCCAGGCGGGAAGGCTCCACGAGACACAAAAATGAAAAGGGAAACACCATGGACGCACCCATCAAGATCGGGGTCAGCCGGTGCCTTTTGGGAGAAGCGGTACGCTACGACGGCGGCCACAGGCATGATCGCTTCATCACCGACACCCTGGGGCAATACGTGCAGTACGTACCGGTCTGCCCGGAGGTGGAATGCGGCCTTCCCATCCCCCGGGAAGCCATGCACTTGGCGGGGTCTCCTGAAGCCCCGAGACTGGTCACTGTGAAAACAGGGCGGGATCACACGGAACGGATGATCCGGTGGGCCAGGGGACGGTTGGCGGAGCTGGACCGGGAAGGGCTTTGCGGATTCATCTTCAAGAGCAGCTCCCCTTCTTCGGGGATGGAACGGGTGAAGGTCTATACAGGTCAGGGAATGCCCGTGAAGAAAGGAAGGGGGATCTTTGCCGGCATCTTTATGGACCGGTTTCCCCTGATTCCGGCCGAGGACGACGGACGCCTTCACGATCCCGTTTTAAGGGAAAACTTCATTGAACGGATCTTTACCCTTCAGCGCTGGCGGGAGGTCCTCTCCGGAAAAAAGCGGTTGGGTGGCCTGGTGGACTTCCACACCACCCACAAGCTCCTCATTCTTTCCCACAGCGAAACCCACTATCGCCGGATGGGAAAATGGGTGACCGAAGGGAAGAAACTACCGGTCAAGATATTGTTCGACCGCTATGAAACCCTCCTCATGGAAGCCCTTTTACTGAAAGCCACGGTGCGCAAGCACGCGAATGTCCTGCAGCACATGATGGGATATTTCAAGAACCGGCTTTCCCCGGATGAAAAAAAGGAACTCCTCGAAGTCCTCGATCAGTATCGCCGGGGTCATATTCCCCTCATCGTCCCCGTCACCCTGATCAAGCACTACACCCGGAAGTACGATGAACCGTACTTGAAAGCCCAGTTTTATCTGAATCCCCACCCCATTGAACTCAAGTTGCGCAACCATGTCTGAGCCGCCGCGACTTCAGGGATCCACCGATACCTCCACCCTCAACGAGGACAACCCGGAAACGGCCCAAGGCCTCTTTTGTGCCCTCAAAAGCGACGCGGACAACTTAGGTGGACCTATTTTTCCGCTTGGGGCAGGAGTATCCGGGCGTCGGCTGCAACACACTTTTCCGGCGTGCATTTCACCGGGTTCAAATCGATGGATTCGATGTGTTCGGCACACGCCATGACCAGAGCGGAAAAGTCCAGCATCAAACGCATCAAGGCGCTCAGATTCATCGGCGGGGTTCCCCGGTGGCCTTTCAATAAAGCGGCGCCCTTGAGACTGTCGAACATCGCCACGACATCCTTTTCTCCAAGGGGGGCCATGCGAAGGGCGGTATCCCCGTAGACTTCCACTCCGGTGCCGCCGATTCCCAGAAGGATCACCGGGCCGAATTGATCGTCGATCTTGGCGCCTAGAATAAGCTCCGTTCCGGAGACCATTTCCTCCACCAGGATGCCTTCAAACCCCGGCATGGTGCTGAATCGGGAAAAGACTTGGGATAATTGCGCGTCGTTTTTGATTCCCAACGCCACGCCGCCGACCTCCGTTTTGTGGAGGATCTCCGGAGACACCACCTTGGCCGCCACGGGATAACCCATGTTCCGGGCGGCTTTAAGGGCTCCGGATTCCGTCTTGACCCACGAAAAGGCCGGCACCGGAATTCCGGCCAGGGCCATCAGCCGCTTGGCTTCCGGCTCCATCACCCATCCGGTCTTTTGGGCTTTCAGGAAAATGTCCTTTATTTCCGGGTTCAGCATGGTCGGCACCTCCGGAGGGCTTCCGCCATTAAAACGGCTCCGTCGATGGAAGAAGAGACCGGGACGTTGTTGAGTTCGAAACCTTCGATGAGCATCCGGTATTTTTCCTGGTGCGGCACATAGGCCATCAGGGGCTTGTCCTGGCCCCGGAAGAGATAACTCATCCGCGCGCCGAGATCCGAGCTGATTCCCGGAGAATAGGGCAGCAGCAGGAGAAGGACACAGTCGATATCCGGTACCCGGATCAGGCCCGCGGCGGCGGCCACGAAGTCGTCATCCTCGGCGCTCCCGGTCAAATCAATGGGATTTTGCAGGGTGACGATGGTGCGGAGGCGCTCCGAGAGGCTTTCCCGGATCCTTTCCTGATCCGCAGCGTTAATTGCCGGCACCGAAAGGCCGTGGGCGGCGCAGACGTCCGAGGCAAGGACCCCGTGCCCCCCACTGGCGGTAATGATACCGATTTTTCCTTGGATGGGTCGATGATAGCAGCTCAATGACTCGCAGAAAGACACCATTTCGAATTCATTTTTCGCTTCCACGACGCCGTGCTGCATCATTACCTGGGAAAAGACCCGATAATCTCCGGCCAGGGAGGCCGTGTGGCTGTTTGCGGCCCTGCTTCCCTGCCGGCTCTTTCCGGCCTTCAACACAATGACGGGCTTGGAGATGCTCCGGACGGCTTCCACAAACCGCCGGCCTTCGTTTTTTTCAAATCCTTCCACATATAACGAAATGACCCGGGTATCGGGATCCTTAGCAAGGTATTGGATCAGGTCCAGCTCCCGGATGAGGGCCTTGTTGCCGATGCTCACGGCCAGGGAGAGGCCCACCCCCTGCTCCGCGAACTTCACCATCTGGTCCACCAGGACGCCGCCGCTCTGGCTGACCACGGCCACGGCGCCGGGTTCCGGACGGATGAGCCGCTCCCCGGGGAGGAAAAAAGAGTCGAATCGGCCGGGGGCGTAAATCCCCAGGCAATTGGGTCCGATGAACGGGAATTGCGCCTCTCGGGCCGAATCCACCAGTTTTTGCTGAAGATCTTTACGGCCGGTTTCGGCGAATCCGCCGGAGATAATGACCGCACCCCCCACACGCTTTTCGATGCAGCTTTCGAGGATCTCCCCCACAGATTCCGCACGGACCGCAATCACCGCCAGGTCGACGGAGGACGGAATTTCAGGGATGCCGGTATATACCCGTTCCCCCTGAAGGCGTCCGCCCTTGGGGTTCACCGGATACACGTTCACCGGATATCGTAAATGAATTTTGTTGTAGATGACGTTGGCGGGGTGCCGGTCGTTGGTAAGGGAAACGCCCACCACGGCGATGCTTTCCGGGTGAAACAGGCGGGTAAAATCCAATCCACACCTCCGTAAAAACAGATCCGATGTTCTTTTTCGTGCGAACACCGGCGGGTGCAACGCGTGATCGTTTGTCTAAAATAAGACGGGAAAGGACTATATCAGCTTTTGATGAGAAGGTAAAACCCGATGGCGACGTCGCTGGCGTCGCTGGGGTCGACGCGGGTGAATTGAACCCCGACGAAATTATCGGTGACGCTTTTCACCACGGCCCGCTTCCGAATCCGGGATCGGTTCCGGTCATCCAGGTGAAACTCGATCCGAATATGATCGTTGGGCTTCAAAAGGGCCTTTGTGTCGGTTGTAAAGCGCAAACCCTCCCGGGACAGATTCACGATGAGGGCTTCACCTGCATGGCCCCGGAAGATGGACCGTCACAAAAGTGCCGTAGAGGTCCGTTTCTTTGCGCTGGAACTTCCGGCGGTCGAGAACGGCGATATAGGTGGTTCCGCACCTGCAGCGAACCTTGATTTTAATCTTCTTTTCCGCGCCAAGGTACTTGGTGGCATCGATGGTTTTGGTCCAGGCACAGTTCGGGCAGATGAGCGTGGCAAGGTTGTTCTTGCCGACGTGAAAGGTGACGGACACGGCATCCTCTTTTTTCGAATATTCTTTTGGCCGATTCATGAAAAAATTCTGATTTTGTGCCGTATGGAGATTC
>JAFDGC010000069.1 GCA_019309485.1 Deltaproteobacteria bacterium | reverse complement strand
TCACCACGAACCCCAGCCCCCAGTACCACTCCGTTTTGATGATCGGATATCTGGTCCGCACGTACGAGGGGATCGCCCATGCCGGGGACGACGCCTCCGACGCGGCGTATTTTGCCTCCGATGGCCTTCCGGAGATCGCTTTCGACAGCCACCGGCGCTTCATCCGGATTTACTACGCAGCGTATTCGAAGGACAGTGACAAGTGACGAGTGACGAGTGACAAGTGACAAGTTGTAGGGTCGGGTTTTATACCCGACCGGTGAACAGTGAAGTGACAAGTTGTAGGGTCGGGTTTTATACCCGACCGGTGAACAGTGACAAGTGATAAAAGAAGGGTTTTACGTTTTACGTGTTACGTTTTAAGTGGGAAGGGCGGTGAACAGTGAACGGTGAACGGTGAAGGTTGTAGGGCCGGATTTTACATCCGGCCGTCATTCGTCGCAGTTAAAGGCAAACGCCGCAAGCAAACCTTGAATCTTGAATCCCGCCGAAGGCGGGCAACCTTGAATTTTGAATCTTTGAATCCCGGCGTAGCCGGAAAGTGACGAGTTGTAGGGTCGGGTTTTATACCCGACCGTGCCGGAAGTGCCGTGGTGAGTGATGAGAGCAGTGACAAGTGACAACTGACATTCACCAGGTCCTGCGCACCTTGATCCCCTGGCGGTCCAGATAATCCTTGATCTCGGGAATGGTATAGGTGCCGTAGTGCACCATGGAAGCGATGAGGGCCGCATCCGCCTTTCCCCGGGTGAGCACATCCGCCAAATGCCCCGGCTCGCCGGCACCCCCCGAGGCGATCACCGGAATCCCCACGTTTTCGGAGATCATCGCCGTCAAGGTGAGCTCATAGCCTTCCCGCGTGCCGTCTGCGTCAATGGCATTCAGGCAGATTTCGCCGGCCCCCAGGCGCTCCCCCTCCCTGGCCCACTGGAGGGCATCCATGCCCATGGGGGTCCGGCCGCCGTCGATGACTATCTCGTATCCCGACAGGATCCCCGGTTTTTCCCCCACGTGAAGCACGTCCATCCCCAAAACGATGCATTGGCTCCCGAAGGCCGCCGCTCCCTTTGAAATCACAGAAGGATCGCGGACCGCGGCCGAATTGACACTCACCTTTTCGGCCCCTGCCAGGAGCACGGCCCGCATGTCCTCCACGCTTCGGATCCCCCCGCCCACGGAAAACGGAATAAAGATGGTCTCGGCCACGCGCCGCACCACATCGATCATGATGTTCCGTTTTTCATGGGAAGCGGTGATGTCGTAAAAGACGATCTCGTCCGCACCCGTCTCGTAATAGTGGCGGGCCATGTCCACCGGGTCCCCGATATCCACGTTCTCCTTGAACCGGATTCCCTTGGTGGTTTTGCCGTCCCGCACATCAAGACACGGGATGATGCGTTTGCTCAGCATGTCCCTCCTTCCCATGTACCGTCCCACACGCAAAACCGTCTTAGAATGGAAAGACCGGGCCTGCCGCTTTTTTCCGGATGAAACTGGGTGGCAAAAAGATTTTTCTTCCCCATCGCCGAAACAAATAAGATCCCGTAATCGGTTTCGCCCACCACCCACTTTGGATCGGCAGGGGCCGGATAATACCCGTGAACGAAATAAAATTCATCGGTTTCCTGGATGTCAGCGAGGAGGGGATGCGGTTTTTTCAGGTGCACCCGGTTCCACCCCATGTGGGGGATCTTGAGGGGCTGCCCTTTTTCGGTCCGGAGATCCCCCGGAAACGCGCGCACTTCGCCCGGGATGATCCCCATGCAGGGGGTATCGTTTTCCTCGCTGTGCCCCAGGATCACCTGGGTCCCCAGGCAAATCCCCAGGATGGGGGTTCCGGCCTCGAAGGCCGCCTCCAGGGACCGATCCAGACCCAACCGCCTCAAGGACGCCATGGCTGCGCCGGCGGCCCCGACCCCCGGGAAAATGACCCGTTCGGCACGCTGGATGGCCTCCCGGTCACGGGTGACGACGCACGAAAATCCCAGGTGGGAGACGGCACGGGCCACACTGGTCAGATTTCCGGCGTCATAATCGATGACGGCAATCATTTTTTGGCTTTTTCCCACAGGGCATCCTTTTCGGATTGCGCAACGGACCGGATCTCTTTCCCGCTTTCGGTGATCTGTCGTTCCATGGTCCGGAAGCGCTTTTCAAACTTGGTGGTGGCGGCATGGAGCGCCTCTTCAGGGTTCAGCCGGGCGAACCGCGCCACGTTGACAAGGGTGAATAATATGTCCCCGAACTCCAGGGCCACCCGGTCCGGCGTCCCCGAACCGGCCGCCTCGGCCTTCATTTCGGCTTTGAACTCGACCCATTCCTCCTCCGCCTTGTCCATGACACCCGAAATATCGTCCCAATCGAATGCCGCCCCGGCGGCGCGTTCCGAGACCCGGAGGGCCCGCAAAAGGGCGGGAAGGCGGCGGGGCACATTTCCCAAAACAGAGTCCCGGGCTTCTTTTTTTTCTTGGGCCTTGATCCGCTGCCACTGATCCTTCACGGCATCGGCGGTTTCCAGAGACGTCTCCCCGAACACATGGGGGTGTCTCCGGGTCATTTTTTCCGTGATCCCCTGGATCACCCGATCCAAATCGAATTGCCCCTGGGATTCATAACAGTCAATGATAAAGAGCAAATGAAACAATACATCCCCCAACTCTTCGCACACACTCGAAGGGTCTCCGGCGTTGACGGCATCCAGCAATTCATAGGTCTCTTCCAGGAGATACCCCGCCATGCTTTGGGGCGTCTGGCTTTTGTCCCAGGGACACCCCTTCTCCCCTCTTAAGGCGCGTATCAACCCCGTCAATCGCTCCACATGCAACGGTCTCATGCACCTTTCGTTTCGCCGTATCCTCAAGGGCGCACGGCCATGCTTTTCTTTACGGCCTTCAGGTTGGATTGGAACCGAAAATGCATCTCTTTGGGAAGCACCAGAGCCATTTTCTCGGTGGTGGAAACCAAATAGGGCGCCAGATGGGACCGGACAATGAGGGGGGAATTGGACGGGAGGAAGGTCACCAGGGCCACCAGCAGCACGGCGGCGATCAGGACCCCCTTGACGGTCCCCGACAGGGCCCCGAAAAGACGATCCACCCATCCCAGGATGGTGATCTTCAGAAGGTACTTGATAATCACGCCGAGAACGCTTATGGTAATGTAAACAATGGTAAAAATACAAATAAAACTGATAATGGGCACGTATGCCGGGTTGATGATGTCGTCGGGCGCAAGGGAAGCGATAGGGGCGTAATAGCGTGTTGCCGCAATATACCCGGCGAAAACGCCGATAATCGAAAAAAATTCCTTGATAAACCCCCTGAAAAGCCCCCGGATGATAAAGAATCCGGTGATGACGGCAATAACGATGTCAAAGGCGTTCATGGCGGGAAACCTTTCGTCCAAAAGCCGATCGTTTCGGGGTGGCGTTCAGGGCGGCACAAAATTTTCAACTCGGTATATCGTAAGTCATCAGCTTTATCAAAGCCGGTATTCTTGTCAAGGACATTTTAGGAACAGTAAACAGTGACAAGTGACAAGTGACAAGTAAACAGTGACGAGTGGGAAGTGGGGAAAAAATTCGAATATTGAATTTCGTCGTGGTTAAAGGCAAACGCCGCAAACAAACCTTGAATTTTGAATCTTGAATCCCGGCCTAGTCGGGAATCTTGAATTTTTGAATCCGGAATCTTGAATTCCAGCCAAGCTGGCATCTTTGAATCCCGGCATCGCCGGGCATCATTAACAAATCAGACAGACCAAGAGGATGGAACCGATTACGGACACAAAAACCACCACCCTCACATTCGACAGCAACGAACTGGCCCGGCAGCTGTACGGCCAGCAGAACGTGCACCTTCACCGCATCTCCGAAGCCCTCAGGGTGGCGGTGGACGCCCGGGGGAACTCGGTCTTCATCCAGGGGGATCCCATCGCCGTGTCCCTGGCCGAAAACATCCTGGGACAGCTCTACGGTCTTCTGGAGCACAAGTACCCCATCTTCCCCGACGACGTGGATTACGCCATCAACGCCCTCAGCGCCGATCACCGCGCCCAGCTCAAGGATCTGTTCCTGGACACGGTCTTCATCACCGCCAAGAAGCGCCTCATCACCCCCAAGAGCCCGAATCAGAAGGCCTACATCGAAGCCATCCGGAACTTCGACATCGTTTTCGGCATCGGCCCCGCCGGCACGGGAAAGACCTACCTTGCCATGGCCATGGCGGTCTTTGCCCTGTCCAAGGGGCGGGTCAACCGGATCATCCTCACCCGACCCGCCGTGGAGGCCGGAGAAGCCCTGGGCTTCCTCCCCGGGGACATTGCGGAAAAGGTTGACCCGTATTTAAGACCATTATATGATGCGCTCCATGACATGATGCGCTTCGAAAAGGCCGCCGCCCTCATCGAAAAAGGCGTTATCGAGGTGGCGCCTTTGGCGTTTATGCGCGGCCGGACCCTGAACGACGCGTTCGTCATTTTGGACGAAGCCCAAAACACCACCTCGGAGCAAATGAAGATGTTTTTAACCCGAATCGGGTTTAATTCAAAGGCGGTGGTCACCGGGGATATTACCCAGATCGACCTGCCGTCCGACAAAGCCTCAGGGCTCATCGAATCCAAGGAGATCCTCCAGGATATCGAAGGGATTAGGTTCGTCTTTTTTTCCAAAAAAGATGTGGTGCGCCACAAGCTCGTCCAGGAAATCATTCAGGCTTACGAAGAACTGGATCGCCGCAAGAGCCAAAACCCCCGAAAATGAAGCTTGGAAAATCCATAGAGCCGATCGGCAGCCGGCTGAACGCCGTGAATTTCATCCCCTGGGCCATCCTGGCGGGGTTGATCATCCTTTATCCCCTCATCCTCTATCCCAGCCTGGTGGTCACGGATGACCTGAATTACCAGGTGGGGGATGTGGCCCGGCGGGACATCAAATCAGACAGCGATTTCTTCCTTGAAGACACCCAGGCCACCCAGGCGGCACGGAAAAACGCCGCCGACCAGGTCCTGACGGTCTACGATCACGACGTCAAAATGGCATCCCGCACCAAGGGCCAAGTCCTTTCCGCCTTCGCCGCCATGCGGAAAGCCCTCAAGGCCATGGCGGACGTCCCGACCGGAGATGAAAAGGCCCACAAAACGGAAAAGCGCATCGGCGCCATTTCCCCCAGGGAGATCCCCGCGGACCGGATCCGAAAACTCAAATCCGAGTTTGAATCCAAAATCGGCATCCCGGTATCGGACAGTCAATTCCAGGTCCTTTTAAAGGAACGGTTTTCTCCGGAAATCGCCGGCCACATCACCACCCTTTTGGTCAAGATCCTGGATAACGGTGTGGTGACGAACAAGGATATCCTGCTGAAAGAATCCGAAAAAGGAATCCTGCTGAGAACTGTGGGCTCGGATACCGAAAGTATCGTTACCCAGTTGAAGTTCTTTTACGGGCACGACCAGGCCAAAACCATGGTGACGGTCTTTGGTGAAACGCTCCTCAAAGATGTCGGTTCCCCGGTGAAATCCCTCGTCGTGGATATGACCCAGCGGCTCATTCAGCCCAACATCACCCTCAATCGCCGGGAAACCGAGGAGCGCCGCAAGCAGGCCGCCGGTGTGGTGGAACCCACCCTGCACCGGATCAAGGCAGGGGAAATGCTCCTGAGAGAAGGGGAGCGGGTGACGGAATTCCAGCTCAGGAAACTCAAAGCGTTTCAGGAGCGCTCCCAGAAGGAACGCCTCCTGGGCACCAGCTTCGGGGCGGCCATGATGATCCTGTGCTTTCTGCTGACCCTTTATTTCCCCATTGTCCAGCATCAGCGGGCATTCCGCCGGTATCTGAACCGAAACCTCCTTTTCACCTCCGCCATGCTCGTCCTCTTTCTTTTCATCGCCAAGGTCTCGGCTGTCCTCATCGATTCCATGGCCAAGGACTATCCCGTGGAATTGAGTCCCATCACCCTGTACTTCGGGATGCCACTGGCCGCCGCGGCCATGGCCGTCTGTCTCTTTTTGGGCATGGAGGTCGCCGTACCTTTTGCCATGGTCCTTTCCATCTCGGTGGCGGTGATCCTCCAAAACCGACTCGACCTGTTCATCTATTTTTTCTTGAGCAGTGTTTTGGGAGCCTACTGGATCCGCCGTTGCCGGGAACGGAAAGTCTTCATCAAGGCCGGGTTTAAGCTGGGGCTTCTCAATATCCTCCTGGTGACCGCCATCGACATCTATGCCGGCACCTTTTCCGGCACCGAAGTCCTGTGGGATTGGGGATTCGCCCTGCAGGCCGGTATCGTGGCCGGCATGATCACCACCGGGATTGCGCCGCTCATCGAACTGGCCTTTGGATTCACCACGGATATCACCCTCCTGGAATTGGCAAACTTTGAACAACCCCTTTTACGGCGCCTCATGATCGAAGCCCCGGGGACGTATCACCACTCGGTGATCGTGGGCTCCCTGGTGGAGGCCGCCGCCGCCGATATCGGCGCCAACCCGTTGTTGGCGAAAGTATGCGGCTACTACCATGACATCGGAAAACTCAAGCAGCCCCTTTATTTCATTGAAAACCAGATGGACGGCAAGAATCGGCACGACAAGCTGGCGCCGTCCATGTCCAGCCTGATTCTGATCTCCCACGTCAAGGCCGGTGTTGACCTGGCCAAAAAGAACAAACTGGGACAGGCCATCATCGACACCATCCAGCAGCACCACGGGACCAGCATCATCACCTATTTCTATGAAAAGGCCAAGCAGCAAAAAGGGGAAGACGCCGTCAAAATCGATGACTTCCGGTATCCGGGTCCCAAGCCCCAGACCCGGGAAGCCGGGCTGGTCATGCTGGCCGACATCGTGGAGGCCGCTTCCCGGACTCTCCACAATCCCACCCCCTCCCGGATCCAGGGGCTGGTGCAGAACCTGATCAACAAGGTCTTTTCCGACGGCCAGCTCGACAACTGTGAGCTGACGCTGCGCGATCTGCACAGCATCGCCAAAAGCTTCAACAAGATCCTCACCGGCATTCATCATCACCGGGTGGAATATCCGGAAAGCCCCGCGGGTGCTTCCAATGGAAAAGCAAAAAACGGCAATTCTGATCGACAACCGCTGCGGGCCGTCGGCGGTTCCGCCGGCAAGGATAAGGCGGGCGGCAGCCGCCGCCTTAAACGCCTTGGGATCCCCTGACGGGGAACTCTCCATCGTCCTCCTCGACGACGCCGCCATCGCCGCCATCAACCGGGAATACCTGAACCGATCCGGGCCCACCAATGTCATCGCCTTCCCCATGCGGGAAGGCCCCTTTTCCGAGATCACACCCGCGCTCCTCGGAGATGTGGTCATCTCCATGGAAACCGCCGCACGGGAGGCCGAAGCAGCCGGGATTCCCATGGAAACGCGATTCCTGGAGCTCTTGGTGCACGGCATCCTGCACCTTTTCGGGTTCGACCATGAAACCGACCCGACAAACGCCCGGCGCATGGAACAAAAAAGCGCGGAAATCCTGGAACATATCCATCACAATATCTGATCCAAAAGGGTCGGATCATTCTTGGCACCATTGATAACAGAGCTTTTCGTTGCACTTTTGCTCTTGTTTCTAGTTTTGAGTTGACTTCATTTTTATTGCTCATTAAACCTTCCGACAACAATGCTTAAGCCGAAAAATCGATTGGAGGTGTCCGATGGCAGGATTGGCCGTAAATGTGGATCATGTGGCGACTTTAAGGCAGAACCGCGGCACCCGGTACCCCGAGCCCGTGGCGGCGGCCGTACTAGTGGAAATGGCCGGGGCCGACGGCGTGGTGGTGCACCTGCGGGAGGACCGGCGCCATATCCAGGACCGGGATGTGCGCGTGATCCGGGAGATCGTTTCCACCAAGATGATTTTCGAGATGGCGGCCACGCCGGAGATGATCGCCATTGCATCGGAGATAAAACCGCACCTGGTGACCCTGGTGCCGGAAAAGCGGGAAGAGCTGACCACGGAAGGCGGGATGGATCTTACCCGGCATGGGGAATTCGTGGCCAAGGCAGTGGCCCAGCTCAAGGGGTTCGGAATCCCGGTAAGCCTTTTCATCGATCCGGACCCAACCCAGGTGGAACTGGCCAAGCAGGCCGGGGCCGATATCATCGAGATTCACACCGGCGCGTTCTGCGAGGCGTCCACGGAAGAAGAAAAGAAAAAAAGATTTGCAGAGGTGCTGGCGGCGGCGCGGCGGGCCAAGGGGCTGGACATGGGGGTCAACGCGGGGCACGGGCTGTGTTATCAAACGGTGGGCTGGTTCAAAGGGGTTTCGGAGATTGATGAATTTTCCATCGGCCACAGCATCATTTCCCGGGCGGTCCTGGTGGGGCTGGAGCGGGCGGTGCGGGAGATGGTGGAATTGGTGAAACAGTTATAGGGGGAGGCGTATGATCCTGGTAACGGCCGATGAGATGCGGGAGATGGACCGGGTCACCATCGAGGAGGTGGGGATTCCGGGGCGGATCCTGATGGAGCACGCGGGAAGGGGCGCCGTCGATTTCTTCCTGGAGCGATTCCCGGAAGCCTTCGAACGCCGCATCGGCATCCTGGCCGGCCGGGGAAACAACGGTGGGGACGGCTTCGTCATGGCCCGGCTTCTGGCGCACCGGGGAATTCCGGTGACCGTTTTCCTGTTCACGGACCGGGAAAAGGTGAAAGGGGATGCGGCGGCCAACCTGGAACTGGTCTTCCGGCTGGAGATCCCGGTGGTGCAGGTGCCGAACGAGGCCGTCTTTCAAAAAGCCAAATCCCGGATGAAAAAGGTGGACATCTGGATCGACGCCCTGCTGGGAACCGGGCTGAAATCGGATGTGAAAGGGCTTTTCAAAAAGGTCATCGCATTTGTCAACGCGGCGGAAATGCCGGTTTTTGCCGTGGACATCCCGTCGGGGCTCGATTCGGACACGGGGCGGCCCAGGGGTGAGAGCATCCTGGCCCGGGCCACCGCCACCTTCGGGCATGCCAAGATCGGGTGCGTGGTTTTCCCCGGGGCGGAATACTGCGGGGAGCTGAAGGTGGTGGACATCGGGATCCCAACATCGGTGACGGCGCGGGTGGGCCCGAAACAGTATTTACTGACCCCTCAACGGATCCGGGCTTTTGTTCGAAAACGTCCGCCGGAAGCGCACAAGGGAAATACCGGGCATGTACTGGTGGTGGCCGGTTCCCCGGGCAAGACCGGGGCCGCGGCCATGACCGCCATGGCCGCCATGCGCACGGGCGCCGGGCTGGTGACCCTGGGCATCCCGGAAAGCCTGAATGCCGCGGTGGAACTCCAGGCGCTGGAAGCCATGACGGCACCCCTTCCGGAAAGCAAGCCCGGCTTCCTGACGGATTCGGCCCTGGATGCGATAAACGCGCTGTCGGCCGGAAAAAGCGTTTTGGCCCTGGGGCCGGGGATCGGAACGGCGGAAGGGACCGTGAACCTGGTTTGTGAACTGGTCCGGACGAGCCCGATGCCCATGGTCATCGATGCGGACGGCCTCAACTGCCTGGCCCGGGACATGGATGCGTTGAAGCGCCGAAAAGCGGATACGGTGCTGACGCCCCATCCCGGCGAAATGGGACGTCTTGTGAAAAAAACGGCAGCCGAAATTCAGGGGGACCGGGTGGGATGGGCCCGGCGCCTGGCCGAAGCGTACGGCGTGACGGTGGTGCTCAAGGGGGCGAGAACGGTGACCGCCGCAAAGGACGGGACGGTCTGTATCAATCCCACCGGGAACCCTGGGATGGCTTCTGGGGGGATGGGGGATGTCCTCACCGGCATGATCGCCGGATGGATGGCCCAGGGATTGTCTCCGGAGGAAGCGGCCCAGGCCGGTGTCTATCTCCACGGTGCGGCGGCGGACAGCCTGTTCCGGGGCCGGGGGCCTTTCGGGTATCTGGCCTCCGACGTGATGGCCCTGATCCCGGCCCAGATCCGGGAAACCACCTTTTTATGACCCGTGTGATCACCCGATCGGCCCAAGAGACCCGGGCACTGGGGAAGGCGGTGGGATCCGCCCTGGATGCGCCCCTGACGTTTATCTTAAGCGGTGATTTGGGAAGCGGAAAAACGGTCTTTGTGCAAGGCCTTGCGGAGGGACTGGGCATCCCCGGCGAAACCGAGGTGACCAGCCCCTCTTTTGC
>JAFDGC010000068.1 GCA_019309485.1 Deltaproteobacteria bacterium | reverse complement strand
CAACAGGTCTGCGATGTGGTGTGCAGCGTATGTCAACTCCTTTAACGCCTGAAATCGAAGCCCGCGCCAAAGCCCTTAGGGAGGCGATCCACCGGCATAATTATCGCTACTATGCCCTGGACGATCCCGAAGTCTCCGATGCCCAATACGACCGCCTCATGCAGGAACTCATCGCCCTGGAAGCGGCGTATCCGGAGTTGCGCACGCCCGATTCCCCCACTCAGCGGGTGGGGGCACCTCCCCTGGAGGCCTTCGAGACCGTGGAGCGGTCGGTGCCCATGCTCAGCCTCGAAGCCTCGACAATGCCTTCAGCCATGATGCGGTTCATGAATTTCACAAACGCATCAAAAAAGAATTGAAAACAGAAGAAGCCATCCTCTACACGGTGGAACCCAAGATGGACGGGGTCGCGGTGGAACTCGTCTATGAAGACGGGGCATTGGTCCTGGGCGCGACGCGGGGGGACGGAATCCGGGGAGAAGTGATCACCACCAATATCCGGACCATCCGGAGCGTCCCGTTGCTCCTCGAAAAGACCAACGGGAGGGGTGTGCCGCCGTATCTGGAAGTGCGCGGCGAAGTCTTCATGGAAGTCGAAAAGTTTAAAGCACTCAATGCCAAACGCCTTGAGGAAGGCCAGCCCCTCTTTGCCAATCCCCGAAACGCGGCAGCCGGATCCCTCCGGCAGCTCGATTCCCGGATCACGGCGGGACGGCCCTTGGACATCTTTTTTTACGGCGTCGGGAGGATGACGGGGGTTTCCTTCGCGTCCCACTGGGAGACCCTCTGCCGGCTGAAAAAATGGGGGCTAAAGATCAACCCGCACATTAAACCCCGCATCCCCATTGATGCCGTGGAAGCCTTTTATGACAAACTCCATCGGATGCGACACGATCTTCCTTACGAGATCGACGGAATCGTGGTGAAGGTGGATCGCATCGACTTTCAACAGCGCTTGGGCGCGAAAGCCCGGAGTCCCCGATGGGCCCTGGCCTGGAAGTTCGCCGCCACCCAGGAGACGACGGTCCTGGAAGGGATCGAGATCCAGGTGGGCCGCACCGGAACCCTGACCCCTGTGGCCCGTTTGCAGCCCGTCACCGTTGGCGGGGTCACCGTCAGCCGGGCCACGCTGCACAACGAGGACGAGATCAAACGAAAGGATATCCGCCTCGGCGACACCGTATTGGTCCAACGGGCCGGCGATGTGATCCCCGAAGTGGTCAAGGCAGTCGTGTCCAAAAGGACGGGAAAGGAAGCGCCCTTCGAGATGCCCAAAACCTGCCCGGTCTGCAAGGAGCCGGCGGTGCGGTTGGAAGGAGAATCGGCGCGTCGGTGCGTCAATGCCGCCTGCCCGGCCCAGGTGAAGGCGGCGATTTTGCATTTTGCGTCCAAGGGGGCCTTTGACATGGACGGATTGGGCGAGAAACTGGTGGCCCAGCTGGTGGACAGGGGATACGTCCGCTCTTATGCCGACCTCTTCTTTTTGGAGAAAGAAGACCTCTTGGGGCTCGAGCGCATGGGAGAAAAATCCGCCGCCAACCTCATGAATGCCGTTGAAAAAAGCAAGACCGTTTTCCTGGCGCGCTTCATCTACGCCTTGGGAATCCGCCATGTGGGGGAGAGTGTGGCACTTCTTTTAGCCCGGCGTTTCAGATGCCTTGAAGCCTTCCTGGCAGCAGATGAAAAAACACTTGCCGCCATAGAAGGCATCGGCCCGATTATTGCCAAGAGCATCCGTGCCTTTCTGGGGAATGAACGAAATCGCGAGGTCATCCACCGTATGCTCCAGGGAGGGGTGACGATTCAGGAGGAAAAAGACCCCGACGCGGTAAAGGGCGTCTTCGAGGGGAAGACCGTGGTCCTCACCGGTTCCCTGAAGGAAATGACCCGGAGCGAGGCCAAGGCGCAGATCGAAAAACAAGGGGGGAAGGTGAGCAGCACGGTGAGCCGAGGGACGGATTTTCTGATAAAAGGAGAAGCACCGGGATCCAAGCTGGAAAAAGCCCGGGAGTTGGGGGTGAAGATCATCGAAGAAGCGGTGTTTTATCGGATGCTCGACCGTCGCGGTGGCTCTCCCGCTTTTTAAATCCTTTTTGATGGCTTCGGCAAATGCCCACCTGCGGCGTTGCGCTGCATCCTTCGCCTGCCTGTGCGTTGCACGCAGACATGCCATTGCAGCGGACCTATAAGTACGCCTCATCCTGAAGGATTTGCGCGCCTTGCATCCGGCGCTTTTTACTTTGCCATCCCGGTTTTCACCAAGGAGGGTTTCATGGAAGAGAAAGTACGGGCCCATGTGGTGATCCACGGTCGCGTCCAGGGGGTTTTTTTCCGTATGGAAACCCGAAAAACCGCGTTGCGGCACGAAGTGGACGGATGGGTGAGAAACAATCCGGACGGCACGGTTGAAGCGGTCTTTGAAGGGGATAAACCCCGGGTGGGGGCTGTCTTGTCCTGGTGCGGCCATGGTCCGCCCCACGCCCGGGTGGACGAATTAAAACTCGAGTGGGAGCCGTACACGGGGAAATATTCAACCTTTGACATCCGGTACTGACGACCGGCAACCCGGGCCCACGTCATAGGCACCCGTGCCGGCCAATGATCCGTATAGGCAATTCCTGTTCATGCGGGCAACACCACGCGGCAGATGGATTTTTACGACGCCATTAAAAAAAAGCGGCCGATTCGAATAATCGATTTTCCGGCCGCTTTTTTACGTCGTGTGGCTGTGCGCTTTTTTACACGGCGTCCTTGAGTTTTTTCCCGGGTTTGAACTTGACAACGTTGGAGGCTTTGATCTTGATGGGTTCTCCGGTCTGCGGGTTTCTTCCCTTTCGGGCTTTTCGCTTGGACTTGTAAAACGTTCCAAACCCAACCAACGTCACTTTTCCGGCCTTTTTCTTCAGGGCCTTCGTGACATTGGCGACAAAAGAGTCGAGAGCCGCGGCGGCCGCAACCTTAGAAACGCCCGCATCCTTTGCCATTTGTTCCACCAGTTCTGCCTTTGTCATAGTCTTTCCCCCCTTTTGTGGTTTGACGTTCACGCCAGCCGAAATTTTCCTTGAGCCTTAACGAAGCTTTTGCGGGATGTCAATACAATTTATTCATATTTTGCTAAAAAAATTTTTTTATGTCCAGGGCAAAGCCCGTAGATGTTGAATCCAGGAGGGTGGTCGTGCGCAAATTCAGTGGTTGAAGATATCGGCAAAGACAGCGGTAACCATAATCGGGTCAAAAGAGCGCATCCACGAATAAGGCGGGGTCGAAATCCTGCAGGTCTTCGATGGATTCTCCCACACCGATATACTTCAACGGGATTTGCAGCTGGCTGCAAATCCCCACCACAATGCCGCCTTTGGCGGTGCCGTCCAGCTTGGTCAGCGCGATGCCGCTGATTTCCAGGGCTTCGTGGAAGAGCCTGGCCTGGGAAACGGCGTTTTGCCCGGTGGTGGCATCCAGGACCAGGAGGGTTTCGTGGGGGCTTCCGGGATGCCGCCGGGCCACGGTCCGACGGATTTTTTTCAGTTCCTCCATGAGATTGACCTTGGTATGGAGCCGGCCTGCCGTATCGATGATCACGGTATCCGACCCACGGGCAAAGGCCGCTTCCATGGCGTCAAAGGCCACCGCAGCCGGGTCGGAATTCTCCTTGTGTTTGATGATTTCCGCCCCGGCGCGCCGGGCCCAGATTTCCAACTGCTCGATGGCCGCCGCGCGGAAGGTATCCGCCGCGGCGATCAAAACCGATTCGCCCTTTGCCTTTCGTTTCGCCGCGATCTTGCCGATGGTGGTGGTTTTCCCCACACCGTTGACGCCCACCACCAGGATCACATGGGGTTTTTCCGCCGGCGCCGGCGGAGGGGTTTGGCCGGCGTTCAGGACCTGGAGCAGTTCTGTCTTGATAAAGGTTTTGAGGGCATCGGCATCCGTGAGGCGGTCCGCTTCGCGGGAGATTTTCTCGATGAGGGTTGTGG
This sequence comes from Deltaproteobacteria bacterium, assembly GCA_019309485.1. Lineage (GTDB taxonomy): Bacteria > Desulfobacterota > Desulfobacteria > Desulfobacterales > UBA2156. The sequence continues at coordinate 13,796 of JAFDGC010000068.1, read as the reverse complement.
CGGTGTGAACCCCGATATCCGCGGTGATGAGAAGTTCTTCCAGGTGCTCCAGATCCGATGCATCGATCCTCTTTCTTACCGAAAAGAGTTCGTCGATGTCCGTGGTGAGCACCTGTCGGGTCTTGGAAAGCCCTTTTTTCAGGCGCTGGAAAAAGGTCGAGGACGAGACCGCTTCAGAAGGGACCACCCCATGGGTTTCGGGTGCGGGTTTTTTTTCGGATTCTTTTTTTTTGTTAAACCAGTTCAGCGCCACGATTCATCCTTTGAACGCAAATAGGGCTCAAGAGACCTAACGTGTCAGATTCACTGAGACGATTTTTGAAATCCCTTTTTGTTCCATGGTGATCCCGAAAAGGGTGTCGGCGAACTCCATGCTCTTCTTGTTGTGCGTGATCAAGATGATTTGGGATTTTTCGCCGATGATCTTGAGGAGGTTGTTGAAGCGATGAATATTCACGTCGTCCAGGGGCGCGTCGATTTCATCCATCAGGCAAAAAGACGCCGGTTTGAGCAGGAAGATGGAAAAGATCAGGGCGATGGCGGAAAGGGCCTTCTCGCCGCCGGACAAAAGGCTCATCCGGGTGACCCGTTTCCCCGGCGGATGAATCATGAACTCCACACCCGTCTCCAGGATGTTGTCCGGTTCGGTCATTACCAGCTCCGCCGTACCCCCTTCGAAGAGACGGGGAAAAACTTCTTTGAGCTTTTCATTTATGGCGTTGAATGTATGGACAAACCGCTCCCGGGTAATCCGGTTGATCTTCTTGATGACCTGGTGCAGATCTTCCACGGCCTTGGTGAGATCCTCTTTTTGTGTTTCCAGGAAATCATGACGGGCCGTGAGTTCTTCGTATTCCTTGAGGGCCCCCATGTTGACGTCGCCGATCCGGTCGATGCGCTTTTTAAGGTCGGCAAGGGCATCCCGCATGGCTTCCATGGATTCCCCGGGGGCATCCGGTTCTTTTTGGAGCGCGTCCAGGGGGGCGTCTTCGATTTCCCGGGCAAGGACTTCGAAGGGGGTCTGGTAGCGTTCCTGGAGCTGTTCCACCACGTTTTCCCGCTTGACCTGGTGTTCGCTGAGTTCCATGGCCAGGAGCCGGATCTGTTCGGTAAGGGATTCCCGTGCCTTTTGGATGTGCATGGCGGCCCCTTCGTTTTCCTTGAGCCGCGCTTCGATGGCGTGGTATTCCGCCTCCCGCTTTTCCACCAGCGCTTCGATGGCTTGAACATCCGCATAAGTGGCCCTCAACGCGTTTTCCCATTCGGCCTTGGCCGCTTCCAAACGGCGGATCTGTTCGCTTTTATGGCCTGACTGGGCCGACAGATCTTCGAGTCGCCGGCGCCCTTCTTCATGGAATGTCTTCAGGCGGTTAAGGGTCTGGACGCTGCTTTCCCGCTTGGCGGAAAGGGCGGTCAGGTTTAATTTGAGGTCCACCACCTCCTGTCGCAGCCGTTCCATTTCCTCGGATCGGTTCCGGATCTGCGATGTCATTTCGTCGCACGCCTCCCGGGCCTCGTGCAATGCTTCTCCCAGGCCTTCCAGTTCCTTTCGGAAGCGGGCGATGTCGGCATCGATATCTTCGGCTTCCCCGAGAATCTGTTCTTCTTCCAGGTCGAGAATTTCCAGATGCCGGACGGCATGTTTGCGCTCTTCGGCCAGGATGTAGTCGGTTTTTTCCGCTTCGGCCTGTTTTTTCGAAAGGGCGGCCTGGGATTCGATGGCCTGCTGGAGGCGGGTTTCGACCTCCCGGACCTTTGATTCCATGGTTTTAAGGGTATCCCGGGCCGATCCCAGCCGATCTTCAAGGTCTGAAAGATCCGCGCCCAGGGATTTGAGTTCCTTTTTCTTGGCCAAAATTCCCGTAAGTTGTTCTTTTGAACCGCCCACAAGGATGCCTTCGGAAGTGATGAGGTCCCCTTCCTTCGTGACGATGGTGCCTGTCGATCCGTTTTGATTCCAGAGGGTGACGGCATCGGCGAGGGTTTCCGTCACCCGTATATTCCCCAAGAGGACTTCCGCCGCCGCGGCATACGCCTCATGGACCTTGACATGATTGAGGATCCGGAGCGGATGGTCGGCGGATAAGGGGCCCGCCGAAGGTGCGGCCTTGAGGGCGGTCAAGGGGATCATGCCGCTTCGCCCGGCGCCGCTTTTTTTCAGGTGCGCGATGAGGGTTTCCCCGGCATTTTGATTTTCCACGAGCACGTATTGAAGGGCGTCCCCCAGGGCTGCTTCCACGGCGGTCTCAAAGGAAGGCTCGGGTTCGAAAATATCCGCAGCAAGCCCCAGGATGTCCCGGGCCGCCGGCAGGGTGCCTTCCCGGGAGGCCGCGTCCCGGGCCTTCAGCAGCGCGCGCACCCCTTCCTTGTACCATTCGTAATTATCCTCCATTTTTTTCAGGGCGTTGTATCGGGAGCGGATTTCGTTTCGCTCCATTTCCAGGGCCTGGGTGTTTTTGACCTGCCGGCTCAGATGCCCCTTTTCTTCATCGAGGGCGCCCCGAAGGGCATCGATGGTCCCGGCGATGTTTTTCACTTCCGTCGCAAGCGTTTCCAGGGTCTGCTCTGACCGGGATTTTTTCCGGGTCAATTCCTCCACGGTTTTGGCCGCGGTCTTTTTTTCCGAACGGATCCGGTCCAGGCGGCGATGCAGGTTCTGCTTGGTGGCAAAGGAGGTTTCGAAAACGTTTTTAAAACGTGCCTCCTGGGACATGAGGTCCGCAAGATGGGTCTTTCGGCGTTCCAGTTCTTCTTTTTCCCGGTCCAGGGCGCTCCGCCTTTCCTCCAGGGTGCCTTGCTTTTGGACGACGACGGCCTTGAGGTCCTCGATCTCTCTTTGGTATCGTTTCGCATCCTTTTCGGCGCCCTCGATTTCCGAGAGGATCTGGGCGATTTTTCCCTCTTGTTCCCGGCGTTCGTCTTTAACATTTTCGATTTCATCGGTGAGGCGCCGGATGTCTTTTACCGTGTGGGCGATGTCGTTTTCGATCCTGTCGATGGCGCGTTGGGCCTCGAATGCCCGCGCCTTTTCGGCGGAGATCTCTTCGTTTTTGCGCATCCTGTTCAGCTTGATCTCTTCGGACAGGGCCTCCAGCTGCTGGAGTTGCGAAGAGTGTTCCAGGTCCCGGGTCTGCAGCCCCTCGAGGATTTTTTCGACTTCTTCGATCTTTTGGATATACCGGTCGTGTTCGACCAGGGCGATCCGGACATCGAGGACCTTGGCCCGGCGTTTCAGTTTTTTATGCAGTTCCGCCTTTTTGGCCTGTCGCTTGAGGGCCGCCGCTTGACGCTTGACTTCCGAAAGGATGTCCAGAATCCGTAAAAGGTTGGTGTTGGTTTGCTCCAGTTTTCTAAGGGCTTCCAGCTTCCGGCTCTTGAACCGGGATATGCCCGCCGCCTCCTCGATAAAAACCCGCCGGTCTTCGGGGCTGGCATCGGTGATGGCGCCGATCTTGCCCTGTTGGATCACCGCGTACGTCTTGGCCCCCATCCCCGCACCCAAAAAGAGGTTATGGATATCCTTGAGGCGGCAGGGCTGTTTATTGAGGAAATACCCGCTTTCCCCGGAGCGATAGAGGCGCCGGGTGACCTGGATCTCGGTGAAGTCCTTGAATTCCTCAGGGGCCGAACCGTTGTCGTTGAGAAGGGTGAGAGAGACTTCCGCCATGCCCAGGGGCTGTTTTCCGTTGGCCCCGGAGAAGATGATATCCTCCATGGTCTTGCCCCGGAGCTGCTTGACGCTTTGTTCCCCCATGACCCAGCGCAACGCGTCCACGATGTTGCTCTTGCCGCATCCGTTGGGCCCCACGATGGCGGATATGCCGGGTGGAAATGTAATGGCGGTCTTGTCGAGGAAGGATTTAAACCCGGTCACTTCGAGTTTTTTGAGTTTCATCGCCTCCTCCGCATCCCTTTCAACGATTCCATCGATCCTTATCGGGGAAAAGGCTGCCGCGTGGTGATGGCGAACCTATCCCTTTTCACTCCGGTTCAATATCAGGGATGAAACGGTTTGTAAAGAGAAAAACACAACAGAGGGTATATTTTATGGAAAAGAATACAAGATATGGTGGAAAATGAAACGGATTCGAATACCCTTGACCCCTCGACCCCTCGACCCCTTGAATCCTTAAAGAATTTGACTCAGGAACAGCTTGGTCCGGTCATGAATGGGGTTTTTGAAAAAATGTTCCGGTGTGCCTTCTTCTACGATGGCCCCTTCGTCCATGAAGATCACCCGGTCGGCCACCTCGCGGGCGAATCCCATTTCATGGGTGACCACCACCATGGTCATCCCTTCCCGGGCCAGGGTTTTCATGACTTCCAGGACTTCCCCGATCATTTCGGGATCCAGTGCGGAAGTGGGTTCGTCAAAGAGCATGATTTTCGGATCCATGGCCAGGGCCCGGGCAATGGCCACCCGCTGTTGCTGGCCGCCGGAAAGCTGATCCGGGTATCCCCCGGCCTTTTCCTTAATCCCGACTTTTTCCAAAAGAGCCATGGCTTTTTCAACGGCCTGGGCTTTGGTACGTTTCCGGACCACGATCTGGGCCAGGGTTACATTTTCCAGGACGGTCTTATGGGGGAAGAGATTGAAGGACTGAAACACCATTCCCACCTCGGCCCGGATCTTATTAATGTCCGCCTTGGGGTTCATGATGTCGGTGCCGTCGATCCATATATGACCGCTGTCCGCCACCTCCAACTGGTTGAGGCATCGTAAAAACGTGCTTTTCCCGGAACCGGAGGGACCGATGACCACCACCACCTCCCCCGGGTCGATCTTGGCCGTCACGTCCACCAGGGCATGGACCTCATGGGGGGTGCGAAAGGTTTTATAAACATGGCGAACATCGATCATGTGACCAGGTGTCTCCTTTCCAGGTATTGCAGGAGCATGGAGAGGGTAAAGGTCAAAAAGAGATACAGCAGGGCGCACAAGAACCAGAGTTCAAAGGGCTGGAGGCTGGTGGTCACCACTTCCCTGGTGGCCTTGCTCAGTTCCCGGATGGCGATGATCCCCAAGAGGGACGAATCCTTGATGAGGCTGATGAACTGGCCGGCAAGGGGCGGCAGGATCCGCCGGAGGGCCTGGGGGAGGATCACATGGATCATGGATTGGACATAGGTCATGCCCAGGGAGCGGGAGGCCTCGGTTTGCCCCCGATGGATGGACTGGATCCCGGCCCGGACGATTTCCGCCACATAGGCGCCGGCGAAGCTCGCCAAGGCCGCAACGCCGAACCACAGGGGCCGGACCTGGCTGATCCCCTGTTGGCCCATGATGGTGTTGATGAGGGTTCCGAGCACGAAATACCAGATAAAAATCTGGACCAATAAAGGAGAGCCGCGGATCAGCTCGATGTAGGTGATGGCCAGCCATTTGGCGGCGGGGTTCTTGGATATCCGGGCCAGCCCCGCGAAAAGACCGATGATCACCCCGAAGAGGATGGCGATGACACTCACTTTCAAGGTGAGCCACAGTCCTTTCATCAGGATCCCCACACGCCATTTGGAATAACTCCCCAGCACGTCTCCGGGATAAATAAAGTCGCCTTCCTCAACCCGCAGCCCGTCCTTGGGGACGGCATAGGTCTCGGCCTCATCGCCCTCCCGTACCTCCACCAGGATCTGGTCCTCCTTGGGCGTCATGGCTTCCACCGTGCCTTGAATCTGGGAGATGATTTCCACATGGTCCAGGTATATAAAATACTGGGGAATGCGGTACCACCGCCACACATAGTCGATTTTCAATGTGGCATAGTACAATGCGGATGCAAGGCCGAAAATGATCAGGAAAAAAACCCCCACCCAGAGATAATAGGCGGTGGGTTTCGGCGTTTTGATTGAAGGGGAAGATCCCATGAGGCCCATGAGGCTAGTACCAATGGTCCAAGTTTATAGAAGGGTTCGAGGGTATAGAAGGGTTCGAGGGTTCAAGGGTCCAAGGGTTCGAGGGTTCAAGGGTCCAAGGGTTCGAGGGTTCGAGGGTATAGAAGGGTTCGAGGGTATAGAAGGGTTCGAGGGTTCGAGGGTCCGAGTGCATAGAAGGACCCTCGAACCCTTTATCTATTGACCATGACAACATCACTTGACCCCTCGGACCCTTCTATCTTTTATCACTTGACCCCTTGACCCCTTTAATTATTGTACATCCTTGAGTGTTGCTCTTGATCCACTTGTTGTAGATGCGGTCGTAGCGGCCGTCGTTTCTCACTTGCCGCAGAAAATTGTTGAGCCAGTTCAAAAAGTCCGGGTCTCCTTTGTTGATCGCCCAGGCCAGAGGTTCATAGGTGAAGGGTTCATCCAAAAAGACCATCTTGCCGGCCCCCTGTTGGGCCGCAAAAACGGCACAGTAGGGCAGGTCATAGACAAAGGCGTCGGCCTTGCCGTTGACCACTTCCAGGGCCGCTTCGGGCTCGGTCTCGAAAGATTTGTAGTTGGCCTTGGGGATCATCCGTTTCACCGCCTGCTCGCCCGTGGTCCCCAGCTTGGAGGTGACGGTGAATTCAGGGCTGTTGAGGTCTTTATAGGATTTCACCTTCCCCTCGTGCTTTTTGGCGATGAGAATGGTCTGTCCCACAATGATGTAAGGATCGGCGAAATTGACCTTGAGGTTGCGTTCCTGGGTGACGGTCATGCCGCTCATGATGATATCGAACTTTTCCGTGATCAAAGCCGGAATGATGCCGTCCCAGGCGGTGTTGACCGGCGTGAACTTCACCCCCATGGCCTTTGCCATTTCCTTGGCCATGTCGATATCGAATCCCACGAAATTCCCCTTTTTGTCGGTCATTTCAAAGGGCATGTAACCGGCCTCGAATCCCACCCGGAGTTTTCCGCTTTTCAGGATTTTTTCCAGGGTGGATTTTTTGGCCAGATCGATATCCGCACCGAAAGCGGTGCCCGTAAAAAAGATTCCCGCCAGAAGAACCAGTGCCCATTTGCCGAAACTGCTTTTTTTCATTGAAACCTCCTTTTGTTTTTTTCATTGCTCCCTCGCTTGTCTGAAAACGGCCGTCGAAACGGCCGGGCATCAGTAGGACTTTCCTTCATCGAGAAGCTCGGAGATCACCATCTGCCTGCCGCAATGGGGACACTTGGGAATGCCTTCCTTGGGCAGATAGACGATTTCCGTATGCTTGCACCGGGGGCACACCACCTCCATAGGTTCCAGTTTTTCTCGCATCTTTTTTTCCTTTGCGGGTTAATCACATCTGTTATCATATTCATGGAGTTTGGCAAGTGCTTTTTCGGGTTTGAACGGCATGCCCCCGGTGCTTGACAGGAATCCACAGCCGTGGATAAGATATTCCTAAGTTCAGCTTAGGATATTCTGAAAATGGCGGACGACCCTTCAACCCAATGGACAGGAGGTCCTTATGACCGGTCAATCGCACGTGGATGGCAAGACCCTTCTGAAAAAAAAGGCTGTGGAACGGATTGTCAGCAGCACCAATGCCGAGCTTGTGGCCCGGCGGCGTTTTTGTCCCCCCAAATGCCGGGTCTTTACGCATCCGTATACGGGCCTTGAAAAAGAGGGCGGATATCGGTTCCATATCCACGAAGAAGCGAAAAAAAGGCTTTCGAAAATTATCGACAATTCGGTCCAGCGCATCCGGGGAGTTAGAGACCCGGAGGCGAAATTCCGCGAAAAATACGGCCGCAGGCGCAACATCGGGATCGTCTTTTCCGGAGGACCGGCCCCCGGGGGGCACAACGTCATCGCCGGGATCTTCGATGCCGCCAAAGCGGCCAACCCGGACAGCCGCATTTTCGGCTTCCTCCTCGGGCCCGACGGCGTCATCGAAAACGAGGCCATGGAACTGACCGCCGACGTGGTGGACGCCCACCGGAACCTGGGGGGATTCACCATGATCAAGACTGGCCGGACCAAGATTGATACCCAGGAAAAGGTAACCCTCTCCCGGAAGACCTGCAAAGACCTGTCCCTGGATGCCCTGGTCATCGTGGGCGGGGACGATTCCAACACCAACGCCGCGTTTTTGGCCCAGGAGATGATGGAGGACGGGGTTCAGGTCATCGGCGTTCCCAAAACCATCGACGGCGACATCCAGGTGCGGGATGCAAACGGAAAGGTATTGTGCGCCATGTCCTTCGGGTTCCACACCGCGGCCCGGGCCTTTGCCGCCGAGGTGGGGAATCTGTGCACCGATTCCGCATCGGACGTGAAATACTGGCACGTCTGCAAGGTGATGGGCCGGGTCGCCAGCCACCTGGCCCTGGAAGTGGCGCTTCAGACCCATGCCAACATGACCCTCATCGGCGAAGATTTGGCCGATTACCTCGATGAGGAACGGCTGGTCAAGAGCGATTCCGTGGATTACAACGCCTACGGCATTACATTGCGGCATCTTTCCCGGGTCATCTGCGACGGCATCGTCCGCCGGGCCGCGGTGGGAAAAAACTACGGGGTGCTGGTCATCCCGGAAGGACTGTTGGAGTTCATCAACGAAATCCAGGTGTTCATCATCAAGTTCAACACCATCATTGCCGATTACAACCGGACGCACGACAAGGACTTTCACAACGCCTTTCCCCTTTTGGAGGACAAGCTGGAATACTTAAGGGGGCTTGCCCGCCGCTCCCGGGAAGAAGGGACCTTCAGCGTCTGGAACTCCCGGGACGACGACCTTTTCGACGCAATTCCGGAGTTTTTCCAGGAAGGGCTTTTGATTGAACGGGACAGCCACGGGAATTTTCAGTTTTCCCAGGTGGAAACCGAAAAAGTGATCATGGGATTGGTGAAAGATTATTTAAAGATCCTCAAGGAAAGGGGCGAATACAAAATCGGCATCGGCCGCCGATATTATCGGAAAACCCTGAAGGCGGCGGGTCTCGACCCGGACCGTTTCGGTCCCGTGCTGTTTCGAAACTGGGAGGACGGCAGCTTCTTGCTCATGAAAAAAGAGATTTTTTCCCAAAAAACCCTCCGCCGGGTCCTTGAAAAGGAAAAAGTCCTTTCCAAAAAAGAAGAGATTCCCAAAGCCGTTCAAAAGATCTTCGACAAATCAGTGCCCAAGTTTAAAACCCAGCTTCATTTTTACGGGTATGACGGCCGGGGGGCCGACCCCACCCGGTTCGACTGCATCTACACTTACAACCTCGGCCTCACGGTCTTTTCCCTCATTGCCAACGGCGCCACCGGGCAGATGGCGGCCATAAAAAACCTGGAACAGCCCTTTTCCCGGTGGGAACCCATCGGGATTCCCATCGCGCCGCTGATGCACATGGAAGAACGGGGGGGGAAACTGAGCCTGGTCATCGAGAAAAGCCTTGTGGATCTGAATTCTCCGGCCTTTACGGTGGTCAAGGCCTTGAGGGAAAAATGGCTTGCCGCAGAGGAGGGGCCCGACGACTTCCGCAGGCCCGCACCCATCCGGTTTTCCGGGAAGACCGAAGAGGACCGGCCCTTGACCTTGGCTCTCAATGCTATTTCCAGCTAGTCGAGGTCTTGGAGGGGTTCCGGTTCGAGTTCTTCGACGATCACTGGGTCCCGCATCAAGAGATCGATGGCGTTTAGGGCCGTGGCGGCGGCGTCGGGAAAGACTTCCTCCAGGGCGGCCACGTGCCTCAGGTTGTCCACGGTCCGCAGGATGAGCATGGCCAGATCCCCTTCGGCCATGCCGGTTTTTTTCAAAACCGTTTCCCAGGGCTGCCCCGAAGCCCAAAGATATAAGGTGAATGCCGGCGTGATCCGGGGCGGATTTGCAAAGAACCGGCGTTTCGCCATCTTTTCCACAAAGGGCGACAGCCCCTCGGCAAGGGCGGCAAAGGCCTTTTCCAGGCGCCGGGGGACTTCCTTCCGGGGGATATCCCCCTCGCTTTCCCCTTCGAAGACAAAAACCGACGTGACGGCGGCCAGCAGGGCAGGGTCTGTTTCGGGGAAGAGGTTCTGCCGGAAGCCTTCGGCGATCAAAAGCGGCTGGTCCACCCGGAGCCGGGACGCCCATTGCCCGTCGTGGGTGAGACGCCCTTCCGGATCCACGAAACCGGTTTCGGCAAGAAAGCTCAAGTGCCGCATGAAGTCCCGCCACAGGATCTTCGAGGGGTTTGCCTGCGGTCTTCCTCCGGAATGCCGTTGAGCCCATTCACCGATCTGGTAGGCGGCCAGGGATTTGGCCAGGAGTCCTTCGATCTGTTCCGGGGTATGGGACAGGAGTAAATTGAGGACCATGGAGAAGTTGATCTTGATCTGGCTGGCCACGTCCGTGGGCGCCTGATCAATGAGGTCGGCGATGAGCTTTAAGTCCATGAATTTCCCCGGAAGGGCCACGGCGAATCCGATCCGGTCCATCCCCCGTCTCCCGGCCCGGCCCGTCATCTGGTGGAATTCCGTGGGCGTCATGGGGAGAAATTCCCGTCCGTTGAACCGGTCCGAGTTGAGGAAAACAACGGTCCGGGCCGGGAAGTTGACGCCGGCGGCCACCGTGGAGGTGGCGAACACGGCATCCAGCAGCCCTTCCGTCATCATCTTTTCCACCACCAGTTTCCAGGCCGGAAGCTGCCCGCTGTGATGGGATCCCACCCCCAGGTGCTCCAGCTGCCACAGCTGCCGGTGCCGGGCGATGCGCTGGCTGGCCGCGCAAATCTCCTCGATCTTCCGGCTGACAGCCGCCTTTCGAGCCTCGTTTTGGATCGGGTTTTCTGTGCATAAATCAAGGGCCGTGTCGCAGTCGGACCTGGACTTTAAAAAGAAAATGGCGGGTAACAGCTTGTATTTTCGAAGCACCCGCAGGATGGCCCCGAAAGGGGGAAGCCGGTTGGGCGGGGCCAGGCGGGGCGGATGCGGCATGGCCGCGTATTCGGCCACCTTTTTATGAAGGCGGCTTTTTTTCCGGGCACCGGTACCGGATTCGGACAAGAGCGGAAAAAGCCTGCCGGAAGGGTGGAAGAACAAGGGATAAAGGGGGACCGGCCTCCGGGTTTCCTTGACTACCACGCACTTTTTTAAGCGGATGGCGGAGAGCCACCCGGCGATTTCTTCCGCGTTTCCCACGGTGGCCGAGAGCATCAGGATCGGGATGCGCGGCGGAAGATAAATCAAAATCTCTTCCCAAACCACTCCCCGGTCCGCATCCCCCAGGAAATGGGCCTCGTCCAGGACCACGAAGTCGGCGTTTAAGGATTCCCCCCGGTGCATGGCGTCGTAAAGCTGGTTGCGCAGAATTTCCGTGGTTCCCACGATGACGGGCGCTTCCGGATTTTCCTTCCGGTCGCCCGTGAGGATGCCGACTGTTTCCGGGCCGAACAACTCGGAGAACTCCACGTACTTGGCATTGGAAAGGGCCTTCAGCGGAGAGGCGTACCACGCGCGTTTCCCTTTGTTGAGGAATTCCGAGATGGTTTCCGTGGCGATCCAGGTTTTGCCGGCACCCGTGGGGGCCGTCACCAGGCAGTCGTACCGCCGGATGGCCTCCACAGCCTCCAGCTGGAAGGCATCGGGCGTGAACGGGATCTGCTCCGGGACGCCGATTTCGGCGAAGACCTTTTTGAGCCGGGCATCCGCTTCGGGGCGGATGTGCACCGCCGGCGTTTTTTTCCGCCGCTTCCAACGGCGTTTTTCCGGGAAGCGTTTTCGGTGGACCATCAAAGTTTAGGGATCATTTCCTGGACCATTCGCTTTGCCTGAGAGTCCACGTCAAAGGGTGAGATGCCGTTGATGTCCGCTTCCACCAGCGCGTCGTCATAGGGAAGAAAACCGAGAAAGGCAAAATCGGCAAGGTTTTCTTTCAAAAATCGTTCGTCCTTTTCGCCCCGGACCTTGTTCCCCACAAGGACCAGGTGGGTCAGGCCGATTTCGGAGGCCAGTTCACGGATGTGGGCGGCGGTGTCTATGCTGCGCCGGCCCGGCTCCACCACCACGATGAGTCTGTCCACCGCCTTTGCCGTGGCCCGGCCGAGGTGCTCGATGCCCGCTTCCATGTCCATGACCACCACTTCGTCCCGGGCCAGGACGATGTGCATCACCAGGTTTTTCAAAAGCGTGCTTTCGGGGCAGATGCACCCGGCACCGCCTTTTTTAACCCCCCCCAGGCGCATGAGCTTGATGTGGTCGAACTTCACGGAAAGGGCGTCGGGGAGATCGTCCACCTTGGGATTGAGTTTGAAAAATCCGCCGATGGACCCGGGCTTTGCCCCGGTCCGCTCAAAAATGAGATCCTTCATTTCCGCAATGGGGGTGATCCGGTCCGCACCGTCGATCCCCAGGGCAGCGGCGAGGTTGGCGTCCGGATCCGCGTCGATGGCCAGGACATGTTTTCCCTGAAGGCTCAATGCGCGGATGAGAAGGGCGGCGAAAGTGGTCTTTCCCACCCCGCCTTTTCCGCTCACGGCAAGTTTCATTTGATTTCCTTTTTAGTCAAGGGGTCAAGTCAAGGGGTCAAGGGGTCAAGGGGCCGAGTGAAAGAGTCGCTTCCGTCATTCTACTGCACTCGAACCCTTGGACCCTCGGACCCTTCTATAAACTATTGCAATTTTCGCTCACAGGCAATATAACACCCAGCGTTTTGCTCTGCAACCCTTGCCGGTGTCTTGAACCGCAGAAACGATGTCTTTGTCGCATCTTTTGGAAGCACCGTATGGAATGTCACGATCTCAAGGCATCCGGAGGGCTTGTTCCGGCAACCGTAGGGCGGGGTTTTACACCCCGCCGAAAATAGAGGCCGCCATGCAACTACCGTCATCCCAAACCCGCCGCAAAATCGTCATTTCTTTCTTTGTCTTGTTTTTCCTTTCCGGAATTTCCCGGGCTGGCGCCCAGGAAGGCGCTCACGATTCAGAGCCGCCGCCGGTCCTGGTGCGCGCGGCCCAAGTCGAACGCAAGGCCGTGTCCGAAAGGATCTCCCTGGTCGGCACCGTGGAGCCGATTCGAAAAAGCACGGTGGCCGCCGAAGTGCCGGGACTCGTGATCCGGTTCCCCGTCACGGAAGGGGATTTCGTGAAAAAGGGGAATCTTATCGTTGAACTCGACACCACGGATACGGCCTTGCGCCTCAAGGCGGCCGTGGCCATGAAGGAAAAAGTCAAAGTCAACCTGGAAAACGCCGCCAAGGAGCTGGAACGGGTGAGCCGGCTGAAAAAGACGGACAGCATCGCCGAGAAGCGATACGACGACGCCGGTGCCGCTTATAAGGTACTGGCCAGTGAACTCGCCCGGACCGAAGCCGAAATCGAACACTTGGAGTATGAGATCCACCGGAAAAAGGTCACGGCCCCGTTTTCGGGGTTCGTGGTCAAAGAACACACCCAGGTGGGCCAGTGGCTTTCCCCCGGGAGTCCGGTGGTCACCCTCGTCGATCTTTCCCGGGTCCGCGTCACCGTGGATGTCCCCGAACGCCACTTTGTACAGCTTAACCCCCAAAGCGACACTTTCGTGACCCTGAAAAGCCTCTCGGATGCACCCATGCCGGCATCCATCGATGTGCTCCTTCCCCAAGGGGATCCGGCATCGAGGACCTTCCCGGTGAAAGCAGGGCTTGCAAACCCCGAATACCGGATCAAAAGCGGCATGGAGGCCCTTGTCACCTTCAGCCTGCCCACGAAAAAAGAGATGCTCCTCGTTCCCAAAGACGCGGTGGTGACGGCGGGATACGAACGGCTCGTCTACCGGATTGCCAACGGAAAGGCCTATCCCGTCCCGGTGGATATCCTCGGCTACTACGACGGAAACGTTGCCGTATCCGGGAATCTGGAAGAAGGGGAAGAAGTGGTGATCAGAGGGAATGAGAGGTTACGGCCGGGGCAGGCGGTTGAAGTAAAATAGGGTTCAAGGG
>JAFDGC010000003.1 GCA_019309485.1 Deltaproteobacteria bacterium | reverse complement strand
TCGATTTGCCCGAAAAACATCTTGGCGATGAATACGGAAAGCACCAGGCCCAGGACGGCGCGGAGGATAAATATCTGCAGGCGGCTCATGAAAGCTCCTTTCCTGAAACCAATGACTCTTTCTTACAGGATGCACCGGGAAGGGTCAACACTCTGTTGCCACCCTTCCCGCGGATCGGAAGGACTCCGAAAAAATCCTTGAGTCGCGGCGCATTTTGATCTATAGCAAAACACTCGGGCCGTCCTCTCTGAAAAATCACGCAGGATACGGATTCATGGTGAAAATCGGCATTATCGGCGGGTCGGGCCTGGACGATCCCGAAATCTTTTCCGATGCAAAGGAAATCAACGTCGATACCCCGTACGGTCCGCCGTCTTCTCCGCTCACCCTCGGTACGATCGAAGGGAAAGCCGTGCTGCTCCTTTCCCGCCACGGAAAAAAACACCAGCACAGCCCGTCCCGGGTCAATTTCAGGGCCAACATTTTTGCCCTGAAGGAACAGGGCGTTACCCACATCCTGGCCACCACGGCTTGCGGCAGTTTGAAGGCCCATATCGGACGGGGGGATTTCGTCATCCTCGACCAATTCATCGATTTCACACGCTTGCGGAAAAACACCTTTTTTGAGTTCTTTGAAAACGGGGCCGAACATACGGCCATGGCGGATCCCTTTGACGAAACGCTGCGCGGGATATTATACGCGTCCGCCGCCGACCTGGGGCTTAAGACCCACGGCCAAGGGACCGTGGTCACCATCGAGGGGCCCCGGTTTTCCACCCGGGCCGAGTCCCGGATGTTCCGGACCTGGGGAGGCGACGTGGTCAACATGTCTACGGCCACCGAAGCCGCCCTGGCCAATGAAGCCAGGATTCCTTACGCCGTGGTGGCCATGTCCACGGACTATGATTGCTGGAAAGAAGACGAACCCCCTGTCACCTGGGAAGAAATTTTAACGGTGTTCCAGCGAAACGCCGAGAACGTGACGAGGCTTCTCGTGCATGCCGTCCAAAAGATCGAATGAGGGATGGAAAATGGAAATGGATTTAAAGGAAACGATTCGGACCATTCCCCATTGGCCCATCGAAGGGGTCATGTTCAGGGATATCACCACACTCCTCCAGGACCCCGGGACCTTTCGACGAGCCTGCGACCTGTTTTACGAGCGGTACAAGGATACGGCCATCGACAAGGTGGTGGGAATCGATGCCAGGGGGTTTATTTTCGGTGCCGTGGTGGCGTACAAGCTCAACGCCGGATTCATTCCGATCCGGAAAAAGGGGAAACTCCCCTATAAAACCGTGAGTGAGTCGTATTCCCTGGAATACGGGACCAATGTCATCGAGATCCACGAAGATGCCATCCAGAAAGGGGACCGGGTCCTCATCGTGGACGACCTCATCGCCACGGGCGGCACCATCGCCGCCGCCACCCGCCTCGTGGAAAAACTGGGGGGGATCATCGTGGAATGCGCCTTCCTGGTGGGCCTCCCCGACCTGAAGGGATGGGAGTTGATCAAGAATTACAAGACCTTTACCCTCACCGTGTTCGAAGGGGAATAGGGCGGGGAAAAGATTTTTCAATGGTTTTGCACACCCTTTCGGCCTCCTGAAGGAGGGCGAAAAGGTCGACAGTGGTCAGCCGCCCCTCCCGCACCACCACCTTTCCCGCAACGATCACGTCCCGGACATCCGCCCCGCACGCCGCATAAACCAAAAGGGAATAAGGATCGTAGGCGGGGGTCAGCCGAGGTTTTCGGATGTCCACCACGATGATATCGGCGGCTTTTCCGGTTTCGAGAGATCCGATGAAAACCCCCAGACCGATGGCTTTCGCCCCTTCCCGGGTGGCCATGCGCAATACAGTCGCGGCGTCCAGGAGGCCCGGGTCCAGGGCGGTCACCTTTTGAAGCTTTGCGGCGCTGTCCATCTCTGAAAAAAGATCCAGGTCATTATTGCTGGCGCACCCGTCCGTCCCAAGGCCCACAGGGACCCCGGCCCCAATGAGCCGCGCCGCCGGCGCGATGCCCGAGGCCAGCTTCATATTGCTTTCCGGGGTGTGGGCCACCGGTGCCTCTGCCTGTGCGATGCAGGCGATCTCCTCATCGTCGATCCAGACGGCATGCACCAGAAGCGTCCGGCCGTCCAAAAGATCCAGGCGGTTCAAGACGCGCACCGGTGTGTCCTGATAAGTGCTGCGGGAAAAATCCACCTCGGACCGGGTTTCGGCCACGTGGATCTGGAATAGAGCCCCGTGGCGGGTTGCCGTTGCCTTGGCAGCCTTGAGGGTTTCCGGAGAACAGGTGTAAAGGGAATGGCAGAATACCGAAGGAGAGACGGCGGGATGCCGGTGAGTCCATTTTTCCAGGAAGGTGTCGGCCACGGCGATGTTTTTTTTCGGATCCGAAACCCCCGGGGCCGGATAGTCAATGACCCCCTGGGCCAGGACCCCCCGCATCCCGGTTTCCACCAGGGCTTCGGCCACCGTGTCCTCGAAAAAGTACCCGTCGCAGCAGGTGGTGGTTCCAGAAAGGAGCATTTCCGCGCAGGACAACAGGGTGCCGATACGTACGGTCTCCGGGTTCAAGACGGTGTGTTCCGCGGGAAAGATGTATTCCTTCAGCCAGGTGTCCAGCGGCAGATCATCGGCAAGCCCCCGGAACAAGGACATGGGCAGATGGGTGTGGGCGTTCACCAGCCCCGGCAGGACGATACCGCCGCCGGCATCGATAACAAGATCCGCCCGGGCATTGAAAAGATCGGTGGATTTTCCCACAAAGGCGATCCGGCCGGCCGAAACCCCCACGGCCCCGTCTTCGATTCGGGTCATATTTTCGTCCATGGTCAGGACCCGGCCGTTTTGAATCAGAAGGTCAAAGGGTTCCATGGGATTTTTCCGTTATAAGGATTTCCCGAATCAGTGCGGCCAGTGTGGGTGCCGATGCCTTTGCCGCCGCGATGACCCGGTCGGCCGTCAGGGGCCGGGGGTGCTCCGGATCATGGATATTGGTGATGAGGGACAGCCCGAGAACCCGCATCCCGGCGTGCACGGCGGCCAGGGTTTCCAGCACCGTGGAAAAGCCCACGGCATCAGCCCCGATGCGTCGTAAGTACCGGACCTCGGCCGGCGTTTCCAGGGACGGGCCCGAAAGCCCCGCGTACACCCCCTTTTGAATGGATGCCCCCACGCTCCCGGCGGCGGTTTCGGCCGTCCGGATGAGACCCGGATCATAAGCGGAGGCCATGTCCGGAAACCGGACCCCCCAGGCCGGTTCGTTGGGTCCAACCAGGGGGTTTTGTCCGGTGAGGTTGAGATGATCGGCAATGATCATGATGTTCCCCGGGGAAAAGCCCGCATTCAGGCCGCCTGCGGCGTTGGCCAGGATCAGGGTGCCGACCCCCAGTTCCTGCATGACCCGAACCGGGAAGGCCACCGCCCGGGGAGGGTATCCCTCGTAGAGATGGAAACGGCCTTCAAAGGACAAAAAAGACACGGAAAAAACCGTTCCGGCCACAAGCCTTCCCGATTGGCCCGGTGCCGTGGCGGCGGAAAATCCGGGGATCTTGGAAAAAGGGATAAGGACTTTTGGATCCCCCAATCGGGCCGCAGCGCCGAGCCCGGTTCCCGTAATCAACCCCACCATGGGCCGGTCCGGAATCCGATCCCGGATGTAATCCGCACTGAAAAGGGCCTGTTCCCGGTTGTATTCCATGTCTTTCCCCCATGCGATGGGTCCGGAAAGGACATAAAAAAGGATGAAACGGCAAAGGATCCGGCGCATCCTGCAAGCCGGCCGACGCCGTTTTTCCCAGTGTAGTCCACTCCAGGCACCGGGTCAAGGCAGGGTGCAAACCGAAGCGTATGAAAAGGTCCCGAGCGTCGTTGACATTTGCCGCGACATCGGTTAGGAAATTTTTCTTTAGCTAGATGCGGTGGGGTTCCGCCGTTTATCCGTCAACATGCGACAACAAAGACCTAAATTAAGTGATTTTCAAATTTTTGAAGCTAAAATTGGCAGAATTCCTTAAAATTATTAACAATTTAACCGTTTCAAAAATTTGAAACGCGCCGTTTAGGAAAGAGTATGCCATGCCCAATCCATTTCGACCCGAACACCCGGACATCACGGAGTCCATGTGGGACCGGATCGACACCATCATCGAGACGTACCGGAAAAAGCCGGGCGCCGTCATCCCGGCCCTGAGGGAATGCCAGAATGTGGTGGGATACCTTCCCACGGTCCTCATCGACCATATCGCCGCGGGCCTGAACCTTTCCAGCAGCGAAGTCTTCGGGGTGGCTTCCTTTTATGCCTTGTTCTCCTTTGTTCCCAAAGGGAGACACACCATCAAGGTATGTCTGGGGACGGCCTGCTACGTCAAGGGGATCAAGGAGGTGTTGAGCCGGATCACTTATGAGTACGGATTGAAGGAGGGCCAGACCACGGGGGATCGCCGGTTTTCCATGGAAGGGGTCCGGTGCCTGGGGGCCTGCGGACTGGCGCCGGTCATGGTGGTGGACCAGGACACCCATGGAGCGGTGAGTGCCAACAAGGTCATCCAGATTTTGGAAAGGTACGAGTAGATTCGAAAGCGGCGGTGAAACGAACGCGGGGGTTTTGAATGAAGCGAATCAGGACCGAGTTGATGCTGTGCGGCGGCACCGGATGTCATTCCACGGGAAGCCTGGCCATAAAGGACGCCCTGATCGAAGAGATTGACCGGCAGGGACTTTCGGAAGAGATCCGTGTGGTGGAAACGGGGTGCAACGGATTCTGCGCCATGGGTCCGGTCATGCTGGTCCTGCCCGAAGGGATTTTTTACCAAAAGCTGGCGGTAGACGACATCCCCGAATTGGTGGAAGGACATCTTCTCAAGGGGAATCTCCTCGAAAGACGCCTGTATAAGGACCCCGTCGGCAAGAAGATCATCCCCCATATGAAAGATATTCCCTTTTTCGCCAACCAGATGTTCTGGGTCATGCGGAATAAGGGGCTCATCGATCCGGAAAAGATCGACGAATACATCGGCCGGGGCGGGTATCTCGCGGCGGCCAAGGCTCTTAAGGAAATGACCTCCGAAGACATTATCGCAGAGGTGAAGACTTCGGGACTGCGGGGCCGCGGAGGGGCGGGGTTCCCCACGGGTCTGAAATGGGAATTCGCGAAAAAGAGCCCGGGCACCGTGAAATATGTGCTGTGCAATGCCGATGAAGGGGACCCGGGGGCGTTCATGGATCGGAGCATCCTGGAAGCGGACCCCCACGCCGTTCTCGAAGGGATGGTGATCGCAGCCAGGGCCATCGATTCCCACCAGGGGTACATCTACTGCCGCACCGAATATCCGCTGGCTGTCCGGCGGCTGGGGATCGCCATCGAGCAAGCCAAAGCCTACGGCCTGTTGGGGAAAAACATCCTCGATTCGGGATTTGACTTCGACGTGGAGATCTATCAGGGTGCCGGCGCTTTCGTCTGCGGGGAAGAGACGGCCCTCATGCGGTCCATCGAGGGGAAGCGGGGGATGCCCCGGCCCAGACCCCCCTTTCCGGCCCACAAGGGATTATGGGAAAAACCCACGATTTTAAACAATGTGGAAACCTTCGCCAATGTCCCCCAGATCATCGCCAACGGCGGGAGTTGGTACGCGGCGGTGGGGACGGAGACCAGTAAGGGAACCAAGGTGTTCGCCATATCCGGGGATGTCAACAACATCGGCCTGGTGGAGGTGCCCATGGGCACCACACTGAGGACCCTGATCTTCGATATTGGCGGCGGGATCCCCAAGAAGAAGCGGTTCAAGGCGGTGCAGCTGGGGGGGCCCTCGGGCGGATGCGTTCCGGAACAATACCTGGACACCCCCGTGGATTACGAGGAGATCGCCAAAGTCGGGGCCATCATGGGGTCGGGAGGCGTCATCGTCATGGACGAAAATACCTGCATGGTGGACATGGCCCGGTTTTTCATGGATTTTATCCAGGATGAGTCCTGCGGAAAATGCACCCCTTGCCGGGAAGGCACCCGAAGAATTCTTGAGATCTTGGAGCGCATCTGCGAAGGACACGGCGAAGCCGGGGACATCGAAACCCTGGAGTCCCTTTCGGAGGTGATCCGGAACGCGTCGCTGTGCGGGCTGGGACAGACCGGGCCCAACCCGGTATTGTCCACCCTCCGCTACTTCAAGGACGAGTATTATGCCCATATTCACGAAAAACGGTGTCCGGCCAAGCGGTGCGTGGCGCTGCTCAAATTCGAAGTGGACCCGGCGTTATGCGCCCAATGCGGGCTTTGTTTTAAAAACTGTCCGGCGGAAGCCATCACCTGGAAGAAAAAAGAGCCGGCGTTCATCGATAAGGAAAAGTGTATCAAGTGTATGACGTGCTTTGAAAAGTGCCGGTATGACGCCATTTTTTAACGGAATCGTAAAACTGTCGGGATAGGAAAATGGTTGAAGCATTGGTCATGATGGGCGGTCTGGGACTCGTGGTGGGATGCGGCCTCGCGGTGGCGTCCAAGATCTTTTACGTGTATGTGGATCCCAAGATCCTGGCCGTGGAGGAAGCACTCCCCGGTGCCAACTGCGGAGGATGCGGCCTGCCCGGGTGCAGCGCCAACGCGGAGGCCATCGTCATGGGGCGGGCGGCCCCCAATTCCTGCGTCGCGGCCGGGGCCGAGGTGGCCGAGGCCATCGCCCGGATCATGGGCGTGAGCATCGAGGCCAAGGAACCGGATATCGCCCGGCCGGGATGCTATTACGGCATCGACGAGGCCGACCTTAAGTTCGTCTATGCCGGTGTGGCCGACTGTCGCGCGGCAGTTTTGCACGGGGGAGGAATGAAGGTTTGCCGTATCGGGTGCGTGGGGCTCGGCACCTGCGCAAGGTCCTGCCCTTTCGACGCCATTACCATGGGCCCCGACGGACTCCCCGTGGTGGATGAAGTGCGGTGCACGGGGTGCGGCACCTGCGAGCGGGTCTGCCCCAAGCACATCATCACCCTTTCTTCCGTCACCCGACGGATCCTGAAGGAATACACCACCGAGGAATGCACCACCCCCTGCCAGCGGGCGTGTCCGGCGGGGATCGATATCCGGGAGTATATCCTCCAGGTGGCCAACGGGAACCCGGAAAGGGCCGTCCAAGTCATCAAGGAACGCAACCCCTTCCCCTCGGTGATCGGCCGGATCTGTCCCCGGCCCTGTGAAACGGAGTGCCGCCGGAATTTCGTGGATGAAGCGGTGGCCATCAATTTCATCAAACGATACGCGGGGGATACGGAACGGGAGCGCGGCCGGCGGATTCTCCCCTTTAAGGCCCCGGATACGGGGCGCCGGATCGCCGTGGTCGGCGGCGGCGTGGCGGGGCTTTCCGCGGCCTTTTTTTCCGCCCGTCTGGGGCATTTGCCCACGGTGTACGAGGCCGCCGAAGCGCCGGGCGGGTTGCTGAGGACCGCCATCGCCGCTTACAGGCTCCCTCAGGAAATCCTGGACTGGGACATCGATGGTGTCCGGGAAATGGGCGTGGCCATCGAGACCCGGAAGACCCTGGGAAAAGACATTTCAGTGGCATCCCTGTTCGAGACCGGATTCGATGCCGTCCTGGTGGCGTCGGGGGGATGGGACAGTCGTCTGGCGCGGCAGGGAGAAATCAAGCTCGAGCAGGCTCTTCCAGGGGTCCTGCTCCTGGTCGATTTTTTAAAGTTTGCCGACGATGACCGCCTGAAAGAAGCGTGTCGATCCGACGTGATCATTGCGGGCGGGGGCGGATTGGCCCTGGAAGCGGGAAAGATGTGCCGGGAGCAAGGAGCGGAAAGCGTCACCGTGGTTTTCCGAGAACCTCAGGAGGAGGTTCGGGTTGCCCCCGGGGACCTGGAGGCTGCTCAAGAAAGGGGCGTGGCAGTGATCTTCGGCACCGCCGTGAGCCGGATCTCCGGGGAAGGGGACCGCCTGGTGGAGGTGGAAACCACCCGTCTTGCGGATGGTTTGGTGGAGAGGCGTGAAGCCCGGACGTTGATCATCGCCGCCGGAAGAACCCCCGAATTGATTCTGACGAAACGTTTCCCCGGGTCCACGGAAGACGGCGACGGATCAACCCCATCCAATGAAACGGCATGGGAAGGGATTTTGCCCTATAAGCCGCCGGTTTTTAAGGGCCAGGTGGGGATGCTGGCCCCGGGGGATCCAGTGACCGATTTCAGCGCCGCCATCCGGGCCATCGGGGCGGGACGCCGGCTGGCGGCCTCGGTGCATCAAATGATGTACGGCATCGGGCCCGCACTTCCGGAAAACGTTTTGACGCCGGACGCCGATATCCAGGACGTGGATCACGTGGAAAACGTGGCATCCGACCCCCGCCGGATCATGCCCCTTGCCGACTCCCGGGAACTGGATCAAAGCGTGGAAATTGAAAAGGGTTTTACCCCGGAAACGGCCTCGGAAGAGGCCCGGCGATGCCTCCAGTGCGGCTTGATCTGCTACCGCCGGGATGACGCGCTTTCCGAGGAAAGGGCGGTCGCCGTGCGGTCCTGATACGGCCGCCGAACCGTTGATCATCCGCACCAAAGGAATGGCGTTTTGACCACGGAAGAAGGGATCGTCATCGATATCCGGGGAGAAACGGCCCGGGTCAAAACGCAGAAGACAGGCGCCTGCGAATCCTGCTCGGCAAGGACTTCCTGCCATGCCATCGGCGGCGGGAAAGAAATGGAAGTGGATGCCCTCAATACCGTGGGTGCGCGGATCGGTGACCGGGTGGTGATGGGATTCGAGACGGCGTCTCTGGTCAAGGCGTCCTTCCTGCTTTACGTATTACCCATCCTCTGCATGATCGCCGGCGGCTTCCTCGGAGAGGAAGCCGCCGGTATCTTCGGACTCAACCCCGCGTTTTTATCCGTTCTCACGGCATTTTTGTTCCTGGGCCTCTCCTTTGTCTTTATCCGGATCAAGGGAAACCGGATGGGCCGGACGGAATCCTATCGTCCCAAGATCATTCGGGTTGTGAAATGCACCTGAAGACGTGTTCCGGCCGGTGCGTTAGGATTCGTCCCCGGCGAATCGCCGGACGATCCGGTTGACCCTGGCCAGAAGGCGTTTTCGGCTGACGGGCTTCACCAGGTAGTCATCGACACCCGCCTCGAAAACGCTGACCTCGGTGTCCACTTCGTCTTTGGCGGTGAGCATGAGGATGGGAATTGAACGGGTGCCTGTTTTTGACTTGAGTTGCTGAATCAAGGCTATCCCGTCCATTTCAGGCATGAGGTAGTCGGTGATGATCAGATCCGGCTTTCCTTGGGCGATGGACGCCATGGCCTCCACACCGTTCTGGGCGGTTGCCACGTGGTACCCTTCGGCGGCAAGAATTTTCTCCATGGTCTGCAGGACGATATCGTTGTCGTCCACCACGAGGATCGTTTTCAGTCCTTTTTCTTTTGTCCCCTCCCGAATCGCCGCTTTGTCGGCGGCTGCCTCGGACACTCGCGGTTGGTTCCGGATTTCTCCGTTGGCGGCGCAAGGGCCTTTGGGTCTCAGTATCGACGGCGATTCCGGGTAGTATTTTGCGATTGCCACCCGAACCTCCTGTTCCGGGGCTACCGTGATTTTCAGAGGCATTTTTATGAGGTTCCGGAGATTGTCGATGAAGGACTGCTCCAAGGGGTTGGCCATGGCCACCACGAGCTTTTTGTCTTTGACCTGTGTTGGAATCAATAAGTTTTGACGGGCCACGGCGGCGGGGACCAAAGAAAGGACATTTTCGGAGATAAAGACGTTTTTTAACCGGACACAGGAGATTTTCAGCTGGTAAGAAAGGGCCTTGGCGATGACCACATCATCGATGACACCCAATTCCATGAGGATCTGGCCGAGTTTTTTCTTTTGGGTCTTCTGGAGTTTTAAGGCATGGTCCAGGGTTTGCCGGTTGATCATTCCGGAAAGAAGAAGAAATTCCCCGATTTTCAATCGTTTTTTTTGATCTTCCGGATTCCTGGTGACGGATTCATCCATTTTTCGACTGCTTTTCCTTCCGGTTAAAAGACATCCCCCAAAACGCGATTCCTTCCCGATTTTTTGGCTTCATACAGGTAATGATCCGCCTTTGAGATCATTTTATCCGGGGAGATATCCTTTTTCAGGGTGTCCGCATTGAAGCCGGTGACCCCGAAACTCAACGTCACAAACAAATGGGTGTCGGCCAGATCCACGGGTTTGGAGGCGATCTTTTGACGAAGCCGTTCAGCGGTTTTAAGGGCGAAGCGAAATTCGGTTTCCGGGAGGACCAGGACGAATTCTTCGCCGCCCATCCGGGAGATCCAGTCGATCCCTTTCCGGATTGATGCGGTGAGTCGGCGGACGATGGCTTTCAGGGCCAGATCGCCGGCGGCGTGTCCGTAAGTGTCGTTGATCTTTTTGAAATGATCGATGTCGCACAAAATAAGGGAAAGGGCCCGGCGGTACCGCCGGGCCCGCTTGATTTCCTGGGGGAGCTGTTCATTCAGGTACCGGCGGTTGTAACACTCCGTCAGCGGGTCGGTCACGGAAAGGACCTCGATCTTTTCGACGGCGGTTTTAAGGGATTTTTCCAGCTCCAGGATCCTCACCCCGGTGCGGATACGCGCCATAAGCTCCGCCTGGAGAACGGGTTTGGTGAGATAGTCGTCGGCGCCGGCATTGAGCCCTTGGATGATGTCGTTCTTTGAATCTTTTGCCGTGAGCAGAACGAAAAAGATGTATCCCGGAAGTGACATCTTCCGGACGGCCTTGCACAGTTCAAGACCGTCCATTTCCGGCATGAGCCAGTCGCTCAAGACAATGGGGAAAAAGCGGCTTTGGAAGGCCCCCAAGGCTTCCTGCCCGTTTTCCACGGCGGTGACGTCGTACCCGGCCTTGGCAAGGCTTTTCTCGAGGACTCTCCGGGAGACCGGATTGTCTTCCACGAGGAGTATGGGAAAATCACCGGCCGGGATGTTTTGTTGCATCGGAACCCCCATGGCATCCCCGTTGAGATCGCGCAAGCCGGGGTCCTCTTCCCGTGGCGATGGTGGTCTCACGGATTCAAGGCCGCCGCGATGTGTTGGATTTGTTCTTTGAGCCGGTGCAGCGGCGCTTTTATCGCTTCGAGGCGCTTGGCCCTGGCTTCGGCTTCCAATCTTTTGGCGGATTCGTGAATATCCATGAAACCCAGATTCCCGGAAGCCCCCTTGATAGAATGCACGGCCCGTGACGCCGTTTCCGCGTCGTTTTCCTGTACGGCCGAAAGGGCCTTGTCCGCGTCTGCCAAAGCGGTGTCCACGAAAAGCGCCGCCAATTCCTTGAACTCCTCCAGTTCAAACCCCAGATCATCCGCCAGTTTCTGAAAGTCCATGATCCATCCTTTTGGTTTTCTTCCGGCTCTATACTCCATGGGACGGGGGATTTCAACCGTAAAAACCGGATGTTTTTCCGAGGAAAGGATCCGGTTGTGATCTGTTCAATGCATTTCCGAGGATGCCCCGTGGGGCAGTAAAAGCGGACCAGGGCCGTCGCCGGGACACCGCATATGTAAAGCGTCATGAGAAGCCAGTTGCGCAGGGAAAAAAGGAGAACGCCCGGGAACCCTTTGCCTTGAGTGCCCATGATCATTTTTTCCCTTGACCTTTGAAAACGGGTTGCATAAGGTCCCTGGCGATGGAATGGCCCGAGGGCGTTTTGAAAAATCTCTTTTTCTGAACCGCCGGGGTTGCGGGCCACAAACGATGAGGTCGACTTCGTGTAAAGGAGCATCAAGAGCAGTTCCTTTGCCGGCGTAGCGACTCAACGTGGGGTTCAACTTGCAATGTCTGAAAGGAGGTCAGGGCTTTGGCGGTAGGAACTGTGAAGTGGTTCAATGACAGAAAAGGGTACGGCTTCATTAATCAAGAAGATGGCCAGGATGTTTTCGTGCACTATTCTTCCATCGATGCCCCCGGCTTTAAAACCCTTGCCGAGGGAGACCGGGTGAGCTTCGAGGTGGAACAAAGCGAAAGAGGGCCTGAGGCCAAAAACGTTAAAAAGATTTAAGCTTTTTCGATTTCTCAGAGGCATCCGTTTTGAAAAAGCCGGATGCCTTTTTTTGGGGCGCCGCCCTTCCTGAGAGGCGGTGCCGCTGTACGCGCCACCCGTTTCAAGTGCACTTCCGGTCCCCTTTAAAAGGGCTTCCGGGAAGCGTTCCGAACGAAGACACCCGCCCCCGGAAGCCTTTCAGCGACTGAAGACAAATTCATTTTTCTTTCCGGATCGCACCGCCCTTTTCCCGGATTTTCCGGTTCCATCCTTCATAATCGCGCGATTTTTTCTTGACAGGGTCCTTTAGGGGCTGATAAATGAATGAACGTTCATTCATAATCCATACTTTCGAAGCAAACAGGGGGTGCGTCATTACCGGCAGCAAGCGAAAAAACGATAAATACCATCGCATCCTGGAAGCAGCCATCAAGGTCTTTGCGGACCAAGGATTTTATCAATCCACCGTTTCCCAAATCGCCCGGGAGGCCGGGGTCGCCGATGGAACCATTTATTTATATTTCAAAAACAAAGATGACATTCTGATCCAGTTTTTCCGGGATAAGACCAAGCAGGTTTTCGAGAGTTTCAGAAAGGCGGTACAGGGGGGAGCACACGCCGAAGGAAAGCTGCGGCAACTGATACGGCTGCACCTGAAGGCGTTCCAGGATGACCGGAACATGGCGGTGGTCTATCAGCAGGAGACGCACCAGATCAACCGCCCCGCGGAAGAACAGATCCGGGAAATGTCGAAGATGTACCTGGATCTGCTTTCCGAAATCATCGAACAGGGCCAGGAAGAGGGAAGCATCCGCAAGGATCTCTATCTGGGACTGGTTAAACGGTTCATGGTGGGGGCCGTGGACGAGGTGATCAACACCTGGCTCCATTCCAGGATTGAATACGACCTGGCGGCCATGGCCGACCCGCTGGTGGAACTCATGATCCATGGAGTCGGCGTGTCCCGGAAAAACACGGAGCGAAAATAGGGATAAATCCACGAAAGGGAGAAGCGATATGGAAAAAAGAAAACTTTTTGGAGGGGGAGAATTTTTAATCACGGAGGTGGCGCCGGAGCATATCTTCGTGCCCGAAGAAATGACCCAAGAACACCAGATGATCTATGACGCGGCCATGGATTTTGTCAAAAAGGAGATCCAGCCGAACCTGGACCGCATCGAGGAAAAAGATGAGGCTTACGCCCGGTCTTTATTCAGAACCGCGGGGGAACTGGGTCTCAACGGCACCGATGTACCGGAAGCTTACGGAGGCGAAGGGATGGACAAAATCAGCACCTGCCTGGTGACGGAAGCGGTTGCCACCGCTGCCGGCGCCTCCTTTGCGGTGGCCCACGGCGCCCACACGGGGATCGGGACGTTGCCCATCGTCTATTTCGGAAACGAAGACCAGAAAAAGCGGTACCTTTCCAAGCTGGCCGCCGGGGAGTGGATCGCCGCCTACTGCCTCACCGAGCCCAACGCGGGTTCCGATGCCCTCAATGCCCAGACCACGGCGGTCCTTTCCGAAGACGGGACCCATTATCTGCTCAATGGCGAGAAAATCTATATCACCAACGGGGCGTGGGCGGATCTGTTCATCGTCTATGCCAAGGTGGACGGCGAAAAGTTCACGGGCTTCATCGTTGAACGGACGTTTCCCGGGGTTTCCCACGGGCCCGAGGAAAAGAAGATGGGAATCAAGGGATCGTCCACCACCCCGATCATATTCAAGGATTGCCAGGTTCCCGTGGAAAACGTCCTGTTCGAGGTGGGTCAGGGGCACAAGATCGCCTTCAATGTCTTGAACATCGGCCGGTACAAGCTGGGTGCAAGCGTGGTGGGCGGGTGCAAGCTCGCCGTTACCGAAGCGGCCAAGTACGCCACCCTGCGGGAGCAGTTCGGGAAGAAGATCTGTTCCTTCGGGATGATCAAGAACAAACTGGCCGATATGAGCATCAAGACCTATATTGCCGAATCCATGGTTTATCGCATGGCCGCGGCCCTGGATGACATTTTGAGCGCCCGAACGGAGGAAGAGGTCCAAGATCCCGCGGCCAACGCCCGGACCATCGAAGAGTATGCCGTGGAGTGCTCCATCGCAAAAATCTTTGGGAGCGAAACCCTCGATTTTTGTGCCGACGAGCTGGTTCAAATTTACGGGGGGAACGGATACACGGCCGAATATCCCGTGGAACGGATGTACCGGGACGCCCGCATCAACCGGATTTTCGAAGGGACCAACGAGATCAACCGGCTGTTGATCGCCGCCACCCTCTTCCGGCGGGCCATGAAGGGGCGGCTTGCCCTGTTGGAGGCCGTCGAGCAGGTCCAGGAAATGCTGAACCGGGGAGCTCCGGAACCCCAAAAGACACCCGATAGCGGTCCCCTTGCCCTGCAAGACCACTACCTGAAGGCCGGCAAGAAGATCTTTTTGCTGGCGGCCGGGATTGCCGCCAACCAGCTCATGATGGCACTGGAACAAGAGCAGGAGGTGGTCGCCCTTTTGGCGGATATGGTCATGGAGATTTATGCCATGGAAAGCGGGCTGCTTCGGGCACAAAAGGTGCTCAAGAAAAAAGACGGGACCACCGCCGATTACCATGCGGCGGCCGTGAAAGTCTATATCAACGACACTCTCCCCGGAATCCTGAACCGGGCCAAACAGGTGGTGGCCTTTGTGGAGAAAAAGGACCAACTCCCCCGGTTGTACGGGGCCATCGACACGCTGGCCGGTTACCAGCCCATGGATACCATCCCCTTGCGGCGTTTCATTGCGGACAAGGTGATCAAAGGGAAGAAATACCCCTTTTGAGACGGGACGAAAAAATCCCCGGAGACTCGAGTTTCACAGGGCTCCGGGGATTTTTTTTTGCTGGGCATACAAGGCGTTGATGCTTCATCCCGCCTTTTGTTTCTGCATTTCCTGGGCCTTGAGTTCTTTTCTCAATATTTTGCCCACCGTGGTTTTGGGAAGTTCCGTCCGGAACTCGATTTCGGTGGGGAGCTTGTACTTGGCCAGGCGGGTCTGGCAGTGGGCCATCAGCTCCTCCACCGTTGCCGTTTCCCCTTCCTTGAGGACCACAAAGACCTTGACGGTCTCTCCCCGGGTGGGATGGGGGACGCCAACGGCGCAGGCTTCCAGGACCTTGGGGTGGTCGTAGAACACCTCGTCGATCTCCCGGGGATAGACATTGTATCCGCCGGAAATGACCATGTCCTTTTTCCGGTCCACGATGTAGAAATACCCTTCTTCATCCATCTTGGCGATATCCCCGGTGTGGAGCCACCCCTCCGTGAGGACGGCCTTGGTCTCGTCGGACTTGTTCCAATAGCCTTTCATAATCTGGGGACCCTTGACGAGAAGCTCTCCGGATTCCCCCACCGGCATTTCCGTTTGCCAATCCTCCAAGGCCGAGATGCGGCATTCGGTGTCCGAAACGGGAATCCCCACGCTGCCGACCTTCCGTTTCCCGCCGAAGGGGTTGATGTGGGTCACAGGCGTGGCCTCGGTGAGGCCGAAACCTTCCACGATGATCGCCCCGGTTTTGGCTTCGAAATCGCGGATGACCTCCACGGGGAGCGGTGCGCTCCCGGAAAAACACCCTTTGATGGAGGTCATGTCGGTCTTGTGGATGTCCGGGTGGTTCAGCATCCCGATGTACATGGTGGGGACCAAAGGGGCGAAGGTGGGTCTGAATTTTCGAATGGCTTCCAGCAAAGGCTCCGGCTGGGGCTTGGGGATCAAGATCTGTCCCCATCCCATGTAGACGGCAAAGTTCATGGAGGCCGACATCCCGAACACGTGAAAATACGGAAGGGCTCCAAGGACGATCTCTTTCCCTTGCTCGAACTGGGGGAACCATGCCCCGGCCTGCTGGACCTGTTTGCTCAAGTTGGCGTGGGTGAGCATGACTCCTTTGGAGACGCCGGTGGTTCCGCCCGTATACTGGAGCATGGCGATTTCGTCGAAACCAAGGGTCACCGGCGGCGGATCCGGGGGGTGGGCGGCCACCACCGACTTCCACGAATACACGTCTTCGGCGGGATTCACCGCTGCCGCCAGGTTTTTTTTCTTGGCCACCAGCGGAAACAGGAGGTTTTTTGGGAAGGGCAGATAATCCCCGATGGAAGTATAGATGATTTTTCCAATGCGGGTTTTGGGTCTCAGATCGATCATACGGTTGGCCAGAAGATCGAGAGTGATCAGGATCTTGGCCTCGGAGTCGTTGAATTGGTGCTCCAGTTCCTTGTCCGAATACAAGGGGTTGTTCATCACCACGACGGCGCCGATTTTCAATGCCGCGTAATAGCAGATGACGCAGGGGATCATATTCGGGAGTAAAATGGCCACCCGGTCTCCCTTTCGGATTCCGAATTCATGCAGTGCCCGGGCAAATCGGAGGACCATTTGGTTCACTTCCCGAAAGGAAAGGGAATATCCCTGGAAGACAAGGGCCATATGATCCGGGAATCTTCGGGCGGATGCGTCCAAAAAGTCGGGCATGCAGGTGGTCTCATAATCGATGTGTTCGGGGACCCCGGGATCATAATGGGAAAGCCACGGCTTGTCTTCGTATCTCACATCCTGGGTCATGCGTCCTCCTTTGGATCCTGTTGATCCGGGCCGGCCTTTGTGTTAGGGATTGCTCCCTGGCGCTTTTTTTAAACCCTTTTCTATGCCGATTCGAGAAGTTTGTCAATACAATCCGAAGCGTACACCGGGGATGGTCCCCCGGACCGATTTTTTTCTTGACAGCAAGCGCCAAGCCTGTAAAATGAATGAATATTCATTCATTGACTGGAACATTTCGCGCAAGCCCTGCCTTTTAAGGCGGACTCGAGGGAAGCGATCTTAAAATAGACACTTTCCTTACCGGGAAGCCCCGCTCTTCAAAGCGGGGATCTTCAAATTTTGCAAAAGGAAACGAACATCCATGACTCCTGAGCTCGTTTCGCCGGCAAAGGCTTCTTTTTTCGGGATACCTGCCGTTTTGTTGTGGTGGATCATCCCTTTGACAGGGATCGGCGTCTTTTCCTATATTCTCTACCGGCGGGGTACCCCCCTCCTGGCCGGATCTTTGGACCCACGAATGAATCGATGGGCAAAACGCGTCCGGGCCGTCCTTTGGTACGCCCTGGGGCAGTCCCGCCAGCCCCGGTATCCCCTGGCCGGAATCCTGCACATCCTTTTGTTTGCCGGTTTTGTCATCCTTTCGCTGCGCTCCCTCACCTTGGTGTTCGTGGGGATCATCGACGGGTTTACACTCCCGGGGCTGGGGGGCGGGTTCGGCGCTTTTTACGGAGCCATCAAGGATGTTTCCGCCACCGTGGTGCTTCTCACATGCCTGGTGGCCATGATCCGGCGGAGTCTGTTCATGCCCCAACGGTATGCGGTGCCGCCCCGGTACGGAAAGGACCATACGGCCGAAGCCGTTTTCGTATTGCTCTTGATCAGCGGTCTCATGCTTTCCGACGCCCTTTTCGAAGGGAGTCTGGCGTCGTTTCAGGCCCGGCACGGGTTGGAAACGGAACCCCTTGTTCCCATGACCCTGAAATGGATCGCCGCCGGCGCCCTGGGACAGGCCGCCGGCTCCACCCTCCAGGGCCTTCACCTGGGCGCATACCTGGCCCATGAATTGATCTTTTTCTTCTTTTTGTGCTTTTTGCCCCTGGGGAAACACTTTCACGTCATCACTTCCTTTCCCAATGTCTTTTTCATGAAACTGGACAAGGGGACCGTGAAGCCCGTGAACTGGGCGGTGCCCGAAGAAACGCTGGATGCACTGGAGTCCTTCGGCGTCAAATCTCTCGATGACTTCACGTGGAAGCACATGCTCGACTTTTATTCGTGCGCCGACTGCGGCCGGTGTTCCGACAACTGTCCGGCCAATGCCGTGGGCCGTCCCCTTTCCCCGCGCTTTATCTCCATCAAGTGCCGGGACGCCCTGTTTGAAAAGTATCCCTTGTGGTCAGGACAGGGAAAGGAAATCGCCCTCATGGAGGATGTCCTGGAAGACGACGAGATCTGGTCCTGCACCACCTGCGGGGCGTGCGAGGAAGAATGCCCCCTGCTCATCGAATACATCGACAAAATCGTGGACGTCCGGAGGGGGCTCGTGGACGACGGCCGGGTTCCCCAGTCCCTCCAAAAACCCCTTTCGGCCCTGGAAAAGCGCGGAAATCCTTACGGAAAAATGGAAAAAAAACGGGCCGAATGGGCCAAGGATCTGGAATACGTAACGGTCTTGGGGAAAAAGACCTCGGCGGAAACGCTCTACTTCGTGGACAGCATCACGTCCTATGACGACCGGATTCAACAGATCGCCAGGGCCACGGCAGGGGTGCTCAAAGGCCTGGGCATGGATTTCGGCATCCTGGGGCCGTCGGAAATGGACTCGGGCCACGAGGTGCGGCGCTTCGGAGAAGAGATGCTTTTCATGGAGTTGCGGGATCGGAACACCGATGCCATCCTCGAAAGCGGGGTGAAAAAGATCGTCACGGCGGACCCCCACGCCTTCAACGCACTGAAACACGATTACAAAGAAATTCCGGAAGTGGAACACATCTGTCAGCTTCTGGAACAAAAGATCGCTTCGGGCCGGCTCCGGTTCAAAGGAATCGACGATCCGCAGGCGGTGTTCACCTATCATGATCCGTGCTATCTGGGCCGGCACAACGGCCTTTACGACCACCCCAGGCGGGTGCTGGATGCCATCCCCGGACTCCGGCGGGTGGAGATGGAACGGTGCCGGGACAAAAGCTTTTGTTGCGGCGGCGGCGGGCTCATGCTCTTTTACGAGCCCATCGAAGAGACCCGAATGGGGAAATTACGGGTGGAAATGGCGGCTAAGGCCGGGGCCACCGTCATCGTCACGGCGTGTCCCTTTTGCATGGTCAACATGGAGGATGCCATAAAAACGAGCGGGCTGGAGGGAAAAATGCACGCCGTGGATCTGGTGGAGCTGGTGCATCAACAAATGGAGACCTAAATGGATCGTTTCCAATTCGATCAATAGTGGCAAGATCGTAAAAAGGGTTCAAGGGTTCAAGGGTTCAAAGGTTCAAGGTTACAAGAACATTAGAAGGACAGAGTTTATCGGTATCGGTATCCAAATCGGTATCGGTATAGAAAAGAACACATTGAAATTACTTGGAAGAAAAGATTTGGGAGTTCAACCCGTCACCCAACGGGTGCGGCCCAAAAAGAATTGGTAAGCCATCGATCAGCCAGGGAGGAGATTCATGGAGAT
This sequence comes from Deltaproteobacteria bacterium, assembly GCA_019309485.1. GTDB lineage: Bacteria > Desulfobacterota > Desulfobacteria > Desulfobacterales > UBA2156. The sequence continues at coordinate 109,969 of JAFDGC010000003.1, read as the reverse complement.
TTTAGTGTGCGTCAAACGGGTTCCGGACACATCGGAAAATGAAATCACGGTCAACCGGGACGGGACCGACATCGAGCGGGAGGATCTCGTCTATTCGGTGAATGAATGGGATAACTACGCCGTGGAAGAGGCCATCCGCCTCCGCGACACAGGGGGGGGGAGCGTCACGGTTGTCTCCTTGGGCCCGGAAGAGACGGAGGAGGTCATCCGTCGGGAGATGGCCATGGGCGCGGACAAGGGTATCCATCTCATGGATCCGGTCTTCGAGGGTTCCGACGGTCGCGGCGTCGCCGCGGCCCTGAAGGCCGAGGTGGAAAAGGGAAACTACGACCTGGTGCTTACGGGTGCCCAGGCCGATGACGGTGCCGGCCAGGTGGGCGGCATGCTCGCCGCCATGCTCCAATGGCCTTTCGCCGCCCTGGTCAACCATATCGAGATGTCCGGCGACGGCATCCTGAAAATCGGCCGGGAGATCGCCGGCGGAAACCAGGAGTTCAGCGAGATCCGGCTCCCGTGCGTCCTTTCCATCCAGACCGGGATCAACGAGCCCCGGTACGTGGGCATCCGGGGGATCCGGAAGGTGGCCTCCCTGGAGATTCCGGTCCATGGGACAGCCGAGCTCGGCATCCCGCCGGAAGCCGTGGGGGAAGTCGGCGCCAAGGTAAAACGGATCGATTATTTTGTTCCCCAGCTCGGCGACGGCGCCGAAATTCTGGAAGGCAGCCAAGAGGAAATCATCGACAAACTCATCGAGCTTTTGAAATCCAAAGGAGGGATCAAGTGATGGCTCAGATATTTGCGTATATCCTGCACAAAGACGGGGTATTGGACGATACGGCCCTGGAACTGCGAGCCGCCGGGGCGACCCTCGACCCGGAAGCCGCCGTCACCGCCGTGGTGACGGGTTCGGCCGGGGACCTGGAAAAGGTCTGCAAAGAAGCGGCCCGGTCCTTTGATACCGTGTGGAAAGTGGAAAACGATGCGCTGGCCTATCCCAACGCCGAGGTGATCCGCCCCCTTATGAAGCGGCTTCTCCCCAAAAACAGCCTGGTCCTGTTGCCCCACGAACACTTCGGCATGGATCTGGCGCCGGGACTGTCGGTGGCCCTGGAAGCGGCCTACCTTCCCGATTCGGTGGCCTTTGAGGGAATGGAAGGAGACGTGTTGAAGGCCGTCCGAGAGGAATACAGCGGCATGGTTCGGACCCATGTGCGCTGCAACCTGTCGACGGGAGCGGTCATCACCCTTCGCCCCGGGGCCTTTGCACCGGATGAACGCAAAGACAAAACCGGCGAAATCATGGACAAGACGCCGGAAGTTTTCCAGGAAGGGCTCCCGGAGGTGCCGCGGCGCTACTTGGAAATGGTGGAGGCCGAGGCCGGAGACGTGGATATTACCAAGTCGGAAGTTTTGGTCTCCGTGGGCAGGGGGATCGAAGAGCAGGACAATCTGGAGATGATCCAAGAACTGGCGAAGGCCATGGGTGCGGACGTATCCTGCAGCCGTCCCATCGTGGATGCCAAATGGATGGAAAAATCCCGCCAGGTGGGGACTTCGGGCAAAACCGTGAAACCCAAGGTGTACCTGGCCCTGGGAATCAGCGGGTCTTTTCAGCATTTGGGCGGCATCAAAGGATCTCCGTTCATGGTGGCCGTCAACAAAAACCCCAAGGCGCCCATTTTCCAGGTGGCCGACGTGGGAGTGGTGGCGGATATTCTCGATTTTGTCCCGAATCTTACCGAAAAGATCGCCGAAAGCGCCAAGTAGACGTCGGTTTTTACCGGAACGCTTCCCGAAAACCCTGCCTTTTAGGGGGGGCGAGGGAAGCCAACTCAGCTTAGGATGTACTTACTTTACCGGGGAGCCCCGCCTTTAGGGCGGGGGCTCGACAAAAGGAGGGGTGATGCCCCAGATGGTGTCCATTGTGGGGAATTCCGCGTCCGGAAAGACGACCCTGCTGGAAAAACTGATCCGTGAACTCAAGAAAAGAGGACATCGCGTCGGTGTCATCAAGCACGCCCATCACGGGTTTGATCTGGACCGGGAAGGAAAGGACAGCTGGCGGCATAAGAGGGCCGGTGCGGACACGGTGGTGATCGCTTCCCCCGGGCGATTGGCCATGATCAAGGACGACGAAAAGAGCGAAAGCCTGCACCGGTTGGAGGCGTATTTCGAGGATGTGGATCTGGTGCTGATCGAGGGGTTCAAGAAAAAACCGTGTCCCAAAATCGAGGTGTTCCGGCGGAGCCTCCAAGAAACCCCGTTGTTTTCCGGGAATTCCGACCTGGCGGCCTGGGTGACGGATTCAGAACGGGAATTGGGTATCCCTAAATTCGGCCTCGAAGAGATCGAAGCCCTTGCCGATTTCATCGAAGCGCGTTATATTCTTGGAAAACAAGAAACAGAAAGGGAAACGCGATGAATGAAATTCTCGTGCTTTTGATCGTCATCGGGGTGTGGATCGCCCTCCAGGCCTATATTCTGCCCAGGCTGGGAATTTCCACGTGAGTCAAAGACGCCTGTCAGGTGACGGGAAAAAAGAACAACCCCCCCAAAACCCCTTCGGAATAACATTCCGCCTTCAACACGGTCCGATAAAGATGCCGGGCGCCGGATGGCCGGCACCCGGTTCTCTTTCGTCCGCCCTCGGTGATGAAGCCTTCATCGACCCGACGTTCTACATTTTATCATTTTTTGGCTTGAAGTTAGTTCAGAACTTGATTATGGTTCCATCCGAGCCTCCCCGCCGACGAAAAAGGAGGACTGGATGCCCGTCATTACCGTTTCCCGACAATTCGGCGCCGGGGGGCGAACCCTGGCCGAAAACGTCTCCCGGGAATTGGGATATGCCCTTTATGACAACGAACTGATCCAGATGGTGGCCGATCAGGCACGGGTTTCCGCGGAAACGGTGGATGCCCTGGAAAAGGACGGTTCCGGCATTTTCAATCGGTTCGTCGGTCAGATCATGCCCAAAAACCTTCGGGACACCCTATTGGAACGAAAAGGGGAGATCATCGAAGAAGAAATTTACGTGGATCTTCTCTCCAAAATCATCACCGAAATCGCCGATATGGGGAATGCCGTCATCGTCGGGCGGGGGAGCCAGTACTTCCTCCAAGAGCGGACGGATGCCTTCCACGTCCTGGTCCGGGCCGACCATAAGGATCGTGTGGCCTTCATGAAGAAACATTATGACTTCACCCAGGCAAAAGCCCAGGAAACGGTGGCGCAGGAGGATCGGCGGAGGGCCAATTTATATCGAAAATTCGGAAGGGCCGATTACGACACCCCCATTCTATACCATCTTGTCTTGAATACCAGCCGATTGCATCTGGATACGGCATGCCGGCTGGTCTGCCGCCTGGTAACGAAAACGCTGTCATAACCTTTTTAGGGGAAAATGCGTATCGCCGAAAGGCTGCGGTATCCTTTTCCATTCCAAGGAAGCCTCTTAAAGGGGGCGCATCGTGGTTTTCCAAGCCTTTAAAAAACGTCGCCGGGGATCCTCGACCCGACCCGATCCCGCCTCCCCGGAACCTTTGCGGCGAAGCCGCCGGGGGCTCGAATCTGTTGTGACCTTTGTTCTCTTAATGGCGTTCTGGATCCTGTTTTCCGGAAAATTCGACTTGTTTCATCTGTTTTTAGGGGCCGTCTCCTGCGGGATCGTGGCGCATCTTTGTTCGGATCTGCTCTTTGCCGGAGTGGATTTTTCCAGGATCCCCGGCGTGTGGCTCCGATTCGCCCGATATACCCCCTGGCTGATTTATCAGGTGTTTTTGGCCAACATCCACGTGCTTTACTTGGTTTTTCATCCCCGGATGAAGGACTTGATCGATCCCAGGATCATCCAGTTCAAAAGTCGGCTGAAAGAGGATATGGCCCTGGTCACCTTTGCCAACTCCATCACCCTCACTCCGGGGACCATCACCGTGTTTGTATCCATTTACGGGGATTTTCAAGTGCATGTGATCGATACGGTTTCCGGAGAAGGGCTCCCCGGAGAGATGGAAGAACGGATCGCCAAGGTTTTTGAATCGTAATGGACACCGTATTTTTTTATGCCGGGATCTACCTGAGCCTTTTGATGCTCCTCTCCCTGTACCGGGCTGTTTTCGGACCCACGGTCCTGGATCGGCTCATCGGTGTCAACGCCATCGGAACCAAGACCACCACCCTCTTGATCCTCATCGGCCTGTTGTACCATCGGGTCGACATGTTCGTGGACATAGCCTTGGCCTATGCCTTGTTGAATTTCATCGCGGTCCTTGCCGCTTCCCGGTATTTTCAGAAACGAAAAGGGCTTTATGACGAAGGTCCGCCGGGGTAACCCACCACTGATGGTGGAGTGAACCTTTCCATTTAAAGGGAAATGAAGCCATGGATCTTTTGGTGACGTTTTTTTTGGTGTGCGGACTGGTCATTTTCACCGGCGGCGCCGTCGGCATTCTCCGGTTCCCGGACTTTTATTCCCGCCTTCATCCCGCCGGAAAACTGGACACCATGGGGCTTTTCATGTCCATGATCGCGGCGGCGCTTTTTACCTTCAAAGCCTTTTCCCTGGACGCGGTCTTGACCGGTCTCAAGATACTGCTGATCCTGGTCTTCGTGTTCATCACAAGCCCCACGGCAACCCACGCCATCGTGGACGCCGGCGTCCGGGCCAACCTGATGCCGTGGACCAAGACGGAAAAAAGGGATGCCGCATGATATGGCAGTTTGACCTGATCATCCTGAGCCTGGTGGTCATCTGTGCCGTGGCGGCCATCAGCGTGAAGGATCTTTTGGGCGCGGCCATTCTATTCGGCGCCTACTCCTTTATGATGTGCCTGTTATGGGCCGTCATGGGCGCAGTGGACGTGGCCTTCACCGAGGCATCGGTGGGGGCCGGCGTGAGCACCGTTTTATTCGTGGCCGCGGTTTTTCGAACCACCCGGAGGACAACAGATTGAAGACGGCGGGAGTCATTATCGTCTTTCTTTTCGGGGGGTTGCTGGTATACGGCACCCTTGATTTTCCGGATTGGGGGGATCCGGATGCACCGGCAAGCCGTCACGTTTCTCCCCGGTATATCGAAAAGAGCCTGGAAGAAACATCCGTGCCCAACATGGTGACGGCCGTTTTGGCCGACTTCCGGGGCTTTGACACCCTTTTCGAAACGGTGGTGATCTTTTCGGCGGGGCTGTCCTGCTTTTTCCTCCTCAGGACCAAACGCAAGGCACCGGAAGCGCGCTTTTATCGGCATCTTCCCACCGGCATCGTCCTGCGCATTGAAAAAGGGGGGCGCTTGCCCGAAGGCAGCGTGGAGTTCGAACGGATCGATTCCATCTGGGTCCCCCACGATCTCATCATCCGGGCCACCTGCCGTCTGCTCATTCCGTTTATTCAGCTTTTCGCCCTTTATGTCATCGCCCACGGCCATCACAGCCCGGGCGGGGGGTTCCAGGGCGGCGTCATCTTCGGTGCCGCCTTTATTTTATACGCCGTGACCCATGATCTCAGGGACGGGTTGCACCGACTCGGTGAAAAGATCACCATTGTTTTGTGTTCCCTGGGCGTCTTCATCTATGCCGGGGTGGGCGCCCTGTGCCTTTTTCTCGAAAGCAATTTTTTGGATTACGCCGCCCTGGCCCCCGTGTTGGGGGTGGACCCGGTAACGGCACGGTCCCACGGCATCCTGTTCGTGGAAATCGGGGTCGGAATCGCCGTCATGGCGGTCATGTTCGCCATCTATACCAACCTGTCTTCGGTTGGAAAGCAGGACGAGGGGCTGTAAATGACGGAGTGGATCGCTTTTATCGTGACCAAATACAACTATTGGGCGTACATCAGCCTCATGATGATAGGCCTTTTCGCCATGATCGCAAAAAAAAATTTGATCAAAAAGATCATCGGGATGGGGATTTTTCAAACGGCCATCATCCTGTTTTTCATTTCCATCGGTGCCAAAAAGGGCGCCACGCTCCCCATCCTTTACCACGGGCATGCCCACGGGGATGCGGCGGTGCGGGCCGCTGCCTACATCAACCCGCTCCCCCATGTCCTCATGCTGACGGCCATTGTCGTATCAGTGGCGACCCTCGGCGTCGCCCTTTCCCTGGCGGTAAAGATTTTTCAGCGGTACGATACCCTCGAAGAGGATCAAATCAATCTGACGAAATACCCATTCCGGCGAAACGTTCCCGAAAACAAAGAAGAATGAAGGATTGGTGATGGTTACCCGCCAGGAGCTGAAACAGATTGTCATCCTGGGATATTTGACGGATGACATGCTCGACAAACTGCTGCCGCATGTGGCCCGCCTTTCGTTCGAAACCGGACATGTCATTTTCAAGGAAGGGGATCCCGGGGACACTTTTTACATGCTCAAAAAAGGGAAGGTCCTTTTGGAACAACGGGTATCGGATAAAATCCGGGTTTCCGTGACATCCATCAAACCCGGTTATTCCATCGGCTGGTCCGCCATGCTCAGCGACTTGGAATCCTATACCCTGGATGCCGTCTGTGCCGAGGACTGCGAGCTGTTTTCCATTACCCGAAGCGACATCCGCCGGCTTCTCGAGGAAGATCATACCATGGGGTATTACCTGATGCAGCGCATCGTGATGGTGGTGAAAAAGCGTCTCGATCGGCGGACCGAACAGTTTCTAAAGGTCATCCGGTCCCATCCGGACATCCGGCCCCTGGTGGATCTCTGATCCCGGCGGCTGTTCCGCTTGGCAAAGGGCTGCGGGACCCCGGAAAGAACCGGATCATGGACACGAAAGGAAGCGGCAGCGCCGAACAGGATGGATCCGAATCAACCCATAAGTGCGATTCTGGTGGTCCTCATTCCGCTGTTGACGGCCTTTGCCGTTCCCATCATCGGATTTTGGAGAAAAAACCTTTGCTTTTACGCGGCCTGCACAGCCCTTGCCGCCGCCTTTTGGTGTGCGCTGCACCTGTTGATCTTTGTCCATCAACGCGGTCCCGTCGACTATTTCCTGGGAGGCTGGGACCCTCCCTGGGGAATCGCCCTCCGGATCGATTCCCTCAACGCCCTCATGGGCGTCCTCGTGACCTTTCTTTTTAGCCTGACGGGGATCGCTTCCAAGAAAAGCGTTCCCTTGGAACTCCCCTTAAAGGAAGCCCCGTTTTACGCGCTCTTTCTCCTTCTGTTCACGGGACTTTTGGGGATGATACTCACCGGGGACATGTTCAATCTATACGTCTTCCTGGAAGTCTCCTCTTTGACGGCGTATGCCCTCATCGCCATGGGCGAGCCCGGGGCCATGGTGGCGAGCTTCCGCTATCTCCTCATGGGGACCGTGGGGGCGAGCTGGTACCTTTTGGGCGTGGGGTACCTTTATATCGTCACCGGAACGCTAAACATGGCCGATTTGTCCGGTCTCCTGAGGGAAATGGAAGGATCTCATGCGGTCCTTTCCGGATTTGCCTTCATTTTATTCGGTATCGCCATCAAGATGGCGCTCTTTCCCCTGCACCTCTGGCTTCCCGATGCTTACGCAAAGGCTCCCTCCATCGTGAGCACCACAATCGCCCCCATCATGACCAAGGTCATGGCCTACGTGCTGATCCGCATCGGTTTTACGGTCTTTCATCCCGAATACGTGGTGCAGGCCGCGAAGGCATCGGGTCTATTGGTCTGGTTCGGCATCCTTGCCATTCTCTTCGGCGGGATATCGGCCTTGTCCCAGACCGATTTCAAACGGATGCTCGCGTTTATCATCGTGGCCGAGGTCGGCTACATCGTGGGCGGCATCGGGATCGCCAACCCGACGGCCCTGAAGGGGGCGATCTTCCATATTGTCAACGATGCAGTCATGATGGCCTCCCTCTTTCTTGTTGGGATGATGGTGACCCACCGAACCGGAGGGCATGGAATAAATCATTTTTTCGGGATTTTCCGGAAAATGCCCCTTACCGCGATTGTTTTTACCATCGGAGCGCTGGCTGTCATCGGCGTTCCCCCCACCTGCGGCTTTTTCAGCAAGTGGTACCTGTTGTTAGGGGGGATCGAGGCGGGGCACTGGGCCTTTGTGGCCGCCCTGCTTGTCTGCACCCTCATCAATGTGGCGCTCTTTTTCCGTGTCTTTGACAAGGGCCTCTATCTGCATGCAAAGGCCCCGCAGTCGATACCGGAACCCCGGATCGATGCACTCACGATCCAGGAGGCGCCCCTGGGCATGCTGGTGGTTGGGGGGATCCTGGCCGCCGGCATTTTGGCCATCGGCATCGGAAACTCCTTCATTGTGAAAACCCTCATTCTGCCCGCCGTGCCCGGCGGGTTGTAAGGCCTGCTCGCACCGGACAAAGGACGCATGATGGCACTTTTTCTTTCCATGGAATACCGCCCCCTTTGGGCGGTCGCACTCCCCGGATTGGTTTCCATCCTGATTCTTTTTTCCAAAAACCGTCCGAACCTCAGGGAAATGTGGACGGTCGCCGGAAGCGTCTGTCTGTTTACCATGGTCCTTTCCATGAACGCCGCGGTGGCCGTCACCGGGCCGTTGGAAGTGGTTTTGTTCCCCCTGTTTCCCGGGGTGGCGTTTCATCTGCGCGCCGACGCCCCGGGACTGATCTTTGCCACCACCGCTTCCTGCCTGTGGATTCTGGTCTCCGTTTATTCCATCGGCTACATGCGGGTTCTCAAGGAACATGCCCAGACCCGGTTTTACTTTTGCTTTGCCGTGGCCCTGTTCAGCGCCGTGGGGGTGGCCTTTTCCGCCAACCTGGTGACCCTTTTCATCTTCTACGAAATCCTGACCCTGTCCACCTATCCCCTGGTGGCCCACGAGGAATCCCCGGAAGCCGTTTCCGCCGGGCACAAGTATTTGGCGTATCTTCTCACCGGCGGGGTTTTTTTCCTGATCGCCATTCTGATGACCTATCATTGGGTATCGAGCACCGGCTTTCACCCCCAGGGGATTTTGCTTCCGGCGGCGAAAAACATCCCCGGGTGGGCCCTTTCCCTGGTCTTTGTCTTTTTCCTCATCGGGTGCGTCAAGGCGGCCTGGATGCCCTTGCACGCCTGGCTTCCCAGCGCCATGGTGGCCCCCACGCCGGTGAGCGCCCTTTTGCACGCCGTGGCCGTGGTCAAGGCCGGGGTCTTTTGCATTTTCCGCGTCGTCTATTATGTCTATGGGCTAAACCTCATGGCCGCCCTTCACCTGGGGATGATTCTGGCCGTCATCGCCGCGTTCACGATCCTTGCGGCCAACCTGTACGCCGTTGGCCAGGACAACTTGAAACGGATGCTCGCCTATTCCACCATCAACCAACTTTCCTTCATCATACTGGGCATTGCACTGCTGAGCCCCATGGCCGCCAAAGGGGCGTTGCTGCACATTCCGTTTCATGGATTCATGAAAATCACCCTCTTTTTATGCGCCGGCGCGGCGGCGGCCATTGCTGGGAAGAAGGAGATCAGCAAAATGAAGGGGATCGGTCGGGCCCTCCCCATCACCCTGGGCGCCTTCATGATCGGTGCCTTCGGGATGTGCGGGGCCCCGCCGCTGGCCGGCTTTTTAAGCAAATGGCACATCGCCCTGGGGGCCATCCAATCGGGGGGACTGGTTTTTTTGGGCGTCATCCTGGCGGGCTCCCTTTTGGATGTGGTCTATTTTTTCCCGGTGATCCGGGAGGCGTTTTTCGGGAAAATCCCCGAATCCCAAATGCTTTTACAGGATGCGGAAGAACGGGTGGCCCCTTTGGAGGAAAAAACAAAATGGATGGAAAAGCAACGACCCCTTTATCTTTTTATGGTCATCCCCCTTACGGTTACGGCGGCCTTTTCCATCCTTCTTTGCCTTTTTCCGGGAATCTTTTTCATTCATGATCTGGCCGCATTGGCCGTCACGGATATTTTCGGGGGAAGATAGATGCATCGGCTCAGGGTCTATCCCAAACGGCTTTTCTGGAGAGTGTACTGGGCAGCCTTGGCGGTGAGCCTCATTCTGGACGGCGTGTGGCTGTATTCCCACGCCGTTCATTATCACTTCAAATTCCAGTATTTCCCGGAATTTTTCGCCCTGTTCGGCTTTATCGGATGCATGCTCTTGATCCTCATCGCCAAGGGCATGGGGCTTTTCATCGTCAAGGAAGAAGATTATTACGAAAAGCGGTCCAAACAAGGAAACCGGGTGAAATGATGGCATGGGTGCATCCCGGAATAGTGATCGCCCTCGGGGGGCTGTTGATCCCCTTCATCCCGTGGCGTATCGTGAAACAGGCCTATTTTCTGATGCTGCCTCTGGCGGGGCTGGCCCTCCTGGTCCTGACGTCTTCCGGGATGTTCGGCGCGATCCCGGCGTTTCCGGAATCCTTTCGTCCCTTTTCCCTGCCCTTTTTGGATTACACACTGCATCCGGTGCGCATTCATAACCTGAGCCTTCTTTTTGCCTATGTCTATGTCGTGGCGGCCTTTTGCATGAACATTTACGCCCTCGGCGTGAAGAACGACTGGGAGCACACGGCCGCCATGATCTATGTGGGCAGTGCCCTGGGCGCGGTCTTTGCCGGGGATCTGCTGACCCTGTTTTTTTGCCTGGAGATCATGTCCTGGGCACCCTTTTTCCTTTTGCTCTTCCGGGGGACGAAAAAAGCCATGGGAGCGGCGATCCGGTATGTGTTGTGGCATCATTTCAGCGGGGTGTGCATCCTGGCCGGGATCCTGATGCACATCCACGCCACCGGATCCCTGGAGTTCGGTCTCATGCCGTGGGGATGGGGGAGTCAATACCTGGGATACCATCTGATGATCCTGGGGTTTGTCATCAATGCCGCCACCACGCCGTTTCATTCATGGCTGTCGGATTCGTATTCCGAGGCCACCCCCAGCGGATCCATCTATATGACCGCCTATACAACCAAAACCGCCATTTTCTGTCTCATCCTCACGTTTCCCGGGGTGCCCCTGCTCATGTGGATGGGTGCCATCCAGGCCGTCTTTGCGTTGTTTCTGGCCGTGTTGGAAAACGACGGACGGCGGCTTTGCTCTTATCATATCATCTCCCAAATCGGGTACATGGTGGCCGGCGTCGGTATGGGGACCCACATGGGGCTGAATGGGGCCGCCTCCCATGCCTTGTGCCATATCATCTACAACGCCCTGCTTTACATGGGGGCCGGTTGCGCCCTGGTGGTGGCCGGGACGGCCAAATTCGACCGGTTGGGCGGATTATACAAATATATGCCCATTTCGTTCTGGCTGTATATGGTGGGTGGATTTTCCATATCCGGATTCCCGCTGTTCAACGGGTTCGTCAGCAAAACGATGACCATCGAAGCGGCCGAATTGATCCACAACCGCCCCATTTACCTCCTTTTGGAGGGTGCCACGGTGGGGACTTTTTTGCACACCGGGCTGAAGCTTCCCTGGAACATCTGGCTCCAGGGAAGGACCGAACCGCCCCCGGAAGTCCGCTTTCGGTTAAAAGATTCGGCGGTCAACACGCCGGTCCACATGCTTGCCGCCATGGGCATTTTGGCCTTTTTGTGCATCTTTTTAGGGGTTTACCCAAAGATTCTCTATGACATGCTCCCCTATCCGGTGGAATTTGTCCCCTTCACGCTGACCCGGGTCTTTTCCATCACCCAGATGTTCATTTTCACCTTTTTGGGATTCTGGGTGCTGCGGAAACTGGTGAAGGGTTATCCGGGTTATGTTTTGGATACGGATTGGCTGGTACGGATTCCAGGAGATTATCTCCTTCGGTTTTGCACAGGCCCCCTCCAAAGGATGGGGGCCTGTCTGGACCGAATTGGGGAACGGGCAGCGGATCGGATCGTGCACACGCTCCGCAATCCCGAAACAGAGGCCGCCCTCAATCCCTCCCTGGCGGGGGCGGGGATCTTGGCCGCTCTCATCTTGTTCGTCTTTTTCATCGCAAGGCACCTCTAGCAACTTCTCCGGTCTTTTTACCGTTTTGCATGCGACGGAATCCTCCAAGGTTTCCCGTAAACCGCTTTTTCTTCCTGGCGAAACCGATTTCCCCGATTTGACAAAAGAAGCCATATGGGCTATAAATATCAGTTTATGATTTTGCTTCCAATGGCAGGAGGCGGGCATCAAGTTCGCTCCAACGAGCAGCGGGGAGACTTCACCGTGCAGTAAGCCAAGGGGAATTCGCTCGCTGTTGCGGTTCAAAACCTGGGACCTGACGAATATTGCACTTGTGATAAGGTGATTTGAAAAGGAGATCGTGTATGGAAAAAGAAATGTATCTGTTTACCTCGGAATCCGTGACAGAGGGGCATCCGGACAAAGTGGCGGATTCCATTTCCGATGCCGTGCTGGACAGCATCATGGCCCAGGACAGGAATTGCCGGGTGGCCTGCGAGACCCTGGTGACCACCGGTTTGGCATTCATTGCAGGAGAAATTACCACGGAATGTTACGTGGACATGCCCCAGATCGTTCGGGAGACAATCCGAGACATCGGCTACCATTCCTCCCAGATGGGATTCGACTGGCAGACCTGCGCCGTGGTCACCAGTATCGACCGGCAGTCTCCGGACATCGCCATGGGCGTCAACGGGAAAGGGTTGTTTAAGGAGCAGGGGGCCGGCGATCAGGGTCTCATGTTTGGATTCGCCACGGACGAGACTCCGGAGCTCATGCCCATGCCCATCATCTATGCGCATAAAATCTGCCGCCGCCTGACATCGGTGCGGAAAAGCGGTGCCCTTGACTTTCTAAGACCCGACGGCAAGTCCCAGGTCACCATCGAGTATGAAAACGGGACCCCCAAGCGGGTGGATACGGTGGTGGTGGCGGCCCAGCACAAACCCGACGTGGGTTACGAAGAACTGCGGGAGGCCATCATCGAAGAGGTCATTAAGAAGGTGATTCCCAGGGAAATGCGGGACGGGGACACCAAATATTTCATCAATGCCACGGGACGGTTCGTTGTGGGCGGTCCCATGGGGGATTGCGGCGTCACGGGACGCAAGATCATCGTGGACACCTACGGGGGCCAGGGGAGCCACGGCGGCGGGTGCTTTTCCGGAAAAGACCCGTCCAAGGTGGACCGGAGCGCTTCTTATATGGGCCGGCATGTGGCCAAGAATATCGTGGCCGCGGGTTTGGCCAAAAAGTGCGAAATCCAGGTGGCCTACGCCATCGGCGTGGCACAACCGGTGTCGGTGATGGTGGATCCCATGGGGACCGGAAAAATCCCCAAGCGCCACATCGAAGAGATCGTTCGGGAGCTCTTCGACTTCCGGCCTGCCGCCATCATCGAGTATCTCGATCTGCTGCGACCCATCTATCGGAAGACCGCAGCGTACGGCCATTTCGGAAGAAACGAGCCCGAATTTACATGGGAAGCGACGAACATGGCGGACGTGCTGCGGGAAAAAGCCGGCATCTAGCCGGTGAATGACGCTCACCCGCCCTGAAGGGCGGGACTCCCCGGTAAGGAAAATGCCTGTTTTAAGATCGATTCCCTTGACCCTGCCTTGAAAGGCGGGCTTTCGGAAAACATTCCGGTATACGAAAAACAACAGGAGAGATAATGATGGAATACGACGTTAAGGATATGGGCTTGGCCAAAGACGGCCGACTGCGGATTGAATGGGCCAGCGAAAGCATGCCGGTCTTGAATCGGATCCGAAAACGGTTTGAAAAGGAAAAGCCCCTCAAAGGCATTCGGGTGGCGGCGTGCCTGCACGTGACCACGGAAACAGCTTCCCTCATGCAAACCCTCAAAGCCGGCGGGGCGACACCCTTTCTCTGCGCCTCCAATCCCTTGAGCACACAGGACGATGTGGCCGCCGCCTTGGTGAAAAACGATAAAATTCCCGTATTTGCCATCAAAGGGGAAGACCACAAGACCTACTATCGGCATATCCACGCGGTGCTCGATGCCGCACCCCATTACACCATGGATGACGGGGCGGATCTGGTTTCCACCCTGCATTCCGATCGCCGGGACCGTATCGAAGCGGTACGGGGGGGGACCGAGGAGACCACCACCGGGATCATTCGTTTGAGGAGCATGGCCAAAGACGGTGTCCTGAAATATCCCATCATCGCCGTGAACGACGCCCAGACCAAGCACCTGTTTGACAACCGTTACGGCACCGGCCAGAGCACGGTGGACGGCATCATACGGGCGACGAACAGGCTCATGGCGGGATCCAACTTCGTGGTCTGCGGTTATGGATGGTGTGGAAGGGGACTGGCCATGCGGGCCAGGGGTATGGGCGCCCACGTCATCGTGACCGAAGTGGACCCGGTGGCCGCCCTGGAGGCGGTGATGGACGGGTTTGCGGTGGTGCCCATTGCCAAGGCGGCCCGCATCGGGGATTTCTTCTGCACGGTGACGGGGAACATCAATGTGATCCGGAAGGAACATTTCGCCGTGATGAAAGATGGTGCCATCATCGCCAACAGCGGGCATTTTAATGTGGAGCTCGATCTGGAAGGGCTTAAGGCCCTGTCGAAGACCGTTCAGAGGGTCCGCCCCTTCGTGGAACAGTACCTTCTCGAAAACGGTCGCCGCGTCAACCTGCTCGCGGACGGAAGGCTCATTAACCTGGCGGCGGCGGAAGGGCATCCATCCAGCGTAATGGATATGAGTTTCGCCAATCAGGCCATGAGCATTGAATATATGGTGACTGCCCACCGGAACCTGGAACCGAATGTCTATCCGGTGCCGGAAGCCATTGACCGGCAGATTGCAAAGGAAAAACTGGCGGCCATGGGGGTAGCCATCGACCGACTGACGGCGGAACAAAAAAAATATCTGGCGTCCTGGTCCATGGGAACCTGATCTGGCAAAGGGAAGGGGAAAAAATCACCGGGGAAGGGTGACCTTGAGTCTTTGCAGTGCCGTGTATTCCCGGTCGGCGGCTTCCACAAACCCTTTTCCGATCTCAAAGACCCGGATAAAGGCTTTTTCGGCCGCATCGTAGCGTCCGGCCTTTTTGTACGCCACCCCCATGTAAAAATGGGGGGCCGGCGCCTCGGGATCGAGGGTCTGGGCCCGTTGGAAGGCCTGTTCGGCTTCAGACAGCCATTCGGATTTGATTCGCATGTTCCCTATGGTGTAAAAACGGATCAATCCGGCAAGGGCGGCGACTTGCTGGTTCCGGTCGGCGGCGTTCAGGTATGCGGTCTCCAGGGCGATGCGCCCTTTAGCGTATTCTCCCCGAAAGGCGTGAACCAGGCCCATCCCCAGATAGGCGGCCGAATATCCCGGATCGATTTCCGTGGCCATCTTGAATTCCCGGAAAGCGGCGTCGATTTTTTCCATATCGAGCAGGATGAATCCGTTTTCCGCATGATGCACGGGAGAACCCAACCGGGGTTTGGGGGCGGCCATCCGGGAGGTGCACGCCAGAAGTGAAATTCCGGCGAGCATCGCGACCATGCCGGTTTTGATCATCCGCTTCATGGGATCTCCTTAATGCATTCCGGGGCCGATGGCAATGGCCACGGCGCATTTGCGGAGCAATTGGAGATGCTCCGATGCGCTTTTCAGCCGTGCCGCATCCGCGGTGCTGATGACAATGGTGGTTTCCTCTCCGTCACGGATTTTCAGCCCTTTGACCACCAAGGGCCGAGTCCCAACACGTGGGACCTGGCGGGCCGCGGCCACGTCCACCACCCAGCGGCACATGCCTTGTTGCACCGCCGAATCCCGGCTGGCGAAGGCGGATCCGAAGACTTCTTTTCCGCTTTCATCGACGATTTTTGGGACCAGTGCCGGTTTCATCGGGATCCCCGCGGCATCGACGATGAGGCCGGTGAAGGGTGCCGGGGTCTCTTCCGGGGGGACGATGGGCTTTACGGATTCGATCTGTTTGAGTTCCGCAGGGAGGATGAGTTGGGAAAAGGCCCCGAGGAGGCTCAGCTCCATGACCACCCTGGCGGTTTTGTCCGAAAGGTACTCCTGGGCGATTACACGGGCGTTTTGTAGAATCTTTTCAATTTCTTCCGTGATTCGGCGGTTTTTTTCCAAAATCTGGAAGACGGTCCGGTGATGGGCCAAACGAAGATGTTCGAGGGTGGAAAGGATGTTTTTTCGGGCCGCGTCCTTGGCCGCCGAGAGGGTGAGCGCAGACGCGTTTTCGTTTTGTTTTTGGGTCAGCGTTCCCGTCCCTGTGGCTTGCACCGTGAATCGGGACCAGTTGATTTTTCCGCGCTGTGTTTTTTCGATGAGATCAAACGGGTGTTGTGCGAAAACCGGGGTGGCGAAAAAGCCCAAAAAAGCGATAAGAAAAAGAAAAAGGTCCCGGACGGCATTTGGAATCGGTTTTTGCAAGATCGCTCCCTTAAAAAAACAGACGATGTCGGATCGCGTTGTAGGCCGCCGGAAGGAAAAGTACAAGGCCTTTTTTCATATGGAACGGATTTCTTGCTTCATGAAGACGGTGTATGAAACGGCGAAACAGATCAGAGTCAACGCAACCAGAAAGATCAAGTGGGGGGCCACCACCAGAATACTCTGACTCAGGGCGAGGGGCCCGGAAAAGCGGGACATGGAGATCTGTTCCATGGGGCCCAAGGCAATGACCGAACGGGCGGATTTCCGCCGGGGATCGATGACCGTTGCCGTGGCGTCCGTGTAAAGCTCCATGGGGGAAAGGAGGGTGACGGCTTTGACGATCCCGGCTTTTTTGATCAACGATTCCGCGGTTTCGGCACCCCCCCTGTCCGCCAGGGCGTTGGCCAGCACCGATGCGCCCAATGTGATGAAAAAGGAAAAAAAGATCCATACTGCCAGGGCCGCCAGGGCCGACGTGGCTGTACTGCGGAACAGGATGGAAAAGAGCATGGCCACGCCCAGCCAGAAGGCGATATAGATGATGCTGACGAGAAGATAGATCATCATTCTCAAGACTTCTTCGGACCCCGGGACGATCCCGACCACCAAAAGCCCCAACCCGGCGATGAAAAGAAGGATGGAGGCCATCATGACGGTGATCAAAATGACGCCGGCAAGAAATTTTCCGTTGACGACCACATCCCGATGGATGGGCTGGGATAGCAGCTTGCTCAGTGTTCCCTGGTTGCGCTCCCGATTGATGGCATCGAACCCCAACATCAGTCCCACCAGGGGCCCGAAAAAGGCGACGAACTGGACCAGGGAAAACAACGCCCCCGGAGACGTGAAAAGCATTAAAAAGACAAACCGGGGCTTGGCGATCCCTGCCAGTTCATTCCGGATATTCAGTCCCACCATGTACACGGTGATGAGACTCACCATGGTGATGAGGGCGAACAGGATGAGGAAACGATAGCTGCTGAAGTGATCCGACAGTTCTTTTAGAATAATCACCCGGAGGCCTTTCACGGTTCAACTCTCCTGAAAATATTTCATGTAAATTTCTTCCAGCGTATAGGTTTCTTTCCCCACACCGAACTTTTCCCGGGCCAGCTTTTCCATGGGCCCCTGGGCCACCATTTTCCCCTTGATCATGATTCCCACCCGGTGGCAGATCCGCTGGATTTGCGGAAGGAGGTGACTGGAAATCATAATGGTCATGCGTCTTTCACGGTTCAGCGTTTCGATGAGGGAAATCATCCGGTTCGTGGCATCCGGGTCCAGGCCGAGGGTTGGTTCATCCAAAAACGCGATTTTCGAATCCTTGATCAGCAGTTCCGCCAGCCCCAGGCGCTGCCGCATCCCCCTGGAATAGGCGCCGATTTTTTTTCTTTCTTCCTCGGCCAGGCCCACGGCATCCAGGGCGTGGTCGATCCGGTCGTCCGCGCTCTCCGTGGGAATGTCGTTCAATGCGGCGATGAAGCGGAGCATCTGCCGGGCGGTCAGATCCGGATAGAACCCCATGTTCTCCTGGAGATACCCTACCTTCGCCTTGATTTGTATGGGGTTCCGGGCCGGGTCGAGGCCGAGGACCCTGGCGCGTCCGTTCGTGGGTTCGGTGAGGCCCATGAGCATGAGAATGGCGGTGGTTTTCCCGGCCCCGTTGGGTCCTAAAAAACCGAAAATCTCCCCTTCCAAAATATTGAGGTTCAGCCGGTCCACCGCGGTCTGCCCCCCGTAGATCTTGGTCAATTCCTCGGTTACGATCACAGCCTCTCGATTCATTTCACCGTCTTCCCAACATCCGGAACAACCCGAAAAGGCCGACGATCACGAGGACGATGATGCCGATGCCGATCCATCCCCAGGCGGCCGATGCCTTTACGGTCGTTCGAAATTCAATGGATTTGGTGGCTTTTTCGCCTTCCACGGTGACACTCACCGAGTAATCCCCCACCAGGGCCTCTTCGTAAGGGGTAATGACCACCTCCACCTGCTTCAGTTCGCCGGGTTCGATGATGTCGATGCGCTCGGGCGTGAATTCCACTTTCCAGTTTTCGGGCTTGAAGGAGAGAAATTTGATGTCGTGGTTGGCGGCGGACCCGGTGTTTTTGACGTAAAAGGAGACGTTGGAGGGTTTTCCCTGTCGGGCATCGAGGGACAAAAGCCCGTCGAGGGTCCCCACTTCCAAACCATAGGTGCCGGTGAGGATCACCCTGAGTTGTGCTTCGGCCTTGGCGTCGCCGGAACTCACCCGGATCAACACGGGGTATTCTCCGGCCTTTGCATTGACGGCGGGCTTGACCTCCACGGCCAGGGTCTTGCTCTGGTTGGCTTTCATCCGAACACCCGTGATGTATTTGGATTCATAGGCGGGCTTGAAGTTGATATCCCAGCCGTTGGGACCCTGGGCAAAGAGATTGAAGACTGCATCTTTGTCCAGCTTGCTCTCCATTTCCAGGGAGAATTCAAACCGCGCATCCGAAGGCCCCTGGATTTCCGGATAGGAGGTGGTGAGTTTGACGCCCCGATCTTCAGTGTCGGCTTCTGTTTCTTCGGTCACCGTCACACGGATGTCCCGGGCCATTCGGAATCGGCCATCCTGCGTCTTGGCCTCCACGCGAAACCGGTAATCGCCGTGGCCGGTCTTTTCCTCCGGGATCGCTTCGAAGGTCACCCGCTTGGTGTCATCGGGGGGCACATGGACACCGGTGATGGTGAACCGGTAGGTCTTGATTTTGGCCTTCCAGCCGTCGGGGGTTTCCGAGACCCAGACAGCCACGTCTTCCCCTTTGCGTCCCCGGTTATTGAAGATGAGATCCATGCTGACCTCTTCTCCCTTGGGGACCACAACCCCTGGATACTCCGCGGACATCATGATGTCCCGCTCGGGCGTTTTATCTTCATCCGTGGCGGCGGCGGTTGCCGGGACGAAGGAGAGGATCAGGGAAAATACCGCCAGCCCAATGATTAACGGTGCGGCCCATGTTCGGCGTCTCATCGGCGTACCTCCTAAAAAACCGGGCACCCCGGCAGCGGCCGCAGCGGCCGCAGGGATGCCCGGGTTGCGGGTGATCAATACATGTCTTCGTCCATGCCTCCGCCCGGTGGCATGTCGGGGGTTTTTTTCTTTTCCGGCTTTTCCGCCACCAGGGCTTCCGTGGTCAACATGAGCCCGGCCACGGAGACGGCGTTCTGCAGGGCGAAACGGACCACCTTGGTGGGATCGATGACGCCGGATTCCATGAGGTTCTCATACGTTTCGGTGGCCGCGTTGAACCCGAAGTCGTCTTTTCCTTCCAGGACCCGGTTGAGGACCACGGATCCTTCCAGGCCGGCGTTCTCGGCGATCTGCCTCAGGGGTTCCTGAAGGGCCCGCTTCAGGATATCCAGGCCGTGTTTTTCCTCGCCGGTCACCTTAACCTTTTCAAGGGCGTCCAGACACCGGATCAGGGCGACCCCCCCGCCGGGGACGATCCCTTCTTCCACCGCGGCACGGGTGGCATTCAGGGCGTCTTCCACCCGGGCTTTTTTTTCTTTCATTTCGGTCTCGGTGGCCGCCCCGATATTGATGACCGCCACGCCTCCGATGAGTTTGGCCAGGCGCTCCTGAAGCTTTTCCCGGTCATAATCTGAGGTGGTTTCCTCGATCTGGGTGCGGATCTGCTTCACCCGGCCTTCGATGTCTTTCCTGCTCCCCGCGCCGTCGACGAGGGTGGTGTTGTCCTTGTCGATCTTCACGGTCTTGCACCGGCCCAGGTCCGCGACGCTGATGTTTTCCAGCTTGATCCCCAGATCCTCGGAAATCATCCGGCCGCCTGTCAAGATGGCCATGTCCTCGAGCATGGCCTTCCGGCGGTCTCCGAAACCCGGGGCCTTCACCGCGGCGGCTTTGAGGGTCCCCCGGAGTTTATTGACGATGAGGGTGGCCAGGGCTTCCCCTTCCACGTCCTCGGCCACGATCAGAAGGGGTTTGCCCATCTTGGAGATCTGTTCCAGAAGCGGCACCAGGTCCTTCATGTTGGAGATCTTTTTTTCATGGAGCAGGATGTAGGGGTCTTCCAGGACCACCTCCATTTTTTCCGCATCGGTGACAAAATAAGGAGAAATGTAGCCCCGGTCGAATTGCATCCCCTCCACGATCTCCAGGCTCGTCTCCATGCTCTTGGCCTCTTCCACCGTGATGACGCCCTCTTTCCCCACCTTTTCCATGGCCTCGGAAATGAGTTTTCCCACGGTTTCGTCGTTGTTGGCCGAGATGGTCCCCACTTGTTCGATTTCCTTTTTGTCCTTGGTGGGTGTGGACAACTTTTTGAGTTTGTCCACGACGGCCGCCGCCCCCTTGTCGATGCCCCGTTTCAGGGCCATGGGGTTGATTCCGGCCGAGACCAGTTTATGCCCTTCCTGGGCGCCCATGTTTTCGAATTTATCCTCCAGTTCGATCTCCTTGGCCACGGTGACACCGTCCTTGGTGACGGTGGGGGATCCGAAGGTTTTTTCCAGGACCACGTTGTTCCCCCGGGGGCCAAGGGTGACTTCCACGGCGGTGGAAAGGGTTATCACCCCCTTGAGCATCTTTTCCCTTGCAGCGTTGCTGTATGTGATCATTTTGGAAGCCATGGCGGTTTACCTCCTTAATCCAGAATCCCCAGGATATCGTCTTCTTTCATGAAAACGTGTTCGACGCCGTCGATCTTGATGTCCGTTCCCGCATACTTGGAGAACAGGATCCGATCCCCCTTTTTCACCTCCAGGGGAACCCGCTTTCCGTCCTTGTCCGGCTTTCCGGGACCCACGGCCACCACTTTTCCTTCCTGGGGCTTTTCCTTGGCCGTATCCGGGATGATGATGCCCCCGGCGGTCTTTTGGTCCTCTTCGACCCGGATTACCAATACCCTGTCATTGAGCGGCTTGATCTTCATTTCTGTCGGTCCTCCTTTAGTTTATCGGTTGTTGCATACGGGTGTTTCCTTGAGGGAAACCATGGAAAAGGGGAGTCTTTAAAAAAAAAGAAGGTTTCAGAAAACCCGCAGTGGAAAGGGCGCCGACCCTCACGGCGTGTTTTCCGGTGCGCTTCGAAAATCCAAAAAAAGGCTGTCTTTTCGAGTACCCCATGAACGATCGAAAAAATGCGCTTGAGGATGCAGTTGATACGAAATTTTTCGGGCAAAGGATAATTCCGAATCGGGGTTTGTCAAGGGGGAGAGAAACCGTCGCGAGGGCATCCCGAAAGGGATGTATACGATCATCCCGGCCGAGAAAAAGCGGTTGATTTTTCAAAGGAGGGATAAAACTGACAAGATCGTAAAAAGGCTTTTGTGAGCGCCGTTCAATCCTTTTCGGAAAAAGAGAGACAGAGGGTTGAGCGTTAAAAATCTCAAGCTGTTTGAGGCACTTGTGCCGAGTTCTTGAGATTTAGCGAAACCTTTTGGATCTCCCGAAAGGGGTTGCGGCGCGAACAAAATCGGCCTTTTTACAATTCCATCAAAATTGGAAGAGAGTCAAAGGGCGGCCAGGCGGTCCGCGGATCTCGGCGGTTACGGGATCCTGGAATAGACGATTCCGGTGTATCCCACAAAGCTTTCGCCGGGATTCTTGTCATAACTGGTGGCATAGGCGAGGCAATGGGCCCTCTCGGCCCCCAATGCCTTGGCCGCCTCAAGGGCGGTGGCCGCCGCACCGGCGCAGCAGGCATTCTGCCGGGACTGTGCCACCGACAGGACCTCATGAGGGTTCATCCCGATCAGCGCCTCGATGATGGCGGCATCATTTTCCGTTTTGACCCAGTCCAGGGCCTTGGGACCGCGCCCCTTTGGCGTGAAGCCGTAGTTGCCCCCGTAATGAGTCAGATCGGTGGACCCTAAAATCCGTATGCGTTTACCGGCGTGGTTTGCCAGATCCACCAGGGCCTTCCCCACGGCCAGGGCGTCCGGATGAGGGGGAACGCCCACGGGAAGCAGTTGAACGTCCTTGAAGAAATATTTAACGAAGGGAAGCTGGAGTTCGATGGTGTTGTCCGGGGTGAAATGGTCCGCCGTTTCCACCTTGAAATCATAGGCGCGTGCGATTCCTTTGGCCAGTTCCGAATCGATGGGGATGGAGCCGAAAGGGGTTTCCCAGGCGCCGGAGAGCATCAGGTAACCGGGGGATGCGGCGTGCAGATGCATTCCGAAGAGCACCACGGTGTCTGCCGGCCCGGCACGGGCCAGGGCATGGATCACGTTGCAGGCGATGGCTCCGGAAAAAAACCATCCGGCATGGGGCACGATCCCCCCCACGGCGCTTTCCGGCGCTTCCCCGGTAATGGAAGGGTCCTTCAAGAACTCCTGGATCGCCTTTTCGCATTCCCCAGGCTGAGCGGGGTACCAGGATCCGGCAAAGACGGCGCGTCTGACTTCCATGACACCCTCCTTTTTTGCCGGCGATGATACCGCTTCCGGTTGAAAATCTCAACGAAAAACCCGGCGTTTCCATCTATTGACAGTGAGCGGGGGGGTTATTATTCTTATTGGGTTCTAAGTTTAGCGTTTTAAAAATTTGAAACGCTCAGCTTAGGTGAGTTTTAAGAAGTTGAATACGATTTCAACAAAAAGGGTAAATCCTGAAATTTCCAGAAAGGACATTTTCGGATGACACACGCCGGTGAAACATTCAGCACGGCAGAAGGCGGGGTATTCATTCTGGACTTGCACGTACGCTTCAGGGACCTGGATGCCATGGGCCATGTCAACAATGCGGTCTTTTTCACCTATTTCGAGGAAGGGCGAAAGGCCTTCTTCCAGAAACATTTCAGCACGAAAGACGGGCTGGAGTTTCCCTTCATCCTTGCCCATGCCGAATGTGATTACCAAAGGCCCATCACCTTGAACGACGCCGTAAGGCTGGTCATGCAGGTGGGGAAGATCGGGAACAAGCGCTTCGATTTTCTCTATCGCATCGTGGATCAAAAGGATGCCGGCACGGCTTACGCGTCGGGAAATTCGGTTCAGGTATCCTTCGACTATAAAGAACAGCGATCCACGCCGATTCCGGAGGACGTGCGCCGCCGGCTGACGCCCTACCAGGGCACATCGATGGAAGCGGCGCTTCATGCCGCGTTAAACTCGTGAAACAAAGAAATGGTATATGATAAGGAGACCCCAATGCCGATCTATGAATTTGAATGCAAAGACTGCGATCATTGTTTTGAAAGGCTCGTTTTTGTGGACGACGACCGACCGGTCAAATGTCCCCGATGCGACAGTGCCCGGGTGAAGAAATTGGTCAGCTGTGCCAGCTTCATCGGCGCGTCCGGATTGGCCGGATGCGGGCCGGGATCCGGGAAGGGTTTTTCATGAGGGGCCTGAATGCCATGCGGCGGTCGCCGCATTGAAACCTCCCCGCAGCCCCGCAAGGCGGGATTTCCGCCTTGCCCCAACCCGCGAAGCACTGCCGTCAGGCAGAACCTGCGGGGAATGCGCTCGCTGTTGCGGTTCAAAAAATCTTTGAAAACGTGTGTTTTTTATGTCCGGTCGGGGAAGCGCCTTTTCTTTTCCGAAATCGTGGTTATTATACCAGAACAGTACGGAACCGGATTCCTCCCGGCCGGTTGACGGCGGTCAGGAACCGGCCCATGATTCTTGACCGGGATGCTTTGCCGACGCCCCGATTTTCATGGCGGGGTCGGGGGAAGCTGTCGCAAAACAGGTAGGTTCCATGCCGGGGAGCCACGCCCATCAGGGCGGAAAGGCTCCACCAACCAACAGGAGGCCGCCCATGTGGGAATACACCGATAAAGTCAAAGACCATTTTTTAAACCCGCGCAATGTGGGGGTCATTGAAGACGCCGACGGGATCGGCGAAGTCGGTTCCCTGGCATGCGGAGACGCCCTCAAGCTCACCTTTAAGCTGGATGAAACCCAGCGGATCAAAGACGCCAAGTTCCAGACCTTCGGGTGTGCCAGCGCCATCGCGTCGTCTTCCGCCCTGACCGAGATGATCAAGGGGTTGACTCTCGACGAGGCGGCTAAGGTGACCAACGAAGACATCGCCCAATACCTGGGGGGGTTGCCCAAGGAGAAGATGCACTGCTCGGTGATGGGGCGGGATGCCCTGGAAAAGGCCATCGCCTATTATCGCGGAGAGGCCGAAAAGAAACCGGAAGGCCGCATCGTCTGCGAATGTTTCGGGGTGACGGATATGGAGATCGAACGGGCGGTGCGGGAGAACAACCTCCAGACCATTGAGGATGTCACCGACTATGTGAAGGCCGGGGGCGGATGCGGAAATTGTCATGACGCCATCCAGGAGATCATCGATGCGGTTCGGGGAAAAGGCCCCGTTCCGAAGGAAAAACCCCTCCGGCTCACCAATATCCAGAAGATCAAACTCATCGAAGAGACCCTGGACCGTGAGATCAAACCGGCTTTGAAGAAAGACGGCGGCGACATCGAATTGGTGGATGTGGACGGCGATCGGGTTTTCGTGAAACTTCACGGCACCTGCGCCACCTGTGCGGCGTCCCAGGTGACCCTCAAGGGATATGTGGAGTCCAAATTGCAGGAACTGGTGTTGCCCCAGTTGGTGGTGGAGGAGGTGCAGTGATGGATGTGGTCTATGTGGACAACAATGCCACCACCCGGGTGGCGCCTGAAGTCATCGAAGCGATGCTCCCCTATTTCGGCCAATGGTTTGGAAACCCCTCCAGCATGCACACCTTCGGGGGCACCGTGGGCCGGAAATTACAGGAGGCCCGTGAAAAAACAGCGGCCTTCATCGGGGCCCAACCCGAAGAGATCATTTTCACCGGCTGCGGCACGGAAAGCGACAGTACGGCCATCCATGCCGCCATTGCATCCAACCCGGAGAAAAAACACATTCTCACCAGCCGGGTGGAGCATCCCGCCGTAAAGAATTTGTTCGAGCATCTTTCCAAGAAAGGATATCGGACCACTTTCATCCCGGTGGACCGGCAGGGCCGCCTCGATATGGAGGCCCTGGAAAAAAGCCTCACCGAGGATACGGCCGTTGTCAGCCTCATGTGGGCCAACAATGAGACGGGCGTCTTGTTTCCCATTGAAACCATCGCGCCCATGGTCCGGGATCGCGGCATTGTTTTCCACACCGATGCGGTTCAGGCGGTGGGAAAGATTCCCATGGACGTAAAGGCCGCCGGGGTGGACATGCTCTCCTTGTCCGGCCACAAGATCCATGCCCCCAAGGGTGTGGGCGCCCTGTATGTACGAAAGGGCGTCAAATATTCCCCCTTTCTCATCGGGGGGCACCAGGAACGCGGCCGCCGGGGTGGGACCGAGAATGTGGCCTCCATCATCGGAATGGGAAGGGCCTGCGAATTGGCGGCGGATCATTTAAAGATGCAATCCGAACGCGTGCGGGGTCTCCGGGACAAACTGGAAAAGGGCTTGCTGGATGCCGTGCCCAAGTCCATGGTCAACGGGGACCGGGAAAACCGGCTGCCCAATACCACCAACATCAGCTTCGAATACGTGGAAGGGGAGTCCATCCTCCTCATGATGGACCGATTGGGGATCTGCGCCTCTTCGGGTTCCGCGTGCACCTCCGGGTCCCTGGAACCTTCCCACGTCCTCCGGGCCATGGGGGTTCCCTTTACGGCGGCCCACGGCTCCATCCGTTTCAGCCTGAGCATTTATAACACGGAACAGGAGATTGATTTCATCATTGAAAAACTCCCCCCCATCATCGCCAAGCTCAGGGAAATGTCGCCTTTTTGGAAACCCTGATTCGCCATCAGCAATGAATTCTTGACATCCGGCGCGAATTGTTCTACGGGTGCCCGAAACAAAAACGGGTGCTGTTTTCTGGATGATGGATCGGCGGGGATTCTTAAAATTCGGGTGTAAGTGGGCAACGCTGGCGGCAATGGCATGCGTGGCGCCGACCCCCCTTTGGGCCGCCGTAAAACGATCCAGGGCACCACGCCACCTTTCCCTTTATAATACCAACACCGGCGAATCCCTCGGCATCACCTACGCCGCCGAAGGGGCCTACATTCCGGAGGCGCTGGAAGCCATTGACCACCTTCTCCGGGACCATCGTACCGGGGATGTCAAGCCCATCGATCCCCAACTTCTGGATTTGCTTTTTGCCATTTCCAAAAAGATGGGCCTGACGGCCCGGCATCCCTTCCATATCGTATCCGGGTATCGCTCCCCGGAAACGAATGCCTTGTTGCGGAAACGAAGCCGGCGGGTGGCCAAAAACAGCTACCATATCAAGGGACAGGCCGTGGATTTCCGGGTCCCGCAGCGCCGCCTTTCTCTTTTACGCAGGACGGCGATAAGCCTGCGCAGCGGAGGGGTCGGCTATTATCCCCGGTCCCATTTCCTTCACATGGATGTGGGGGAATTCCGGTACTGGTAACACAAACGTCCGCCTTTATTGTTTTTCTGTTTGGTGAAGGGGCGCACCTCCCAACGGGAATCCTGAGTCCGGCGGGCCTTCCTTTGCCGAGTCTTCCCACCCGGTAAAGATCCGATAATCCGACGCCCGGACTTGAAGCCTTGGTTTCCGCGTGTTATTTTTCCCGGGGGTTTTTTAACTCCGATGAAGCCATCCTTTGAACAAATTCAATTCACATGGTACGTTTAATTGTTTTTTCCGTGTGCGGTGCATGGGCGGAAGGAGAAAGGAATCGTAAATGGAAAAGCACCAAAAGTTTTCCCTCTGGTATGTCCTTTTGGGCATCTGGATCGTTTTAATCCTTCAAAACGCGCTCATGGGCGCATTTGCCGTGAAAGTCATCCCGTACAGCCAGTTTTTGAAGCTTCTCAAGGAAGGGCGCATTGCGGAGGTGGCCATTACGGCGGACAAAATCCAGGGGAAGATGAAGAACGGTCCCGAGGGCACAGTGGTCCCCTTCAAGACCATCCGCGTCGATCCCGAGATTTCCACCCTGCTGGATCAATACAATGTCACCTTCAAGGGAGAGATCGAGTCCACCTTTCTTCCGACCCTTTTGTCCTGGGTCGTTCCCACGGCCCTTTTCTTCGGGGTCTGGTTTTTTCTGATGCGGCGCATGATGGGCCAGCAGCAGGGGTTCATGACCCTGGGGAAGAACAAGGCCAAAATCTATATGGAAAGTGATCTCAACATCACCTTCGATGATGTGGCCGGCGTGGAGGAAGCCAAGCAGGAACTGGTGGAGGTCGTGGAATTCCTGAAACGTCCCGAACGGTATTCCGAGCTGGGGGGGAAACTCCCCAAGGGGGTTTTACTGGTGGGCCCCCCCGGGACGGGGAAGACGCTTCTGGCAAAGGCAGTGGCCGGGGAGAGCGGGGTTCCCTTTTTCAGCCTGAGCGGATCGGAATTCGTGGAGATGTTCGTGGGTCTGGGAGCGGCCCGGGTGCGGGACCTTTTTGTCCAGGCCAAGCAAAAGGCGCCGTGCATCATTTTTATCGATGAGCTGGATGCCCTGGGAAAGGCTCGGGGGATCGGCATGGTGGGGGGACACGATGAGCGGGAGCAGACCCTCAACCAGTTGCTGGTGGAGATGGACGGCTTTGATCCCACGGCTGGAGTCATCCTGATGGCGGCCACCAACCGGCCCGAAATCCTCGATCAGGCCCTGTTGCGGCCCGGCCGTTTCGACCGGCAGATCCTGGTGGACCGGCCCGACAAGCAAGGGAGGGAAGCCATCTTGAAGGTGCACCTGAAAAACATCAAGACGGTAAAGAACCTCGATGCGGGAAAGATCGCCGCCATGACACCGGGAATGGTGGGCGCGGACCTCGCCAACCTGGTGAACGAAGCCGCCCTCTTGGCGGTCCGGAAGAACAAAAAAAAGGTGGGGATGCCCGAGTTCGAAGAAGCCGTGGAGCGTTTGGTGGCGGGGCTTGAAAAGAAAAACCGGCTCATCAATCCAAAAGAACGGGAAATCGTGGCCTACCATGAGATGGGACATGCCATCGTGGCCCTTTCCCTGCCCGGCACCGACCCGGTGAAAAAGATCTCCATTATCCCGCGGGGAATCGCCGCCCTCGGATATACCCTCCAGGTCCCCACGGAAGATCGATTTTTGTTGAAAAAAACCGAATTGCTGAATCGGATTGCTACCCTGCTCGGCGGTCGGGCGGCCGAGGCGCTGGTCTTCGGGGATATTTCCACCGGCGCCCACAATGACCTTGCCAGGGCCACCGACATCGCCCGGAGCATGATCAAGGAATACGGAATGAGCGAAAAATTGGGACAGGTCTACTTTGCGCGGGAAAAGCGGAACCGGTTTTTGAACTTGATGCCGGAGGGTCCGGAGGCCTACAGCGAATCCACGGCGGAACTCATCGATACCGAAATCAAGAAAATCATTGAGCACGAGTATGAAAAAGCCCTGACCCTTTTAAAGGAAAAGCAGGATATTCTTGACAAGGGCGCGTCGATATTGTTGGAAAAGGAGAAGATCGACGCGGAAGAAATCAAAGCCCTCATGGGGATTTCCGACAAAGACGAAAAAGATGTTCAAAAGTCTCGGGAAACGGCTACGGAGTAACCGCTGGAAGGGGGCGGGCAGCGATCCCGGAGAACAGAAAAAGGAATTCATGGGTATCGATGTGCCCCCCGGGCGCATCCCGTCAGGGCGGTTCTTCTTCTCCCGGCGCTCGTTTTACCCGCACCCCCTCTCCCCGGATCAAGGATCGGATACCGTCTTTCAGGATTTGGAATCCGGATGCCGCGCCGGTCTTCACGGCTTTTCCGGCTTCGGTGGTGTCTCTTTTTACGGATTTCTTCAGGTTCTCGGCGTGTTCGCCGGCTTTTGAGGCCTCTTGGGAAGCTTCCCGTTTTGCATCGCCGATGGTGGCGGGCGGAGACCCTTCTTGGGCACAAGCCGTCGTCATCTTTTCGGAAAAAGGGAGGCCGCCGATGACCGAAGCCAAGAGGAACGACACAACCCCGCCGAAAACGCATGCCGGAATCCTTTTTTTCATCGTTGGTTTCATCTTATGGGGTTTTCTCCTGGAGCATCCGAATGACTTCCACCAAGCGATGAACCAGGTGTTCGTGGTATTTTTTCCCGCCTTCCGGTGAGGCTTTCCCGGGTTCTCCCGAGGTGCCCCCGAAAGGAAGAACACTCTGTTTCTGCTCCGAGACGGTGCTGGGGACATAGCAGAGGGTGTCTCCCGGATATCCCGGATCCACGTGGTACAGGGATGGGTGCTGGTGGGGGTTGTCTTTGGCCCGTTCCATCTTGACCAGCTCGGGATAACAATGCCACATGTGGGAACCTTCGATTTCTTCGGCATGCCCGATCTCCCCCCATCCCATATTGCGCACCATTTCTTTGGACATGTACGCGGGATCAAAGAGCGCCACGTTCACTCCCAGGGTTCTCTTGGCGCGTTCGGCGGCGATCTGCAACCAGGAAATGTTGACGATGCGGTGACCGTTGATCACCACAAAAGCCGAAAATCCGTGGTGTGAAAGGGATGCCATTATGTCGTAAAGCAATTCGATGAGGACTTCCGGACGGATGGTGATGGTTCCGGGAAGGACCATATGATGGGGGCTCCACCCGAACCATAAGGGCGGCGCCGCTAAAACCGACGCTTCTCGGGCCGCCGCTTCCGCCAATGCCGCCGCCACCATTGTATCGGTACCCACCGGAAGATGGGGGCCATGCTGCTCGGTGCTCCCCACCGGCAATAAAACGATCTTTGCGCCGGCGTCGATTTTTTCCTGGATTTCCTCCCAGGTCATCTCCTGGATCCATACCGTGGATGTCATCTTCGATCCATTCGATTTGCCGCTCAAAGTGGTTATTTTCTTTGATCTTATTTTCATGTCGTTTCAAATGCGGTATTGAGAACAAGTCGTTATGCGGATGTGCGGGTACTGACGGACTCAATTCTTTTTAATTAACGCAAAACAGGGTTTCGATCAATACTGAATATGGGGCGCTCGGAGACACCTTCCGTGGGACGGAAGATGGGACTGGCGGCGGTCATCATGATGGCGTCGGTCTTTTTAAGCCGTGTGACGGGGCTTGTCCGCGAAATGGTCATTGCTTACATCGGCGGGGCATCCCCCGCCGTGGACGCCTACCAGGTGGCCTTCATCATTCCCGAAATCCTCAACCACGTGGTGGCTTCCGGATTTTTATCGGTGACCTTCATTCCGATTTTCTCCCGTTACCTTTCCCAGGACCGGGAAGCCGAAGGTTGGGAGGTCTTTTCCATCATCCTCACCGGTTTCGGGACGTTTTTGATTCTTGGCATCCTTTTGGCCATGGTGTTCGCGCCGGCCTTGGTGGGGATCGTGGCCCCCGGACTTGAGGACGGCTTTGTGAAAACAAACGCCGTGCGTATGACCCGAATTATCCTTCCGGCACAGTTTTTCTTTTTTGCCGGAGGTCTTTTCATGGCCGTTCAGTTTGCAAAGGGACGTTTTGCGGTCCCGGCGCTGGCGCCGCTGTTGTATAACCTGGGAATCATCGCCGGCGGCGGGGTCCTCGGGAAGCGCCTCGGCATGGAAGGATTTTCATGGGGGGTTTTGGCCGGGGCCTTTTTCGGAAACTTTTTTCTCCAGTGGTGGGGGGCCTTTCGGGTGGGCCTGCGGTTTTCCTTGAAAATCGATTTTTGCCACCCGGATTTGAAAAAATACATCGCCCTGACCCTGCCCCTGATGGTGGGACTCACCATGACCTTTTCCACCGAGATTTTCTTCCGGTTTTTTGGGAGCTTTCTCACCACGGGGACCATCGCCGCGCTCAACTACGGACTGAGGGTCATGCTGATCCTGGTGGGCGTGTTCGGCCAAGCCGTGGGGGTGGCCTCCTTTCCGTTCATGGCACGCCTGGCGGTGGAAGGAAGGCTTCAGGAGATGCACCGGCTTTTGGATCGGACACTGAGGCTTATTTCCCTTGTCATTCCCGTTTCTGTTTTGTGCATGGTGTTGCGCAAGGAGATCGTCGTTTTGTTGTTTTTCCGGGGAAGCTTTAACATGGCTGCCCTGAGAACGACTTCCCAGGCGCTCTTCTATCTGATGGCCGGCGCCTTTGCATTCGCCGCCCAGACCATCGTTGTCCGGGCCTACTACGCCGTCCAAAACACCTTGTTTCCGGCCTTTTTCGGCTCTCTGGCGGTGGTGCTGAGCCTTCCTTTCTATTGGCTGGGGATGCGGTTTATGGGAGGAAACGGGGTTGCCCTGGCCGTCAGTATTTCCGCTGTTCTGCAGGCGGGGCTTTTATACGGGATTTTAAACGCCCGCCGTCCGGATCGGGGGTATCGCCGGGTTTACGCCTCCTACGCCCGCATGATCGGATTGGGAGCGGTTTTCGGGGCGGCGTTTGAATGGATGAAAAACGCAGGCGTGCCCCAGTTCAGCACTGCACCCCTGATCCAAAGTGTCCTGACCTGCCTGATGATCGGCCCGCTTTATCTGCTGGCCTTTTACGGTGCGGGCCGGATTTTGAAAATTCCGGAAATAAAGACTCTCCGGGATTTTAGAAAATCGCGGTCCACCCACGGATGATTTGTCGAAAAGCGGTTGTCATATGGATGCTTTTTTCATATATAGGCGCTGAGAATTTGGGTGGAAGGAGGCGCCATTGGAAAAAATCATCCCTCAACGCATGTTCTTCACCAAAGGCGTTGGATATCATCAAAACAAACTGCAAAGCTTTGAGCTGGCCTTAAGGGATGCCGGAATCGAAATCTGCAACATCGTCACCATTTCCAGCATCTTCCCGCCGGCGTGCAAAATCATATCCAAAAGAGAAGGGTTGAAAAACCTGGTGCCAGGTCAGGTGACCTTCGTGGTCATGGCCCGGGAAAACACCAATGAACCGAGCCGGCTAATATCGGCGGCCGTGGGGCTGGCCCAACCCGTCAACCGAAAACAATACGGCTATATTTCCGAACATCATGCCTTTGGACAAAAAACCCGCCAGGCCAAAGATTTCGCGGAAGACTTGGCGGCCACCATGCTGGCGTCCACCCTGGGCATCGAACTGAATATCGACAAGGCCTGGGACGAACGGAAACAACTCTACGTGGCCGATAAAAAACGCCAGTTCACCAGCCGGAGCGTTGCCCAGAGCGCTTACGGCCACCGGGACGGCCTGTGGACCACCGTGGTGGCCTGTGCGGTCATGCTCATTTCTTAGAATGCGAAACACGCCATGGCCCGATCCCTTTTTGCGTCTTCCCCGGATATTCTTCCCAAACCCTTGAAGCGCGGATTATCCCTTTCCGAGTTGCTGGAAGTCATGGGCGGGACCTGTTTCGAGGCCCGGAACGTCTATCGCGCAGCCCTGTTATTGAAGCGGATGATCGAGGCAGGAGACACCCTCTGGCTGGGCATCGCCGGTGCGGGCATCGCCGGCGGCATGGGAGGGATGGTGATTTCTCTCATGGAAACCGGTTTTATCGACGTGATCTGTTCCACAGGCGCCCAAGTGTACCACGACCTCCATTTCGCCTTCGACCTTCCCGTCAAGGCGATCCCCCCCCATTGGGATGATGATCTTCTCCGCAAACACGGGGATACGCGGATTTATGACATCGGGATCCGGGAAAAGGAGACCCTCGAGGCCCAGGACGCCCTGATCCGCCGGTTCGTGGAGGACGCCCACAAATTTCTTTCTCCGGAGCCCCTCTCCAGCTGGGAGTTCAACTTCCAGCTGGGGCGATGGACGGCGGCCCACGCGCCTTATCCGGAACGCAGTTTCACCGTGCGGGCCGCCCAACTGGAAGTCCCTGTTTTCTGGGATTCCCTTTCCAATCATTCCATTGCCATGAATCTTGTTCGCACGGACCGAGAGGGGTTTCCCGTGGCGCTGTCCGCACAGAAGGACATCCTGCATTCCGCGGCCATCGCCTTTTGCTCGGAACAGACCGGCTTTCTGGAACTGGGCGGCGGGGGTCCAAAAAACTTCATCCAGCAGACCGGTCCCACCATCAGCCAGATTTTCGGCATCGATTATGAAGGGGCGGACCGCGGCATCCAGATCGGGACGGCCGTGGAACGGGAAGGAAGCCTTTCCAGCTGTACCTTCGGAGAGGCGGTCACCTGGGGAAAATACCGGCATGCCGACCAGGACCGCCTGGTCCAGATATGGGGGGAATACAGCGTCATCTTTCCCCTGTTGGCCGCCTATGCCCTGGAATCCTGCACGCCCCGGACACCGAATCGCTGGTGCGGCCGGATCGCAGACAGCGTTGAAAGACTCACGGCGGCGTCATGAAACCGCACCCCACCCCCTTTTTGAGCCCGCCGCCCGAGCGGTGCGCCCTGGAACACGCCCGGGTGGTGGTGCTTCCTTTTCCCTACGAAGGCGGCATCTCCTATGGGGCCGGTGCAGCGGCCGCGCCCCGGGCGATCCTGGAAGCCTCCGCCCAGCTCGAATTCTATGACGAGGTTCTGGAGGCCGAGCCTCTGGAAATGGGGATTGCCACGGTGGAAACGCCTCAAATCCCCCCGCACCCCGAAGGGATGGTCCACACCCTATTTGAAACTGTCAGGAATTTGCTGGAAAAGGACAAATTTGTGGTGGTCCTGGGCGGGGATCATTCCATCACCAGCGGTTCCGTACGGGCGTTTATGGAAAAAAATGAGGCCCTGGGCGTGATCCAGTTGGACGCCCACGCCGACCTCCGGGAGACTTACGACGGCAGTCCCTTAAGCCATGCCTGTGTCATGGCCCGCATCCGGGAGATCACGCCCCATACGGTGCAGTTGGGGATACGGAGCCTTTCCGCCGAGGAAGCCCGGCGGGTGCAGCAAGACGGGCTTTTGCTTAGCCCCTTGCATCAATGGCGACAGGGGGCCTTCGATCTCCAAGAGGCGTTGAGGCGTCTGCCCGAACGGGTTTTTATCACCGTGGATGTGGATGTCTTCGACTGGAGTGTTGTTTCAAGCACCGGGACCCCGGAACCCGGAGGCCTGTTCTGGGACGAAGCCCTTGGAATCCTGAAAACGATTTTCGACGCCAAAGACGTGGTGGGCTTCGATGTGGTGGAGCTGGCGTACAAAAAAGACGATATGAACTCTCCTTTTGCCGTGGCCAAGCTTATTTATAAGATGATCGGGTTTAAATTCCACCGCCAACTGACCAGAATCTGTTAACAGGCGACCTTGACCGGGGAGCACATGCCTTTCCATGGGAGTTTTCTTTGAAGTCCCCCTTTGAAATTTCATTGATTTCCCCCCTTTGATTTGATAATCGGAAAAATTATAGACAGCGTCACCACTTATTTACGGTTTCATTGAGTGCTTGCGTTTCTTAAAACCCAAAAAGAAGGAGGGGCTATGGTGAAGAAACTGACGATTATAACGATTCTTTTGATGCTGGTGGGTGCCGGGACCCTTTTTGCGGCGCCCAAGTCGGGGGGCACGCTGGTTTTCGGCAGGGGGGGGGACAGCGTCGGGCTGGATCCGGCCTACGAGACCGATGGCAACTCCTTTATGGTGTGCGACAACATTTACGAGGCCTTGGTGTTTTACGCCGATGAATCCACCGCCTTGGAACCGGGACTGGCCGAGTCCTGGGATATTTCTCAAGACGGCTTGACCTACACCTTCCATTTGCGCAAAGGGGTGAAGTTCCATGACGGCACCGATTTCAACGCGAACGCCGTGGTCTTTTCCATCGGCCGCATGATGAAAGAACCCAAGGTCAAGTATTTCGGGAAGGGATGGGAGATTCCCCCCCAGGATCGTCCACCCGAGTACTGGGTCTCCATGGAAATGGACGACATCCTGGACTCCATCACGGCAACGGATGACTACACCGTGGTTTTCAAGCTCAAGAAGGTGAACGCGCCTTTCATGGCTAACATGGGAATGGATTTTGCCGACATCATCAGCCCCACGGCGTTTCTGAAAAACCCCAAGGAGTTCATCCGCAACCCGGTGGGCACCGGTCCGTTTAAATTCGTCAGATGGGTCAAGGATGACCGCATCGTACTGGAGCGCTTCAAGGATTATTGGGATAAGAACGCCGGACCTTACCTGGACAAGGTCATCTTCCGGTCCATCCCGGAAAACTCCGTCCGCTTCCTGGAACTCAAGACCGGGAACATTCATATCTGCCAGTTCCCCAATCCCCAGGACATTGATCTGGCCAAAAAAGACCCGAACCTGATCCTGCCCACCCAGCCCGGCATGAACATCGGGTATCTCGGGTTCAACCTGACCAAGGAGCCCTGGAAGAGCAAGGTGGCGCTCCGAAAGGCCATTGCCTATGCCATCAAGAAGAAAGCCATCGTGGACAACCTCTACCAGGGTCTGGGACAGGTGGCGAAAAACCCCATCCCGCCCACCATGTGGGGATACAATGATGAGATACCGGGATACGCCTACGACCTGAAAAAAGCCAAGGAACTCCTCGAAAAGGCCGGCTATCCGGGTGGCAAGGGGCTGGGGGAGATCACCCTGTGGTCCATGCCGGTTCCCAGGCCGTACAATCCCGACGGTGTGAAGATCGGAGAGGCCATGGCGGCGGATCTGGCCAAAGCCGGGATCACCGCCAAAGTGGTCACCTTCGAGTGGGGAACCTATTTGAAACGCCAGCGGGAACAACCCGAGGACATGGACCTGTTTCAGCTGGGATGGACCGGGGATAACGGGGATCCGGACAACTTCCTGGCGGTCCTCTTCGACGGTCTGGCCTCCGAAGCCATCCGCACCCAGTGGAAAAACGAAGAATATCATCGGCTCATGATCCAGGGGCGGGAAACCATCGACCAAAAGAAGCGGATCGAAATCTACAAGAAAGCCCAGAAGATCTTCTTCGAGGAGTGCCCGGCAATCCCCATCGCCCACTCCACCGTCATTTGGCCGGCCCACAAAAGCGTGCAGAACTTCAAACTGCATCCCACCGGGTCGGTCCGGATGAAAAATGTTTGGTTGAAGTAAAGGACCATAACCTCTATCGGCCGAAATGGGGGCGGCACAGATGCGTCGCCCCCGATGGCGGCCGAACATCATTCAAAAACCATCCGCCAAAGGAGACTTTCCCTTTGCCTCGGATCCGTTTCCATAGTGGCCGTTTTTAATTCATGCTGGCTTATATCGCCCGCCGATTCCTCATCCTGATCCCCACGCTTCTGGGCGTGTCGGTCATCGTTTTTCTCCTATTGCATCTTACACCAGGAGATCCTGCCGAATTGCTTCTCGGCGAGCGGGCCACTCCGGACGCCCTGGAGCAGATGCGGGAGCATTTGGGCCTGAATGAGCCCATCCATGTCCAGTACGGGATGTTCTTAAAAAGGCTGATGAAAGGGGATTTGGGGGAGACCATCTGGACCCGGCAGAAGGTCTGGATCGAAGTCAAGCAGCGCTTCCCGGCCACCATCGAACTTTCGGTGGCGGCGTTGTTCATCAGCTGTTTTTTCGGGATCATCCTGGGTATCGTATCGGCCACCAAACAGTATTCCATCTTTGATTATGCCAGCATGTTGGGTGCCCTGGCGGGGGTGAGCATGCCCATTTTCTGGTTGGCGCTGGTCTTCATGCTGATCTTTTCCCTCAACTTGGGGTGGCTTCCCATGTCGGGCCGCCTCAGTGTGGGCGTGGAATTGAAGACCGTCACCAATTTCTACATCCTCGACGCCGTCCTCACCGGGAACGGAAAAGCACTGAAAGACGTCTTGTGGCACCTCATCATGCCGGCGGTGACGCTGAGCACCATTCCCATGGCCATCGTCGCTCGTATGACCCGGTCGGCCATGCTGGACGTCCTTCGCCAGGACTATATCAAAACCGCCAGGGCAAAAGGGCTGTCGCGCGTTCAGGTGATCTTTAAACACGCCCTGCGCAATGCACTGATCCCCGTGGTCACCACCATCGGTCTGCAATTCGGGGTCATGCTCGGAGGGGCGATCCTTACCGAGACGATTTTTGCGTGGCCCGGGGTGGGCAAGTGGATGTACGACGCGGTGATGCAGCGGGATTACATGGTGATCCAGGGAGGGGTGCTTTTTATCGCCACCCTCTTTGTGGTGATCAATTTATGCGTGGACGTGTTGTATGCCGTCATCAATCCCCGTATCAGTGTGCGATAATTCAAGGCAACGCGGCGGCCGCTCGATGCATGCGATAAAGACTATACGCGAATCCGTTTATGACTACGGCGACTGTTAACACCCATCGCGATCCCCGGGATCGGCACCCCCTCCTGGAGCAGCTGAGTCAGCTCTGGCGGAACAAAACCGCCGTGCTCGGCCTGGTCATCATCATAATTTTTATTTCAGCGGCCCTGTCCGCGCCCTGGATCAGCCCCCATAATCCCATCGAGACGTCCCTGTACGATCAGCTCAAGCCCCCCCTGTGGCACGACAAGGGGACCTGGACCCATATCCTGGGGACCGATGAACTTGGGCGGGATTTGTTGTCCC
Source organism: Deltaproteobacteria bacterium (assembly GCA_019309485.1). Classification (GTDB taxonomy): domain Bacteria; phylum Desulfobacterota; class Desulfobacteria; order Desulfobacterales; family UBA2156. The sequence continues at coordinate 72,348 of JAFDGC010000003.1, read as the reverse complement.
GCATCATTTACGGCGCGCGGGTTTCACTTATCGTGGCGGTGATCAGCGTGGGGCTGGCCTTTACCCTGGGCACCCTGCTGGGATGCATTTCCGGGTATTACAAGGGGCTGCTCGACGGAATCATCATGCGCATCATGGACATGATTCTGGCCTTTCCCTATCTATTGCTGGCCATCGTGGTGGTGGCGTATCTGGGCCCCAGCCTGCAGAACGCCATGATGGCCATCGGCATCACCTATGTTCCCCGTTTCGCCCGCATCGTCCGCGGGAGTGTCCTGGAAGAATGTGAAAAAGACTATGTCATCGCCGCCAGGGCGGTGGGGGCCAACGACGGCCGGATTATTTTCCTGTCCATTTTACCCAATTGTCTCGGTCCGTTGATCGTGCAGACCACCCTGAGTATGGCCTCGGCCGTCCTCGATGCGGCGGCGCTGAGTTTTCTCGGCTTGGGCGCCCAGCCGCCCACGCCGGAGTGGGGCGCCATGATCGCCCGAAGCCGCTCTTTGATTCTGCGGGCCTCCTGGGTGATGACCTTCCCCGGGGTGGCCATCTTGCTGGCGGTTATAGGGTTCAACCTCCTGGGGGACGGACTCCGGGATGCCCTGGATCCGCGGCTGCGCGACTGATGAAACCCACCGTGAAGAACGTGAGCGCGCCCCTTCTGGAGATCAACCGCCTGCAGACCCATTTCTTTGTCCGGGGCCAGGTCGCCAAGGCCGTGGAGAAAGTGAGTTTTACTATCAACGCCGGCGAGACCCTCGGCCTCGTTGGGGAGTCGGGATGCGGGAAGAGCGTCACCGCCCATTCCATCATCCAGCTGATTCCTCAACCCCCGGGGAAAATCATGGGGGGTGAGATCCTGTTCGAAGGGGAAAACCTGGTAAGTCTCAGCGAGGCCCGGATGCGAAAGATCCGGGGAAACCGCGTTTCCATGATTTTTCAGGAGCCCATGACCTCCCTGAACCCCGTCTTTACAGTGGGCGACCAGGTGGGAGAGGTGCTGCGCCTGCACCAGGGGCTTTCAAACAGAACCGCAAGAGACAGGGTCGTGGAAGTCTTTCAACAGGTGGGGATCCCGGCCGCCGAGAAGCGGCTGGACGATTATCCGCACCAGATGAGCGGCGGGATGCGCCAGCGGGTAATGATCGCCATGGCACTGGCCTGCAATCCGCGGCTCATGATCGCCGATGAACCCACCACGGCCCTGGACGTGACGATTCAGGCCCAGATTCTGGACCTGATGAACCAACTGAAGGCCGATACCAATGCCGCCATCCTGTTCATCACCCATGATCTGGGGGTGATCGCCGAAATGGCCCAGCGTGTGGCGGTCATGTATGCTGGGAAAATGATGGAATCCGCCGATATCCATCGACTCTTCTCCGATCCCAAACATCCGTATACCGTGGGGCTGCTGCGCTCCATCCCGGTGCTTGGTAGAAAAAAGGAAAAGGGGAAATTGGAGACCATCCCCGGCATTGTCCCTTCCTTGTTTCATTTGCCTGCCGGATGTCTTTTCAGTGACCGTTGCCCGGATGTCTTCGACGAATGCCGGCACATGAATCCGGATTGGTATCCCGTGGGCGAGGGGCATTTTGCCCGGTGCTTGAAATATGCATGATGACAGGACACAACCGCCCCTGATTGAAAGCCGGAACCTGGTGAAACACTATTCCATCCGGGGGGGAGTGCTCATGAAAGAAGTGGCCGCGGTCAAGGCCGTGGACGGGGTCACCCTCGCCATCCAACAGGGGGAAACGTTAGGGCTGGTGGGGGAATCCGGATGCGGCAAATCCACCTACGGGCGTGCCATTTTACGTCTGGAAGAACCCACATCGGGGGAATTATGGTTCAATGGCGAAAACATCCTCGCCTACCCAAAGTCCCAACTTCGGGCGTTGCGGCGGGAAATGCAGATTATCTTTCAGGATCCTTTCTCCTCTTTGAACCCGCGAAAGACCGTGGCCCAGATCATCGGTGAACCTCTTCTGGTCCATGGGGTCCGCAGCCGCCGGGAAAGGGAGGACCGGGTGGCGGAACTCATGACCCTGGTGGGATTGCAGCAGGACCAGATGCGGCGTTACCCCCACATGTTTTCCGGGGGCCAGCGCCAGCGGATCGGCGTGGCCAGAGCCCTTGCCCTCAATCCCAAGCTCGTGGTCTGCGACGAAGCGGTATCGGCGTTGGATGTCTCCATCCAGGCTCAGGTCATCAATCTCCTCGAGGAACTCCAGACGGAATTCGGCCTGACCTATCTGTTCATCTCCCATGATCTGAGTGTCGTGGAACATGTCAGTGATCGGGTTGCCGTAATGTACCTGGGAAAGATCGTGGAGATTGCCCCGAGCCAGGATTTGTACGCAAACCCGCTGCATCCCTACACCCAGGCCCTTTTATCCGCCGTACCGATTCCGGATCCTTTCCTTAAACGGACCGGTCGCATCATCCTCAAAGGGGATGTCCCGAGTCCCATCGACCCGCCTTCCGGATGCCGTTTTCATCCCCGCTGTCTTTACGCCCAAAGGGTCTGCCACGAAAGGGAGCCGGTCCTTGAAGAGCACCGGCCGCGCCATTGGGCGGCCTGCTTCTTTGCAGGAGAAGCCGGCCGGTGAACCGCGACAGCGATTTTTTATAAAACGCTCTGGTGTCGGACAAGGGGTTCGAAGCGGCTCGGTTATCGGGCCGAAAGATACTCGGTGATTTCCTGGAATCGATTCCTGTGGTCTTTGTAAATACGGTGGGCGTCTTCCAGTGTAACGCGTTGGAACCGGAGGGTGTCCCCGGGGGTGGCTTGGGCCACGCGGGGGAGGTCCGGGGTGATGACCGTGCCGATCTTGGCATATCCCCCCACGGTCTGTTCCACCAAAAGGATGATGGGTTGCCGGTCCGCGGGGATCTGGATCCCCCCCGGCATGGTGGGTTCGGAGATGATGCTCCGGGGCATCCCTTCCTTGATCTCAAGGGCGGGACCCTGGAGGCGGTAGCCCATGCGGTCGGCTTTCGGGGTCACCATATACGGGGATTGGAAGAGAATATCCAGGGCGGCATCAAAAAAATCGTCCTGGGGACCGGGAATGACCCGTAAGGTGATTTCCGAAGGAGATCCCGGAATCCACGCTTCGGGAAGCCGCCGGGTCCGGGGTAACGGCGGTTTGGCATGGATCTTGAGAATATCGCCGGTCTGCAGACACCGCCCCTGGTATCCGCCCAGGGACGCCCCCACATAAGTGGACCGGCTCCCCATCACGAGGGGCACATCGATCCCGCCGCCCACGGCAAGATATCCCCGGCACCCGGTTTTGGCCTGGCCCACGGCGATCGTCTCCCCGGCCTTGACCCGGACCGTTTCCCACCGGTTCGCCGGTGCATCGTTGACGGAAAGATCCATTTCCGCGCCGCACAGGGCCATATCGAAGTCGATGAGGGCACAAAGCCGCGGACCGAGGATGGTGATTTCCAGTACGGCGCTTTCCGGGGGGTTTCCCACGAGAAGGTTGGCGATTTGACTGCTGAACGCGTCCAGGGAACCGGAAACGGGAATTCCCACCTGCTGATAACCGAAGCGGCCCGGGTCTTGTACCGTGGTGTAGGGTCCGGGGGCCAGCACCTTAAGGGCGTCCATCATGCACTTTCCTCCTGCCGGATCCGGTGGTATTCCCTTTCCGGGATGGGGCGGAATCGGATCCGGTCCCCGGCCTGGTAAAAAAACGGATTCGGATCCTTTGGCCGGAAGAGATTAAGAGGGGTCCGTCCGATAATCCGCCATCCGCCCGGGCTGGCCACCGGGTAGACGCCGGTTTGATTGTTGGCGATTCCCACGGATCCTTCTGGTACCCGGGTGCGGGGCGTTTCCAGCCTCGGGGTATGGAGGATTTCAGGAAGCCCGCCCAGAAAAGGGAACCCCGGGGTAAACCCCACCATGTAGATGAGATATTCCGGAGCGCTGTGGATCCGGATCACATCTTCGGTCTCCAGTCCATGGGTTTGGGCTACAAAATCCATGTCCGGGCCGAAGTCGCCGCCGTAACACACCGGAATCTCCACACACTTGGGATCGGGGATACGGATGCCGGAAAGCCTTGTTTCCATCTTTTCCAGCAGGCGTGCCAGTGTCCCCGGTGTCACAACCAACGGATCATAAACGATCAGGAGGGAGCGGTAGGTGGGAAGGATTTCCAGGATCCCCGCCGGCGCCTCTTGGGTCAAAAGGAGGGCCACGGACCGGACCTTGTGAAGGACATCGGGATGAATGCAATCCCCGTATTCCACCAGGAGCCCCCGGTCCCCGGCGATGCGAAACCGCGCTTTTTCAAACACGCCCGTATTCATGAGAACGCGTTACCCGAAGCAAACGCCCATGGGCCGGATGTCGATCCCTTCGGCTTCCAGGGTTTCCCGGATGCTTCCGACCAGGTCCACGGCGGAAGGAGTGTCTCCGTGTACACACAGGGTGTGCACCTCCAGGGGGATCACGGTACCGTCTTCGGCGACAACCTTGTTTTCTTTGGCCATGATCAGGGCCCGTTCGGCGACTTGTTTCGGATCGTGGATCACCGCGCCGGGTTTTTTCCGTGAGACCAGGGTGCCGTCAAAAGTGTAGGCACGGTCAGGGAAGGCTTCGTACACCACGTTCAGGCCCACGGTTTCTCCGATGGTACGCATCCGTTTCCCCTTGGCGCCGGCAAGCGCCACGTACAACAGATTCGGGTCCACGGAGACGACGGCCTCGGCCACGGCCCGGGCCACGGTTTCGTTTTCCACGGCGGTAAGATAGAGGGCACCGTGGGGCTTGACATGGCGAAGTCGTGTGCCGTAGGCGGCACAGAAGGCCTGAACGGCCCCGATCTGGTAAATCACGTAATTTCGAATCTCTTCGGGAGTACAGTCCATGTGGCGGCGGCCGAATCCCATTAAATCCGGATATCCGGGATGGGCTCCGACACCGACGCCGTGGGCCTTTGCCGCTTTCACGGTCCGCCCCATCACCTGTGCGTCGCCGGCATGCCATCCGCAGGCGATATTGGCCGAAGAGATATGCCGGATCACGGCTTCGTCCATACCCAGCGTGTAGGCGCCGAAGCTTTCCCCCATGTCGCAGTTGAGATCGATGTGCTTCATATCCGTCTTCCTTTATTTTACTGTCATAAGTTTCGGCAGATACAGGGCGATTTCTGGAAAGACCGTTAAAATGGCGGTGGTCAACAACATCAAAAAGAAAAACGGGAGCGCGTGCCGGGCGATGTTCAAAATCGGTTCTTCCGTCAATCCCTGGATGACAAAGAGATTGAATCCCACGGGCGGGGTGATCTGGCTGACTTCCACCATGAGGATCAGGTAAATCCCGAACCAGATGGGATCAAATCCTGCGGCGGTGACCATGGGCAGCGCGATGGGAAGCGTCATCACCACAATGGAAAAGCCGTCCAAAAGGCATCCCAAAACGATATACACTCCTCCCAGAAGGATCATAAGGGCGTAAGGAGATAAATCCATTTCGATGATGGCGGTGGTGATGGCCGCGGGGATCCCCAAAAAGCCCATGACCCGGGATAAAAAGCCGGCCCCCATGACGATGAGCATGATCATGGCGTTGGTTTTCACGGCACCCACCAGGCATTCCAAGAGAATCCTGGAATTCATCCGGCGGTTGATGCATGCGAACAGAAAGGCCCCCAGCACCCCGAGGGCGGCGGCTTCCGTCGGTGTGGCGATGCCGGCATAGATGCTCCCCAGGACCATGAGGATCAGGATCAAGGTGGGGGCCAGGTCCTTCATGGCGATCAAACGATGTCTCCATGTATAGTGTTCCCGGGCCCTGGGGGCGATGTCCGGGTTCCGCAATCCCCGGTAGATGATATAGCCGGAATAAATACTCGAAAGGAGGATGCCCGGCAAAATGCCGGCCATGAACATTTTACCGATGGAGACCTCGGCTAAAATGGCGTAGACGATCATGATCAACGACGGGGGGATGAGAAATCCCAGGGTTCCGGCCCCGGCCAAAGAGCCCATGGCGAGGCGACGGTCGTATCCCAGGCGGTCCAGTTCGGCAAGGGTGATCCGGCCAACCGTGGCGGTGGTGGCGGCGCTGGACCCGGAAACGGCGGCAAAGAGGGTGCACGATAGAATGTTCATGAGGAGCAATCCCCCGGGGAGCCGGTACAGCCAGGGGACCAGGGCGTTGAAGAGCTTTTCGGATATACCGGATCGGAACAATATTTCCCCCATGAGGATGAAAAGGGGGAGCGCCACGTATTCCCACTTTTCAATGGTGGCCCAAATGGAAGAGGCAATGTTGTTCCCCGCGGGCAACGTACTGAAAAACGTCATCCCCACGAAGCCGACGATGAAAAGGGAAAAACCCACCCAGATCCCCGATCCCAGGGTCAAGAAAAGAACCCCGAAGACCAAGAGACTCATGTGGGTCATGTTGGCGTCCATCAGATCACATTCTCTCCGGTGTCGATGGCCGCGTACGTTTTCAAGGTGATGCCCACCAGTTGCAGGAAGAAGGCGGCCGCGCCGACCAGCATGAAAACCTGGGGGATCCACAACGGGGTATGGGTCAGGGTGCCGGACGTGGAATGGTAACGGTGCGCCGTGGCCACCATTTTAAAAAGATACCATCCCATGTACCCCATGAAGACGGTGGTGAAGGCGGTTCCGATGAACGTGACGATGCGGGCGGCTTTATCCGGTAAAAACGTCAGAATTAAAGTGATTCGGATGTGCCCCTTTTCCTTCAGGCAATACCCAGCGCCGAGAAAGATGATGGCCGCAAGCCCGTAGGCGGAGTATTCATCGGCGATGAGGGTGGTTTTCTGAAAGAAGTTCCATAAAAAGATTTCAAAAAGGATGAGGAGCGTCATCAGTCCCAACAGGATCCCCGAAAAGACGGCCAGGGCGTTGCTAAGCTTTTCCGTTGCCTTGATGATGGTGTGCATGGCGGTTTCCGAAGAGGGGAGCGGCGATTTTGCCGCTCCCGTTGATTAATGGATCCGCGCTTATATCAATGCGCTTATTTTCTTCCCGTGATGCGGTAATATTCTTCCAGGATTTTTTGGGCGTCTTCCCCGGCCTTCTCGACCCACGCTTTCCGGAGCTGTTCACCGATTGCGGAGAGTTCTTTTCGGAAGGTCTTGCTTACCGGATTGATGATCATGCCGTTTTCCTGCAAGGTCGCCCGGCTCTTGCGGTCCATATCCCCGGCCAGTTCCCACATTTCGTTTTCCATGTCTTCGGCGATCTCGAGGACCTTTTTCTGGATGTCTGCGGGGAGCTTGTTCCAGGCGTCCAGGTTCACATTGAACATGTTCACGGGACCCACAATATTGATGGGCGTAAAGTATTTGAGGACTTCCCAGGCCTTGGCGTCCACCCCGGAGACGGAGGAGGTGTACATGGAATCCAAGAGCCCGGCTTTCATGGCGGGATAGACCTCGGAAAAGGGCATCTTCCGGGCCGCGATGCCGGTGGCCTTTCCGAAAGCAAGGCCGGTGCCGTCATAGACGCGCATCTTCAGTCCCTTGAGATCCGCGGCGGTCTGGATGGGGCGCTGGGTATAAATACCGGAAAAAGGCCACACCGAGGAATACAAGGTGAACTGATTGAATTTTTTCAGCACCTTTGCATAAGTGGGTTTGGCCAGTTGATACAAAAGCCGCTGTTCGAACGCATTGGTGGAAATAAAGGGCTGGGCGGTCAACGCCAGGACCGGCGCATCTCCTTCCACCATGCCTGTGGGGACCTCCGCGATGACCAATTGCCCTTCGGCCACGGCCCGGAGGAGTTCCGGACCCTTGAATCCCAGGGCCGCTCCCGGATGCAAGACGATGTTGAGTTCGCCGTTGGTCGCTTCCCTGACCCGGTCGGCGAACCGCTGGGCCCCTTTGGAATGAAAATTTCCGGCCGGATAATTCAAGTGACAGTCCCACTTGATTTCTGCAATTGCATCCACAGCCGCTCCGGCGACAAAAATGAGACAGGCCAGGATCAAAATCGATCTTTTCATTTTTTCCTCCTTGTATGCTTTGGGTTGTGGGTTGAAATGGAATCAGGTACGCATGAAAAAAAGAAAAATCCGGTGTTGAAATGCCTGGATATGTTCCACGAGCACGTCGACCAGGGCGTGTTCATCCCTTTTTTCCAAAAGCCGGATGATGGCCTCGTGCTCCTTTAATACGGACTCGTAATGGGTTTTCAGGGACCGATCCGGTTCGATATCATTGGCATAAGACAAGTAGGAAAGACGTTTGGCCTCGGTGCGCACTTCACCGATATACCGGGCGAGATAGGTGTTGAAGGTGCATTGGGCGAAATACAGGTGAAATTCATGATTGGCTTCCACGAGACGCAACGGGTCTCCCCTTTCCACGGCCGCTTCCATGACGGTATTGGCCTTTTTCATTCGGGGCAAAATGGAGGAGACGTCCTGCCGGAGTGCCGGCTTCACCGCTCCGGTTTCCAGCACTTTCATGGCCTCGAAAACCGCGCGGGTGTTTTCAAGGGTGATGGGCCGGACCATAAACCCCTTGCTGGGCTTGGATTCCACGAATTTTTCTCCGGTCAACCGCAACAACGCTTCCCGGATGGGGGTGCGACCCATGCCCAGGTGTTCCATGAGTTCTCTCTCTTCAAGGCTCTGGCCGGGCTTGTAATCGAGGGTGATGATCTTTTGCTGGATCTTTTCGTAGGCGACGACACCGAGGGGCTGCCGGTTTCCTGGTTTTTCGGAAATCGCTTTCATGGATCCTTTCACGGCGTCGTTTCCGTTGGTGGCGTGTCTTTTATAATATACTTGACATATTTAAAAAATATATGTCAAGTATATTTTTCCATCAAACTCGATGAAATCGTAGAAAGTCCAATTCGGAATGGCAAAGTAAAAAGCGCCAGATGCAAGGCGCGCAAATCCTTCAGAATGAGGCATACTTATAGATACGCCGCAACGACGAAGGATGCCGCGCAACGCCGCAGATGGCCTTTTTGCGAAGCCATCAAGGTTGCTCGATAATGCTGCACGCAAGCAGGAAAGGATACCGGATGACCGCTGAAACGCATGTCGTGAAATCCCCGCTGATGGGCACCTTTTACCGCACCCCTTCTCCGGATGAAAAACCGTTTGTGGAACAAGGTCAACGGGTGAATGCATCGGACGTGGTCTGCATCATCGAATCCATGAAGGTCTTCACGGAGCTTCGGGCCGGGCGGCCCGGTGTGGTGAAACGGATATTGGTGGAAAACGAGGAACTGGTGATGAAAAACCAGGACCTCATGGAAATCGAAATCGACTGACGGGATCGAAAAAGACCGAATCATCGTGTTTCGAAAAATTCTAATCGCCAATCGGGGAGAGATCGCGCTGCGGGTGATTCGGGCCTGCCGGGACCTGGGTGTCCGTGCCGTGGCTGTCTATTCGGACGCCGATCAGGGGTCCTTGCATGTGCGGTTGGCCGATGAAGCCGTTCCCATCGGGCCGGCCCTCAGCCGCAAAAGCTATCTCAACATGGACGCCCTCCTGGAGGCGTCTCGGAAAAGCCGTGCGGACGCCGTCCATCCGGGATACGGCTTTTTGGCGGAAAACCCGGAATTCGCCCGCGCATGCGAAGACGCCGGCATCGCCTTCATCGGCCCGAGCCCCGCGTGCATGGCACTGGCAGGGAACAAGGCCAAGGCCCGGAAGCACCTCATAAAAAAGGGGGTCCCGGTGATTCCGGGATCCGAAGGCCCCGTGGCAACGGTGGCACACGCGCTGGACGCCGCCGAAAATGTGGGGTATCCGGTCATCCTGAAGGCGTCCGGCGGCGGCGGCGGGAAGGGGATGCGGATCGCCCGGGACGCAAAATCGCTGTCGGAGGTCTTCCCGGTAGCCGCGGGAGAGGCCAAGGCCGCCTTCGATCTCCCGGAGCTTTATCTGGAAAAATACATAGAAAAATCGCGCCATATCGAAGTCCAGGTCCTTTCCGATCACTTCGGAAACGCCGTTCATCTGGGGGAACGGGAATGCAGCATCCAGAAACGGCACCAGAAACTCATGGAGGAGGCCCCTTCTCCTTTCGTGGATGCCGCACTTCGGGAAAAAATGGGGGACACGGCCCTTGCCGTTGTTCGATTCCTGGGATACACCAATGCCGGGACCGTGGAGTTCCTCGTCGCACCGGACGGTGCCTTTTACTTCATGGAGATGAACGCCCGGATCCAGGTGGAGCATCCGGTGACCGAGATGACCACAGGCATCGACCTGGTCTGCCGGCAGATCCGCATCGCATCCGGAGAGGCGCTTTTGCTTTCCCAGGAAAAGATCCGACCCCACGGGTGGGCCCTGGAATGCCGGATCAATGCCGAAGATCCCGATGACGGGTTCATGCCGTCCCCGGGAACGGTGGAGGAACTGGTACTTCCGGGGGGGGCCGGGATCCGGGTGGACACGCACCTGTATCCGGGATACACGGTCCCGCCCTTTTATGATTCCCTGATATGCAAGGTAATCGCCTGGGGCAAGGACCGCCCCTCGGCCATTTCTCGGATGCGGCGGGCCTTGTTCGAGGTGCGCACCAAAGGGATTAAAAACACCGTCTCCTTCCACGCAAAGATTTTGGATCACCCGGATTTCATTCAGGGGCGTCTGCACACCCGTTTCCTGGAGGAATTATAGGGGGCGAATTGTTTTTCCCGGGCATTGCAATTTCATTTTCACGACGGTAAAACCGGATGAAATCGTAAAAGAGGAGGCTGCATGGACGCTGGATTCAAGGATGCCGTTCCCGCTTTTCTCGAGGTTTTGGGCCTGGACGAAGAACCCATGGGGATCGTTTTTTCCGATGAAAAACCGGGGGAAAGCCTTTCCCCCAAACCCCTGGATTTGCCGACCCGGGAAAAGGAGATGCAAAACGCCATCGACTGGCAGGCGGTTTTCGGCGGGTTTTCCTGTGTCATGGGTGTGCTTTGGCGGGCGCGGAAAAAGCAGGTTCCGGCCGCCTTTTCCGCCGAACAGTTCGGCTGCCCGGGCGGGGCGTTCTGGATGGGCTTTTTGAAACCCCAGACGGAGACCATCATCCATTATGTCAGCACCGGCGTGCCCGGACGGATGGAAGGGGAGCTTTACTGTGACTCCCCCGAGGCGCTGAGGAGGATTTTCGATGATGTGGATCCCCGGCCGGCCCCGAAACCGTATTGTGTCATACAGCCGCTGTCTTTTTTTTCAGATACTGAAACGCCGGAACTCGTGAGTTTTTTCGCCCGTCCCGAAACGCTTTGCGGCCTTCATCAACTGGCGGCATTCGTCACCAACGATCCGGAGGCGGTCTGTTCTCCATGGAGTGCGGCCTGCGGGAGCCTGGTGGCCTGGCCCTTACACTACAGGGAGAAAGGGAAGACCAAGGCCGTGGTGGGGGGCTGGGATCCCTCGGCGCGCAAGTTTTTCAAGACCGACGAATTGTCTTTCACGGTGCCGTTTCCCATGTTCGCGGAGATGATCCGCCGGTGGGAATCCTCTTTTTTGACGCAAAAGACCTGGCAAACGGTGAAAAAAAAGATTGAACGCTCCAGGCGGGTCTGGGGGGAATCCCCCGAAAGGGGTACTTGATTGTCAGCGCCGCATCCCGCCTTTGGCGAGGATTGATCATAAAGCAACGTGTTGAGGGTGCTTGAAAGGAAAAAGGGTCCGAGGGGTCAAGGGGTCGAGGGGTCGAGGGGTCAAGGGGTCGAGGTTACAAGAACATTAAAAGTACAGAGTTTATCAAAATCGGGATCGGCGTCGAAATCGGGATCGGTATCGAAAAAAACACGTTGAAGTGACTTGGAAGAGATTACCGGATGTGGAGTTCGTAGATTTTCCGGAAATGATGGCCGTAGATGGAAAGGGTGATGGCCAGCGGAAAGAGGCGGGGGCGCCGGATCAGGGTCCAGAAAACGAGATACCAGTATTGAAACCGCTCTTTGCCCAATATTCCGAGCCGCACCGCCGCCCGAAAAAAAGCGCACAACCTCTGGAAATCCAGAGGGGAACGGACTTCCGGCGCCTTGAACTCTTTTAGAAACGTCCGGATGCGCCGGTAAAAGTTCCGGGGAGAATATATATGGCGCATGATGGACCGATATCCCTGTAAGAGCGTATCCAGTCCCATCTTGGGGATGATGTTGGTGCTCCCGTCCACGTTGTCTCCTGAAAAAGTGCCCGCCAGACGGTTTTCCCGGTTGAGCCGATCGAAGAGGCGGGTCCCCGGGGGGGCCTGAAGGAGTCCCACCATGGCCGTGACGATCCCGCTTTTCTGGATGAATTCGATCTGTCGCTGGAATGTGGATTGGGTGTCGCTGTCGAAGCCCACGATGAATCCGCCCTGGACCTGAAGACCGGATCGGTGGATGGTCCGGACACTTTCCAGAAGATCCCGGTTTTTATTCTGACTTTTCAAGCACTCCGTCAAGGAGGCTTCATCCGGGGATTCGATCCCGATAAAGACGGAGTCGAAACCGGCTTTCACCATCAGGTGCATCAGCTCCGGGTCATCGGCCAGGTTGATGGATGCTTCCGTAAAAAAAACACACCCTTTTTTCCCTTTCCGCCACTCGATCAACGCTGGCAACAGTTCGGTTTTCAGGTATCTTTTGTTGCCGATGAAATTATCGTCCACAAAAAAGATATTGGAACGCCATCCGGCCTCATAAATGGCATCCAGCTCCGCGACCACCTGCTGTGCGGATTTTATCCGGGGCCGGTGGCCGAACAAGACGGTGACGTTGCAAAAATCACAGTTGAAGGGGCATCCTCTGGAAAACTGGAGGCTCATGGAGGCGTATTTGTCCATCCGGATCAAATGCCACAAGGGGATGGGGGTCTGACGCAAATCGCAGTGGCCGTGGGCCCGATAAATTTTTTTCGGAAGGCCCGCGCTTAAATCCTCGAGGAAGGCCGGCAGGGTGATCTCGGCTTCGTCAAGGACCATGTGGTCCACCTCGTCAAAGACGTCCGGTTCACAGGTGAACAGCGGTCCGCCGGCAACGATTTTGAGTTTTTTTTCTTTGCACCGGGAAATGACCTGTTGGGCGGATCGACGCTGGATGACCATCCCTCCTATAAAAACGGTGTCCGCCCAGTCCAGATCCTCTTCGGTGAGTTTTTCCACATTGAGATCCACCACGCGCTTGGGCCATTCTTCCGGCAACATGGCCGCCACGGTCAACAATCCCAACGGCGGATAGGCGGATTTTTTACGGATAAAGGGCAACGCAAAGGCGAAACTCCAGAAGGTGTTTGGAACCGCTGGATTGACGAGCAGGACATTCATGAAAACGTGTGCCTTTAAAAAAGGTTTCGAAAATGCGTATCATAGCCGAAACCAATTATTTAACTTACCAACCGTGTTTGGTCGTGTCAAATGAAATCGGGATGTTTTCAAATAAACACATGCATCTTTTCGGTCAGATGGGATTAAGTCTTGACAAGGGATTTTTTTCCCAATACATAAAATCGCTTAAACCAATAAAATGACTTTATCTGTGCACGCAGATCAAGAGAAAAACACTATCGAAAGGAGAGGAAAAGAAATGTCGACACTTATTCCACCACACGGCGGCAAGGGGCTTACCGTTTGTCTGCTTGAAGGCGCGGAACTTGCGGCGGAAAAGGAAAAGGCCAAGGGACTCAAACAGGTGCCCATTTCCCCCCGGGTCAAAGGGGATTTGATCATGATCGGGATCGGCGGATTCAGCCCGCTGACGGGTTTCATGACCAAAGCCGATTGGAAGGGCGTTTGCGACGACTTTTTGTTGAGCGACGGCACTTTCTGGCCGGTTCCGGTCACCCTGGACGTCTCCAAGGAGGATGCCGACGCCGTTGAAGTCGGACAGGAGATCGCCTTGTTCGATCCCGAGGGCCAGGAAATCATGGCCACCATGAAGGTCACGGAAAAGTACGCCATGACCGAGGCTGAAAAGCGGTACGAATGCGAGAAGATCTTCATGGGGGAAGGGACGAAAACAACGGAGGAATTCTGGAAGGTCGCCGAAGAGGATCATCCCGGGGTCCAGATGGTCATGAAGCAAAAAGGGTATAACCTGGCCGGCCCGGTGAAGGTCTTGAGCGAAGGGGAATACCCCACCCGCTATGCCGGTATTTACATGCGCCCCGCCGAGTCCCGAAAGATCTTCGAGGAACGGGGATGGAGTGAAATCGCTGCCTTGCAGCTGCGAAACCCCATGCACCGCAGCCATGAATACCTGTGCAAGATCGCCGTGGAGGTCTGCGACGGGGTCTTCATCCACTCCCTGGTGGGGAACCTGAAGCCCGGCGACATCCCCGCGAAGGTGCGCGTCAAATGCATCGACGCGTTGGTGAAAAATTATTTTGTTGAAAAATTCGTACTCCAGGGCGGCTATCCACTCGACATGCGCTACGCCGGACCCCGGGAAGCCCTGCTCCATGCCACCTTCCGGCAGAACTACGGATGTTCCCGGATGATCATCGGACGGGATCACGCGGGTGTGGGGGATTTCTACGGCATGTTCGAAGCCCAGACCATCTTCGACAAGATCCCCAAGCCCGCGGAGCCGGGCAAGGCCCTGTTGTGCACCCCGCTCAAGATCGACTGGACTTTTTATTGCCATAAGTGCGACGGCATGGCCTCTCTGAGGACCTGCCCCCACGGAAAAGAAGACCGCGTCCTCCTTTCCGGGACCATGCTGAGGAAACTCCTCTCCGAAGGGGGTGAGATCCCCGATCACTTCGGACGCGATGAGGTCCTCGAAATCCTGCGCGAATATTATCAGGGATTAACCGAAAAAGTGGAGATCAAGCTCCACGGGGCCGCCACCGGTCAATAAAAAAGATCCCACCCTGATAAAAAAGGGCTGCAGCTGAAATGTGAAATGCCGCGGCCAAAAAGAAAAAGGAGGCCGAAAGGCCTCCTTTTTTTGCGTCTTCGGGCCGGTGCCTATTTCCGCCCGGCATACTCGTTGTACGCCATGGCCACGGTGCGATAGACAAGGTGGGCGAGTTTTGAAAAGGGCGTGTAGGCGAACAGACACCACACCAGCATCAGGTGGATGATGTACAAAAAGACCGAGAGTCCGGCCAGCCCTCCCAGGCGGGTCATCTCCGTGAGCAGCCCGGTGGCGCCCAGGGCCAAAACCAATCCCACCAGGTACCAATCCCAGTAATTGGAGACCTGGTCTTTTTTCGCAAGGCGGTTTTTGATCAACAACAGGGATCCGATGATCAGGGCGACGCCGCCGGCGTTGCCCAGCCATTTTATCGGGTTGATCTGGGAGTAGGGTCCTTCGATATGGAAGACCCACTCGGCAGTGAAGAAACAGCCGGTCACGATGAGAAGACCGATAAAGCCGAAAAGGACCATCATATGAGAGGTGGACCGCTCCCGGTTTTCCGTGCAGTCGTTGAACTTTTCATGCTTTAAAATCGAAGGGATCACTCTTCCCAGGGCCTTGATGAAACCCACGGGATCGATTTTTTCTTTGTCGGTCTTCCCTTCGACCACGGCGTTTTGATGGATATCCCCCAGAAACCGCTTCAGTCCGAGGGCGAAAACGCCTACCGCGAAGGCCGCGGTGGGAATCATGATGACATCCACCAGGTAGTTGTTGATATACTGGGCCTGCCAGACAAAGTCTTCTTCAATCCCGAAATTGAGCCAGTGAATGCCGAACAGCTTCAGGACCAGCCCCACCACCAGAAAGATGGCGGCGGGGACGGCGAATAAAACGGGGAGCATCTTCGGGTCCCGGACCGCCTTGGCCAATGCCTTGGGCGTGGCGTATTCCATGATGGTATAGGATCGGATGGCGGCCAGCGCATCCCCGGGCTTGGCCCCCCGGGGGCACAGGGTGGAACAGTCCCCGCAATTGTGGCACAACCAGATGTCGGCGTTTCCCACCAGCTTGTCCTTGAGTCCCCACGAAGCGGCGATCATCTCTTTCCGGGGGAAGGGCTTCGTGTCCGGGGAGATGGGGCAGGCCACGGAGCAGGTGGCGCACTGAAAGCATTTTTTCAGGTCCTGGCCCCCCAGCTTGCCGACCTCTTTGATGAAGTTCATGTCAGGCTCAATACGGTACGTATCTGCCATTTCCATACCTCCTGTTTTGTTTCGCGAAATCCGCGCGGTTTCCTAGAATCCCTTGAACGGGTTGGGCCCCATGGCTTCGATGGATTCCACAAAATCGTTGATGATTTTGGGGAGCTTGTCGTAATCATCGATGGCCACTTCAAACTGGGCGACCCGCTCATTTTCCAATGCCAGGCTGGCCAGTGCGTCGCCGATCTTTTTCATCCGGATGTCCGCCAGTTCGCTCCCTTTAATGAAATGGCATTGGTAGTCGTCCCCGTACTTGCACCCCAAGAGGAACACCCCGTCCATTCCCTGGGAAAGGGCGTCCTTGATCCAGATGACATTGACGGATCCGAGGCATCGGACCGGAATGAGCCGGACGTCCGCCGAATAGGAGAGTCCGTTGATCCCGGCGATGTCCAGGGCGGGGTAGGCGTCGTTTTCGCACACCAGGCCCAAAATCCGCAGCGGCGGCTCGGTATAGTCGTCTTCCGAAGGCACGCTCACGGCTTTGACCATGGAACCGATGCTGTCGATATTGTAGTCCGCAAACCCGATAATGCGTTCCGGACAGGCGCCCATACAGGTGCCGCATCGTCGGCAACGGGCGGGATTCGGCTTGGGTGTTCCTTTGGCATCGTCGTCCAGAGCCCCGAAGGGACACTCTTCGGTGCACCGCTTGCACTGGGTGCACCGCTGGAAGAAAAAGTCGGGAAACGTCATGTCTCCGGACCGGGGGTGTACGGAGACGCCCCGGTTCACCGATTCGAGACATTGGATGGCTTTCAAAGCCGCGCCGGCGGCGTCTTCCATGGATTCTTCCACGGTCAAGGCCCGGCGGATGGCGCCGGCGGCGTAAATGCCGGTGCGCTGGGTCTCGTAGGGAAAACAAATATAGTTGGAATCCGCATATTCATTGAAAATGGCGTTATCCCGAAATCCGGGTCCTTGTCGATAGGCCAGATTCACCACAGGATCGTCCTTGGTGGCCGGCACCATGCCGGTGGCCAACACCACCATATCGGCGGAAAGTTCCACATTTTCCCCCAAGAGAGTGTTTTCCGCGGTGACGGTCATCCCGCCGCCGTTTTTGGACACCTGGATCACTTCTCCTTTGGTTAAAAAGATCCCCGGGTCCTGCTGGATGCTTTTATAAAAACCTTCGGAAAGCCCCGGCGTGCGCATGTGCTGGTAAAAGACAAAGGCCTTCCCGTCATCGGGATAGTCCTCCCGGACATATTTGGCCTGCTTGAGCGCCACCAGGCTGGTAACGGATCCGGCATAGTCAAAATCCGCATCATCCCCTTTCCCCTGACTCTGGATAAAGACCACGGATTTGGCGGCTTTGCCGTCCGAAGGCCGGAGGATTTTTCCGTCTTTGGCGATTTTTTCGAACTGGGCGTTGGTGACCACGTCGGGAATCTCGCCGTAGCCGTAATGGGCCAGTTCGCCGGATTTCGGTTCGTAGGGCCGCCATCCGGCGGCCAGGATCACGGCGCCGAACTTCTCGCCGTTGGGGTCGAGGGTGAGGATATCCAGCCGTCCCTCGTTGTATTCCATGTATTTGGCATGGAGTTGTTCGGCATCCAGTTCCTTTCCCTTGTCATCCACGCGCATTTCCGGGGGGAGGGGATAGGGAACGTCAAATTCGATTTTTTCGCCGGGCTTTTTGAGGGTCACTGTGAAATCCCCGGGTTCCCCGGCGATTCGGGCCACCACTGTTTCCGTCCGGACCGTGATGAGGGGATGATCCGAGACCTCCTGGATTTTTTTCTCCACGATGGGCGGCATCAGATCTTCGTAGGGATGTTCCGTGGGGAGTTGTTTGCGCCAGTGGTTGGCGTGCCCCCCCAGTTGCGGTTCCTTTTCCACGATGGTGACTTCATATCCGGCCGCCGCCGCATCGAGGGCCGCCGACATGCCGGTGATCCCGCCGCCGATGACCAGGATCCTGCGGGTGAAGGTTTCGAGCTTATAGGGTTCGGGGAGGGTGATCTTCTTCACCCGGGCCATCCCCATCCGGATATAGTCTTCGGCCATCATCAGGACGCGGTCGAATTTATCTTCGTCGGCTTTTTCTTCTTCCGTCAGGGCCGGAAAAACCGACCGGGGATGGGACCACACCACGCCTTCCCGCAGGTTCACCCGGTCCACGATGCACCCGGGGAATCGGAATGTGTCGAAATGAACCCGGCGGGAGCAGGCGGCAATCACCAGGGTGTTGATTCCCGAATCGATCTCGCTTTTGAGCAGGGCGACGCCGTCGTCGCCGCAAAGAAACGGATGGGTTTTGCAGGGAAACCCTTGTTCCTGGGGCACCTTTTCGAGGGCCTCCATGTCCAGGGAATCCCCGATGCCGCATCCGGTGCAAATATAGACGCCGTATTTTTTATCCATGGATGACCTCCTCCTACTTTCTCACCAGGGTTTGGATCGCTTTCAGCGCCATGCCCGTCGCATTCTGGTTGGATGAGACGACGTCGGCCGGTTTGTTGGCGCATCCCGCCGCGAACATCCCCCCCCGGGCGAAATCGTTGACGATGAATCCGTCTTCGGTGAATTTCAAGTCCGCCGGGGGTTTGGCCTGGGCGGCGGTGGGCTGCATGCCGGTGGCCAGGACCACCATTTCCACGGCCTGCTTGATCTTTTCCCCCGTAACGGCGTTTTCCGCCACCACGGTGATGTTCTGCGTTGTCGGATCTTCGCTGACCTCGGCGACCTTCCCCTTGATGAAGTGTATTTTGTCGTCTTCCTTGATCTTTTTGTAAAAGCGCTCGTAACGGTATCCGGGCGCCCGCAGGTCGATATAGAAAATGTAGATCTGGGCTTCCGGATTCCGTTCCCGGATGTACGTGGCCTGCTTGAGGGAAGCCATACAACAGATGTAGGAACAATAGGGAAGATGATTTTCATCCCGGGATCCGGCGCACTGGACGAAGGCGATGCTCTGGGGCTCCTTGTCGTCCGAGGGGCGCAGGATCTTGCCTTGGGTGGGTCCGTTTGGAGCGGCCAGGCGCTCCATCATCATGTTGGTGATGATGTTGGGGTACCGGCCGAAGCCGAGGTTGTCGATCTTGCCCGCATCATAGGGTTCCCAGCCCGTTGCCCAGACGATGGCGCCCACGTTCACCGTGACGGTTTTGGCCTTCATCTCCAGATCCACGGCGCCGTATTTACAGGCGTCTTTGCATCGTGTGGCGTCTTCGGTCCCGATGATCTGGGGAGAGATCACGTACCGGGCGGGAAACGCCATCTCGAAAGGAAGATACGCACCCTTGTGCCGATCGATGCCGAAGTTGAAATCGTTGACGATTTCCGTTTCACAGGCCGCGGCGCACTCCCCGCAGCAGGTGCAGTTTTCATTGACGTAGCGGGGGTTCAACCGCACCGTGACGTCGTAGTTTCCAGGGACACCGTCCACCTTTTCGACTTCCGCAAGGGTAAAGGTCTTGATGTTGGGGTTGTCCTTGATTCTTCTGAAATTGATCTCCAGGCCGCAGGTGGGGGGGCACAGCTTGGGAAAATACTGATTCAACTGCGCGACTCTCCCCCCCAGATAGGGATTCTTTTCCACGAGAAACACCTCGTATCCCACCTCGGCGGCTTCCAGGGTGGTGGTGAGACCGCTGATGCCGCCTCCCACGACCAAAATGCTTCCGCTGCCAGGGGCTTTTTGATTGTCTGTCATGCCATCCCTCCGTACTGTAAGGTATTGGGTTATGGGTGATAGGCGACGGGCGATCCAATGGTGAAAACGATCACCCCTCGTATATCACCCATAACCGGGGATCGTAACAAAAACCTCCAGGTGTCTGGCGACACCTGGAGGTCTGTTGCTCGACTATGTCACAGTCGTTCCTCGATTACGGGATGATCTTGATGTAGTCTTTCTTGAAGATATCCCATTTTTGTTCTTTCGGGTCGAACTTGGAGTTGACGAAGGCGAACCAGTTCGCGTCGTCCTGCCCCGGGAAATCGGCCTGATAGTAGAAGCCGGGGTACCGGGTTTCTTTCCGGAACTGGATGTGTCGCAGGTGCGCTTCCACCGTCCAGATGCGGTGCAGGATTTCCCAGGCCCGCATCAGTTCGTGGAGATCCCCGGCGGCCAGCTTTTCGCAGTCTTCCCGCATCCATTGGAGCATCTCCATGACAATTTCCAGATTCTTGGTGGTCGTCATGTAGTAGGTGGCGGTCCCGGCGCCGTACTCGTGGGTGGCCTTCATCATCCGGTACATCATGCCGTTGGGCTTGATGTAGTTGGGGTTGATGTCTTCGGCCGTGGTGTAAGCGGCATTGTCCATATAGGTTCGGACCGGTTTGTAGACGTAGTCGATGATCTGGTCCTTGGTCAGTTCGATTTCGGGTTTGAAATCGCCGTGATCCTTGGCGTAGCGGACCATCTGCTTGGCGGCGACCCGGCCTTCGGCATGAGAACCGGAGGAGAATTTGTGGCCGGAGCAGCCCACGCCGTCGCCGGCGGTGAAAAGCCCGTTGACCGTGGTCATCCGGTTGTAGACCTTGCCGTTGTCGGCCTTGATCTTATAGGCATCCGGGATCCAGTCAAAATCCGGTCCGGAGACCCAGAAGCCGCAGCAGCCCGAATGGGATCCGAGCAGGTATGGCTCGGTGGGCATGACCTCGGAGTTCTTCTTTTCCGGTTCGGTGTTCGTGGCGCACCACAGGTTGGCCTGGCCGCAGGTCATATCCAGAAAGTCTTCCCAAGCTTCCGATTCCAGATGCTTGAGTTCCTTTTTGTCCATGGTCTTCCCGAGTTCGGCCAATGCGGTCACTGTATCCATGATGATGGGGCCGCGGCCTTCCTTCATCTCGAAGAGCATCAGATGGTTCCGCAGGCAGGTGGGGGTGACGGCGGCGGTGCCGTACGGGGCATATTTTTCCAGTTCATTCTTGGCGGCCTCACTGGCGGCGAAATTTTCGCCCAAACCGTTGAGGGTCTTGGCCTTGAAGAGGAGGAACCAGGCGCCCACCGGGCCGTAGCCGTCCTTGAACCGGGCAGGGGTGAACCGGTTTTCCATCATGGAAAGCTCGGCACCGACCCGCATTCCCAGATAATAGGTGGAACCGGAGTTCCACACCGGATACCAGGCCCGGCCTTTGCCTTCCCCGACGCTCCGGGGCTGGTAGATGTTCACCGCGCCGCCGCAGGCGATCAATGCGGTCTTGCACTTGATCAGATACACCTTGTTTTCCCGTACCGAGAATCCGCAGGCGGCGCCGATCTGGTTGGGCCGGTTCTTATCCAGGGCCAGTTCCACGATAAAGACCCGCTCCAGGATGTTGTCTTCGCCGATGGCCTTCTTGGCGGCTTCGGCCACGATCCGCTTGTAGGATTCGCCGTTGATCATGATCTGCCATTTTCCGGTGCGGACCGGCTGGGCGCCGGATTTCAGCGTTCCCATGGACAGACCCTTTTTCCCGTCGAGGTTTTTGCCCTCGTTGGATTTTTTCCAAATGGGCAGCCCCCATTCCTCGAACAGGTGCACGGAATCGTCCACGTGGCATCCCAGGTCGAAGATCAGGTCTTCCCGGACGATTCCCATTAGGTCGTTTCTGACCATGCGGACATAGTCATCCGGCGTGTTTTCCCCGATATAGGTGTTGATGGCGGAAAGACCCTGCGCCACGGCGCCGGAGCGCTCCATGGCGGCCTTGTCCACCAGCAAAACACTCTGGTCATCGGACATCCATTTTTTGACCTCGAAAGCCGCGCCGCAGGCAGCCATGCCGCCGCCGACGATCAGGATATCGACTTCGCGTTCTTCAAACTCCGGGTCCCTTACGACCTTGAGTTCCCCTTTGGGTTTGTTCGGTAATGCCATGTTTTATCCTCCTTCAAATAATGATGCAAAATGATTGTACGACTGCTTTAAGACCCTGCCCAAGACAGTCTCCTAGACGAGTTCTTTGGGCTTGGGCATCTGATACCCTTCCGCTTCCTGGGTGGAAAGAAGCGGGCTTTCAAGGTCTTTTCCTTTCAGGTCTTCGTAGGCATTGGCCGCGCCCTCGGGTGTGGTCCGGATGGGGAACTTGAAGCGTTTGATGACGCCGTTTCTGAACTTACAGGTCCACATCACGTCTTCGGTACCCAGCATCGGCATCACGCTGCTTCCCAGGGGCACGAAATCCGCGTATCCCCGGACTTCAATGGCCTGGGTGGGGCAGATCTTCACGCATGAAAAACACTCCCAGCACTGATCCGGCTCCTGGTTGTAGGCTTTCATCTCATTGGGTTCCAACACCATGAGATCATTGGGGCAGATGTACATGCATGCCGTCTTTTCCCCGCCTTTGCAGCCGTCACATTTCTCAGCTATTACGAAACTTGGCATTTACATTACCTCCTCATCATTTTTGTGCAAAAATGGTTTCTTTTGCAGCTTTCTTTAAATTCTTGGGTCAAATCACTAAAACAAGTTTTCCTTTTTACACCCCCCTTCATTCCGAGCCCTATCCGGGTTTCGTCGCCGGGCCGATTTATCGAATCCCCCTTTTCTCTCAGCCAAAGGGTATGCTGTTCCAGGATCCATAAATTAATTCTGATTTCAATCAGATGGAATAATCCCCCCCGCAATAAAGAAAGAGTTCAATTACCATCCATAAGGATTCTTGTCAAGCACTTTCACGGCAAAAAATCCCTCCGGTTCCATCTTTTCGCCCATGCATGAAATCGGCCTTGGATTCCACGATTTTTGTTGACTAAAAGGCGGAAACTGTTACCTCTGGCGGATCGGAACCGTTCATTTCGAAAAAGAAACGGACGGCTTCATGAAGCCCTTTCATCTCCACATGGTCGCTGGTGTCCGGGCGCCGGGGGTTGACGATGTGGAACTTCAACGGAGCCCGTCCGGGAAGCGGACACCGGTATGAATGCACAGATGGTCGCCGTGGAATCGATGCCGACGCCTTGGATGATTTAAACCTGTTGGCCATGGGACATCGATGGGTGACCCGGCTTTTTAAAGGATGCAACAAGGAGGATCGACCCCATGAAGATTGAGGGAAAAGTCGCCTTGGTCCTGGGATCCGTTAAAGGCATCGGTAAGGGGATCGCCGAGGCCCTTGCCCGGAAAGGGGCGAAGATCGCCGCCGTCTACTGGGACTGGGAGACGCATCTTGAGACCTTGAAAAAGGATCTTGAGGCCGCCGGGGCCGAACCCTTCATCCTGAAAGTGGACTTGCGGGAAACGAAAAAGATTCCCGCCATGGTGGCGGCGGTGGCCGCCCATTTCGGCGGTATCCACATTCTCATCAACAATATTGAACGGGGCGGATGGCCCGTCGTGCACGGACCTTACGTCCAGGAACAATGGGACCTGGAGACGGAAACCACCCTCAGGGCCAAATGGTGGGTCTTCAACGCGGCCCTACCCCATTTGAAGGCGTCGGGGGAGGGGGTGGTCGTGAACTTGTCTTCCATCGCCGGCATCGTAGGAAGGACCGGTCCGGCGGCACACGTCTTCAATGACGGATATGCCGCGGCCAACCGGGGAGTTTCCCTTTTCACCGAAACCTGGGCCCGCATGGGCGCCCCCCAGGTGCGCGTCAACGAGATCATGCTGGGATTCGTGGAAACACGCCACGGACCCGGTACCCGGGGTTGGGGCGTGTTGACAAAGGCGCAGAAGGACGACCTCCTTCACCACACCCTCATGGGAAGGGTCGGGAGCATTCAGGACGTGGTGAAAGCGGTGGAATTTATCATCGAAGAGGCCCCGTTTATGACCGGAAGCGTCCTGCGCCTGGACGGCGGATACGTGCTGGGAGGCGAGCCGGTTCCGCCCATACCGCGGAGGGTTTTATAGGACCGGGCGGGGCGTTTCCAAAAGGCTTTTGGCGGTCCTGTGGCGCCTATCCCGATCCTGTTTTGAAATGGGGACCGGGAATCCCCCACACCAGATATTTGACCCAGTCGAACCCGAATTTCAGCAATTCAATATCTTCTTTTTGAATCTGCTTCACCACCGCGGGCGCAATGAGGTAGCGTTTCAGAAACGAGCTGCCAAACACAAACTCCCGAAACCGGTCGATATTGTAAACCGCCATGAAGGCCATCTTCCCCTTAGGGCTCGACAGGCCGGCTTCCCCCCATGGGTTTTCTCGAAATAGACGCTTGAGATCGCTCCAAAGGATCGTCATTTCATTATAAAGATCCGCCTTTTGATCTTCAGACCACGTCTTGGGGGTCCAGGAGGCCTTTTCCAGGGGCCCCAGACAGAACTCAAAGGGACGGAGAAAGTGGACCAGCCGGGTTTCACCGGTGGTGGCGTCGAAGAACCGGCCCTGTTCCAAAGGATAGAGCCGGCAGGTATGGGGCCGGTGGGCATATACGGTGCAACCGGAAGGCGAAAGAAAGACGCAAGGCTTTTCCTTTTCATCGGCCATTTTCAGGAGGACATCCGGAAAATAGGTTTCGTCTCTGAGAACCACGTCCACGTAGCCCTCCAGAAAGTCATCGGAAGGGATTCCCAGTGCCTTCCTGAGCCTTAAGACATCATACGGATGTAAAAACAGATTCAGGTTTCGACAGCATCGGTTGAAACAGCCGATTTTGGGATGACAGGAAAAGTGAAAAACCGTATCGGGATCCAGGTGTTTTCCCGGAAGGTTTTCCATTTGGATATCTTCAAAATACTTCATGGCGTTTTGTGGATCCCCCCGCCTTGCATGCGGGGCTCCCCGGTAAGGAAAATACCCATTTAAAGATGATGAAATCGTAAAAAGGCTGATTTTGTTCGCGCCGCAACCCTTTTCGGGAGATCCAAAGGGTTTCGCTAAATCTCAAGAACTCGACACAAGTGTCTCAAACAGCTTGAGATTTTTAACGCTCAACCCTTTGTCTCTCTTTTTCCGAAAAGGCTTGAACGGCCCTCACAAAAGCCTTTTTACGATCTTGTCAAAGATAGCTTCTTTCAACCCTACCCTAAGAAGCGGGGCTTGCGGGAAGCATTCCGGTCAAAATCCAGAAGCATCCCGGCCACCGTCATTTTGATTCCCCGGGAAACGCCCATCGTCTTTCGGAGATTTTGCTCAAGGGCGGCCAGCGCCTTATAAAAGGGTGTCCGATCAAAGGGCACATAAGAAACGGCCCCGAAGGTTTGCGTGAATACGGGGCATCCCGGACCCCGAAGCACCGGTTTCCCCGGTGTGTGGAGTTCATAAGGGATGCCGTGAAGCCGACAGATCATGGGGCGCCACGCGTATAAAATGCAGGCGCCTTTATCGTTGAGGGGGCAGAATGCGTCGAATGAAAGCGCCGCCGCATCAGAGTTTTCCATGCGCCGTTGGTAGACCCCGGCCCTATGAAGCACGTCCTGCCGAAGGTGCGCCGCCAATTTCCGATATCCTTCCAGCAGGTAATGGTACTCGAGAAAGGTGTAGTGAAAAAAACGCGTCCGGCAGCAGCTTTCCCTGCAGCCGGTGCAATAAAAGCCGTAGTCCGCCGCCGTCTTTGAATATGCCTGATCCATTTCGGCGTACAAACGATCCAGGTTGCCAAGGAACCCATCCAATGCTTCCGGACGGCCGTCGAATTCCTCGGGGGTGGGATTCATCGGAAGGGCTTAAACAATGGGTTCGGGAAAAAAGATTTTATGATACAGGGCCAGCGCGTAGCGGTCCGTCATGGAAGCCATAAAATCACAGACGCTGCGCTCCCGGTTTTCCGCCGAGGCGGTGATCCCCCGCAGTCCCATGCGTTTGAGTTCTTTTTCGAAGAATTCGTCTTCGGTCATGAAAAAAGAAAACAGCTCGGAAAGAATCTTTTTGGCCTTGATGAATTCCCGGTGGACCGGCTTTGCCCGGTAGACGTTGTCGTACAGAAAATGCCGCAGCTCACTCATGGCCCCAAAGACTTCATCGCTCATGTTCAAGAGAAACTCCCCGGTGGAAGGAGTGCTGGTCTTGATGACATCCATGATCATGGTGGTGGCCCGTTCAATGTGGTTGTTTCCCAGGATCGTGACACAAGAGGCCGGGACTTGGTCCCTGGTGATGACGCCGCTGCGGATGGCGTCTTCAAGGTCATGATTCAGGTAGGCGATGATATCCGCGATGCGTACGACGCGACCTTCATGTGTGCATGGAAGTTCTTCAGGGTTGTTCGGGATGATCTTCCCGTATCCTTTGGAATGTTTCAGGATGCCGTCGCGCACCTCAAAGGTCAGGTTTAGGCCATCACCGTTATTCTCCAGGGCATCCACCACTCTCAGACTCTGTTCATGGTGGGAAAAGCCCCCGGAGCAGATTTCCTTAAGAATGACTTCCCCGCCGTGCCCGAAAGGGGGGTGCCCCAGGTCATGGGCCAGGGCGATGGCCTCCACCAGATCTTCATTCAGGCGCATGGCGCGGGCGATGGTGGTGGCGATCTGGGCTACCTCCAGGGTATGGGTCAAGCGGGTCCGGTACTGGTCCCCGAGGGGGGATAAAAAGACCTGGGTTTTGTACTTGAGTCTTCGAAAGGCATTGGAATACACGATGCGAAATTTGTCCAGCTGAAAGGCCGTACGGACCGGGCACGGGGGTTCCCCGCGCAGGCGTCCCCGGGTCTGGGAACTCAGGCAGGCAAAGGGTGCCAAAAAGGTGCACTCGCGTTTTTCAAAATTTTCTCGGATGGATACGGGGGTCAGCAACACCTTCGAAAACCCTTTCCAAATGCATCGTTCATCAATCCCAACAACCCGAAAATACATTCTTTCGAAGTTTACGATTTTACCGCCTTTACAGTGCACATTATCCCAAATGGGGTGGGTCAAGTAAAGGACTATTTGTGTTTTCTGGACAAAACCGCTATAATGGCTTTAGAATGAAACTCGGAAAGAAGTGAACAGCGGCGCAGGATGAACGGCCACCATCTCATACTGGGAGAACGGGTGGACTTTTTGACCGGGACGGTCCTTAATGACACCCACGATGAGCGGTATCGCCAGGCACTCGCTCGGCTCCTGGTGGAGCAAAAAGGGTATCTCAAAAGCGACATCACACCCCGGATTCCCTTGACACTCGAAGCCGGTGAAAATCGGGCGCGGATTACCATCGATTTCAAGGTGACGCTTAAGGAAAAAGACGCCATGGTGATCCGTTACGGGCCCGGTTCTTTGGTGACCCGGCGGCGGCCGGCCCTGGCGGCGTCCCGGCTCCTCGCCCCTTACCAGATTCCTGTGGTCGTGGTGACCAATGGTCAAGACGCGGAAATCCTTTCCGGAAAAAGCGGAGAAGTCACGGCCCAGGGACTCGACTCGATTCCCGACCGGGAGGCGCTGATACAGTGGATCGCCGGTCACGACTTTGAACCCATCTCCTTCCACCGGACCCGGATGGAGCAACGAATCCTTTATGTTTACGAGGTGGACGGAAGCTGTCCCTGCGATGATACCATCTGTCGATTGTGAAGAAACCATGACGTCCGATCGGCATACGGTCTTCATGGAACGGGCGATCAGGGAAGCCGAATGTGCACTCCTCCGGGGGGAATTTCCCGTGGGATGTGTGATCGTGGCCGGCGATCGTGTGGTGGCCGCGGGCTTCCGTCAACGTACGGCAGGTCCCGGCGCCAGTGAAATTCACCATGCGGAAATCATCGCCCTGAAAGGCCTCGCCCGTTCGGGGACCCTTTCCGACCACAGGCCCATGACCCTTTACACCACCTTGGAGCCCTGCCTCATGTGCTATGGTGCGATCCTGCTCAGCGGGATCCGGGAAATCGTCTATGCTTTCGAAGACGTCATGGGCGGCGGAACCCAATGCGATTTAACCCGGCTGGCGCCGTTGTATCGGAATCGAGCAGTGACCCTCGTCCCTCACGTGCTTCGGGAAAAGAGTCTCTCCCTTTTGAAGACCTATTTCAAAGACCCGAAGAACCGATACTGGCGGGAGAGTCTCCTGGCCCGATACACCCTGAACCAATAAGTGGAAAAGGATTCCGATAAAAGGGCCCCGGGATTTCAGGATGCACTTTTTACTTGCATTTCGGAATCTTCTTATATATCAGCGTCAAAAAACATCGGCCCTCCCATGCGGTCAACTCGGGAGGAAAAGACAACCCCATAAGCAGACAGGAGGTGGCAATCGTTAGTCCGAAAAATCAAGACCGGATTCATGTAAATCAATCCATCCGGGCCGCCGAGGTCCGGGTTATCGATCCCGAGGGAAACCAAATCGGGATCGTTCCCATTTCAAAGGCATTGAGTGCGGCGGCGGATTTCGGGTTGGACCTGGTAGAGGTCAGTCCCAATGCGAACCCGCCGGTGTGCAAAATCATGGATTACGGTCGTTACAAATACGAGCAAACGAAAAAGAAACAGGTCGCAAAGAAAAAACAAAGCACCTTCCAGGTCAAGGAGATCAAGGTGCGTCCCAAGACCGGAGAGCATGATCTCCAGGTTAAGATCGGCCATATACGGAAATTCATTGAAAAAAAGGACAAAGTGAAGGTTTCCGTTTTGTTCCGGGGGCGGGAAATCACGCTGGCGGAAAAGGGAAAGGCGCTTCTGGGGCGGATCGCCCAGGAAGTGGAAGACGTCGCCCAGTTGGAACAGGAACCCAAGTTCGAAGGCCGCATCATCGTCATGGTTCTCACACCCCGATGATCCATAGGGATCATGGGATTAAAAAAATGATGTTGCATATGGGGTGATCTTATTATATGATCACCCGGGTTTGGATGCAGTTGGCGTGAGCTTGAAAGAAGATGCCATGCTCGCGCCATCGATTTTTATTGTGGTTGTAAAAAATGCCGCTGCTCAGGGCGGCAATGAGGATTAACGCGGGGGAGAAGATGCCGAAAATCAAGACAAACCGAGCGGCGGCAAAACGGTTTAAGAAGACGGGAACCGGCAAGTTTGCCTATTCCAAGGCGTATGGCAGCCATATTTTAACCAAGAAAACCCGAAAAAGGAAACGTTCCTTGCGCAAAAGCCGGATCATTTCCGGTTCTGATCAAAAGGCAATCCGGCTCCTTTTGCCCAACGGATAGAAAAGAGAGTCCCATCATGAGAGTCAAAAGAGGGTTCAAAGCAAGAAGACGCAGGAAGAAAGTACTTCAACTGGCCAAGGGATACCGGGGCGGCCGGAGCAAATTGTATCGCACGGCGGCCGATGCGGTGGACAAGGCCCTCATGTACGCCTATCGGGATCGGAGGGCCCGGAAAAGAGATTTCAGACGCCTTTGGATCATTCGGATCAACGCGGCGGCCCGCATGAACAATCTGTCCTACAGCCGATTCACCCAGGGATTGAAGCGCGCCGGCGTGGCCTTGGACCGGAAGGTCTTGGCGGATCTGGCCGTGTCCGATCCTTCCGGTTTTTCCCAGATCGCCTCCCTGGCGGCGGAGCAGAAATAACGCGAAAAAACCCGCCCGGACCCGCCGAATCCGCGGATCCCTTCGAAAGCGCATTTTCGGCGCGCATGCCCGGACGCCACCGCCGTGTAATTTCGATACATCCATTTGCTCGGGAACCTCGTGGACACCATTCAAGACATTCAGGAGCAGGCGTTCAAGGAACTGGAAGCCGCATCCGATGCGGATGCCGTCAGGGCCCTATCCGTCCGGTATCTGGGCCGGAAAGGGATCGTTACCCAGCTGTTGCGCAGTGTTTCAACGCGTCCTCCGGATGAGCGGGCGTCTTTCGGGAAGCGGGCCAACGCCCTGAAAAACCGCTTGAACGAGGCCTTTGAAACGGCCTTGAAACGCTTGGAAGTCTCCCTTGAGGGCAGGGAAGACCACGTCGATGTCACGCTGCCGGGCCGTACCCCCCCTGTGGGCGCCTTACACCCCATTACCCAGGTGATGGACGAGATCTGCGACATTTTCTCGAAAATGGGGTTTGATGTGGTGGAAGGGCCCGAGGTGGAGTCCGATTACTACAACTTCGAAGCGTTGAACATTCCCAAGGATCACCCGGCACGGGATATGCAGGATACCTTTTATGTGTCCGACGCCGTGGTGTTGCGGACCCACACCTCCCCGGTCCAGATCCGCACCATGGAACATAAGGAACCTCCGGTGCGGGTCATCGTCCCCGGAAAGGTCTTCCGCTGCGATTCGGACATAACCCATACACCCATGTTCCATCAGGTGGAAGGGCTTCTGGTGGACGACGGCGTTTCCTTCGGTGACCTGAAAGGGACCCTCACCGCCTTTGTACACCAGATCTTTGATGAAAAGACGGCCCTGCGGTTCCGACCCAGTTTTTTCCCTTTTACCGAACCGAGCGCCGAGGTGGATATTGTCTGCGTGATGTGCCGGGGAAAGGGGTGCCGGGTGTGTTCCCATACGGGCTGGCTGGAAATCCTTGGATCCGGAATGGTGCATCCGGCCCTGTTCGAAAAGGTCGGATACGACCCGGATCGATATACGGGATTTGCCTTCGGAATGGGGGTGGAGCGGATCGCCATGCTCAAATACGGCATCGACGACATCCGCAAATTTTTCGAAAACAACGCACGATTTCTGATGCAGTTTTAACCATGAAGGCAAGCCTGAGCTGGTTGAAGACCTACGTGCCCATCCATATGGACGCTTCGGAACTCGCCGAAGCCCTGACCATGGTGGGCCTGGAAGTGGAGTCGGTTGCCGACCGATTCGATTTCATGAAAGACGTCCGGGTGGGCCGGGTGACGCAGGTGCGCCCGCATCCCAATGCCGAAACGCTTCAGGTCTGCCACGTGGACACACGGGGCCGAACACTGACGGTGGTGTGCGGTGCCCCCAATGTCAAATCCGGGATGGTATCCGCGGTGGCCCTTCCCGGGACCCGGTTTCCCAATGGCACCGTCCTTCGGGATGCGGCGATCCGGGGGATCGTTTCCGAAGGGATGCTGTGCAGCGAAAAGGAATTGGGACTGGGGGACGATGCCTCCGGGATCCTGGAACTGGACCCATCCTTTGAATCCGGAAAAGGCCTGGCCGAGGTCCTGCATCTTTCGGATCCGGTCTTCGAAATCAGTGTCACACCCAACCGTCCCGATTGTCTGGGACTCATGGGCATCGCCCGGGAGATCGCCGGGATTCAGCGCGTCCGTCTCATCTATCCGGATGCCGCTATCCGGGAGGGTGAGGATCGGATTTCGCGCTTCAGCTCCGTTCGCATCGAAGCCCCCGATCACTGTCCCCGGTATGCCGCGCGCCTCGTATTCGATGTGACCGTGGGGCCTTCCCCGTTTTGGCTCCAGGACCGTCTTTGGTCCGTGGGATTAAGACCCATCAACAACATCGTGGATATCACGAATTTTATCCTCATGGAGTCCGGACAGCCCCTCCATGCCTTTGACTATGACCGGCTTGCCGAACACCGGATCGTGGTCAAGACTGCAAGGGAAGGGGATCGGTTTGTCACCCTGGACGGGAAAGAACGCCTTTTGGGGGCCGATACCCTGATGATCTGTGACGGTGAAAAAGAGGTGGCCGTCGCCGGGATTATGGGAGGGCTGAATTCGGAAATCTCGGAGACCACCACCCGGGTATTCATCGAGAGCGCCTATTTCAATCCCGTGAGCATCCGGAGGACCGCCAAACGATTGGGGATTGCCACCGAAGCCTCCCATCGGTTCGAGCGGGGGGTGGATCCGGAAGGCGTCCTTTATGCCGTGAACCGTGCGGCCCTGTTGATGGCGGAAACAGCCGGTGGGCGCATCATCGACGGGTGGATCGACGCACACCCGAAGCCCGCCCCCAAACAGGAAATCGTCGTCAGCCTGTCCCGGGCGAACCGGTTATTGGGGACGCGTTTCACTCAGGAAAACGTTAAAACGCTCCTGGAGTCCATCGAGTTTTCCGCCGTCCCCCAGGACGAAGATCGCCTTCGGGTGTCCGTCCCGAGTTTCCGGGTCGATGTCACACGCCCCGAAGACCTCATGGAAGAGGCGGCCCGGCTGGCGGGATATCAGCACATCCCCGTGACCTTTCCTTCTCTTCCGGTGGTCAGAAAGCGTTCGTGGGGACCGCTTCAGTTGAGAGGATCTATCCGGCGCTGGCTTGCCGGGTTCGGTTTTCTGGAGGCCGTCAACTACAGTTTCATTCACCGAAATTTCGATGATCGTCTGGGACTTCCGGAGAACGACTTTCGACGCCGGACCGTGGAAATCCTGAATCCCATCTCCGACGAGCAAAGCCGAATGCGGACCACATTGGTCCCGGGCCTTTTGGGAACCCTCCAAAGAAACCTGGCCCAGCAGATCCGATCCTTGCGGCTTTTTGAAACAGGAAAGGTATACCTCCCCCAAGAGGCGGATCTCCTGCCCCGGGAGACGGAGATGCTGGCGTTGCTGTGGACCGGGCATCGCTTCGAGTCCGGATGGTACGGCAAGGAAACGCCTTGCGACTTTTTCGATATGAAGGGCGCGGTGGAAGGCTTGTTGAAGGCCTTGGGCCGTCGAGAAATTGAAACCGCCCCCCTGCCCGCCGATTCTTGTGCTTACCTCAAGCCCGGTGTTTCGGCCACGCTCCGGATCGACGATCGAAACGTGGGATGGCTGGGAGAGATGCGACGCCGGGCACTGGATCCCTTTGATATCCATCAGCCGGTTTTTGTGGCCGAACTGGACCTGGATGCGCTTTTGCCTTTGATTCCCCGATCCAGGAAGGCCGAACCCATCTCCCGGTTTCCCGGCGTGACGCGGGATTTCACCCTGATCGTAGACAAAACGGTTCCGGCGGGGGATATTCTCCAATGCGTGACCGATGCCGGGGAAAAATGGGTTGAAACGGTCCATCTTTTCGATGTATTCGAAAAAGAACCGATCCCCCAGGGAAAAAAGAGCGTTTCCTTTCGGGTGACCTACCGCAGCAAGAAACGGACTTTGGAGGATAAAGAGGTCACCCGGGTGCATCAAAAGATATCGGAGTTGCTCTTAAAGACCTTTGACGCCGCGTTGCCGGAATGATCTTTTGCGGAGACGCCTTTCGGATGCCTGCCGGGGGCGCGGGGGGTGAAACGCATGGCAATGCCCGATAAACTGTATTTCAAGATCGGGGAAGTCAGCAAAATTGCTGGAGTACCCCCTTATGTCCTGCGGTTCTGGGAGAATGAATTCAAAAAGATCCATCCCAAGCGGACCCCCTCCGGCCAGCGCCTCTACCGCAAAAAGGACGTGGAACTGATTCTGGCCATCAAGCATCTTTTGTACGACAAACAGTTCACCATCCGCGGGGCCAACCGGTACCTTAACGCCATGAAAAAAGAAGAACGGGTCGAGGGGAAAGACCCCTCGACCCTGGATGCCATCAAGGCGGAACTTCGCGATATCCTGTCGATCTTAAAAGATGACCCCTCCTCTTAGAAAAACATTCGCAGCCCGATCCCCAGCCGTCCCTTTTCTTCCAGTTCGTCGAATTCATCAAAGGCCGAGCGGCCTTCGATGAATAGCCCGAAGTTCACCCCGGTGGGGTTTTCCGTCAGGAGAACCCCTGCTTCCAGGAGGAGGTCAAAGCGGGTATCGAAACTGGTGTCCCACAACCCCACCCCGGCGCCGAGGAAATATTTGGGTGTCGGATAGAAGAAATAGAAGGCATCCGCAAGGATCGGCGGGTTGTCTTCGCAGCCTTCCGCCAGGGGGGCGAAGCCGACCAGTCCGGCCACGGCGTTTTTCGGGTTGAAACGGTGCATATACCCAACACGGATGGGGAGAAACGTGGCGGGATCAAACTGCTTCATGAATCCCACGTCTCCCAGGAAGATCCCTTTTCGGGGCGCTGGGGTTTCTGCCACAGCGGCGGGTTCCGGTGCGGTCTCGGC
The DNA here is from genome assembly GCA_019309485.1 of Deltaproteobacteria bacterium. GTDB lineage: Bacteria > Desulfobacterota > Desulfobacteria > Desulfobacterales > UBA2156. The sequence continues at coordinate 38,536 of JAFDGC010000003.1, read as the reverse complement.
TTTTGGAGGCGGTGGGGGTGCCGGTGCGGGTGCGGGAGTTGGAGCCGGAGCGGGCGCCGGCGCGGGTGCCGGGGCCGCCACAGGGACATCGACGATTTTTTGCAGGGCGATGTTAAAACAGATATTCGGAAACACAAAGACATAGTCCCGCCCCTCATGTCGCATGATCATCCGAACAGCATTGAACGGCGCTTTTCCCGCCCAAACCACGTCATTGAGCACTGTGGGCTTCTTTTGCTTCTTGAACAGCATCCACAAAAACGTCTCTCCGGGCGAAACGGTGACCGCCTCCAGCGTTTCGGTTTCAAGGGCTTTCATGAAGGGATCGAAAAGATTCACGGCACCGGCTTGAATAAATCCGGCTTGGATGTCGGGTTTCAGCTTTTTCACAATCGGTGGAACCTGATCGGGCTTGATTCCCTGGATCTTGTAAAAAGGGCTTTCCCCGAGTTTTTTGAGTTGCGTGGCGGCGAAAAGGGGTGCGGTTCCCAGGACCAAGGATACCGTCAGAATCATTGCTGTCAGCTTTATTGCGGACCTCATTATTACCCTCCTTTGGCGGCGTTCAAAGAGACTCTTTTTCTTTATTAATTTCTATCCCCCCTTTTTGAAAAAGTCAAGGCTCGGTTTGGGAAACAAACCCGTATCACATCAAACCGGGCCGCGGAAAAATTCTTGACAAAAAAATTTGTCTACCATAATATAACCAATCTTGACAGCGGGCATAGCTCAGCTGGTAGAGCACAAGCTTCCCAAGCTTGGGGTCGCGAGTTCGAATCTCGTTGCCCGCTCCAAGTTTGTCCGTCTTTTCATACGGAATGTGAACGTGTTGGATGGATGGGATGCGGACGTGAACTTTTCTGTGGAGTGACGTTCATGGTCGATTGAGGGTTTTCCACAAAAAGATCTACCCGGATGAAAAGAAACGGGCGAAAGCCCGTTTTTTGTTTCCATTAGGAGGCGGTAAAGATTGACGCGAAAGCGGATGAAAGGGAAAAAAAAGGACAGGGTTTCCGCGGATCCTTTTTTTTCCGCGGATCGGCTGGAAATTGCAGAAAAGGTCAGAGAGATCGCTACGCCGCTTTGTGAAAGCGAGGGCGTTGAAGTCGTTCACGTGGAATATCAGCGGGAACAAACCGGAAAGGTGCTGCGGGTGTATCTGGACAAACCCGGAGGGGTTACACTGGAAGATTGCACATCCATCAGTCGGCAGCTTTCCGATCTTTTGGATGTGTGTTTGGAGACCCGGGGCGCCTATTCCCTGGAGGTTTCCTCTCCCGGACCCAACCGGCCCCTTGGAAAAAGTGAAGATTTTGAAGCATTTAAGGGACATAAGGCCCTCATCCGGTCCGCCCGTCCAATGGACGGCCGGAAAAATTTTAAAGGGATTCTGATGGGTGTCGTTGAAAACCGGGTGATCCTTAAAGTCGAAGATAAGACCGTAGGGATCCCCCTTGATGAGATCGCCAAGGCGCATCTCATAAGGGAGGATGGAGAACGCACATGTTGATATCGGAAATTAAGCGAGTCGTCGAGCAGGTGAGCCGGGAGAAGGGCATCGATCGAAAGATCTTGATTGCCGCCCTGGAGGAGGCGTTGAAATCGGCTGCCAAGAAGAAGCTTGGAAGCAGGGCCGATATTGAGGTTCAATACGACGACGCTACCGGAGAAATCGAGGTGTTTCAGTTCAAGGAAGTCACGGAAACCGTCACGGAGCCGGATCTGGAAATCGATTTCGAGTCCGCGCGCAAACTTGATCCGGAATGTGAAATCGGTGACAGTATCGGCACGAAGATGGATACGACTACCTTCGGCCGGATCGCCGCCCAATCCGCCAAGCAGGTGATCATCCAGAAGATGAAGGATGCCGAGCGGGATGCCGTCTTCTCCGGATTCATCGATCGCAAGGGAGAGATCATCAACGGCATTGTTCAGCGGATCGACAGAAACGATATTATCGTGAATCTGGGACAGACCGAGGGAATCCTTATGGCCAAAGATCAGATTCCCAAAGAAACATACCGGAGGGGGGATCGGGTCCGGGCCTACATCAAGGATGTCCTTTATGAATCCCGGGGACCGCAAATCATCCTTTCCCGGGCCGATGAACAGTTCCTCATCGCGTTGTTTAAAACGGAAGTTCCGGAGATCAGCGAGGGGATTGTAAAGATTTTGGGGGCTGCCCGGGAACCCGGGAGCCGGGCGAAGATTGCAGTCACGTCCACCGATTCGGACATTGATCCGGTGGGCGCCTGTGTGGGGATGAAGGGGAGCCGGGTGCAGAATGTAGTGCAGGAGTTGAGGGGAGAGAAGATCGACATCATCCCGTGGCACGTGGATGTGGCCAAATTCGTCTGCAACGCCCTGGCCCCGGCGGAGATCTCCCGGGTGATCATCGATGAGGAGAACCGCCTCATGGAAGTCATCGTCCCGGACGAATTTCTTTCCGTGGCCATCGGCAAGCGTGGACAAAATGTGCGTTTGGCCTCCAAGCTGACCGGCTGGCATCTTGATGTGATCAGTGAAGCGCGATATAGTCAGGCGATGAAGGAAGGGTATAATTCCCTTCTCGCGTTGCCGGACATGGGGGCGGCACTCGCGGATGCCCTTTATGAAAGAGGTTTTTTTTCCGTGGAGGAACTCAGCAAGGCATCCGTGGAAGATTTGACCACCATACGGGATATGGATGAAGAAAAAGCGGCGACGTTGATCGCGATTGCCCGTGAGGCGGCCGCCCAAGCCCAGATGGCTCAAGAAACCGAAGAAACCGCGCCGGATGATTCCGAAGCCGATCTGGAAGAGGCGGTACCGCCGTCCGTTGAACAGACGGCTTCCGACATTATGGGGGATTCTGCGGAAGCAGGCGACTCAGAGAAGCGCCTGGAAGAGACCGAATGAAGCATCAACACCATGGCGCCGCCGTCAACGGGAAGGGTCCCGGTACGAGGCGTTGCGAACCGATGGGATGGGGGATGGATGGCAAAAATCAGGGTTTATGAACTTGCCAGAGAACTGAACATGACCAACAAGGTGTTCCTCGAAAAACTCGCGGAACTCGGCATGGCCGTGAGCAGTCATGTGAGTACGCTGGATGAAGAGCAGGTTTCCCGGATCAAATCGGCCCTTTTAGGACAAAAGGCGGAAGCGGTCGAAATGACGCGGGTGAAGCCCACCGTCATCCGTCGGCGTATCCGACGGGTTCCCGTAGAACCGACGGTGGAAGAAACTTCCGCCCCTCATGCCGCGGAAGCGACGGCACCACCGGAGGCCCAAACCGTGAAACCCGCAGGCGAAGCCGAGGGCCCCGTTGAAAAAACGCTCCCGGAACCCGACTCGACGCCACCCGGCACCGAAACCGGAGAAGTCCCGTTGGAGGTTGCATCACCGGAGAAACCCCTTCCGGGCGAGGAGACACAACCTAAAGAAACCGAAGGCGCCCGTGATGTGTCTTTACCGGAAGAAAAGAAGCCCTTAGGGACCGAAGAAGGCGTCGAAAAACCCAAAAAGGCAAAGAAGAAAAAGGAAACTCCGGCCAAAATCATCCGGCTTCCGGAGACGCCCAAAGCCAAAGCCCCCGCCGCCCCTGAAACGCCCACCGAACCGGTAGCGGAGAGTCCAAAACCGGAAGGTGTGGTGTCGAACGTCTTGGAATTCCAGAAAAAGCGAACGGATTCCGAAGCAGACGAAAAAGAAGACGCGGAAAAAGAAAAAAAGAAAAAAAAGGGAAAGCGGGAGTCCGAAGAAGATCTGAAGGATAAAAAATTTTTTAAAAAGAAAATCTCTTTTAGAAAAAAGGAAGTGGTGGAGGGAGCGGACCTTTACGCGGAGCGCCCCTTGTCTCGGAAAGGAAAAAAATCGGCACGGGGGAAAGCCTCCATTTCCATGCAAAAGCCTCAAATTACAGTGCCGCGGGCCATTAAGCGGCGGCTGAAAATCGATGAAACCATTATTTTGTCGGATTTAGCCAAGCGGATGGGGATCAAGGCCGCGGATCTCATCAAAAAGCTCATGTCTTTAGGGGTGATGGCCACCGTGAACCAGACGGTGGATTTTGAAACCGCCGCCCTGGTGGCCTCGGAATTCAACTATGAGGTGGAAAAGGCGGCCTTTGAAGAAGAATCCATCATCGGGCTGGAAGAAGACGACCCCGGCAAGCTCGTGGTCCGGCCGCCGGTGGTGACCATCATGGGGCACGTGGACCACGGGAAGACATCCCTCTTGGATACCATTCGAAAGACCCGGGTCACCGAAGGTGAGGCAGGGGGCATCACTCAACACATCGGCGCCTATAATGTATCTACGGACAAGGGCCAGATCGTATTCCTCGATACACCTGGTCACGAAGCCTTTACGGCCATGCGCGCCCGGGGGGCCAAGATCACCGATCTCGTCATACTGGTGGTGGCCGCCGACGACGGCGTTATGCCCCAGACGGTGGAGGCCATCAATCATTCCCGGGCTGCTGGGGTCCCCCTCATTGTTGCCGTCAACAAGATCGATAAACCCAATGCCGATCCGGATCGTATTAAAAGGCAACTGGCCGAACTCGGCCTGGCACCGGAGGATTGGGGGGGTGACACCGTATTCATGGAGGTTTCCGCCAAATTCGGCCAGGGGATCGACGATCTGATGGAAATGATCCTCCTTCAGGCAGAACTCCTGGAGCTGAAAGCGAACCCGGACAAACTGGCCCGGGGGCATATCATCGAGGCGAAGCTGGATATCGGAAGAGGACCGGTGGCCACCCTCCTGGTCCAGGAGGGCACGCTTCGGACCGGCGAATCCGTTGTGTGCGGGATTCACCACGGAAAGATCCGCGCCATGCTCAATGATCTGGGGAATCCGATCACGGAAGCCGGACCTTCCATGCCCGTGGAGATCCTGGGCCTTTCCGGAGTGCCTATGGCGGGGGACGAATTCCTGGTCCTGGAACAGGAGAAGAGCGCCAAGCAGCTCAGCCTCTACCGCAGCCAGAAACAACGGTCCAAAGAGTTGGCCAAGACGAGCCGTTTGAGTCTCGACAAGCTTTACGAACAGCTCAAGACCGGAGAGGTCAAGGATCTCAACCTGATCATCAAGGCCGACGTCCATGGATCCATCGAAGCACTCAGCGACTCCCTCGTGAAGCTTTCCAACGAGGAGGTCAGCATCAACGTGGTCCATTCGGGCACGGGGTCCATCGTGGAATCAGACGTTTCCCTGGCCGCCGTCTCCAATGCGGTGATTATCGGATTCAATGTCCGGGCCACGCCCAAAGCCGCCGAGCTGGCCGCGGAAGAGAACGTGGACATTCGATATTATGACGTAATCTACAACGTGCTCCAGGACACGAAAGACGCCATTGTCGGCATGATGGCCTCCACCTTTGAAGAACGGGCGTTGGGTCGGGCGGAAGTGCGGGAGATTTTTCATATTCCGAGAGTGGGGACCATCGCCGGAAGTTATGTGACGGATGGAAAGCTGGAGCGCGGCCGGCCGCTGCGATTGGTCCGGGACGGCGTTGTCTACCATACCGGAAAAATCGGCTCATTGAAACGTTTCAAGGACGACGTGAAAGAAGTTCAAAGCGGTTACGAGTGCGGGGTCCAGGTGGAGAATTACAACGACATCAAAGTCGGGGATATCATCGAGTGTTACTACCTCGAGGAGATCCGACCCGAAATTCATTGACGGGATGCAGGGCACGCCCTTTCTAACAGACCATGGTCGTCGGATATGGGATCATTACATTCCGGATTCACGATTGTCGCTCTTTAAAGGAAAAACGAAGAGTCGTGAAATCCATCATCATGCAGTTGCGGAACCATTTCAACACGTCCGTGGCCGAAGTGGGGGGGCTTGATCTTTACCAACGGGCGGAAATCGGTTTCGCCGTGGTGGGAAACGACCGGCAGGTCATCAATGCGAAAATCGACAAACTCTTCAATATGGCCGAAGCCCTGGGGCTTGCCGAGATCATCGATACGGAGATGGAGATGTTTTCCCTATGAAACCCTTTAAGAGAGCCGATCGCGTCGCGGCCCTGATGCAAAGGGTGCTTTCTCAGATTCTCCAAAAAGAGATCCAGGACCCGCGCCTGGATATGGTGACCATTACCCGGGTGCGCCTGTCTGCGGATTTGAAATTTGCCCGGATCTATTTCGCTTCCATTTCCGGACCGGACAGGAGAGCCTCCATCGCCGCCGGCTTTGCGGATGCTTCGGGTTATGTCAAGCGGGCCCTGTCCGCGCAGATCGCGTTGCGGTATATGCCCCATTTGGAATTTTTTTACGACGAATCCTACGATTATGCATCCAGAATTGACGGAATCCTGAAAACGCTTGAGAGTGAGAATGGAGCAGATCATCCACAAGCTGAAGAAGAGTAAACGGGCCTTTATTGCTTCCCATACGAACCCGGACGGAGACGCCATCGGATCTCTGGTGGCCATGGGACTTTCCCTGGCCGCCATGGGAAAAGATATCGTGCTGTTCAATGAAAGTCCCATTCCCGCGGTCTACCGGTTTCTTTCCGGTGTGGATCGTGTCGTCAATCGCGTCCGTGCAGGATGCGCCTTTGACACGGCGGTGATCCTCGACTGCGGAGACCTGCACCGGGTGGGAGAGGCGGTGCCGATCGTCGAAAAGATCCCGGTGGTGATCAACATCGACCATCATGTCACCAACACGCGCTTCGGGAATGTTCACCTCATCGACCCGGACGCCTGCGCCACGGCGGAAATCCTCTATCGCCTCCTTCCGGGGCTGGGGGCCCCCTTGAGCCTGGACATCGCCAATGCGATCTATACGGGAATTCTGACGGATACCGGCTCTTTCCGCTTTTCCAACACGAACCGGAGCGCCTTTGAAATCTGTGAAAAGATGGTCGCCCGGGGAGTGGATCCCTACCGGATCGCCCAGCAGGTTTACGGCACCTACTCTTTGGGACGGATCAAGCTGTTGAATCTGGCCTTGGATTCCATCGAGGTGTCTCAAAATGGAAAGCTTTCGATGATGGTGGTGACCCAACAGATGATGCAGGATACCGGTGCCCGCCCGGAGGATACGGACGGATTGATTAATTATGCCAAGGGGATCAAAGACATCAAGGTGGCGGTTTTCATCGAAGAGTTGAACCACGGCACCGGTCAAACGGCGGGGCGGCTCCCGTATCATGTGAGCCTGCGATCGGACGGATCCGTGGACGTGGCCGCCATCGCTGCCGCCTTCGGCGGAGGGGGTCATTCGAGCGCCGCGGGCTTCAGCATTGAATCGACCCTTCCCGAGATCAAAACCCAAATCCTGGGGCTTGCGGAGGAGATGTGAGTCGAGAACGCGCGGATAACCGCTCGGGGATACTCCTTATCGACAAGCCCGAAGGGATCACGTCGGCCAAGGTCGTAAGCCGGATCAAGCGGGTTCTGCACGCGCCGAAGGTGGGGCATGCCGGGACACTGGATCCCTTTGCCACCGGATTGCTGATATGTCTGATCGGCCGGGCGACCCGGTTGGCCCGTTTTTTTCTCGAGTCGGATAAAACCTACCGGGCAACGCTGCACTTGGGCGTCACCACCGATACCGGGGATGTCACCGGCAATCCCATCGCGGAATCCTCAGGAAAGATCCCCGCCGAAGAAGGGATCCGGGCGGTGTTCGAACGGTTCACGGGGAAGATCCGTCAGGTGCCCCCTGTCTACAGCGCTTTGAAGCACCGGGGGGTTCCGTTGTATCGCTGGGCAAGGCAGGGAAGGGCGATTCAAAAGCCTCCCCGGACGGTGACCATTCATCGGTTGACGGTGCATTCCGTCGACCTCCCCGAGGTCTCTTTTGAAGTCACCTGTTCCGCAGGAACCTACATCCGAAGTTTGGCGGTGGATGTGGGAGAGGCCTTGGGGTGCGGGGGGCATCTTTCACGGCTTCGGCGGATTCAAAGCGGAGACTACCGAGTGAAAGACGCCGTTCCTTTCGATCGTGTGGACGACCCCGCCGTCCTTAAAAAACGCATCATCCCCATGACGGCGGCGTTGCTGGGATGGCCCGAACACAGAGTGGGCGATGCCGTTGCCGAGAAAGTCCGGCACGGCCGGTCCATTTCCGACACCGACCTCTTGGACGCACCGGAAGGGGTTTCGCACAAGGACAAGGCATCTTTTATCAAACTGATCGATGAAAGGGGATCGCTGATCGCGCTGTTGCATAGGACCGAAACAGGGCACTATGGATATTTCGGCGTCTTCGGGGACTAGGCGATTATCGGTAAACAGACTGCGATTTTTATGATATGTACTTGAAATTCTCATTTTGACGAAGCCATCAATTGAATTCATTCATGGAGGAAGAAATTGGCATTCACGGCAATTGAAAAAAAAGAACTGATCAACCAGTACAAGCTTCATGACTCGGATACCGGATCTCCGGAAGTCCAGGTGGGCCTTTTGACCCATCGCATCAACTATCTCACGGAGCATCTCAAGACCCATAAAAAAGATCACCATTCCCGGAGAGGCCTGCTGATGCTTGTGGGAAGGCGACGGAGACTATTGGATTATGTAAAAAACCGGGATGTCCAACGGTACAGGAAAATCATCGAAACCCTCGGGTTGAGACGCTGATCCTTGTTCGAAAAGACATCCGATTCAAATACCGGCAGGCCCGCAGGCTCCTGCCCTAACCCATCAGTTGGAGACTGGAATGGAATTGTTATTTAAAGCAGAAATCGGCGGCCGCACCTTGAGCCTCCAGACGGGAAAAGTCGCCAAACAAGCATCGGGCGCGGTGATGGTCCAGTATGGCGAAACAATGGTCCTGGTCACCGTGGTATCCTCCGACGAGCAGCGGATTGGTGCCGATTTCCTCCCCCTTTCGGTGGAATACCAGGAGAAGATCTATGCGGCCGGAAGGATTCCCGGAAATTATTTTCGGCGGGAAATCGGACGCCCCAGCGAAAAGGAGACGCTCACCGCCCGATTGATCGATCGTCCCATCCGCCCCCTTTTTCCCAAGAAATACAACTTTGAAACTCAAGTGATCGCCACCGTCTTGTCCATGGATCAGGAAAACGATCCGGATACGCTGGCCATGATCGGGGCCTCGGCCGCCCTCGAGATTTCAGACATCCCCTTTGACGGGCCCATCGCCAGCATCCGTATCGGTCGTATCGACGGGGAACTGATGATCAATCCCACCCTTTCCGAGTATGACCAATGCGATATCAACATCATCGTGGCGGGGTCGAAAAACGGCGTGGTCATGGTGGAAGGAGGATCCAACATCGTGAGTGAGGCGGATATGCTCGAGGCGATTTTCTTCGGGCACAGGGAACTGCAGCCCCTCATCGAGATCCAGGAAAAGCTCAAAGAAGCGGCCGGTCGTTCCAAACGACCCTTTGCGCCGCCACCGGTGGACGAAGGGCTTTTGAAACAAATCGAGGAGATGGCATCCGACGGGATCCAGGAAGCGCTTATGATTCCCGGCAAAACCACGCGAAGTAAAACTTTGCGGTCTTTGAAGGGTCGCATCCTGGAAGATCTCGGCCCCGAATATGCGGAGCGAAAGTCGGAAATCGACGATGTGTTCAATGATCTGAAGCGGCGCATCTGCCGGGACCTGATGCTCCGGGAAGGGCGCCGCATCGACGGCCGCCGATTCGACGAGATCCGGCCCATTTCCTGCGAGGTGGGAGTCCTTCCGAGGCCCCACGGGAGCGCCTTGTTCACCCGGGGGGAAACCCAGGTGCTCGGCGTTCTGACACTGGGCTCCGGTCCGGACGAACAGCGGGTGGAGACATTGATCGGGGAGGAGTTCCGGCCGTTCATGCTCCATTATAATTTCCCTCCCTATTCGGTGGGCGAAGTCAAGCGCATCATGGGGCCGTCGAGACGGGATATCGGTCACGGCGGGCTTTCCACCCGGGCCCTGGAAAAAGTGATCCCCAACAAGGAACTTTTCGAGTATACGATCCGGATCGTTTCGGAAGTCTTCGAGTCCAACGGTTCGTCTTCCATGGGAACGGTCTGCTCGGCCAGTCTCGCCCTCATGGACGGCGGCGTTCCCATCAAGGCGCCGGTCTCCGGTATTGCCATGGGTCTCGTGAAGGAAGGCCAAGAAGTGATCGTGTTGTCCGACATCCTCGGAGACGAAGATCACATGGGCGACATGGACTTCAAGGTGGCGGGGACACGGGAAGGGATCACGGCGCTCCAGATGGACATCAAGATCAAATCCCTTTCGGAAGACATCCTGAAAAAAGCGCTGGAGCAAGCGCGCGTGGGCCGGATCTTCATCCTCGATAAAATGCTGGAAGCACTCAAGGAACCACGGAAAGAAACGTCTCCCTATGCCCCCAAGATGATCTCCACCAAGATCAACCCGGATAAAATCCGGGAGATCATCGGCCCGGGAGGGAAGATCATCCGGGCGCTCCAAACAGAAACCAACACCCGCATCGAAGTGGAGGACTCAGGCGTCGTGAAGGTCTTCGCCTTTTCCCTGAAGGACGGGGAAGAGGCGATGCGCCGAATCAAGGAAATTGCGGCGGAGCCCGAAGTCGGAACCATCTACGACGGGACGGTGGTGAAGGTGACGGATTTCGGGGCCTTCGTGGAAATCCTTCCCGGAACGGACGGGCTGGTCCATATTTCCCAACTGGCGGATCGTCGGGTCAAAAAGGTGACCGATGTTGTCAATGAAGGGGATAAAATCAAAGTGAAGGTCCTCGACGTCTCGCCGGAAGGAAAGATCCGCCTGAGCCTGAAAGAAGCCCTTGCGGAATTGAACAGGCCGAAATCGTGATCCAAAAGACCTGTCTGGCCAACGACGTTCGGATTTTAACGAAACGGATCCCCCATTTCAAAAGCGTTTCCATGGGCGTGTGGGTCAACGCCGGTGCCCGGGACGAGGCCGAGGATGAAAACGGCCTTTCCCATTTCATCGAGCACATGATCTTCAAGGGGACCGCCACGCGCTCCGCGTACCAGATCGCCAAGGCCTTCGACGCCATCGGCGGCCACTCCAACGCCTTCACCTCCATGGAGACCACGTGTTATCACGCCAAGGTGATGGCGGACCATCTGGCCACCATGACCGACATCCTGTCGGACATCTTCCTCAATTCCGTGTTCGACCCCCTCGAGATCGATCGCGAACGGCCCGTCATCTTCCAGGAAATTGGGATGCTGGAAGATACCCCGGAAGAATGGATCCATGTTTTGGCGCAAAACACCTTTTGGGGGGAAAGCCCGCTGGGAAGATCCATTCTCGGCAACCGGGAAAACCTTTTGCGTTTCGACGCCCCCGTGGTACGGGCCTTTTTTCGAAAACTCTACCAGCCGGATCGGATCCTGATCTGTACGGCCGGAAACGTCGAGCACAACCGGATCGTGGATCTCATGGGGCCGGCCTTTGAAGCCATTGGTGCCGGGAACCGACTCCCGGAACGCCTGACGCCCACCGGGCAGGCGCAGATCCGCCGGGTTCGAAAAAAGCTGGAACAGGTCCACCTGTGCCTCACCACACCGGGACTTTCACTCACCGACCCGAGGCGGTTTGCGTTTTCCATTCTCAATACGGTACTGGGGGGGAACATGAGTTCCCGTCTTTTTCAAGAAATCCGGGAGCGCCGGGGATTGGCCTACAGCGTCTATTCCTTCGTTTCCGCCTACGTGGATACCGGTGTATTCGGGGCATACGCCGCCTGCGACGTCAAGAAGATCAAAGAAGTCCTCCGGGTCATCTTGGCGGAAATGCATCGGATCCAATCCGATCTCCTCGACATTACGGAACTCAAGAACGCCAAGGCCTTTCTCAAGGGAAGCCTTTATCTGGGGTCCGAGAGCGTGGACCATCAGATGCTCCGCATGGCGCAAAACGAAATTCTGTTCAATGCCCCGGTTCCCATCGAGCACGTCATCCAAGGGATCGAGGCGGTGGCGGCCCATGAGGTTCGTGATCTGGCACGGGAACTTTTTTGCCCGGAGCAAATGGCCGCAACCCTTCTGGGACCCATCCCGGCCCGATTGAACCTTGAAGGGCTTTTATCTCCTTAATACGCCGGAGAGATGCGAAGGTGACAATGGACGGCAAGCCGCCCGAAAAGACCGGGACCCCATCGCCCACTGTCAAATTACTCCGGTTGCGGCCGAAAACCGAAGGAGACATTCCGCTCCCCTGTTATATGACGCCGGGCGCATCCGGGATGGATGTCTGTGCTGCCGTGGAAACGGACCTGGTACTCTCCCCCGGCGAAATTCGATTGATCCCCACAGGATTCGCCGTTGCCCTGCCTCCCGGGCATGAAGCCCAGATCCGCCCCAGGAGCGGACTCGCCGTCGCACACGGGATCGGCATCATCAATGCACCGGGGACCATCGATGCGGACTACCGGGGAGAAGTCATGATTGCCCTCATCAATCACGGAAAGAAGGATTTCATTGTTCACCGGGGCGACCGGATCGCCCAGATGGTCATTCAACCTGTTTGCCGGGCGAAAATCGAAGCGGTTTTACAGTTGGATGACACTTCCAGGAATGCCGGCGGTTTCGGGCATACAGGGGTTTCCTGAATGGACCATCCGTTGTCCGTGTGCGTCCTGGCGAGCGGAAGCAGGGGGAACGCCGTCTACATCAGCGACGGGACCACGGCCATCCTCATCGATGCGGGATTGTCCGGAATCGAGATTGAACGGCGCCTGTCCTGCCGGGGTCTTTCGCCGCGGATGCTTTCGGCCATTGTGGTTACCCACGAGCATGCGGATCATATCCAGGGCGTGGGCGTCCTTTCCCGGCGATACGGCCTCCCCGTGTATTCGAGTGCACGGACGATGCAGGCGGCGGATCGTTTTGTCGGAAAAGTTTGTGAATGTATCCCTTTCGAAACCGGCCGGGAATGGGTGCTGGGGTCTTTGGCCATGCGCCCCTTTGCCCTGGCCCATGACGCCGAAGACCCGTCCGGCATGGTTGTCTCCGCCAACGGCAAGAAGATCGGCATCGCCACGGACATGGGAACGGCCACGGCCCTGGTCAAGGAGCACCTCAAGGACTGCCATCTCCTGATCCTCGAAGCCAATCATGACCCGCGCATGCTGGAAGAGGGCCCCTATCCCTGGCCGGTCAAGCAGCGGATCCAGAGCCGATGTGGGCATCTTTCCAACGAACAGACCCGGAATCTCCTCAAGGAAATTCGGCACAAAAAGCTTGCCCACGTGGTGCTTGCCCACCTGAGTGAAACCAACAACACACCCCAAAAGGCCCTCGGGGCCGTTGCCTCCGCCGTCGATACCCGTTACACACGCCTGGAGGCGGCGGTCCAGGATCGGTGCGGAGAACTGATTTGGATCCGGTGAAAGGCGATGCTGCCGCCCTAAGGCATCAGCACGGTACCCGGATGGGCGTCTCATCCACAAAAAGGGTCTCCGAAGGGCACGAAGGATCGGGGCGGATGCGAATCTCCGCCAGGCGGAATCGGTTTTTTAAAAGCGCTATGTTTCGATTGGCTTGGCCGGCCGTCTTGGAAGCGTGCCGGGGATGCATGCGCAGGGTCAAAGGATCGGGGACCTCTTTTTTTTCCTTAAGAAAGGCGGCCAAGGCGTCGAAGAAGATTTCGGATCGGACCAGATGGCCGAAGGCGGGATGGAACGGCCCCGCCACGAGCCGATGCTTTGGGGTGAGCGTCTCTGAGGCTTGCAACCCCATTCGAATGACCCGGATGCCTTTTTCCATAAAATAAAGAAAAAGCTGTTTGACATGGTGGACACACGCCTCCAGGGGCCAGGGGGTGTATTCCCCCCGGCGGTACCATTGGGCCAAAAGGCTTCCTTTCAGCACCACCGTGGGATAAATCCGGACACAGTCGGGAGACAGGGCGGCGGCTTTCTCGGCGCTTGAAAATGAGCCGGTTTCCGTGTCTTCCGGCAGCCCTACCATCAGTTGCAGCCCCACCTTATAGCCCCGATTTTTCAAACGTTTTACGGCCTGCACGGTATCGGCGGCCAAATGCCCGCGTCCGGACGCGGCCAAGACGTGATCATCCATGGACTGGGCGCCCAATTCCACGGTCTCCACCGGAAATCCGGAAAGCCAATCGAGCCGCACATCGGTGATGGAATCCGGACGGGTGGAAAACCGGATATGGTCGATGCGCTCTTCCTGGATCAAGGCGGCGGCGGCCTCCAGGAAGGCGAACACCGATGATTCTTCCATTCCCAAAAAGGTCCCTCCGTAGAAGGCCAACTGCACCGGCCGGCGGTTTTCCCGGTTGTACGCCAGATACGCCGTCGCGTAGCGTCGAAGGTCTTCCGGTCTGAAAGCGGGGGTTTCGTCCGTGTCCATGGCGTGTTGGTTGCAAAAGACACATCGATGGGAACATCCTTGATGCCGCAAAAAGACCGGGATGATGAAGGGCTTGGGTACCGCTTTTTGGCAAACTTCCTGCAGGGCCATGGGGTGCATCATTCGTTGAAAGCAGGCGCAGTACGGGAATGGATGCAGGCGAGGGCGTTTTGTGCCGCGTGGCGCTCCGCGGACTTTTTGCTTTTTCCCATCCCCTCCGCGGTGATGCCGAGCACCTCCACCCGGACGCGGAAGGTCTTGTCGTGGTCGGGTCCCTCCTCCTGCAACACCGTATAAACCGGCATCCTTTGTCGTTGATGCTGCACGATTTCCTGAAGACGGGATTTGGCATCCGTGGCGGCACGAAGCAGTCCCGGGGCTTCTAAAAAAGGAAGAAACCGGCTTTCAATGAGCCGGAAGGCGGCGGGAAACCCGCCGTCCAGATAGACCGCGGCGATGACCGCTTCGAAAGTGTCCGCCAATATGGATGGTTTTTCCCTGCCGTTGTTTTGTTCTTCCCCTTTTCCGATCCGCAAAAAAGTCCCGAGATCCAAAGCGCGGGCGCATTCGGCCAGCCGGGGCTCGTTGACCAGTCCGGAACGCATCTTCGACAAATCCCCCTCCCGCAAATGCGGGAAGCGTTCCCACAGCAGATGCCCCACAACCAGGTTCAAAACCGCGTCGCCGAGAAATTCCAGGCGTTGGTTGTCTTCCACCTGTTTTCCATTCGGACATTCATTGGCGTAAGAGGTGTGGCATAACGCCTCGTATAGACGCCGCCTGTCCGAAAAGGTATAGGCGAGTCGATTTTCGAGGGGGGTAAGGTCTACTTCCATCTTCTTTGGACGATTTCCTTAAACAGGGAATCCGGAACGGCAAAGTCTCCCCGCCCGCATCCCAGACGGATCTCGGGTTTCAAATCCCCGTGAAAGTCGGTTCCTCCGGTCACCCAAAGATGATATCGACGTGCCAGGCGGGCATAAAAGGCGGTCTGGGAGGGGGAATGCTCGGGATAATACACCTCCAGGCCTTTCATCCCTTTTTTCTTGAGATGGACGATGAAGGTTTCCAGCAGGGCCTCATCGCGAAGGTTCAAAAGTGCCGGATGGGCCAAGACCGGCAACCCTCCGGCGCTTTGGATCAACGCAACGGCCTCTTGGCACCCGATGCGGAGTTTGTCCACGTAGGCGGGCTTCCCCCGGCCCAAAAACCGGTCAAAGGCATCGTCGAGGCTGGCGGCATATTTTTTTTCCACGAGAACCCGGGCGATGTGGGGGCGCCCCACCTGATTTCCGGCCGCAGCCTTTCGGATATCTGTTTCGGTGATTTCCATGTTCAGCTTTTTCAGCTTTTCCAGGATTTTCGGATTTCGGTTGCGCCGGGCGTTTTGGAGCAAGGACAAGGTCCGATTCAGCTCAGGGTGGTCCACGTCGATGTCATAACCCAGGATATGAATGGTGGCGGAAATGGAAAACCCCGGCGGTGGGGCGGCGCTGATTTCCACCCCTGTCAGAAATCCCAAACCGGGAGGGATCCCGGCGGAAAGGGCGTCTTTGACCCCTTCCACGGTATCATGATCGGTGATGGCGACGGCCCTTAAGTTCAGGTTGAAGGCCGCTCGAAGGATCTCGACGGCGGAGCAGGTGCCGTCCGACGCCGAAGTATGCACATGTAAATCGATGCTCACATGGATGTTACAGGCCGAGGGCCTTTTCCAGGGCTTCTTCTTTTGTTTTGCATTCAATGCAAAGCGTGGTGACAGGTCGCGCTTTGAGTCGCTTGATGGAGATTTCACCCCCGCAGGATTCACAGATACCGAAGCTGCCGTTTTCGATGCGATCCAGGGCCAGTTTTATTTTTTTGATTAATTTGCTTTCCCGATCCCGGATCCGGAGCATAAAATTCCGATCCGATTCCAGGGAGGCGCGGTCGGTGGGATCCGGAAAATTTTCCTTGACCGCGGTCATTCCGGACACCGTGTCATCCACTTGGTTGAGCAATTCATTGAGCAGGTCATTGAGATATTTTTTGAAATAGTCGAGATCTTTTTGTTTCATCAAAGCACCCCACGGCGTTCAATCGTTCCCCTGTTTTAAAAAATTTAAGGATACCAAAAAATATACCGAGTGTAAAGCATAAAATCCATTGCCGTGAACCGTTTTAGAGCCCCTGCCGGACGTTCCCTGGTCGCGTCGGAGGAACCCACCTTGCACAATTATTTCAGGTGACTTATTCATCAATTTTCGATACAAGGCGATCGTAAGCCCCGGAAAATGGTTCGTCTCGAAAAATTTTACCGTTTCCTAAGTTGAGCGTTTTTTTGTTTTGCTTGCCAAACGGTTAAAAAACGCCGTGGATTGAAAAACGGCGCGGACAAAATCGGCTTTTTGCAGGATGGAGCGGCAACGGCGTTCTTGGACCACACCCCCCAAGGCAAGGAGGCAGGAATGGTGGAAAAAGCGTATCGGCCCGATTATCGGAGAGTGGTGGTCCGCACCTCGGATGGGGAGACCATCCAGGGCAGCATCAATATCGCTTCCAAGGAAAGGGTATCGGATATCTTCACGAAACAGGAAAACCCGTTCATCGTGATGAAAGACGTCTATTTCCGTGAAAACCGCCTTGACACTCTCATTGTCAATAAAACGTTCATCGTCTGGGCGGAACCCCTCGATTAAACGCTCTTTTTGGCACGCGCCGTCAAGAAGGCCTCCAGGCTTTTCAAGTCGCCCACGTTAAAGACCGCACCTGGGTGCGCCTTGGGAAGGATCTTTTTCTGGATTCCGGAAAGGACGCGTCCAGGCCCGACTTCCACAAAGGTCTCCACCCCGTCTTCCATGAGCCGGATCATCGCATCATACCAGCGGACGGGATTGCACAGCTGTTCGGCCAACAGACGCCGCATCTCTTCCGGGTCGCTGCATAAATCGGCAGTCACATTGAAAATGACCTCCCTTTGGGGCGCATTGAAGGAAAGGGATTGAAGGAATGCCCCGAATTCCCCTTTGGCCCCCTGGATCAAGGGGCTGTGCCACGCGCCGCTGACGTTCAGGGGGATGGTGCGGGCGCCCCGGGCGTGTGCGGCGCGTGCGGCGTTTTGTACCGGTCCGGGGGATCCGCTGATTACGATCTGAAGTGCCGTGTTGTGGTTGGCGACGGAAACGACCCCGTGGGCCTGGGCGTCCGTGACAATTTGTTGAACAGCATCGATGGACAACCCCACGATGGCCACCATGGTCCCGGGGTGTTTTTGGGCTTCCCGGTGCATGAGCTGTCCGCGCCTGAACACCGCCCGGAGGGTGTCCTGGGGGGAAAGAACCCCGGCGGCGGCCAGGGCGCTGTATTCCCCCAGGCTGTGCCCGGCGGTGACTTGCGCCCCGATGGCCTCTCGTTCAAGAACGGCAAGACAAGCCAGGTTGGCGGCGGTGACGGCGGGTTGGAGGTTGACGGTCTCGGTCAGGGCCTCCATGGGACCCTTGAAACACAAGTTTTTCAACTTCATCTTGACCGTTTCTTCGGCCATATCGAACAATTCCCGGACAAAGTCGAACTCATGGTAAAAATCGAGTCCCATGCCCACGAACTGGGATCCCTGGCCGGGGAATAAAAACGCGGTCTTCATCGCAAGGGTCCTTTCATTTTTCGTCGAGGTTGAAGAGTTTTCGGGTAATGTCCAGGGTGACGGCCTTGGCGTCGTAGCGGGCAAGATCTTTTAAATACAATGTGGGGTCGTGGAGGATTTTGTTCACCATGGCATCGGCCATGCGGTACAGGGCCTGCCGCTGGACGTCGGTTGTTCCGCCCCATCCGGAAAGGGTTTTTTCGATTTCGGCGTAAACGATCCGTTCAATCTTGCTTCTCAACGCCACCACCGTAGGCACCACCTCCAGGCTTTCGTACCATCGCCGAAAGGCCGCCACGGCTTCGTCCACGATACGTTCTCCTTTGGCCGCTTCCCGAAGGCGATCCGCCATGTTTTCCTCGGTGATCCCTTTTAAATCGTCGATGTCATAAACATAGGTATTGGGAAGCTGGTTAATGGAAGGATCGATGTCCCGGGGAACGGCGATATCGATGAAAAACAGGGGGCGGTTTTTTCTGGACCGGATGACCCCCTTGACCTGATCCCGGCGGATCACCATGTCCGGGGAACCCGTGGAACTGATGATGATGTCCGCCACGGGCAAAAGGCCGTCGATTTCTTCAAAGCGGACCGCCTGTCCTTTGAATTTTCGAGCCAGTTCCAACCCCCGCTGGAAGGTCCGGTTGGCCACGAAGATGGCCCCCGACCGGTTCCGAACCAGATGTTCCACGGCGATCTCCGCCATTTCCCCGGCGCCGATGAGGAGCACTTTTTTCCCTTCCAGCGTCTCGAAGATCTTTTTGGCCAGTTCAATGGCGGCATAACTGATGGAGACCGCATGGTCGCCGATTCCCGTTTCGCTGCGGACCCGTTTGGCCACAAAGAATGCCCGGTGCAGCAGGCGGTTGAGAATGACCCCGGTGGTTTTTTTGATGGTCGCCATCCGGTAGGCCTCTTTCATCTGCCCCAGGATCTGAGGCTCCCCGACCATCATGGAGTCAAGGCTTGCCGCCACCCGGAACACATGCCGTACCGCCGCGTCTCCTCTGTGGGTATAGAGGACCGCATCCAGAACCGAGGGCGCTATCCCTCCGAAGCTTGAAAGAAAGGCTTTGACGTGCCTTGCGGCGGCATCGGGATTCCCCGTGACCGTCAGGATCTCCACCCGGTTGCAAGTGGACAACAGCATCGCTTCCCGGATGTCCGGAACCTGACCGAGATCCTGAAGCCCCTTTTCCGTATCGGTTTCGGACAGGGCCATGCATTCCCGGAGTTCCACCGGTGCTGTTTCATGGTTGAGGCCCACAAGGAGGATTTCGGGGATGGTGTCAGGCGTTTTTGGAATCATGGCACCCGCCGAAAATCAGGATTGAGGGGGATTCCCGTCGGCATAAACGGAAAAAACCTAAAACCGTGTGAACTCCCCATGATGACCTTTCAAGAGGAAGTTGACGCCGAAAAAGGTGAACAGCAAAACGGCGAACGCGATGATGGAGAAAATGGCCGCACGCCGCCCCCGCCATCCCACGGTGAGCCGTTCATGGAGCAGGGCGGCGTATACCAGCCAGGTGACAGCGGACCAGACTTCCTTGGGATCCCAACTCCAGAACCGTCCCCACACTGATTTGGCGTAGATGAAACCGGCGATGAGCCCCGCCGTGAGGAACGTAAACCCCACCACGATACAGGTGTATCCCGCGGCATCGAGACGTTCCAGAGAGGGGAGACGCCGGAAGAAGAACCCCCGGGACTTGTTCTTGATGGCCCGCTCCTGGACCAGGTATAAAATCCCGGCGCCACAGGCCAGGGCAAAGGCGGCATCTCCCACAAAGACGCTCACCACGTGGAGGACAAACCAGAAACTGGAAAAGATGTCTTTCACCGGTCCGGTGTGCCGGGGAAGCTGGGAAGCCACCACCATGAGGGACAGCGCCGCGGGAGCGGCGAAGATGCCTAAAATTTTAAGCTTGAACCGGTGCCGCACCGCCAAAAACACCACGGCCACCGCCCATGCCGCCAGGGACAGGGTCTCGAACAGGTTGCGCACGGGCATGGCGCCCGTCTGGACAAAGACGGCGATGATGATGGCGGAGTGGCACAGCAGCCCCGCGAAGAGGATGTAATACCCGAAATGATGGAGCGCATCTTTCTGGAAGAACAGATACGCCAGGTAACAGGCCGTACTCAACAGATAAAGGGAGATCACCGCGGAAACGAGGTCTTCCATAGAATCACCGGGACAAAGCGATGCGGATCAGAAAATGTTGACCGGAACGCTTCCCGCAAGCCCCGCCTTTTAAGACGGGGCTTGCGGGAAGCGTACTTAAAATAGACACTTTCCTTACCGGGGAGCCCCGCTCTTCAGAGCGGGGGGCTCCACAACAGGGGGATGCACCCATTGTCGGCTCAGGACTTTTCTCCGGGCAGTGCATCGATTTCGTATTCCTTCCCGAATATTTTCCGTAAAAGGGCATTGATTCGACCGATATCCTTTTCCTTTATCCACCGGAGGAGATCGCTTCGGATCAGCGCCTCGAAGAGGGGCTTGTGGGCTTCCGGTGGGTGGGCGGTTTTCAGCAGCTTCCGCCGGACCTGTCCCATGAGGCTTAAAAAGTCCGCATGCTCCGGGCCGAACCGCTGTTCAAGCTCCCGCCGAAGCGTCTTTGCAAAGGCCGGACTCGTTCCGGAGGTGGACACGGCGATGATGAGATCTCCCCGATTGACGATGGACGGGAGGATAAAATTGCATGCCTCGGGCCTGTCGGCGACGTTGCACAGCATGTTTCGGCCCAAGGCTTCCCGGCTGACGCTCAGGTTGAGCCGGGGATCGTCGGTGGCGCCGATGACCAGAAACATGCCGTCCAGGTCTCCGGGCCGAAATGTTCGCCGGTGAAGCGTGACGGCGCCGGCCCGGACCAATTGAAAAAGTTCGGGGGCGACGGCAAGACTCACCACGGTGACACGGGCCCCGCAGTCCAGAAGGGTTTTCACCTTCCGGGTCCCCACCTCGCCGCCGCCCACTACCAGGCACGCTTTGTTTTTCACGTCCAGATATACAGGATAATACTTCATTTTGTCGACGGTAACGTCATAGGGATTTCACCTGTTTTCGGGTTTCCGGCGCTCAGTTCGAGGGTCATGAGGTCGTGGGCGATCTTCATGGGCCCGGCATAGGTTTTCCGGCATTCTTTTTCAATATCGGTCAAGTCGCACTCGGGGTAGAGATGGGTCAACACCATCAGGGAAACCCCTGCTTTTCGGGCGACTTCCCCGGCCAGGGAAGGGGTGAGGTGCCCCTTGACTTTCAGATCGTCCGGCAGGGCCGACTCGCAGATGAAAAGATCGGCGCCTCTGGCCAGTTCCACCAGATTTTCCGTATAATCCGTATCCCCCGAATACACCATTGCCACACCCGATCGTGTTTCGATTCTGAATCCCACGCTTTCCGGATTATGGGCCATGGGCATGGAAGAGACCGCAACTCCATCCAATTGCCGGGTATCCGGTCTTGTGTCATCCATTTCGATCAGTTTCAAAAGCCCCGTGGGGAGCACCACCCAATCTCCATAGACTTTTTTCAAGCCGTTGTAAAAATTCGAGAGCCCTTTACCGGCGACGATCGTCAAGGGATGCTTTCGCCGGGAGACATCCGGGTACTTTGTGGCGAACAAAAACGGCACCACTTCAGCGGAATGATCCGGGTGGAAATGGCTTAAAAACAGATGGGTGACCTCAAAGATCGTGGTTCCGGCTTCCAGGAGCCGGCGCAGGGTCCCGGGTCCGGCATCGAAAAGCAAGGTTTCCGATCCCGTGCGCGCCAATACGGCGCAGGCGCTGCGTTTCAGGGAAGGGACACAAGTGCCGGAACCCAGAACCGTGACATGGATATCCGGATGGGAAAAGGCCATGGCGTTATTTCCTCACACGGGTCTTTTTAATAATCCAGGAAAGGACCCGTTTGTCGTTTTTGAGATCAAGCCTCCCTTTGAGATCCGAAATCGGTATCTCCGCCCGGGCCATGCTTTTGTGTCCCCCCGCGCTCCCCATCTCTCCGAAGCTTTGCTTGGCCACCTTCCCGGCGTCTTTCAGAACCCCGTCGTTCCTGAAAATGAGGATGAGTTTGTCCTGCCAGAGTCCGGAGGCGATGCTCCACGTGATGGTATCGATCCCCATGAAAAAATCGGCGATGAGGACACAAATATCCGGGTTGACCACCGGTCCCAAATGGACGAAGACTTTGCCTTTTTTCAGCCACCGGCTGTCGAGGGCCGACTTGAAGTATTTCAGGTATTCCAACTTCATGTAGACCCGCTCGATTTTTTGGGCAAGGTGGATGTTGGTGAACTTGAAAAGATACTGGAAGGCCCGGAGATCTTCGGGAAGCGTTTTTCTTTCGAAATTGCTCGTGTCCACTTTGATGGCGTGAAACAAGGCGGTGGCGAGCTTGATGCTCGGTGTGATCTTTGCGGCTCTCAAATACTCCGTCAGGATGCTGGCGGTGGCGCCGTATTGGGGCCGGATATCCAGGAAAGGGGCGCGCACCCCCGTGTCCGGGTGGTGGTCGATGATGACGTGGGGTTGAATCCGCGAAAAGAGTTCGTGGTGGTCCGGTTGGGAGTCCACCAGGACAACACGGGTAAAGGTTTCCGGGTCGATCTGTTCCATATGGATCAAGGGGATTTTCAGAAGGCGGACCATGGCCTGATTATCCGGGCGCTCAATAACGTTGACATTGGACAGGGTCACCCCCGCCACCCGGCGCCACAAGAGCCGCTTTACGGCCAGGGCACAGCCGATGGCGTCCGGATCCGCGGAAATGGCGACCAGGACCTGGTCAGCGGGTGAAAATTGCTGATAAAAGCGCGTGAGTCTTTCTTTGGCGGATAAAGCCATGTGCGGAGCATCCCATCCATATCGCCGGCGTCATTGAGGTGCGTAAAATTACTAGTATAACATCAACCCTTTCCAAATACAACTCTGTCCGCAGGAAGCGATGATATGTTTTCTTCCGGGGCCTTGAGAATGATCCGGGCATCCACGATGCTCACCCCGTGTCCCTGCTCGTGCACCAGGACCGGGTTGAGGTCCATCTCTTCAATTTCCGGATAGGATTCGATGATCTCGGACACGGTGAGCAAAAGCTTCCGCAGTGCCTCTTTGTCCAGCGGCGACGACCCTCTGAATCCGTCCAGCAGCGGGGAGGATTTCAGCTCGTCGATCATGAGTTTGGCCCCCCTCGGCGAAATGGGAAGGACCCGAAAGGCGACGTCTTTCAGGATTTCCACCATAACACCCCCCAATCCGAAGAGAATGATGGGACCGAACTGATCGTCGATCTTGGTGCCGACGATGACTTCGAGCCCGGGTTTTGCCATGGGGCTGACCAGGATTCCCCGGATGTCGGCATCCGGGTCGTAGTCGCGGACATTGGTGATGATTTCGGCAAAGGCGTTTCGAATCTCTTCTTCGGTTTCCAGGTTGATGCGCACCCCGCCGGCATCACTTTTATGGAGCACATCCGGGGAGACGATTTT
The DNA here is from genome assembly GCA_019309485.1 of Deltaproteobacteria bacterium. Taxonomy (GTDB): domain Bacteria; phylum Desulfobacterota; class Desulfobacteria; order Desulfobacterales; family UBA2156. The sequence continues at coordinate 15,117 of JAFDGC010000003.1, read as the reverse complement.
CAAGGCGACTTTTCCGTTGATTTTTTGTGCGATCGCCACGGCGTCGTCGGCGGTTTTGGCCAGGGTGTCGTCGGGGACGGGGGCCCCGTGCAGCCTTAAAATTTGCTTGGCGTTATGTTCCAAAAGGATGCGCCGGTCCTCCTTTAGCGCCCCTTCGATGATTTTTCTCGCCCTTTTTTTGGCCTTTTGCCCCCAGTTGAAGGCAAAGCTCACCCGATGGGGATGCGACTTCACGTACCCGCCGTATCGGGCCAGCACCGCGACGCACTTGCACGCCACATCCAGGGAATCGTAGACAGGAACACCATAGTATCGCAACAGATCCAAGGCATGGGGTTTCATGGAACTGAAAAGGCTGTGAACCACGATGGGCTTCTTATATCGGCTTACCATTTTTCCCATCTGGTGGGCGGCGTCTTCCTCGATGAGCGACAGGCTCTCCGCAAACCTGATGCCGTATCCTCCGAAGAGGCCAACGATAAGAAGTCCCCCGATGTTCCTATCGTTCAAGATGATCCGGGCACATTTGGCAAAAATTTCCGGATCGGCATCCGTACCCCCTGCCACGTCCACGGGGTTGGGGACCGAAGCCGCGGCCGGAAGAAGGGTCTTGAGTTTTTTTTGGGTCTTTTCCTCAAGGGGCGGAATCTGAACCCCCAGATCCGTCAGAAGGTCCGAGACAATGGTGGCGTGCCCGCCCCCGTCGGCCAGGATAGCCACGCTGTTGGTCTTGATGGCGGGGAGGCTGGAAAGGGTTTCGGCCGCGGGAAAGAGTTCGTCCGGGTTTTCAATGACGACGACGCCCGCCCTTTCGAAAGCTCCCTTGGCCACTTCCGACATGCCGGCCAGTGCACCGGTGTGGGATCCGGCGGAGCGTTTTCCGGTGGCCGAGCGTCCGCCCTTCAGCAGGATAATGGGTTTTACGGGGGTGGTTTTATACGCCTCCTGAAGAAACGCCCGACCCTGTCGCATGCCCTCCACATACATGAGGATGGCCCGGGTGTTCGGATCGTTTCGGAAAAATTCGAGATACTCATGGAACTTCAAATCGGTTTCATTCCCCACGCCCACGTAGTAGGAAAAGCCTTTACGGCTTTTTAACTTGGCTTCGGTAATGAGGGTCAGGGCCATGTTGCCGCTCTGGGTCAACAGGGCGATGTCGCCTTTGGGGGCGTCCCTGAGTCCCACCAGGTTCAGGTTTTCATGAAGATTCATGATTCCGGAGGTGTTGGGACCGATGAACCGAATGCCGCATTTTCGGGCGGCCTCTCTGGCCGCTTCTTCCCGGCTTTTCCCCTCGGCTCCCGTTTCCCCGAACCCTCCGGCGATGATGACGGCGCCCCGGACGCCCTTTTTTCCGCAATCCTCAAGCACGGAGGGGACCGTTTGGGCCGGAGTGGTGATCAGCGCCAATTCCACATCCTCTTCGATGGCCGACACCTTGGGGTAACATCGGAATCCCAGGATCGACTCTTCCTTTGGATTCACCGGAAAGATTTTTCCGGAATATCCTTCTGCCAGGAGGGTGCGGATGGCCTGAAAACCCCGCTTGGTTTCCACTTTTGAGGCGCCTACCACCGCCACGGACTTTGCTTTGAGTATCGAATCCACGGACATTGTTTTCTCCTGTTATTTTTTTCGTTCTTCAAAGGCGTGCAAGGAATCCTGCCGTTCCTTGGTGGATACGCATGCCAGGCAGGCCTCGATTTCATAGTCCATGAGGGCTTCCAGGCTGGCTTCCCCACGGGCCATTAAAAGGCCCCGCTTGATCAGCTTGATGGAAAAGGCGCTGTTGGCCGCGATCTTTTGGGCCATGGCCACGGCTTCTTCCATGAGGTTTTCCAGAGGTACCGCCTTGTTCACAAGTCCGATCCGTTCGGCTTCTTTTCCGTCGATGGATTCTCCGGTAAAAAGGAGTTCTCTGGCCTTTCCCGGACCGATGAGGTCTTGAACCAGCCTCAAGGCCCCGCCGGTGACCGACGAGGTGACCTTGGCTTCCGGGGATCCGATCAGGGCGTCCTCGGCGGCGATGCGGATATCGCAGGCCAGGGCCAGTTCGTAGCCCGATCCCAGGGCGTAGCCGTTGACGGCGGCGATGGTGGGTTTTTCAAACCGGAGGATTTTTCGGGAAACTTCCTGGAGCGCCTCCAGGTAATCCCGGTAGGCGTCGATACTGCGGGTTTTGGATTCTTTCAGGTCCGCTCCGGTTGAAAAGGCCCGACCTTCTCCGGTGATGATCAAGACCTTGATTTCGGCGTCCTTTTTGACATCCTCCAGTGCTTCCTGAAAATCGAGCCAGAGTTGCTTGTTCATGGCATTGAGCACCCGGGGCCGGTTGAGGCGAATGATGGCAACAGCGCCTTTTTTTTCGTAAAGAATGCATTCAAAGTCCATGGATCCATCCTCCTTCAAAAATGCGGCAAAACAAGGAAAAGGGGTTTAACCCCCCCATAAAAATGATTTTTCCTTCACTAGACCGTACCCTGGGCTTATTGTCAAGCTGCGGGAGGCGTTCAATCCCCCCGATGACGGGGCAACCGATCCGCAATCACCAATAAAAGAGCCTCCGCATTTATCTGAAATTGCAGAGGCTTTAAGTCTTTGGTGGCGATGCAGGGATTTGAACCCCGGACACTGCGGATATGAGCCGCATGCTCTGACCACCTGAGCTACATCGCCATAAGAAGCAAGGCGCCTTTTATCAAACAGTTTCGGGTGGCGTCAAGCCGAAACCGTTATTTTATCTCCTGCGAGCCCTCCACTTCAACACTGTATTCTTCCACGTCCGGAGGCAGGTCTCCGAAGACGATCATGAAGGGTCCGGCTTTGCCGGATGGAAGGTGCGCGTGTGCGGCACTTTCGGCGGGTTGAGCGGAAAGGCGGGCGTCGATGGCATCCATATCCATCTTCACAAGATCGGTTTCAGGGATCAGATTGCCGCAGTAAACCGTTTTGGTTGCAATAATTTCCGTTTTTTTCAGAATATTGCCGGTGATCTGAATGTTTTTTCGGGAGTGATCGTAGTTGTTCTGGACCTTTCCCGATATCACGAAACGTTTTTCTTGCAGGGACAAACCCGGGACGAAATGGCCTTCCACATCCAGGAGGCGTACCTTCAAATTCCCCGGATCCGCGGATTCTGTCTTCAAAAGATTCGTCAAATAGGGGATGGAAACCCCCATTTTGTAGACGAGGAAATAGGCGCCGTACCCGGCGCCTCCCAAAAGCGCCAGAATCAGGAGGACGAATAAGGATTTCCCTACCCGGTTCGTTCTTCCGGAGACCGAAAAGGCTTCCGGCGGCACTTCTCCGATATGGGTGTCGGCGGGTTCCGGTTCGAACGCCCGCGGTTCTTCTGCCATGCGGTCCCGAACGGCGGGGCGGGGCTCCTGCTTATCTTCCGTTTCTTCGGCGGCAGGCGTCCCGGTCTCCGATTCCAGGGGGGCTTCGGCGGCCTCCGAGACAAGGTCTTTTTCAATAACGGGGGTTTTGGCTTCTTTTTCCAAATCGGCGGATACCGTCGGCTCTTCTTCCTTGAACTCGGTGAGATCCAGCTCGTCGATGACATCCACTTCTTCGTCCGTTTCGGGCGCGACGCCTTCTTCGTCCGTTTCTTCAACGGGTGTTTCTTCTTGAACGGTATCCGGAATGGTGTCTTCCAGGATCTCGATGTCAAACTCGATGGGGGGTTCTTTGGGGGGTTCTTCTTTAAGGACGCTTTCAGCGGGTTCTTTGGTTTTTTTGTCGGTTTCCTCCGGCTTTTCAGGCTTGAGAATCTCTTCGAGGTCGCTTAAATCGAACTCCACCTTTCCGGGATCCCCGGGACTGTGGGCGGTCGTATCTTTTTCAATTTCAAAATCTTCTCCCAAGACGAATTCCAATTCGTCTTCTTCGGTGGCTTCTTCCATCTTCGGGGTGGTTTCGGTACCGGAATCGCGCTCGATTCCCTCGTCATCCAGGGGAGCCGCCCCGGATCCCGGCAGGTCCGAGATTTCCGACAGATCAAGGGTATCGATATCGAAAGGGGTTTCACCTTCCGGAGCCTGTGTTTCGGGTTCGAGGGGAGCGCCGGGCGCCGCTTCTTCTTCCTCCACCGCCAGGTCTCGAAGGAGCGCATCGATTTCCTCTTCACCGGCGGGTTCCCCGCTCGGAGGAAAGACCGTAAAGACATGGTCGCAGTTGGAACATTGCACCTTGGAACCGCTTTTTTCCAAAACGGTCTCATCCAGGGTGAACCGGGTATCGCAGTTTTCGCAAGTGACGATCATGACGCCTCTCCCGCTCTAGAAAGTTAAACGGTAGATCTCCGGAAGGGTGCGGTAGCTTTCGTCGTAGTCCAAACCGTATCCGACCAGGAAACCGCTTTCAACCGTATAGCACGCGTAGTCCGGGTGGATATGAATCTTGCGCCGTTCCGTTTTATCGAGAAAGACGCAGGTCTTGACGGTTTTTGGTTTTAAATAATTTAAGTAATCGATGAGAAAGGCCATTGTCAAGCCCGTATCCATGATGTCTTCGACGAGGAGCACATCTTTTCCCCGGATATCGATATCCGGGCCTTTTTTCAAAATCGGTTTCTCCGAAGAACAGGTCCCGGTGCCGTAGCTTGAAACCTGGATGAAATCGAGACGCGCAGGAATGGTCAGCGCCCGCATCAGATCCGCCAGGAAGACAAAAGCCCCCTTGAGTACCGCGATGAAGATCAATTCCCGGTTTTTATAGTCGCCGGAGATCTGTGCCGCCACGCTTGAAACCAGGGCTTCGATCCTGTCTTTGGATAAAATAGGGATCAATTCAGGCATGGAATAGGTCTCTTTACCCAAGGTTGCATCGGCTTTCCGGGTGCGGGGGTCGGATTACAATCCGGCTTCGGCCAGTTCTTCGGCCAGCTTTTTCTGCCGGGCGGTAAGCGTTTTCGGGATATTCACAAGGATGTTGACGTAGAGATCTCCCCGGCCGTCGCCTTTCATGTGGGGAAGCCCATGGCCGGCCAGGCGCATGCGGGTTTTGTGCCGGGTTCCCGGGGGAACGGTCAGGTTCAACGTCTTGTTTTCAAGGGTGGGAATCGAAAGGGTGGTTCCCAAAAGGGCTTCACTGATTTTGATTTCCCGGTTTAAAGATAGATCATGGCCTTGTGCTGCAAAGACAGGATCCTCCACGACTTTGGACTGAATGTACAAATCCCCGGGAGGACCGCCGTAGAGGCCTGGATTTCCTTTCCCGGCCAGGCGGAGCTTTTTGCCGTTGATCAATCCTTTGGGAATTTTAACGGTGAGGTTCCGTGCCTGGCCGCCATGGTGAAAAGAGACCTTCTTGGTGGTTCCCTTGGAAACTTCTTCCAGGGTGAGGGGGATTTCATAAACGAGGTCCTGCCCCTTGACCTGTCTTTCCGGCGACGGCCCGTGAAAACCGAAGGGCGAAGACCCCGGACCGAAAGAAAACCGGACACCGCCCCCTTTTCCCCGGGCAAAGGAAGTGCCTCCCAGTCCGAACTCCTTTAAAATCTCACTGAAATCGAACCCTCTGAAAATGTCTTCCTGGGAGAATCGCTGCTGAAATCCGTTGGATCCGAAGGTGTCGTACTGGCGGCGCTTTTCATCGTCGCCCAGCACGGCATAGGCTTCGCTGATTTTTTTGAATCTTTCCTCGGCGCCGCCGTCCCCCTTGGCATGATCTGGGTGATACTTCATGGCAAGCTTCCGGTAGGCTTTTTTGATCTCGTCCTTGGAGGCGTTTTTGGAAACCCCGAGGATTTTATAATAATCGCTTTCGGACATGGTTGCTTTCAATGGGTTTCAAGTTTTCCATGATCAAAGGGGATATTGCATATAGTGCCCTAAAATTAAGAGAAACGCAATCTGCTGTCAAGGTGAATGCGCTTTTTCGGAAGGCGCCCGGGAGGCGTCATTGCGATATTTCCCGGCCCTGAGGGCGATCATCAATACCGAAAGGGCCGACGGCGTCATGCCGTCCACCCGCGATGCCTGCCCGAGGGAGACCGGCATGACGGCGGAAAGCTTTTGCTTAAGTTCATTGGACAGGCCGTGCACCCGGGTGAAATCGAAATCTTCAGGGATGGGCTGGGTTTCCAAGGTCTTGAACTTTTCGATTTCTCTGATCTGGCGCTGGATGTACCCTTCGTATTTGATTTGTATCTCCACTTGTTTTGTCACCTTTTCGGACAGCGCCTGCGGGGATGGGGCAAAACGCGAAACCAATCCGTAGTCCAATTCCGACCGCTTCAACAACTGGTCAAACCGAATGCCGTCGGTCAAAGGGGGCGACTGTTGGCTTTCCATATATGCGTTCACGGCGGCCGACGGCTTGACAACGATGCCCTTGATGCGCCGGATCTCTTCTTCGATTTGCCGCTTTCTTTCCCGGATTTCCCGGACCGCCGTATCCGGGATTAGGCCGAGGCCGGCGCCGATTTCCATCAGGCGGAGATCCGCATTGTCTTCCCGAAGCATCAGGCGGTATTCAGCCCGTGAAGTGAACATGCGGTACGGCTCCAGAGTTCCCCGCGTGATGAGATCGTCCACGAGAACCCCCATATACGCCTGGGAGCGATCCAGGATAAAAGGGGGACGATTTTGGACTTTCAATGCGGCGTTGATGCCGGCCCAGAGCCCTTGGGCGGCCGCTTCCTCGTAACCCGAGGTGCCGTTGATCTGTCCCGCCAGGAAAAGGCCCGCCACCGGCTTGGTCTCCAGGGTCGGCCTGAGCTGATTGGGGTTGACATAGTCGTATTCGATGGCGTAGGCGGGCCGGACGATTTCGGCGTTTTCCAGCCCGGCAATGGATCGGACCAGCCGGACTTGAATCTCCAGGGGGAGGCTGTTTCCGAGACCGCTGGCGTAAATTTCATCGGTGTCGAGCCCTTCGGGCTCCAGGATGACTTGGTGCTGATCCTTTTCGGAAAAACGGACCACTTTGTCTTCCAGGGAGGGACAATACCGTGCCGAAACACCGCGGATCCGTCCCCCGTAAAGGGCGCTGCGCTCGAGATTGTCGCGTACGATCCGGTGGCTTTCAGAATTGGTGCGGCCGATGTAGCTGGGCAACTGGGGGAGGGGCGCCGTGTGGCTGAAAACGGAAAACGGTACCGGTACGGGATCCGGGTCATGCCGGGTGAATTGGGAAAAGTCAATGCTCGAACGTTTCAGCCGGGGCGGGGTTCCCGTCTTCATTCTTCCCGTTGAAAATCCAAGCCGTCTGAGGTGTTCCGGAAGGGCGTAAGAGGCGAATTCCCCGGCCCTGCCGGCTTGGAATGCGCGGAATCCGATGTGGACCAGGCCGCTGAGAAAGGTGCCGGTGGCCAAAACCACTGCTCTGGCCGCATATTCAAACCCCGTGTGATCCCGGACACCGGAAACACGATGATTTTCGATGATGAGGGCATCCACCATGGCCTGCCGGAGGTGCAAACCGGGCTGGGCCTCCACCACCGCTTTCATGGCCACATGATACCGGTTCTTGTCGTTTTGGGTGCGTGTGGAATGGACAGCGGGGCCTTTCTTGGTATTGAGTGTGCGGTACTGGATGGCGGTCCGGTCCGTGATCTTGGCCATTTCGCCCCCCAGGGCATCGATTTCTTTCACCAATTGCCCTTTGGCCGTCCCGCCGATGGAAGGGCTGCAGGGCATGGCGGCCACCTTGTCCAGATCGATGGCCATCAAAAGGGTGGAACACCCCAAGCGGGCCGCGGCCAGGGCGGCCTCGCAGCCGGCATGTCCGGCGCCGACAACGATGACGTCATAGTGGTCCATGGATATCCACAGGGTTTTTCCGGTTTCTTGTCCTTTAAAATTTAGATATATTATAATCGCTTGGCCTGCAAATCAAGAACGGGAACCCGGGACCCTGTTCAAAGGACCCTCGAATGGAACAACGCTATCGGGATTTCAACACTTACCTGAAGGACCGGTTCGGATGCCGGGTGCAAAAAATCACCCTGGATGCGGGGTTTTCCTGCCCCAATCGGGACGGGACCCTTTCGGCCGATGGGTGCATCTATTGCAATCAAAGGGGGTCCGGAACAGGCGCACATGCCCGGGGCATGCGCCTCCAGGATCAGATGGAGGAGGGGAAAGAAAGGCTTTCCCGGCGCTACGGCGCCAAAAAGTTCATTGCCTATTTCCAGGCCTTCACCAACACCTACGCGCCCCTTGACCGATTAAAGGCCGCCTATGACGCGGCCCTTGCGCCAAAGGATGTTGTGGGGATTTCAGTGGGGACCCGGCCGGATTGTGTACCGGATGCGGTCCTGGATCTGTTGGCGGGATATCAAAAGACCCATCTCGTTTGGGTCGAATACGGCCTTCAATCCGCCCACGACGCTACCCTTTCCAGGATCAACCGGGGACACGATTTTGCCTGCTTCAAAGATGCCGTCCGGCGGACCCGAAAACGGGGGATATCCGCCTGCGCCCATGTCATCCTGGGGCTTCCCGGCGAGGACCGCTCCCATATGATGGCCACCGCCGCGGCCCTCGCGGCATGCAAAGTGGACGGCGTCAAACTTCACCTGTTGTATGTAGTGAAAGGGACCCGGCTGGAAACGCTTTTTCGAAAAAAAGAATATGTGCCTTTAGACCAGAAGGCATACGTGGACCTGGTGTGCGGTTTCCTGGAACGTCTTCCGGCAGATGTGGTGATCCAGCGGCTTACGGGGGATCCCCATGTGGATGAACTGGTGGCCCCCGACTGGTGCCGGGACAAGGCCGGGACCCTGGCCATGATTCGAAAAACACTTGAAACCCGGGACTCCTGGCAGGGAAGATTATCGGCGGCGGAGCCAAGAGGGAATTGAAGGGACCCGATTATCCTTCCCCCAGATAGGCTTCTTTCACGCGGGCATTTTGAAGAAGATCGGCGGCGGCGTCTTCGAGGACCACTTCTCCGGTTTCAATGACGTAACCGTAATCGGCCAACTCCAGCGCGGCCTGGGCGTTTTGCTCCACCAGCAGGATGGTGAGCCCCTCCGACTTGATTTGCCGGATGATGTTCATGATGTTTTCCACCACCAGGGGCGCCAATCCCAGGGAGGGCTCGTCTAGCAACAACAATCGGGGGCTGCCCATCAACGCCCGGGCGATGGCCAGCATCTGCTGTTCCCCCCCCGAGAGGGTGCCGCCCATCTGCTTGTTGCGGTCTTTGAGGATCGGAAAAATGTCAAAGTATTTTTCAAGGGTTTCATAAACCTTGGCCTTGTCCGCACACCGGTAGGCCCCCATCATCAGGTTCTCCTGAACGGTCAGGTAGGGGAATATGCGCCGCCCTTCGGGGACCTGGACAATGCCCAACCCCACGATCTTTTCGGGACTCAGGGTATGGATGGTGCGGCCCTCGAATTCGATGCTCCCGGAGGAAATGTTCTTGATGCCGCTGATGCACATCAGGGTGGTGGATTTGCCCGCACCGTTGGCGCCGATGAGGCAGCAGATATTCCCCGCCTGGACCGAAAGAGAGATGCCTTTCAGGGCATGAATCTGCCCGTAATGGCTGTGGACGGTTTCAAGCTTCAGCATATGCCAGGCTCCCGCCCAGGTAGGCTTCAATGACCTTTGGATTGGCCCGGATCTCTTTGGGGCTGCCCTCGGCGATCAATTCTCCGTGATCCAGGACATAGATGACATCCGCCAGATTCATGATGACCTTCATGTCGTGCTCGATGATCAGCACCGTGATGCCTTTGTCCCGAATATTCCGGATCAGTTGCACCAGGCGGGAGGATTCCCGGGGATTCATCCCGGCCGCCGGTTCGTCCAGGAGCAGGACCTGGGGATTGGAGGCCAGGGCCCGGGCGATTTCCAGGCGGCGCTGTTCGCCGTAGGCCAGCGCGCCCGCCAAGTCGAAGGCACGCTTTTCGAGTCCCACGAAGCGAAGCATTTCCAGGCAATCCAATTCAATTTGTTGCTCTTCGGTCCGCTGGGAATTGGAACGAAAAATCGTCGTGATCAATCCGGCTTTAAACCGTATGTGAGCGCCGATCTTGACATTGTCCAATACGCTTAAATTCAAAAACAACCGGTTGTTCTGAAACGTCCGGGCGATGCCGAAACAGCACACCCGGTCCGGTCCCACACGAAAACCAAAAAGTTGCCGGACGTCTTTGAGGAGCAACTGCCAGAAAAAAAACCCGTTAAACAGGAGGGCGGCCACACCCCAGGGAGCGGCAAGATACGCCAAGGAGATTTCCGTGCCCGGAAAAGGGCCCAGTGAGGACAGATGGAACAAACTCCACAATGCGAGAAAAACGTCTCCGCCGATAAGGACGAACATCACGCTCCACGCCCAAATCTGATAATTCTTCAGCCCCCTTCCGAAGAGCCACCGCATGACCAGGATGAACGCGGTGAGCATGGTCAGCTCCACTTTGAAAAAAGTACTGGGAAGCAGCACCGCCCAAAACAAGGGCGCCCAGAAGAGGCTCAAAACGAGGAACACGGCGGCACACCGGCTGACCAATGCGGACTTGATGAGGGAAAGCTGGGGCACGATGGGTTTTTCCTGAAAGAAAATTTGTCCTTCGGAGGGAAAGTACAAGCCGGTCAAGCAGTTGAACAGCGTCGTCTTCCCCGCGCCGTTGGGGCCGATGATGCCGATGATCTGACCTTTAGCTGCTTCCATGGTCACGTTTTTCAGAGCGGTCAAGCCCCCGAAGGATTTGCCGATGTTTTTGACGGTCAATATCGGATCCATTAAACCCCTATTCACCGTTTCCGGTGGGAGCCAGGCGCTTCTGTGCCCGACGGGCCTTGTTTTGCTGGAAACGAACGAACGGAAGGAGGCCGTCGGGCCGCAAGCGCATCATCAGTACCAGGACGACACCGTATATCAGGTATCGGCCGCTGAAAAGGTTTTGGGGCAGCACGACTCGAAGGAGTTCGGTCAGGGGGATCAGCGCCAGGGCCCCGAGCATGGTTCCCACGATACTCCCCAACCCCCCGAAAACGATCAGGCACAAAATCAGAATCGATTCCCAGAACTTGAACATGTCCGGGTGGATGAATTTGAACCAGTTGGCATAAAAGGCCCCGCCGGCCCCGCCGATGGCGGCACTGATGGCAAAGGCGGTGACCTTGTATTGAATCAGGTTGACCCCGCTGCATTGGGCGGCGATTTCATCCTCCCGGATGGAGTACCAGGCCCGGCCGATGCGGGAATCTTCGAGGCGGGTGACGACAAAAAGCACTATTAGCAAAAGGAAGATGATCAGGTAAAAGTACTCCCAGTCCTGAGTCAGGGGATGTCCGAAAACAGACGGGGGTGCGATCCCCGGAAGCCCCATGGGGCCCCGGGTCAGCCAGAGTTCGTTGCGGATCACCAGCACCACAAGTTCGGAAAACCCGAAGGTGACGATGGCGAAATAATCCCCGGTAAGCCTCAAGGTGGGCGCCCCCAATAAAATACCCCATATGGCGCCGTTTAGGGCGGCCAAGGGAACGATGATCCAGAAACTGACATTGTAATGGAGGGTGAGCAGTCCTGCGGTATACGCGCCGATGCCGTAAAATCCCACGTATCCCAGGTCGAGGAGCCCGTTGAATCCGGGGACGATGTTCAATCCCAGGGCCAGCACCATGTAAAGGGTGGCCGTAGTGAGAATCCGGAGAAGGTAATTGGACGACCCCCCCAAGGGGAGCCAGGGCAAGAGGAGGGCAAAAGCCAGGATTCCCAGATACAGACACTTGCGTGGAATATCGGACATCCGCGTTTTCATCACACCTTCTCCAAAATGGGCTTTCCGATCAAACCGGAGGGCTTGAAAAGAATGACGAGAATCATGACGGCATAAGAGATGCCGTCACGATATTCGGACGCAAGATATCCGGCCCCGAAGACTTCCGCGATCCCCAAAACGCCGCCGCCGAGCATGGCGCCGGGAACACTCCCGATGCCGCCCAGGACCGCGGCGGCAAAGGCCTTGATGCCGGCGTTGTACCCCATGTAGGGGAAGATGGCATTGTAATACAATCCCACCAGGATGCCGGCCATGGCCCCCATGGCCGAACCGATGGCAAAAGTGAAGGAAATGACCCGGTTCACGCTGATGCCCATCAGGGCCGATGTCACCTTGTCCTGGGAGATGGCCCGCATGGCGGTTCCCACCTGGGTGCGATGAATGATCAAGTGTAGGATGAACATAAAGACCACGGTCACGGCCAGGATGAAAATCTGAAGCCAGGTCATGGTGATGTCACCGACAACAAAGGCGTTTTGAAAAAAGGCCTTCGGGAGTACCGCCCTCGGGTAGGACCGGATTTGCCCCCCCCAGATCAAAAGAGCCAGATTCTGCAAAAAGATGGACATTCCGATGGCGGTGATGAGCGCGGCCAGGCGCGGGGCTCTTCGTAGGGGACGGTAGGCGATGAAGTCCAAAAGAATGCCGAAGCACGCACAGATCATGATGGTCAGGGGGATGGCGGCAAAGAAAGGGATGCCGAAGACCGTCACCATGGTGTAGGCCAGAAAGGCCCCCAGCATGTAAATTTCACCATGGGCGAAGTTGATCAATTCAATGACTCCGTAGACCATGGTGTATCCCACCGCGATCAGGGCATACACGCCGCCCAGCGTCAAGCCGTTGACCAATTGCTGCAGGAACAGACTCGACATGCCCAGGAGATTTTCCACCCCGACTTCCTCTATTCCATTTGTGTTATCGCTGTTATCGCCCGGAGAGGGTTGAAAAAAGGGCAGGTCTTGGCGACCTGCCCTTTGAACGTCTCATGGTGCGGCTACATCATCTGTTTCTCTGCGCCGACCCACTTACCGTCTTTGACGACTTTGATGTAGGCGTCTTTCAGACAATCCCCGTTTTCATCAAAATATGTCTTTCCCGTGACGCCTTCGTAGGCATTTTCTTTGGTGTTGATGGACAGCAGCCATTGCTGGATCTTTACCCGATCCTGCCCCACGGCTTTGATGGCCGCCACGGCCATGCCCACCGCGTCATAGGTATTGGCGGCGAACCAGTTGGGCTCCACCCCGTATTTCTTGGTGTAGGCCTTGATGAATCCGGCGGCTGCGGGGCCCGCCTGATCCGGCAAAAACGGGGTGGTCACAAAGAGACCCTCGGCGTCCGGGTTCTCGAGCATGATGGCATCGTCCAGTCCGTCCGCGCCGAAGACACCCACTTTCATGCCCAGGCTGGCGGCCTGGGAAATGATCAAGGTTCCCTGGGGGGCATATCCCGGGATGAAAATGGCATCGGGCTTCATCATCTTGAATTTGGTCAACTGCGGTTTGAAATCGGTGGTCTCGGCGGTGTACGCCTCCGTTCCAAGGATCTGGATGCCGAGCTTGACGGCCTCTTTCATGAAAGCCCCCATGAGGCCCATGGAGTAGTCGTTGACCTCATAAAAAACCGCCACCTTTTTGTAGCCCTTCACCCTGTCGATGTATCGGGCTAAAAAAGTGCCCTGGAAATCGTCCTTGTAGACGTTCCGAAAATAAAAGGGGCTCATTTTGCAGATGTTGACGTTGGTGGACGCCGGGGAGATGGCCGGGAGTTTGGCATCCCTGTAAATGGGCAGGGCAGCCAGGGTGGCGGAGCTGCAGAGGTGACCGATGACGATGGAAATTTCCTTGTTATTCGCCAGCTTGGTGGCCACCGTCGCGGCTTCCTTGGGATCGCACAGTTCATCCTCCAAAAGAATTTCCACCTTTTTGCCGTTGATGCCGCCGGCGGCATTGACTTCTTCCGCCTTTAGCAAGGCGGCGTTTTTCACGCCCTCGCCGAAGGAGGCCAGTTGGCCGGTAAACGGGGAAGCCACCGGAATTTTAACGGTGTCTGCCGCCCATCCGGTTCCAATAGCCATGCCAAAAACGAGCAGAAAATAAAGCACCTTCTTCATGACGTCCTCCTTTTTCGTTTAGTCATCCGTTTCCACAAAAAGTAGCGCTAAAAAATATCCCGTCCCAAGTCGAAAAATCTCTGAGAAAAAGCTTTATCCGCAGCCGCAACAGCGAGCACATTCCCCGCAGCTAGCTGCGGGGAATCTCCAATACCAATAACCCGATCTCACTAACAAAAGCGTTATCGGGTGTCAAGGAAATTTTAATCCACCAAAACCGTCGGGTAAACGCCACCGTCTTTATTAATTATCAATGAGCTAAGGTGATTGCTGGCCGATTTTGTCGCAGAGGCAAGGTGCCCCGAAGTGAAGGTGCAAGAGTTGGGGAAAGGGACCACTTCTTTGCAACGGCTGATCCGAAGATGCCTCCTTGACGCGATGCGACGAGTATGTTTTGGTCGTCGGGAAAGGGGAAATCATGCCGGACGTTGAAACCTTTTTCGAATTTTTGAAAGTCCACAAAATCGGATACGCGCGTTTCGATCACCCTCCGGTCTACACCGTCGACGACGTTAAGCGCCTGGTGCCCAAGCTAGACGGGGCCGAGACCAAAAATCTGTTTTTCCGGGGCAAGAAACAGCGCTATTTCCTGGTGGCGGTTCCGGCGGATAAACGAGTGGATATCAAGGCCCTTTCCGGAGTCCTCGGCGCGGGGCATCTATCCTTCGGTTCCGCAGAACGCCTCATGGAGCACCTCGGAGTGGAACCCGGTTCGGTCACCCTCCTGGCGGTCTTCAATGACAGGGACAACCGGGTCGAGGTGGTCATCGACGAGACCCTTTGGGAATCGGAGGCTTTTCAGTTTCACCCCCTGGTGAACACCGCCACTCTGGTGATTTCAAAAGAAAACCTGGTCCGGTTTTTGGATTTAACGGGGAACCTGTACCGGATTCTACCCGTTCCATTTGTGGAGTGAGTCACGTATGGCCATCAGGACTGTCCGATTGGGAAGTCCCCGGAGAGAAAGGGAAGCCTTGCGGATCGGAACGGTGCGACGTCCGCCCCGCAGGGTGCGCAGAGAAGAATTCGTCTCAAAAGACTTTTATGACGTATGGTTCCCCAATTTATCCCCGTCGGACGCCCTTTTAACAGAGGAGCTCGCCGCCCTTTCCCATCACGCGAACCTTTCCATCGGATGCTACTGCAAGGAGGAGTCCCGTTGCCACAGATCCATTTTGCGGGCGCTTCTCCTGAAATGCGGTGCAGTAGTCGTTTAGATCAGGCCTTCAATCCACGCCCCCGCGTGGGGGGCGAC